>NZ_JBXAMW010000005.1:0-336224 GCF_058801025.1 Rhodoferax sp. GW822-FHT04A08
GCGTCTTCTTCTGCGATCCCCAGAGCCCTTGGCAGCGAGGAAGCAACGAGAATATGAACGGCTTGTTGCGGCAATACTTCCCCAAAGGAGTCAATATCTCGGACTACTCACAGGCACAGCTCAATGCAGTCGCTAGAAAATTAAACGAGCGTCCCAGGAAAACTCTAAACTACGAAACACCTGCTGATCGATTCAGCCAACTTGTTGCATCGACCGGTTGAATCCGCCCCCTGCCGCTGACCTTCATCACTTTCGGACTGTTCTTGCTGGTCATCAATGCGCTGATGATCTTGCTGGTGTCAGCCTTGGTGAGGGGGTTTCAGGTGTCGAGCTTCTGGACGGCCTTCTTTGCCAGCATCTTTGTGTCTGTCATCAGCTTCGTGCTGGAAGTGTTCTTCCTGGGTAACGGCTCCGTGCATGAGATACGGATGCCGCATAGTGGGGTGTGGCTGTAGAAAACAGGCGGACTACTTCTGTAGTGGCAAACCCCAAGAGTGTCGGCAAGGCTAACGTAGTGATAAGGAAAGAGATGAGTGGCATTGACATCAGTTGGTATTGGAATTTCATGTTCAAGAAAATCCACTTCTCGCTGGTGTTCGCGCTCATCTTGCTATTTGGCAGCGTGCATGCTGAAGAAAAGCCCACGGAAATACATGACCGCATAGCATCATCAAATGCATTACACAAGCGGGTGGCGTTGACCTTGGATGCATGCTCCGGCAAGTTCGATGACGACTTAATTGAATTCCTGATCCGTAACCAGATCCCCGCGACACTGTTTGCAACAAAAAAGTGGCTGCTGGCCAATCCGGTAGGTGTTTCCATCATCAAAGCGCATTTGGACCTGTTTGACGTAGAAGACCATGGTGAAAATCACATTCCGGCGGTCATAGGTGTTGGCAGGAAGGTCTATGGCATCCCGGGTGAGCCTGATGTCTTGCACCTGAGGCGGGAGGTCTCGGAAGGGGCCAAAGCAATTACCGAGATGATTGGTGTACCTCCGCACTGGTACAGGGGGGCAACTGCGGAGTACGACTCGCGGGCAGTGACCGAGATAGAAAAGATGGGTTATGGGATAGCAGGGTTCTCGGTCAACGCTGATTCAGGAGCAACACTCAAGAGGCTGGCGATTGAAGAGCGGCTGAAGCAAGTCAAGGACGGTGATGTCATCATTGCACACATGAACAAGCCCGCCTCCGATTCAGCGGAAGGACTGTCAATGGGGCTGATCCACTTGCTCAAGACAGGTTTTGTATTCGTGCGATTGGATCAAGTCAATCTCACAGAGGTGCCGCTTCCAAATCGCTGACATATCGAGTAAATGCGATGTTATTTATGCCAGGATAACGATTGTTCACGTCCAGGTGATTGACGGCTTGATCGAAGGCATGGTGGTCCACGTCTGGATTGACTATGAACAACCCGCGTAGTCCAAAAGCTATTTCAACGTAGCCCTCTATGCGACCCGCCAAGACCTCGCGCAGTGAACTCGAAGTTTGTGCAAAGTGGGCACCCTCAACCATATTGATGGAATCTGCTTGCTTGAGTCCAGGAAAATACTTGCCGCTGTTCTTGTCAGTGCAACGATTCGTCCCCAATACTTAGGGAAGAATTTATAGCGACGCGCCTTTTTTGTCATTCGAAAATGCACGATTGAGTCTATGTGTTGCTGGCATCATTTCAGAATGGGAACGGAATCCTAAGTCTTGCGCCGGTAGTCATGCTGAGTCAGCGGCACAGAGATTGCCAGCGGCAATGCCATGGACCTAAAACAGCTCAACATCACCGATATTGGTAGTCGGTTCGATCAGCGCACCATTCGATACCAAGGCGCTATAGCTGCAAACTTGATTTCGGCCATGCTCCTTGGCGTAGTAAACGGCTTTATCGGCTCTTTCGATGGCACCGCTAGGAGAATCACCGGCTCGGATTTCCGTAAATCCGATACTTAAAGTGATAGTGCCCACCTGAGGAAAGGCATAGTGTTGGGCGGTTATTCGTAACCGATCCAGCAGCGTTGAGGTTTCAACCTCGCTATGACAGCGCACCAGCACCACGAATTCCTCTCCACCAAACCGATAGATCTGATCATGAAAGCGAAAGTGGGAGCGCATCATGCGGGCCAGTAGCAAAAGCACTTCGTCTCCAATAAGATGTCCGAAGTTGTCGTTCACGCGCTTGAAGTGATCGATGTCAATCATCGCCAACCAAAATGTTGCTGCCGTATGAATGTCACGCCGTTCAGTCTGAGGGTAATTTTTGTCTCTACCGCCGCTGCTTTTCTGTTCCAAGGTAGCGCGGAGAAATGCGCCGTCAAAAGTCTTGCGATTCAGCAAATCGGTCAAGGAGTCTCGCTCACCATAGTCCAGGAGTGCTGAAAAATTGCGATACAGCCTGAGAATTCCGCTTATCAGATCGCGTCTTTCTGTGGAAAGGGGCGCATCCGTGAGCAACTCCAATACACCGGCATTACCGGATGGGCTACCAAGGGGGAACACCACGACGTGTTCTTCACTGATGGACTCCTGAATTCCTTCCGCCATCGCCTTCTTCCGTAAAGGAAATTGCGACAGCAAGGGAAGTTGGTCAAAGGGCGTCCATACCGTGTCTCCAATTACACATGTCTTACCCGCCCATACCTGGGCGGATAGTCGCCACCGCTCCTTGCCCTGCTCCCCGATAGCGCGATAAATGCTTGCGCAGCGTGGGAGCAACAAATCACTGATTGTGTTGACCAGGGCAACGTCTAGCGCCCCCCGATCCCGCAAGGCTGTCAGGTCGGCAAGGTTATCGACGAGGTCGTACATTTGCGCAGGCTATTTTGCAGGTGCTTACTAAATCCTGGCATCCAAAAGACGGAGGGGCTGCGTTGACTGCTTCCCTGCAACCGTATTGAAAACCAGCTTATGTCTTGACGCTAACAACCAATGCAAGTTGGCTTATGCCCGTGAACATGATGGATAGATCGGTTATCTAGCATTGCCGCTGCCGCAATGCTCTCAGCGTCACCGTGCAGGCCTTGGACTGGATCTTCGTGCATCATGCTTTCCAACGAAATGGTTCTTCCCGTGAATCGGGAAAAACTTTATGTTTTTAGACGTCTTGCATTCTGACATAGGGCAAACGATAGCGATAGCCTTTGCATAGAGGCTTCGGACCTGGAGTCCCGGTTGACCACCATCTGCACAGTTATCTCAACATTCGGGCAAATGATTTTGCTGAATTGGGTCACATTCCCGTTTGTATCAAGAACAGGGACTCCATCGCCGGCCTTGTGGACTTTCCATTTGAAAGGCGTTCCATGAACCTTACATCAGCGCCTCGAGCAACGTCATGTCGTCCGGATAGGTACTGCGCTGAAAATCGGTCGCCAGCTTTTCAGCTACTGTGTAACTCAATATGGGGTACAGGATGGCATTCACTTTTTTGGAGCTGCCATCGGCGGATACGATGGCCGTGCCGTGTGTTGCCGCCCCAAGGTCACGCTTTGTTCAATGGTTGCGGCCTGGGTCTTGAACAGCCTTCAGTGTCTCAAACTCGACGTTGTAGAGTTCACCGCCAACACGTTCAACGCGTCGGATATATACGTCCTGCACGATGTCGCGCGTCTGGCCATTGATCAGTACCGGACCGCGAGGACTCTCAAACGTCTGACCTTTCATGGCATTGAGTAGGGCGTCGCCGGTTTCTCCCTTGGTTGATTTCAATGCATTGGCAATCACACGCATACCGTCGTACGCGGCAACGGCCATGTAGTTGGGCCTCTTACCGCCATTGGCCTTCTTGAACGACTCCACGAATTTCTTGTTGGCAGCAGACGGATGCATGGCAGAGTAGTGATGAGAGGTCACCACGCCCAATGCCACATCCCCCATTTCATTCAGGATGTCGTCCTCGGTCACGTCGCCCGTTGCAATGAGCCGAATGCCCGCCTTGTCGAGTCCGCGTTCGGAGAACTGTTTCATGAACAAGGAGCCAACGCCCGCAGGCAGGAAGACAAAAACCGCATCGGGCTTCTCATCGCGCACCTTTTGCAAGTACGGTGCGAAGTCGGGGTTTCGCAGCGGCACCCGGATGGCTGCCTTGATGGTGCCGCCGTTGAGCATGAAGCGCACCTTGAATGCACTTTCGGCGTCCAGTCCAGGACCATAGTCGCTGACCAGCGAGACCACGCTCTTGATGCCGTTCTTGGGTGCCCACTCGGCCACTCCGATTGTGACCTGGGGCAAGGTGAAGCTGCTGCGGATGAAGTAGGGTGAAGCATCGATCACGCTGGAGGTGGCGGCAACGAACACCACCGATGGCGTCTTGCTTTGCGTTGCAATCGGTGCCACCGACAGTGCTAGCGGCGTCAAAGAGAAGCCGCCCAGTACCTGGACCTTGTCGTTGACGATAAGCTCCTGGGCAATGCGCTTGGCCTGATCCGGCTGGCCGGCATCGTCCCGGATGACCAGCTCGATCTCCTTGCCGCCAAAGGTGTCACCGTTTTCACGCAGGAAGTGCCGCGCACCAGCTTCCAGCTGTTTGCCGGTGGAGGCAAAGGGCCCCGTCATGGTGAAGATCAGCCCGACCTTGACTGTGCCGGATTGCGCCCAGGTG
Organism: Rhodoferax sp. GW822-FHT04A08; assembly: GCF_058801025.1. Taxonomy (NCBI): domain Bacteria; kingdom Pseudomonadati; phylum Pseudomonadota; class Betaproteobacteria; order Burkholderiales; family Comamonadaceae; genus Rhodoferax; species Rhodoferax sp. GW822-FHT04A08. The sequence goes on from NZ_JBXAMW010000005.1 coordinate 4,600, forward strand.
GACAGGGGAGAGCTTGCCAAGGCCATGGCCCCGGCTGCACATGCTGTTTTCAATACCAGTCGTCTGTTTGTCATTTCAGCCTCGTACGCGCAGGATTGCGCTGAAGTAGTTGGTCAAAGCGTCGCGGGCCTGCAACGGCAGGATGTGACCCACATACTGGTCCGGGCGCACGATGACCATGCAACCCGCCGCGCGATCAATACCGCGGATCGTGAAAATGTCCTCGCCCAGCTTGGCGTCTACACAGAAGACCTTTTCGTAGTCGCAAAGCCCATAGCGGCCCACGCGCGGGCGCAGCAAGGAGGGCATGTCGCCGTAGTCCAGTGCGCGGAATTCCTGCTGGAAGACGGCGCGGGTGTCGATCACCGCATCCACGTCTTCTCCAGGTTTGGTATGCCGACGTACGGGGGAGGCCGGGTCGTTCTCCAGCCAGTTGCACAGTGCTGCAACAGTGCCCCCTGCTGTGCCTGCATCGCCTGCAGGCGCAAAAAGGAATAGATGGAAGCGCGCATCCGCTTCAATGCAGTGCCCCAGATGCATGGGCTTGGCGTCTGCCAGCCGAATCACGGGCGCCGAATGCAGGCGCTTGCCGATGTCGAAACCGGTGGCTAGGTGCTGATGCGTCGCAGCACCCGTCAGTGCGCTGGGTTCGTACTGGATGGTCAGGCCGCAGGTGAAGGGCAGGTTGTTGACAAACTCGCGCGCCACGCGAGGCAGACCTTCGTCCGTGATGTCTTCCTCGGACTTGGCACCAACAACGCGGGCCCATTTATGGTCGAACTCCACCAGACCCTTGGCCGCTGCACGACGCTCACCGGAGTAGCTATGCAGCAACGACGGATCCGCACGACCGGTCAATACGGAGATCAGTTTCCAGCCCATATTGAAGGTGTCACCCATGGACACATTCATGCCCTGGCCCGCCTTGGGGCTGTGGGTATGGCAGGCATCGCCGGCCAGCATCACGCGGGGTGAACGCGTGCGCACTTGGTCCTCAGGCACGTCGTCAAATTTATCGGTCAGGCGGTGGCCGATCTCGTAGATGGACGACCAAACCACCTCTTTCACGTCCAGCGTGAAGGGCGCCAGGATGCGCTGTGCCTTGGCAATGATGTCGTTGGCGCCCATGCCGCGGTCGGCTACGCGTTCGTTCTCGCCCAAGCGATCCATTTCGACATACAAGCGCACCAAGTGTCCACCCTCGCGTGGCAACACCATCAGAATGCCCTCGTCCTTGGAGCGTACAAAGGACTTCTTGCGCCAGTCCGGGAAGTTGGTAACGGCCAGCAGATCAATCACGCCCCAGGCCTGATGCGCTGCATCGCCGTGCAGTGCTCCGCCAATGGCATTGCGCACGTTCGAACGCGCGCCGTCGCAACCAATGACGTAATTGGCGCGTACTATGGCGGTCTGCCCTTCGCGACCGGGCGCTGTGTGTTCCAGCGTGACGGTGACGGGGAACTCTTGTGCGTTCGGGTCAATCTTCAGGTCCCGCACTTTCAGGCCATAGTCCGGCTCCAGTCGGGTGGGGGCGTTGCGCATGATGTCCATGAACATGTCATGCACCCGTGCCTGGTTGATCAGGATGTGGGGCATCTCGGATATGCCATCCGGCACGTCCTGCACACGGGCCACACGCCGGAGGTTGGCGTCCGTTCCGGGGTTCCAGAAGGTGGTCTCGTTGATCCAGACCGATTCGCGTTTGACCTTGTCGGCAAATCCAAAGGCTTGGAACATTTCCATGGTGCGCACGCTGATGCCATCGGCCTGGCCCTTTTCCATGGGCCCCAGTTTGGGCTCGACCAGCATGGTGTGGATCTGCGGGACCCGGGCAAGCTGGGCGGCTAGGCAGAGGCCGGCAGGTCCGGAGCCTGCGATCAATACATCCACCGTTTCCGGCAGTGGATCACCGGCGCGACGGTGGTCAGGGGCCGCCACCGAAACGTCGGGGTCCCCGGGAATGAATCCATTTGTGTGAAATTGCATGTTGTCTCCTGCGGTGCGTTTGTTGGGGCAAGCATTTATAGAATGTATAGATATCATATGCATACGTTCTATAATCGTCAAGTGGGTCATCAAAACCTGCAAAATGGCTCTGATTTGCGATAAACGGAGACGACGCATGGACGAGAGAGAGATGGCCGGGCACCTGATCCGGCGCCTGCACCAGCAGTCGATGCAGGTATTTCAGGCGCAGACCCAGGCTGCGGGCTTTGACCTGACCTCGGTGCAGTTTGCCGCGCTCAACGCGCTTGCCCGTGATCCTGGCATTGACCAGGCAAGTCTGGCCGCAACCATAGGATTCGACCGAGCCACCATAGGCGGCGTCATAGATCGTCTGGAGCGCAAAGGCTTGGTGCAGCGCGAGGTCAGCGCGCAAGACCGTCGTGCGCGTCAGCTGACACTTACCGCAGAAGGTGAAAGCATGCTGACCGCATGCAGGCCCGTGGTGAAAGCCTTGCAGACCGACATCCTGGCGCAGCTGTCACCCGCAGAGCGCGAAGCTTTCATGGCATTGGCGAAAAAGGCGCTGGGGCTGGCGTGAGCTGACGCCATAGCCACCGGATGCCGGGTCAGCGGTTGGATGTCGGCAGGCCAAGGGCCTGCCGCAGCAGGGGTTGTGAAATACCCAGTCCCAGCTGCACGGCGCGCTCCACCACCGGCAGTATGCGTCGCTGCAGCTTTTCTTCGTGGTTCTTGGCAATGTCGGCCAGGCGGTGTTCCAGAAATGGATTGAGCAAGCGATCCCTCAGCTCCACCAGATAGGACCGTGCCTGCAAGCCGCCGTCTTCGGCATCAAACACCGGCAACACTTCATCGGCCCAGACCGACTCCAGTGGATCACGCATCAAAGGGTCATGCATGGCTTGCAGCACCGTTTCGTCGGCCGGGCGCGATAGGGACAGCCAGCGGTCCGCCAGAAAGGTGTGGGCGAGGTTGAGCAGCCACAGTTTGCGTTGTTCGAACTGTGGCAGATCTTCGGTCAACACCATGGCCGGATGCCGGCATGGCAGTACCAGGCCGGGTTGCAATTCAATAGCCCACAGGGCATAAGGCTCGGTCACGGCGCCTGCCGGCTCCAGGGGCGATGACACGATGCGGTCCACCAACGAGTTCACCCACACACATTGCGCCTGCAGGTAGTGCACAAAGGCCGGTTCGGTTCCCCACTGGCGTGCGACGCTGACCACGATGTTGCGCAGCGTATCTCCATTGCGGCTCACCAGTTCACAGGGAAGAATGGTCAAGGGGGCAGCGGGCAGCGTGCGCCAGCGGTGGTACAGCAATGCCAGCAGCTTGGCCGGAAAGCTGCGGGGCGTCACGTTGCGCACCTGCAAAAGTTCAGCGTTGTCCGCGTCATTGAGAACATAGCCTGCGTCCGCCGTGTTCGAAACGATGACTTGCACCGAAGTTGCCATGGCCTCCAGTAGCTGCGACCAATCACGATCGGCGTGCCAGACGGTTTGCACCGAATCGACTTCCACGGTTGTTTCGACCGGCCGGCCACCTTGCATGCCTCGGACCTCCACCCGATAACCCTGTGACAGGGCCGCAGCTCGCGCGCTGCTCTGTGGACTGGCCGTGCTCTGGACCACCGTAACGCGCCCCAGCGCCTGCCCTTGCCGCAATGCCTCGGCGACAAACAGGTCCACATGGGCCTGCAAAAAACGGCCGGTGCCGAACTGCAGAATGGGATGGGCTGCCGCCATCTGCTGGCTCAGCATTCAATCAGTGCCTTCACCACGCCCATGGCGGGATCCAGCAGCGTGGAGAAGTTCGCTGGCACATCGGCCAGCGCCATGCGGTGCGTGTTCAGCGCAGCAGTCGGTATCTGACCGGCGCGCATGGCAGTCAGGACGGTTTCAAAGTCTTCCATCGTGGCGTTGCGGCTGCCCAGCAGGGTTGCCTCGCGTTTGTGAAATTCCGGGTCCGAAAAAGTGATGTTGTCCCGCACCACCGAAACCATCACATATTTGCCACCATGCGCGACGAACTGGAAGCCGCGTTCCATGGCACGCGCGTTGCCGGTTGCATCCAGAACGACGTCGTAGAACTCGCCATGGGTCAAGGCACTAAGTTCCTGTACATCGTTGGGGCCGATGAGTACACCAGCTGCGGCCCCCAGATGTTTCCTGCAGAAGTCCACCCGATCGGGGCGTGTATCCAGAGCCGTCACGATGCCGCCGCGCAGATGCGCAAACAGGGCAGCGGCCATGCCAATCGGACCGGTGCCCACCACCAGCACTCTTTGTCCGTGCTGGATATCGGCCCTGCGCACGCCGTGTGCGCCTATGGACAGGAACTCCACCATGGCGGCCTGATCCAGTGTCACGCCCTCGGCCTTGTGCACGAAAGGTGCGGGAACGCTCAGGTATTCGGTGAAAGCCCCATCACGATGGACCCCCAATACCTGGATGTTGACGCAGCAATTGGTTTTGCCCTGGCGGCATGCCACGCAGGTTCCGCAGGAGAGATAGGGCATGACGTAGACCACGTCTGCGCGTTGCAGAAAGCTGCCTTGCGGTGCCTCTTCTACCGTGCCGGAAATCTCGTGACCCATCACGCGCGGGTAAGCCAGATAGGGCTGGTTGCCACTGAAGATGTGCAAATCGGTCCCGCAGACACCGACGCGGCGTATGCGCAGCAAAACGTCGTTGGATGCACGCGTGGGTATGGCGCTTTCAACGGCGCGCAGTACGCCTGGTGTTTCACAAATAACTGTCAGCATAAATTTCCTTGTGTGGGGTTGTTCGATGCGGCCTGCGCAGGGTCTTCTCGTTACATAGGGACCGGTGCGGCCGGGTCGAGCAGACCGCGCTCGCGCAGGAATCGCCACAGCTCCGCTGGAATGGCGTATTCAAACCACTCCACATTCATGAGAAGCTGGGCGGCGGTACGTGTTCCTGTGACGCAGGAAACCACGGCGGGATGCGCCATGGGAAACTGCAGCGCCGCGGCTTGCAGCGGAACCCCCCATTCGCTACAGACACTCTCGAGCGCGCGCACTTTGGTCACGACCGCAGTCGGCGCTTCTGCATAGTTGAATTTGGCGTTGCCGGCCAGAATGCCGGAGTTGAACGGCCCGGCGATGACGATGGCGTTGCCGCGACGTACGCACTCGTCCAGAAAAGGGTTGAGGCAGGTTTGCTCCAACAGCGTGTAGCGTCCTGCCAGCATGGTGCAGTCGAGGTCGAACTCGCGCATGCTGTCCATCACGACCTGCCATTCGTTGACACCCAGTCCCACGGCCTTGACCATGCCTGCGCTGCGCAGCTCGTCCAATGCCTTGAAACCGCCGCCCTGGGTGAGTTGCTGCCAATAGTGCGTATGCAGGTCGCCGTGCGTATCGCGGCCGATGTCATGCACATACAGGATGTCGATGTGCGCCAGCCCCAGGCGCTGCTGGCTGTCCTCAAAGGAGCGCATGACGCCCGAGTAGCTGTAGTCGTACTGTGGGCGAAACGGATAAGGATTGGCCCAACCGCCGTCACCCGGTGCCACGCTGGCATCGGGCCGCATCAGCCGGCCCACCTTGGTGCTCACCACGTACTCAGCACGGGGCACTTCGGCCAGTTGCGTGCCCAGGCGGTGTTCGGAGCGGGTGTAGCCGTAGAAGGGTGCCGTATCAAAGTAGCGCACACCGGCAGCCCATGCGCTGGCGAACACGTCCTCCACTTCGCGGGCGCTGGTTGCGCGGTACAGACCACCCATTTGCGAACAGCCTAGCGCCAAGGCTGTCAACTGAAGGTCCACGCGGAATAGTTTTCGGAGATCGATGCTTTTCATAGGGCTGCCCCCGACGCCAGTGCGTCGGGGCGTTCATGGAAGATGAAGGAGGAGGTTCAGTACAGAACGTTCTTGGCCGCAGCGCTGTCGATGTTCTTCTTGTTGACCATCAGCACACCGGTGTCGCGGAAGGCGGGAACCTTCTTGCCTTCGGTGATTTCCACCACGGTCTTCACACCCAGGTTGCCCATCTCAAATGCGCTTTGTACGGCGATGGCTTCAATGGTTCCATCCCGCACGAAGCCTTGCAGGTCAGAGTTGCCATCAAAGCCGATGGCAACCACCTTGCCAGCCTTGCCAGCCTGGGCCAGTGCGCGGCCCATGCCAATGGCAGTGGGCTCGTTCGCGCCAAAGATGCCCTTGAGGTCAGGGTTGGCTGCCAGCACGTCGGTGGTTTGGTTCAGCGCGGTTCCCATCTGCGAGTTGGAATAGAAGGGGCCCACGATCTGCAGTTTGGAGTGCGCCTTTACATAGTCGATGAACCCACCAACGCGGCCAATCTCGGAGCCCGAACCTGCGGTGTAGGACATGACGGCAATCTTTCCGGTGGTGCCGATCTTGTCGATCAGGGTCTTGGCGGACATTTCACCCGCGGCCTTGTTGTCCGTGGCCAGGAACGACTGGTAGTAGGCCTTGCCGGCGTCCGATGCTGCCGAGTCGATCAGCACCACGGGGATCTTGGCCTCCCATGCCTTCTTCATGGCGGGAATCAGTGCATCCGGATCGGAAGGTGCCAGCACGATGCCTGCCACCTTGCGGTTCACCGCGTTTTCCACCAAAGCCACCTGACCAGCAAGGTCGGTGTCGGACGCTGCCCCCTGGAAGGTGGCGGTGTAGCCCTTGAGTCCGCTCACTGCGGCATTGGAGCCCTTCTTCACGTTTTGCCAGAAGTCGGAGTTGGTCGTCTTGACGATGACGGCGATTTCCTTGTCGGCCGCAAAGGCCATGTTCGATGCAGCCACCAAGGTGGTAGCAATCAGGGTGCTCAGCAGTTTTTTCATGTCGTTCCTCTTTATCGATGGGTTGTTTCAATGTCCCGGTAAGCCCTGCCGGTAGGGATCACTTGCGATGGCGCATCTGGTCAATCCACACTGTCAGCAGGATGACCAGGCCAATCAGAATTTGTTGAGTGAAGGCGGACACGCCGCCCATGTTCAGGCCGTTGCGCAAAATGCCGATCACGAAGGCGCCTATGATGGTTCCGGAGATCGTTCCCACGCCGCCTGTGAGCGATGTGCCACCGATGACGGCGGATGCGATGGCATCGAGTTCGTACATCAACCCCTCACTGGGTTGCGCAGTCACCAGGCGCGACATCAGCACGCAGCCCGTCATGCCGGCGAGCAGGCCCGAGAACACATAGGCAAACAAGGTGACACGTTGCACCTTCACCCCGGACAGGCGCGCTGCTTCCAGGTTGGAGCCAATGGCGTACAGGTGCCGGCCCAGCGTGGCGCGGTTCAGCAACACAGATACTGCGATGGCCAGCACCACCATCAGCAGCACCGGATACGGGATGCCCACAAACACCACATCCGGGAAACCATCGGCACCAATCTTCACCACGCGCCACAGGGAGCCGTTACCCAGTTCGGCAAAGCTGTCGCCCAGCCCGCCCACGGCCTTGGCATCGGTGATTTGCAGTGCCACGCCGCGGGCAACCAGCATCATGCCCAGCGTGGCGATGAAAGGTGGCAGCTTGAGTACCGTCACGCACAGGCCGTTGATCAGGCCGCAGAGGGCGCCCACCAGCAGACCCGCCAGCATGGCCAGTGGCACCGGGGCTCCTGCCTTGGTGGCCATGGCGGCGATGACGCCGGCCAGCGCCAGAATGGCTCCCACCGACAGGTCAATGCCGCCAGTGATGATGACGCAGGTCGCACCGATGCCCAGGTAGGCGATGGACGTCACCTGAAGGGCAATGGTCATGCCGTTGCCCACGGAGAAGAAGGCATTGCTGGTGAAAGAGAAGATCACGATCAAGCCCAGCAGGCTGGCAAGCGCGGCAAATTTCTGTAGCAGGTCTTTCTGGTGTTCGGTCATGGGGCAGTCGGGGGAGAAGGTGTTTCAGGAAAGGTGTGCGGCCTTGCGACCGGAGGCGTAGTGCATGACTTCCTCCTGGCTGGTCTCGCGGGTGTTCAATGTGGTGACAAGGTGGCCTTCGTGGAATACGGCAATGCGGTCGGTCATGCCCATGATTTCCGGCAACTCGGAACTGATCATCACCACGCCTATGCCTTGTGCAGCAAGCTGGTCCAGCAGTTGGTAGATCGCGTACTTGGCACCCACGTCAATGCCGCGTGTCGGTTCGTCGAAGAACAGGATGCGCGACTCCCGGAAGAGCCACTTGCTGATCACCAGCTTTTGCTGGTTGCCCCCTGACAGCAGACGCACGGTCTGGCGCGTGCTGGGTGTGCGTATGCCCAGTGCTTCGATGTAATGCGCTGCAGCAGCCTGCTCCTTGTCGAAGCGAATCATTCCTGCACGGTTGGAGACGGCCTCCATATGTGCCAGGGTGATGTTTTGCGCCACGTTCATCTTGACGGCCAGACCGTCGTGTTTGCGGTCTTCCGACAGATAGGCCAAGCCTTGGCGCACCGCATCCACTGGCGAGCGTATGGTCAGTCGCTTGCCCAGAAGATGCACTTCGCCGGCGTCTATGGGATCTGCGCCAAAAATCGCGCGCGCCACTTCGGTCCGCCCCGCACCCATCAGGCCGGCAAAGCCCAGGATTTCGCCCCGGTGCAAGTTGAAGCCGATGTCATGGAAAGCACCTTTGCGGCTGAGCCCCTTCACCTGAAAGATCACCTCGGCCTGGGGCTGGCTGGTGCGCTTGGGAAACACATCGTCCAGCGAACGCCCCACCATCTTGGCCACGATCTTTTCAACGCTGGTGTCGCAGAAGCGGTCGGTGGACACATAGCGCCCGTCACGCAACACGCTCACGCGGTCGACGATATGCGCCAGCTCATCGAGGCGGTGCGAGATATAGACGATGCCTACTCCCGCTCGCTTGAGCTCGTGGATGATGGCAAACAGCTGGCTGGTTTCGGAGTCGGTCAGCGACGAGGTCGGCTCGTCCATGATCAGCACCCGGGCGTCGAGCGACAGGGCCTTGGCGATTTCCACCATCTGCTGCTGCGCGACCGACAGCGTGTGCACGATGGCATCCGGCGAAATGTCGACGCCCAGGCGGTCCAGGCATTGCTGGGCATCCTTGCGCAGCCGGACCTTGTCGATCAGCCAGGCCTTGCGTGGCTCGCGCGCCAGGTAGATGTTCTCTGCCACCGACAGGTGGGGCACCAGATTGAGCTCCTGGTGGATGATGGCAATGCCAGCGGCTTCGGACTGCGCGGTGGAATCGAAATGGCACACCTGTCCCAGGTATTCCAGTCGCCCGGCATCTGGCCGGTACTGGCCACTGATCACCTTCATCAACGTGGATTTGCCGGCACCGTTTTCGCCACAGACGGCATGCACCTCGCCGCGCAGCACCTCAAAGCTCACCCCGTCGAGCGCGAGCACACCGGGGAACCGTTTGGTGATGCCGTCCAGTCGCAACAAGGGAGCCGATGCATCGCCGCTGGCCGGGCTCTGGGCATGAACGTTGACGGACACTGGTTGCGGCAATTGCAGACTCCTGGAGGCGGTAATGCGGGAAAGGGAAAGGTGGCTGCCTGGGTTCAAAATGGGTAAGGCCACCCGACCTAACGAGTCGTATTTGGCCTTACCAATTGACGAATTGGCATGGGTGTTTACCCTGGGTTTTGGGCTGAATGGCGGATTTCCGGCCGCGGCAGAGCCTCCCGGGGGTGCGGGTGTCATGCAAGCGTGTGGGATTTCCCGGCTGCTGCCGGGCAAGAGGAATTAGCTCAGGACCATTCGCGCCGGTTGTTTTCCACCCAGCGCTGCTCGGAGGCCTGCAGGTGCGCGCGCACCGCGGTCTGGGCGGCCAGGACGTCGCGGTTTTCGAGTGCGCGCAGGATGGCTTCGTGCTCCTGCAGTGCAGTTGCCCAGGTCTGTCCTGATTCGGAGTGGGCGCTCAGGCGGGCTGTGATGGGGCTGTGGCGCTCATCGAAGAGTTCGCCCACCAGCCGCTCCAGCACCGTGTTGCCGGACATGGCTGCAATGGTCTGGTGAAACTGGCGGTCATAGGCTAGGGGGGAGCGGTTCTGCGCCATGGCCGACAGCATGTTGTCCAGGGTTTGCCGCAGCGTAGCCAGTGCTGCCGGTGTGGCTTTGGCGCAGGCCATTTGCACCACTGTTCCCTCGATCGCGGCACGTGCCTGCATCAGTTCGATGGGGCTTTCCCCCATGGCGGCCTGTGCCTGTGGTTTGCGCTGGGTGACGCTGCAGACATATACGCCGGCCCCCATGCGCACTTCCACGCAGCCTTCGATTTCCAGTGCAATCAAGGCCTCGCGCACGGAAGGGCGTGATACGCCCAGTTGCTGGGCCAGCTCACGCTCGGGCGGCAGGCGCGCGCCGACGGCGTAGTTGCCCTTGTCTATCAGGGTTCTGATCTGGTCGGCAATTTGCTGATACAGCCGACGGTTGTCGACTTGTTTCAATTGATCCAGCATGCTCACTCCTAGGCGTTGTCTGGCAGTTTAAGTCACCGGTTGGATTCGCTCTGCGATTTGACACGCGGGGTCAGGCCAATTTATCATCAATCAAACTGGCCTGACCAATTTGAGTATATTCGGGCTTGCCTCATCCGACCGGAGACTTCCCCATGACCATACAAGTGCCTGCGCTGATCCAGCTCAGCGATCTGGACAACGTGGCCGTTGCGCGCAGCCGCATCGAAGCCGGGCAAACCGTTGCAAGCGCCGCGAGCCGCGTTCTGGCAGTGGATGCCATAGATGCGGGCCACAAGATCGCGCTGCAGACCATCGGTACCGGAGAACCGGTGCGCAAGTACGGACAAATCATCGGGCTTGCCACGCGCGCGATCGGTGCTGGCGAGCATGTTCACGTCCACAACGTGGGCATGGTGGCTTCGCGCGCGCAGCATGGAGCGGGAGCGGATTACCGGGCCACGCCCATCACCCTTGATGGGGCAACGTTTGAGGGCATTGTGCGCCCTGATGGCCGTGTGGCAACGCGCAACTTCCTGGGCATTGTTGCCAGCGTCAATTGCTCGGCCACGGTGTGCCAGCGCATCGCACAGCATTTCACGCCGCAGGTGTTGCGGGACTATCCGAACGTGGATGGTGTGGTGGCGATCACCCATGGCCAGGGCTGCGGCATGGCCAGCAAGGGCGAGAGCATGGACGTGTTGCGTCGCACCCTGCGGGGCTATGCCGACCAGCCCAACTTTGCCGGTGTGTTGGTCATCGGCCTGGGTTGCGAGGTGAACCAGGTCGCCGGCATTGTGGACGGTCTGGCCCCACGTGGGCCAGGCCTGCTGGCCACATTGAAGATCCAGGAGGCTGGCGGAACACGAGAAGCCATCGCGGCAGGAATTGACGCACTCACTGCCATGCTGCCCATGGCCAATCAGGCAGAGCGCACAACCGTCAGTGCCAGCCATCTGGTGGTAGGTTTGCAGTGCGGTGGCTCTGACGGTTACTCCGGCATCAGCGCCAACCCGGTGCTGGGCGCTGCGGTGGACCTGCTGGTGCGCCATGGCGGCACGGCCATTCTGTCGGAGACGCCGGAAATCTACGGCGCCGAACACCTGCTCACAGCGCGTGCTGCGTCCCAGGCCGTGGCCGATCAGCTGCTGGCGCGGCTGCAATGGTGGGAGACCTATACCTCGACCCATGGCGCCGACATGAACAACAATCCGTCGCCCGGAAACAAGGTCGGCGGCATCACGACCATATTGGAAAAGTCCCTGGGTGCGGTGGCCAAGGCAGGCAGCACCGGACTGATGGCGGTATACGAATATGCGCAACCGGTGCGCACGCACGGGCTGGTCTTCATGGATACCCCGGGCTACGACCCGGTCTCCGCCACCGGCCAAGTCGCGGGCGGCGCCACCCTGATCTGCTTTACCACCGGGCGTGGTTCCACCTATGGCTGCAAGCCGACCCCTTCACTCAAGCTTGCCACCCGCTCCGCGCTGTTCCAGCGCATGCGCCTCGACATGGACTTCGATGCGGGCACCGTGGTGGAAGGCAGCCAGACCATCGCCGAGGCAGGGCAGGCCTTGTTTGAACTCATGCTGGCAACCGCTTCCGGACAGCAAAGCAGCAGCGAGCGCAATGGCCTGGGGGACAACGAGTTCGTTCCCTGGCAGCTCGGAGCGGTCATGTGAGTACCATGGTGGAGTTTCTTCAACCACCTGTTCCCATGCAAGCTCTAGACGTACTCACCGTGGGTGAGGCCATGGCACTGTTCTCAGCGTGTACCACCGGGCCGCTGCCAGAAGTCGAGCAATTCAACCGTTCCGTCGCAGGTGCGGAGCTCAATGTGGCTATTGGCCTGAGCCGCCTGGGGCTGCGTGTCGGGTACGTCAGCCGCGTCGGCAACGACATGCTGGGTGAGTACCTGCTGTCGGCCATGGCGCGCGAAGGTGTGGATTGCCGCTATGTACAGCTGGACCGCCTGCACCCCACCGGCCTCATGTTCAAGTCGCTGGAGGAGTCCGGCAAGGATCCCAGTACCCAGTACTTCCGCAAAGGCTCAGCGGCCAGTCACATGGGGCAGGGGGACATGCCCCCGGATGCATTCCAGACGGTTCGGCATTTGCACATCACCGGCATCAGTCCAGCACTTTCCGGCAGTGTGCGCGAGCTGGTGGAACACATGGTGCGTCAGGCGCGTGCGACCGGGGTTGCCATTTCGTTCGACCCGAATCTGCGCCCCAAGTTATGGGAGAGCGAATCCGTGATGGTGCGCACCCTCAACGCGCTGGCTGCCCAATGCGACCTGGTCATGCCGGGGCTGGCGGAAGGCCGGCTTCTGACCGGACTCGACACGCCACAGGACATTGCCACTTACTACCTGGATCGGGGCGCCAGACAGGTCGTGATCAAGTGCGGACCGGCGGGGGCTTATTACGCCAGTGCCTCGGCACAGGGAATGGTGAGCGGATTCCTGGTGCCGCAGGTGGTGGACACCGTGGGGGCGGGTGATGGCTTTGCCGTCGGTGTCATCAGCGCGCTGCTGGATGGCCTCACTCTTGCAGAGGCCGCCTTGCGCGGGAACGCTATCGGCGCCCGCGTGGTCCAGTTTCCCGGTGACAACGACGGACTGCCTACGCGGGCTGAGCTGGAGATTGCAATGCATGCACCACGTACGGGCGAAGTTGAAAGCGGTCCGCGCATGGAGGTCAGTCGAGCAAAGGCTTGAGCAGCATCCATGCAGCTGTGGCCAGCAGCATCCAGGCAAAGGCCAATCGCATGCGCCGCTCGGGCAAGCGGTGGGCCACCGCGACACCGGCAGATACCGTAAACAGTCCGCCAATGGCCATGGGAAGCCCCATGGACCAGGCCACCCGGTGCGCGCCGCTGTAGGTCAGCAGGGCAATGATGGAGCTCGGTGCCACCAGAGCCAGCGAGAGGCTTTGCGCGACCGTCTGGCGCTGACCAAACCAGCCATTGAATATCGGCGTAGCCACCAGCCCACCACCGATGCCCAGCAGCCCCATGCTGCTGCCGCCCACAATTCCGACCAGGGGCAGGTAACGCAAGTCGCGTGGTTTGTTCTCCCCGGGGGCGGCGGTGGCATGGGTTCCGACCAGCATGCGCAGAGATAGCAACAGCAGGAATATGCTGAAGATGGTGCGCATGAGGTCGGTGGGCAAGCGGGTAGCCATGTGTGCAACCAGCCAGGTGGTGATGCAGGCCAGCAGACCGATCTGCAGTGCGGTCTTCCAGGCGACCGGATGGCGCTGGCTGTAACGCAGCCAGGCAATCAGCAGGTTGGGCACCATCAGGACCAGGGCCGTGCCTTGGGCCACCGCCTGGTCCAGTCCAAAGCCCAGCACCAGCATCGGAATGCAGATGATGCCGCCACCAATGCCAAACAGGCCACCAAAGAAACCCAGAGCTGCGCCCAGGCTCAGCATCATCAGAAGTTCAGGCAGGGAAATGGCGGGCATGCAGGTGTGATGAAAAGACGGTAGGTCAATGCTATTGCTAGCAGCCAATAGCATCAATGGCATCACAAGTAATTCATTCGGTAATAATTTGCACGAATGAAAGACTCTCCAGACCTGCAGTTCTTCTCCATCCTGGCGCGCCAACCCAGTTTGGCCGCCGCCTCATTGGAGCTGGGTGTAACGCCGCCGGCCGTGAGCCGCAGACTGGCCCAGCTGGAGAAAAGACTGGGCGTGCGCCTCTTGAACCGGACCACCCGCCGTTTGAGCCTGACGGCCGAGGGCGAGCGCTACCTGGAAGAAGGCGGGCGCATCCTGCGCGAAATCGAAAGCCTGGAGCGCACCCTGGCGGCGGGGTCCGACGTGCCCCATGGGCTGTTGAGGATCAACGCTACCTTCGGTTTTGGACGGCGCCATCTGTCGCCAGTGATTGAGGCGTTCAGGCGGCTGTATCCGTCGGTGGAGATCGTTCTGGAGCTGACGGACCGATCCCTGGATCTGGCAGCCCACGCCATGGATATCGGCATCCATTTCGGCGCACCACCGGACCGGCGCATCCTTGCGCGCAAGCTTGCGCCCAACCGGCGCTTTCTATGCGCTGCGCCCACCTATCTGCAGGGCCGCAAGGCTCCGACCGTGCCGCGCGATCTGCATGCCCATGAGTGCATCGTCATCCGTGAGAGCAGCACCGCTTTCAACAACTGGCATTTGTCGGACGGGCAACACCAGGAGATGGTGAAGGTGTACGGCGGTCTGAGCACCAACTTTGGCGAGATCGCCGTGGAATGGGCGTTGGCCGGACACGGCATTGTGTTGCGCTCAGAATGGGATGTCGCACCGTATCTGCGTTCGGGGCAACTGCAGCGTGTGTTGCCCGCGTGGGAAGGACTGTCTTCGGACATCTATGCCATCTATCCCCAGAGGCATCACCTGTCTTCGAAGGTAAGGGTGTTTTTGGATTTTTTGGCCGCAAGGTTTGCAGAGCAGCGTGAACCCAAGGCCCACAACGCCGACGTCTGGTGACAGTCGGGGAGAAACGGCATCATGGACTTGAAACTCGAATCAAAACGCGCACTTGTCACGGGGGGCAGCCGTGGCATCGGCAAGGCGGTGGCGCGCGCACTGGCTGCCGAAGGTGTTGACGTGGCCTTGCTTGCGCGCGACCCGCAGCGTCTTGCGGCTGCAGCGACCGAACTGTCCGCGGCCAGCGGTCGTCGGGTGATCGGCGTGGCGGCCGACACCGGTGATCTGCAGGCCGTGCGGCGCGCTGTGGCCGAAGCCGAGGAAAAGCTGGGTGGTGGCATCGATATTCTGGTCAATGCCGCGGCTGAACCGGCTGGCTATGCGCCACCGCCGCCACTCGCAGACATCACCAGCGACTTCTTTCACCAGCAACTGGACATCAAGGTCATGGGCTACCTGCGCACGGCCCAGGCAGTGGCACCTGGCATGAAGGCGCGCGGCTGGGGTCGCATCGTCAACGTCAGCGGGCTGGCTGCGCGTTCCACCGGCAATGCCGTGGGCAGCATCCGCAACGTGGGCGTTTCGGCTCTGACGAAAAACTTGGCCGATGAGCTGGGGCCACATGGCATCAATGTGACGGCGGTGCACCCGGGTGTGACCGTCACTGAGCGCACCGCGGACATGGTGGCGCACCATGCGCAACGCCGCGGTGTGGACAAGGTGGTGGTTCAGGCGGAGCTGGATGCGGGCAACAGTACCGGGCGTGTGGTTACTGCAGAAGAGGTGGCGGACGTGGTTGTGTTTCTTGCTTCACCCAGGTCTCGCGCAATCAATGGCGATGCGGTTGCGGTGGGAGGCGGTGCTCCGCGCGCGATCCACTACTGAGGTACGGGGCGGATGGTGGCGTTAGGCGCTCTCGACGAGTTCGACGACGGCACGTACCAGAGATTGGGAGTTGTCGGAGAAGGAGTACAGCCGCTCCAGGTCGTAATAGTGCGCGAAATTTTTGCCCCATTCTGCAAACTCCTCCAACGCGGCGTTCTGGTTGGGTGACATGCGTCGATTCTGGAAATCGACGTAGACCAGGTTGTCATGCACTGATTCCATTGGGTTACTCCTTCATGTTGTCCCGAAGGATGCCGCCTGCGCGTGAGCAGGGCGAGCAGTGTTACGCGTGATTTACAAAACCCACTCCTTTGCCCCACGTCAAGTTTGCCCTGATTGCCGTTGGTCAAGTCTTGCGCCCACGATTACCATGTAAGCATGGGAAGAGGAAAAACGAAGGAGAGACCATGATGGAAGACTATGACCTGAATGCCCTGCTGCGCGTGGTCGTTGACCGCAAAGCTTCCGACCTCTTCCTGACCACGGGTGCGCCGCCCCAGATCAAGGTGGATGGCCGCGTGCAGGCGCTGCCTGTACCTAAGCTGCTGCCCGGTCAGGTGCAGGCGCTGGCGTACTCGGCCATGGAGCCGCAGACCATTGCGGATTTTGAACGCACGCTGGAATGCAATATTGCCTACGCGCCACAAGGCGTTGGGCGTTTCCGTATCAATGTCTACCGTCAGCGCAGGGAAGTTGGTCTGGTGGCGCGTCTGGTGCAAAGCCATATTCCCGATTTCAATGCCTTGGGACTGCCGGAGATCGTGGGTGAGCTTGCGCTATTGCCGCGCGGACTGGTGCTCATCATCGGTGCGGCTGGCTCCGGCAAGACAACGACATTGGCATCCATGGTGGAATACCGCGCCAACCGACAGAGCGGGCACATCCTGACGGTGGAGGATCCGATTGAATACCTGTTCAACCATGGCGCTTCCACAGTGGACCAGCGCGAAGTGGGCGTGGACACGCACAGCTTTTCCGACGCGCTGCGCAACGCCATGCGTCAGGCGCCCGACATGATCATGATTGGTGAGATCCGCGATCAGGAGACCATGCAACATGCCGTTGCCTATGCGGAAACCGGTCACCTGTGCGTGTCCACCCTGCATGCCAGCAATGCCAGCCAGGCTATCAAACGCATACTCAATTTCTTTCCGGAGTCGGCGCACAAGCAACTGCTGATGGACCTGTCACTCAATCTACAGGCCGTGGTGGCGCAGCGTCTGCTGCCAGGACAGGGAGGCGGCCAGGCACTTGCCACCGAAGTGCTGCTGCAGTCCGCCCATGTGGCCTCGCTGATACAGCGTGGCGCGATCGATGAGCTGCGGCTGACGCTGGAGAAGGCGACCATCGCAGGAACCCATACCTTCGATCAGTCACTGTTCGAACAAGTGCAACGCGGCCGCATTGCCCCCGAAGTGGCGCTGGCCAACGCCGACTCACGTACCGATCTGGGATTGCGTATGCGTCTGCGCCGTTGATTGAAGGAACAAAAACCATGGCTATCCGGAATCTGTCGCGCTCGGAACTGCGTTTGCGCATTCCCGTGGCGGCATTGCACTTTGCTGACACCTCGGAGCTGGTGCAGCAGCCCTTACCCTGGATCGGCCAGGACCGAGCGGAGCGGGCCGCACGCTTTGGGTTGGGGCTGGAGCACCCGGGCTACAACCTGTTTGTGCTGGGCGAGGTGGGAAGCGGACGTTCGTCACTGCTTCTGCAAAGCATGCAGTCGGTGGCCGAGACCCGGTCGGTTCCGCCGGACCTGTGCTACCTGCACAACTTCGATATGCCAGAGCATCCGCGTGCCCTGCGCATGCCGCCCGGGCAGGGAAGGCAGTTGCGTCAGCTCATGCAGGCGCTCGCACGCACGCTACAGACGGAAATACCACTGCGCCTCTCCAGTGAGGATTTCAAGGCCGAGCAGGAGCGCATACGCAATGCCTACAAGGTGGAAGAGGCTAAGGCCTATGCCGAGCTCGACGCCTTTGCCGAGGCCAGGCACTTCACCTTGTTCCGTGAATCGGGGCATCTGGTTTTCACCCTGATTGGCGACAAAGGGCGCGCTCTGACTGAGGCGGAGGCACGTGCCCTGCCCAAGGAGCAGCGCTCCGAAATAGACCAGGCAGAGCAGCAGCTGCGCGAGGAAATCACGCGCTTCATGGAGAAGATGCGGCCGCTGGAGCGTGTCATGAACGAGGCGCTGGCTTCCCTGTGCCGCCAGAGCGTCAAGCCCTTGCTGGACCATGAGCTGCAGGAAATCCGCATCAGCTTGAAGAAGCAGATCAAGGATTCGGTCAAGTTGGGAGCCTATCTGGACCAGGTGCTGCACGATGTGCTGGAGAACGTGCAACTCTTCACGCCCTTAGATGATGAGGAAGCCGAGTTGGCGCGGCGTGAAGCACTGGTGCAGCAGATGGCACGCTATGCCATCAACGTGGTGGTGGACAACGCGGGGCGCACCGGGGCACCGGTCATATCCGAGCAGAACCCGGTGTTCCGCGCCCTGTTCGGCAGTATCGAATACCAGGTGGAAGAAGACGTGCTGATGACCGACTTCTCCCGCATCCGCGCCGGCAGCCTGCTCAAGGCGCATGGCGGCTTTCTCATGCTGCATCTGCGGGACTTGCTGGCCGACGAGTTGGTCTGGGAGAAGCTGCGTCGCTACCTGCGCAGCGGTCGGGTGCAGATCGAAGAGCCCGGCACCGGCGCCATGCCCATGGCGGCCATGTCGCTGGAACCTGAAGCGGTGGATGCTGACGTCAAGATCGTGCTGATCGGGTCGGTAGAGCAGTACTACGCCGTGCAGGAAGCGGACCCGGAATTTGCCCGCCACTTTCGTGTCAAGGTGGACTTCGCTGAGAGCTTTCTGGCCAATGACGAAACATGGACGGGCACCGCCGTGTTTGTGGCCCACACTTGCCGCAAATGGGGACTGCCGCACTTCTCGCGCGAGGCCGTTGCGCGGCTGCTGGAGGAGACGCATCGCCAGGTGGATGACCAGACACGCCAAAGCGCCATATTTGACCGTACCGAGACCCTGGTGGTGGAGAGTGCCGCCAGGCGCCGTGCCCGCGCCCAGGGAGAGGGAAGCCTGCTGGTGGACCGTGTGGATGTGGAGCAGGCCCTGGTGGCCCGGCGTCTGCGCCACGACTACCCGGAGCAGCGCCTGCAGCAAGCGATTGCCGAAGGCGATCAACTGATTTCGGTGCAGGGCACGCGCGTGGGCCAGGTCAATGGCCTGACGCAAATCGATCTGGGTGACTGGCGCTTCGGGCTGCCGGTTCGCATATCCGCGCGCACGCACGCGGGCCATGGCGGTGTGCTCAACATCGAGCGCGAGGTATCCATGTCAGGCCCCATTCACGACAAGGGTGTGCTCATTCTGCAAAGCTATCTGACGTCGTTGTTTGCGCACAGGGCGCCACTGGCACTGAGCGCGTCCATCGTGTTCGAGCAGGAATACCAGGGCGTGGAAGGCGACTCCGCTTCGTGTGCCGAGCTGTTTGCATTGCTGTCCTCTCTTTCGGGTGTGGCGCTGCAACAAGGCATTGCGGTGACCGGCGCGCTCAATCAGCACGGCGACGTGCTGCCGGTAGGCGGCATCAACGAGAAGATCGAAGGCTGGTTCCGCGTCTGCGCAAACCAGGGCCTGGATGGTCACCAGGGCGTGCTGATACCGGAACGCAACCTGCGCCACCTCATGCTCGACGACCAGGTGTTGGACGCGGTGGAGCGGGGGCAATTTCACATCCATACCGCCAGCCATGTCTTGGACGGTTTGGCGTTGTTGAGTGGACAGCCCTCCGTGCTGTCAGAAGGCCCCACGGATGGCTTTGCCGAAGGGGGGCTGCTGGAGCGTGCCGAAGCCAACCTGCAGGCCTTCCGTCGTGCCTGCCGCCTGTCGCCGCGCGGCAGATAGGGCGCGCTCGACTTCCTTCTGGGACTCCGTTTCGTGCATATTTGATCCATCTCAATCAAACACCAATCCCGACTTGAGAATTGAATCCTGCGACCTAAATTTGTCAGTGGGGGCCGTGGCCATTGTGGCTGCGGTGTCGTAGCAACAAGTTTTTTCAAAGGAGCACAACCATGAGCGCACTCATCAACCGGGGCAATCTGTTCGACGATTTCTTCCGCGATATTGGACCCAGTTACTACGTCAGGCCATTGCACGGAGATCCTTTGCCCTCTCCTGCACAGATCAAGGTGGATATCAAGGAGACTCCGGAGGCATACACCGTTCACGCGGAAGTTCCTGGCGTTGCCAAGGAAGATATCCATGTGGTTCTGGATGGCAACACGGTGACCCTGAGTGCCGAAGTCAAGCAGCAGGACAGCACCACCAAGGACGAAAAAGTGCTGCGTAGCGAGCGGTATTTCGGTGCCGTTTCGCGCAGCTTCCAGTTGCCCGTGGACATTGACCGGGATGCCTCCAAGGCCAAGTTCGAGAACGGCGTTCTGACGCTGACACTGGCCAAGAAGAGGGCTGGCGGCGGCACGCACCGCCTGAGCATCGACTAGTGGCCACGCGTCCCGTCTCATGAATGAAAAAATCCGCCGTCTGCTTGATCAGATGAGCGCGCTGGAGGAAGACCTGCGCCGGGAGGTGCAGGCGCAGGAAGCCAACGCGCTGTACCAGATCAAGGGTCGGCGGATTGAGTTTGAGGAGTCCGTGCGCCAGGCACATCTCAAGCTCAAGACCGGCTTCTTTCATTGGCTGGTGACCTATAGGCCGCAGAACCTGATCACCGGACCCATCATCTACAGCATGATCTTTCCGATGCTGCTGCTGGATGTGTGTGTGAGCTTCTACCAGGCGACCTGTTTTCCCATCTATGGCATCGTCAAGGTACGTCGCGGCGACTACATGGTTTTTGACCGGCAGCAGCTTGGCTATCTGAACTTCATTGAGAAGTTCCATTGCACCTATTGCGCCTATGGCAACGGCCTGATGGCTTATGTAACAGAGATAGTCGGCAGGACCGAAGAGTATTTCTGCCCCATCAAGCATGCGCGCAAGATGCTGGGTGCCCACTCACGCTACGCACGCTTTCTGCGCTATGGCGAAGCGGATGACTATGAGGCCAGACTGGAGCAGTTCCGCGTCGGCCTGGGTGATATCAAGCAAGTGGAGTCCGCAGCTGCGCAAGCGTCTGACACAGGTCACTCACCCGGTTCCTGAGAGCCCTGGCTGACCGCATCGCCATCGTGGGGCTTCAAGGCCCAGAAGGAAAGGGATGAGCCGATGGTGACGGCGCCCAGGGTCAGGAATGCGTGGTGCAGTGCGCTGGTCACGGCCAGCCTGTCGGTCTGGGGAATGTCTCCCAGATACCAGCCCGTCACCAGTGAACCGCAGGCCAGTCCGAAGCTCATGGACAGCTGCTGCATGGAGCTGCCCATGGTGCTGGCCATGCTGGAGTCCTTGGCTTCGATATCCGCATAGGCCATGGAGTTCATGCTGGTGAACTGCAGCGAATTGAAGAAGCCTTGTGTAAGGCTCAGGCACACGATGTGCCACAGAGGTGTGGAGGACCCCACCAGGGAAAAAAGCGAGACGGTCAGGCCGATCAGCACGGTGTTGACGACCAGGACCTTGCGATAGCCAAAGCGGCCCAGCACGCGGGACGCAACCAGCTTCATGCCCATGGCCGCCGCCGCTGCGGGCATCATCAGCAGACCCGATTCCCACGAGGTAAGTCCAATGCCCACCTGGTAGAGCAGGGGCAGCAGGAAAGGCATTCCGCCCAGACCCAGGCGCGTGACAAAACCACCCAGTACGGAAATTCGGAAGGTACGCACCTTGAACAGCGTCAGGCGCAACAGTGGAAAGGCGGTCTGACTGGCGTGAACACCATAGGCCAGCAGCAGACTGACAGCAATCACCAGCAGCACCGTGGCCGAAGTACTGTCGATGCGATGCTCACCAAACACCTCCAGCAACCACGACAGCAAGGCTGTGCCCGAGCTGAACAGCACCAGCCCGACCAGATCCAGCGGATGCTGCGTGTCGCTGCGGTAATCGGGCATGTAGCGGTATATCAGCCACTGCGCAGCCAAACCCACCGGCACGTTGACGAAGAAGATGTCGCGCCAGGACAGCCAGTGCACGATCACGCCGCCTACGGTCGGGCCCAGCAAGGGGCCGATGAGCGCGGGAATGACGACAAAATTCATGGCCACCAGCAGTTCGGACTTGGCAAAGGTCCGGATGATGGTCAGCCGCCCCACGGGCACCATCATGGATGCGCCAATGCCTTGCAGGATGCGTGCACCCACCAGCATGGGTACGTTGACCGACAGGCCGCAGAGCACCGACGAAAGGGTGAACAGCGCCACGGCCCAGGCAAATACGCGGCGGGTGCCGAACCGGTCTGCCATCCATCCGCTGATGGGAATGCCTACGGCCAGACTCAGGATGTAACTGGCCACCACGCCCTTGAGGCTCAATGGAGTCACGTTCAGGCTTGCGGCCATGGAGGGGACCGCCGTGTTGACGATGGTGGAGTCCAGCTGCTCCATGAATAACGCTGTTGCCACCACCCAGGGTAAGTAGCGTTTGACGGTGGTTTGCTCCATGCTGGAATTGTGTACGAATTTAGAGAAAAATGACGTACGTCATGGAATGTGCGGTTTGAAGGTCCCAGAGGATCATCGCGCTGCATATTGGAGGCATGATGTTTTTGTAAGTTGGGACCTCACCTTATCCATACGAATATGAATGATCACGCCGAACTCCTGCACATCATCACCCCGGCCAATCCCGCAGAGTTGTGGCATACGCTCTCCAACTCCTCGGCAGATGCCCAGCGCTTTGGCCATATCGGCGAAGCCTTGCTGGACGCCAAGCTGATAGACCAGGAGCAATTGGGCAAGACGCTCAGGCAACAGGAGCTGGACCGTTCGCGCGGCATACACAAACCGTTGGGCACCATGCTGGTGGAGGCAGGTTCGGTTTCCAACCAGCAGATCGACCATGCAATCGCATGCTGGCTGGGCACCGGCGTGGTGGATGCCACGCAATTTGATTTCGACCCGCAGGCGATTGCGCTGATCAAATCCAATGTGGCTGAACGTGAATCGGTGGTACCCCTGATGCTGCACGAAGACGTGCTGGTGCTGCTCATGGCCGACCCGCAGGACCGGCGCTTATTGCAGGAACTGCGTTTCATGACGCAAAAGCGCATTTTGAGTCTGTTGCCCGCACCTGGAACGCTGATGCCCGCCATCGCCCGTGCCTATGCCCGCCCAGCCATTCCTGCTGAGTCTGCAACCTCTGTCAACCGCATGTCTTCCAAGGACCTTGCAAGTGACCTCGCGCTGGATAGCGACCGGGCGACCGAGCAGGCCAACGACGTGGTCAGCGAATCGGACAACACCCTGGTGCGCCTGATCAACTCGTTGATCGAAGAGGCGATTGCGCTCAAGGCATCCGACATCCACATCGAAACCCGCCCGGCACCCGCCAATGTGCGTATCCGCTTGCGCCTGGACGGTGAGCTCAAGCTCCATCTGGAAGTCGAGTCGCGCTACCGCTATGCACTGGTTGCGCGCATCAAGATCATGGCCAACATGGACATCTCCGAGCACCGCAAGCCGCAGGACGGAAAGATCGACTTCTCGCGCTTTGGCGGGACCAAGACGGAATTGCGCGTGGTGACGGTCCCCACGTCCAGCGGACTGGAGGACGTGGTGCTGCGTCTGCTGGCGGGCTCCAAGGCGCTCCCCATCTCGGGGATCGGACTGGGCGAGGCAGACTTGAACAACCTGCGCGAAGTCGTGCGCAAACCCTATGGCCTGATTCTGGTGTGTGGCCCCACGGGCAGCGGCAAGACCACCACGCTGCATTCGCTCATTGCCGACATCAACACCGAAAGCCGCAAGATATGGACTGCAGAGGACCCCATTGAAATCACGCAGGAGGGTCTGCGCCAGGTGCAGATGAATGCGCGCATCGGCTGGACCTTTGCCGCGGCCATGCGCACGTTCCTGCGCGCCGACCCCGATGTGATCATGATTGGCGAGGTCCGCGATGAAGAGACGGCACGCATCGCGATCGAAGCCTCGCTCACCGGCCACCTCGTGCTGTCGACCTTGCATACCAACTCGGCTTCCGAGAGCATTGCGCGTCTGCTGGAGATCGGGCTGGACCCTTTCAACTTCTCGGACTCGCTGCTGGCGATCCTGGCGCAGCGCCTGGTGCGCAGGCTATGCCGTAAATGCGTGCAGTCACGCCCGGCAACCGATCAGGAGATCCACGATCTGGCGTTTCAATACGTGGAGAGCGTACAGCGCGCTGACGAGAAGAATGTGCAGATGCAGGTGGAGATCTGGAAGGCCGCCTTTGGCAAGCCCGATGGCAAGGGAGGTCGCGTCCTCTACAGCTACCAGAAGTGCGGCTGCGAAGCCTGTGAGGGCCGCGGCTACAAGGGGCGATTGGGCATCTATGAGCTGCTGCTCAACAGCGAGGAGATTCGCCACCATATCCGGCAGCGCGACTCGGCTGGTGATATCCGCTTCACCGCCTTGCGCGGGGGCATGCGCACGCTGCGCCAGGACGGACTGGAAAAAGTGCTGCTGGGTTTGACCGATGTGTCCGAGGTCATGGCCGCCAGCAATCTCTGAGCGCTGCTCTGGAGATTGCCGGCTGTGCAAGCCCTAGACCAGACCGGTAGACGTGGCCAGCAGGAAGCCCACTAGGCAGGAGGTGCTCACACCAATCAGGCCGGGTGCAATGAAGCTGTGGTTGATCACATACTTGCCGATGTGGGTGGTGCCTGAACGGTCGAACTGGATCGCGGCCAGGTCACTCGGATAGGTAGGAAGGATGTAGTAGCCATAGGACGCTGCGGCAAAGGCCACGATGTAGCCCGGAGGCACGCCAATGGCCAGACCCACAGGCACCATGGCACTGATGGCGGCGGCCTGCGAATTCACCAGCTTGGAGACCAGCAACAGGGCAATCGCATAGGTCCAGGGTTGGGTTTTCACCATGTCGGTCAATGCGAGCTTGAGCTGCGGCAGATTGGCTTCAAACACGGTATCTGCCATCCAGGCAATACCAAACACGGCTACCACCGCGACCATGCCGGCGCGAAACACTTCCATCTTGCCGATGGTGCTGGGGTCGGTCTTGGTGCACACGATCATCAAGGCACCGGCCAGCAACATGAACATCTGGATGGTCAGCACCATGTTCAGCGGCTTGCCGCCCACGACGGGGCGCAGCTCCTGGAATGCGCCCAGGAATGCCACCACCACAATCGAACCGATGAAGATCCACATGGCCACCCATTGGTCGCGCGACAGGATCTTGCCGATCAGCGAAGCAGTGTGGCCGTAGACGAGCTCGCGCTTTTCCGGGTCGGCAATGCGTTGTTGGAACTCCGGGTCGTCCTTCAGTTCTTTGCCGCGGAACCAGCTGAAGATGCCAATCATCAGCACACCAGCCAGTGTGGATGGGATGGTGATGGACAGCACCTGGATGAAGTCAATCACATGGCCGTTGACTGGCACCTTGGCCAGAAAGGCCACCAGCGACACCACGGCAACGGATACCGGGCTGGCCAGGATGCCCATCTGGCTCGCAATGGATGAGGCGGCCATGGGCCGCTCCGGACGGATGTCGTTCTTGATGGCGATGTCATAGATGATGGGCAGCATGGTGTAGACCACATGCCCGGTGCCGCACAGCATGGTCAGAGCACAGGTGGTGAACGGTGCCAGGATGGACACGTATTTGGGGTTGCGCCGCAGCAGCTTTTCAGCGCCCAGCAGCATCACTTCCAACCCACCGGACGCCTGCAAGGTGGCCGATGCAGCCACCACCGCGATGATGGTCAGCATCACATCCACTGGTGGTTTTCCAGGCGTGAGGTTGAAGGCAAAGGTGAGTAGAACAATGCCGATACCGCCGAGCAAACCCAGTGCGATACCGCCTTTTCTGGCGCCGTAGAAAAGGCAAACTAAGATGATGGCGACCTGAAGCAAAACACTCATGACAGACTCCCAATAAGCAAGTC
The DNA here is from genome assembly GCF_058801025.1 of Rhodoferax sp. GW822-FHT04A08. Taxonomy (NCBI): domain Bacteria; kingdom Pseudomonadati; phylum Pseudomonadota; class Betaproteobacteria; order Burkholderiales; family Comamonadaceae; genus Rhodoferax; species Rhodoferax sp. GW822-FHT04A08. The sequence continues at coordinate 30,301 of NZ_JBXAMW010000005.1, forward strand.
TTCACTGTATGCCTCGCAGGTTTTTTTGCCTGTTTTGACCACATCAATCATTGATGTGGGTCAAACTAGCAATACGCTTTCAGCGGGATTGGCGGTGGTAGAACCAGCGCTTGCCCGCCTCCACCATCAACAGGTATGCCAGCAACAGCGCGGCCAGCAGGGCGAAGAATTCACCCGGCAGCGGTGTGAAGCCCAGATACACCGCCAAGGGCGAGAAGGGCAGCGCCATGGCGGTGAGTACCACGCCCAGGGACGAGAGCACCAGCCAGCGGTTGGGGTGGCTGCGCAGCGGATTGCGCCGCGTGCGGATCACAAAGATCACCAACACCTGTGTGGCAATCGACTCCACGAACCAGCCGGTGCGAAACAGCGACTCGTGGGCGTTGAACAGCTTGATCAGCAGGTAGAAGGTGAGGAAGTCGAATAGCGAACTCACTGGCCCTATGGTCAGCATGAAGTTGCGGATGAAGCGCATGTCCCAGCGCTTGGGTGCGGCCAGGTCTTCGGCGTCCACGTCGTCCAGCGGCAGCGCAATCTCGGACACGTCATAGAGCAGGTTGTTGAGCAGGATCTGCAACGGCAGCATCGGCAGGAAGGGCAGGAACAATGTGGCCGCGGCCATGCTGAACATATTGCCGAAGTTGGAGCTGGTGGCCATCATGATGTACTTCATCACATTGCCGAAGGTGCGCCGCCCTTCCAGAATGCCCTGGTGCAGCACCATCAGGTCCTTCTCCAGCAGGATCATGGCCGCAGCCTGCTTGGCCACATCCACTGCCTCGTCCACCGAGATGCCAACGTCGGCGGTATGCAGTGACGGTGCATCGTTGATGCCGTCGCCCAGATAACCCACCACATGGCCGCGCGCCTTGAGCGCCAGGATGACACGGTTCTTCTGCGATGGGTTGACGCGGCAGAACAGGTTGACGTCATCCACACGCGCACGCAGTGCGTCGTCGTTCATGACGGCGATCTCGGTGCCGGTCAGCACACCTTGGATTTCCAGGTTCAGCTCGGTGCACACATGGCGGGTCACACGCTCGTTGTCTCCGGTGACGATCTTCACCGCTACGCCGCTTTCGGTCATGGCCTTGAGTGCCAGACCGGCGCTTACCTTGGGTGGGTCCAGAAACGCGGTAAAGCCGGCAAATACCAGTTCACTTTCGTCCGACACCACCGCATGCGCCATCTCCAGCGGCACGTCCCGCCAGGCAATGCCCAGCACCCGGAAGCCTTCTTCGCCCAGGCTGTCGAACAGCTTGTGGATGCGGTCGTGGACGGCATCGTCCAGGGGAACCGGTTGGCCGTTGTCGTCCAGCACGTGGGTACACAAGGTGATGACGTCTTCCGGTGCGCCCTTGACCACCAGGCGACGGGCCAGGGGATGGTTGGCATCCGAGGTGCTTTGCAGCAACACGGATACACGGCGGCGCTCGAAGTCAAAGGGCACCTCGTCGATCTTGGCCCAACGGCTGACGTCGATATCACCGTGCGCCAGGATGGCATCGTCCAGCGGACTCTTGAGTCCGCTCTCGAAGAAGCTGTTCTGGTAGGCCAGCTCCAGCACCTGGTCGCTGCTCTTGCCTTGTGTATCCAGATAACGCTCCAGCCGGATGCGTGCTTCGGTCAGGGTGCCGGTCTTGTCGGTGCACAGCACGTCCATGGCGCCCATATCCTGTATGGCAGACGGGCGCTTGACGATGACCTTGAGTGCGGCCATGCGCAAGGCCCCTTTGGTCAGGGTGACCGACACCACCATGGGCAGCAGCTCGGGTGTGAGGCCCACGGCCAGTGCCACCGCAAACAGAAAGGACTCCAGCAACGGTCGATGCAAGGCCACGTTCACCAGCAGCGTCACCAGCACCATGAGCAGGGTGAAGCGCATGATCATGGTGCCGAACTGCCGCGTACCCAGCTCAAACGCCGTGGGTGGTGCGGTCTTGTTCAGGTCCACCGCAATCTGTCCCAGCGCCGTGGTGCTGCCGGTGCGCCCTATGAGCGCCTGTGCTGAACCGCTGACCACGGTACTGCCCAGGTAGATGCGATCCGCCGCGTCCAGCTCCCAGGTGTCTTTATGTGTGGCGGGCGCGCCGGCTTGCGGTGCGGTTTTTTCCACCGGATAGGGTTCACCGGTCAGTTGCGCCTGGTTCACGAAGAAGTCGTTGGCCTGCAGCAGGCGCGCATCCGCTGGTATCAGGTCACCCGCGGACAGGTGCACCACGTCGCCTGGTACCAGATCACCCACCAGGATCTGCTGCGTCTTGCCATCGCGCAGGGCCATGGCCGTCACAGCGACCTTCATGGCCAGGCTGGCTGCGGCCTTGCCGGCGCGGTGTGCCTGCACGAAATCCAGCGTGACACTCATCACCACGATGAGGCCGATGATCAACGCGCCGCTGACGTCGCCCGTCACGCCGGTCAGCACGCTGGCGGCCAGCAGTATCAACACCAGCGGATTGCGGAAGTTCAGCAGAAACTGCCAGATCAGTGCCAGCTGCTTGGCGTCTTGCAGTCGGTTAGCCCCGTACTGTTGCAAACGCTGCTGGGCTTCGGAGGTGGTGAGGCCGACCTCGGCGGACTGCGGTGCGTTCAGGGGTGCCATGCTTGCATCATAGGCACGGATATCCAGGCAGCACAACCCGCATACTCAAAGATAGTCTTGCTTCTCCCAGGCGCGTAGCGCTCTGAGCAGGGACTTCTTCTTGACCTGATGCCCAGCCATCCTGCGCAAGATGTCGTCCAGCGTACGGATGGCATCCACAATGAACGGGCCCTTGTTGAGCATCACGCACTCCGCACGCTCGCCCATGCTGGCATCCGAAATTTCCGCACGCGAGGGCATGCCGGTCTTGCCCAGCGTCTCCAGCACCTGCGTGGCCCAGATCACCGGCATGTGCGCAGCCTCGGAGCAGCTCAAGATTTCCTCCTGGATCTCGGCCATGCGCTCGAAGCCGCATTCCACCGCCAGATCGCCGCGCGCAATCATCACGCCAGCAGATGGCGCGGCCATGGAAGCCAGCATCAGGGCTGGCAGGTTCTCAAATCCGCGCAGGGTTTCGATCTTGAGCACCACGCCCACATCGTCGCGTTGCAGATCATGCAGCGCCTGCAGCAGGTGGTGGATGTCCCGGGCTTCCTGCACAAACGACAGTCCCACCAGGTCGGCAATCTCGGCCACGGTCTGCAGATCCTGCAGGTCCTTGTCGGTGAGCGCAGGCAAGGCCAGCTGGCTGTCCGGGAAGTTGATGCCTTTGTCGGCCATCAGGTTCTCGCCGGTATCGCGCGCCTGAACGATTTCCACCTCCATGAATTCGGGTGTGACCTTGCGGATCATCCCGCCGATGTGGCCATCATCGAACCAGATGCGCTCACCCGCGTGCACCTGCTCAAACACCAGGGGCATGGTGCAGGAGATGTGGGCCACCGCGACCGGCCCTTGCGGGTCGTCCGTGCTGACCATGGCGCCCTCGGCGGTGTCATTGGTCAGGCGCAGGATGTCGCCGCGGTGCAGGCGCAGCGCAACGGAGCGGGGCGCAATGCCGCGCGGATAGGCGGTGAACTCCTTGTGGGCATGCTTGCCCTTGACGCTCAGAGCCACGTCCGGGCTCAGGTAGTAGGTTTCCAGGCATTCCGCCACCACGCCATCGGGTGTGCACTCCACAACCCGCAGGCGGCGCTTCTTGTCACGTGCGTCGGTGAAGTTGATGGGCATGCCTTCTGCCAATCGCTCAAACCACTCGCCATCCACGACCACGGCCGCATCACAGCGCGCGCCTATGGCCGCGTCCTCGGCATGGCCTATCCACAGCCGGGATGCTGCCAGCACAAGGCCATAGTCGTCCCGCTGCGGCTTGAGCTTGACGACCATGGGGCCTGGTTTCAAGGGGCCGGTGCGCACCTTGGGTCCGCCCAGATCCATCAGGATGCGCACTTCGCGCTGCGCGTCCTGGGCGGCGCGACGCACCAGGTTGGCCATGGCCTTCCAGGCCTGGGCATCGTCATGCGCGCAGTTGATGCGCGCCACGTCCATGCCAGCTTCGACCAGATTGCGCACCATGCTGAAATCGGAGGCTGCTTCGGATGACAGGGTCACCATGATGCGCACGCCGCGCCCGGACGTGGCCGGACCCAGCAGCAGATCGGTGTGGCTTTGCAGCAGGTGGCGACCGGTCAGGCTGCCAGCCGGTTCATCCTTGGAATGGTCCTGCCAGGGTTGCCCGGTGAGGCGGTGCAATATGCCAAGCACCTTGTCCAGGTTGGCCATCACATGGGATTCGGAGTGGCTCAGCGACGACACGCCCAGCCAGGTCAGGCTGTTCTGCAGCGTGCGCAAGTCCTTGGAGCGCAGTGCCAGGTAGTGCACCAGATTCAGCGCGCTGTTGCGATACGGTGGCGCCACGCCTTTGAGCGCACGGGCAAAACGATGTTCTGCCTCCTGCATGGACTTGCGCAACTCCCACAGTTGCTCGATGAGGGACAGGCAGGTTGTCTTGTCCCAAGGGTCGGCATCACTGCCAGTGGCGGGCTGGGTGGAGGCGGCGGGTTGGTGTTTCATATGCACCGGTATAGACCCGCCATGCTACAGCTGCGTGACAGTCGTCGCGCCAGGCGACTTGCAAAGGATGGCCTTACGCGATGAAGCGCGCCAGGATTTCTGACAGACCTTCCTTGTTGAAAGGCTTGGTCAGGAAGTCGTTCATGCCAGCGTCAAAGCAGGCATCCTTGTCCGACTGCATGGCGTTGGCGGTGAGCGCCACGATGGGCGTGTGCGCATTGGGCCCGGCGCCAGCGCGTATGGCCCGTGTGGCTTCAAAGCCGTTCATGACCGGCATCTGAACATCCATGAATATCAGCGCATAGGGCCGTTGGGCGGCGGCCTCAACGGCTTCCTGCCCGTCCTTTGCCAGATCGATCTGGAAACCCAGGCGCTCAAGCAGCACGCTGGCGAGTTTCTGGTTGATGGGATGGTCCTCGACCAGCAGGATCCGGGTGTGGGCTTTTGCTGTGTCGTCCCGATGTGACTGGACGGGCGATGCCTCCAGCTCCCCGGGGACAGTCTCCACATGGTTCGCTGCACGTGCAACGGCCAGTGCCTCGGATGCAGGGGCGAGGGTGGAATCTGTGGCCGCGGACTTCTCGACGGATCTGGCCAGAGGCAATTCAAACCAGAACAGACTGCCTTGCCCCAGTTGGCTTTGAACGCCTATGCGTCCATGCATGCCCTCCACCAGCTTCTTGCAGATCACCAGTCCCAGACCGGTGCCGCCGAACTTGCGGGAGGTGGAAGTGTCTGCCTGGACGAAGCTGGTAAACAGCTTGCCCATGACCTCATCCGAAATGCCCACACCTGTGTCCTGTACCTCGAAGCGCAGGCCTTCGGGCACAGTCTGGACACGCAGGTGGACTGCACCCTGGCGGGTGAATTTGACGGCATTGCCCACCAGATTGAACAGAACCTGGCGGATGCGCAGGCTGTCACCCACGTAATCGCAATCCGGTCCGGTGGGCAATTCCACATGGAAGCCTATGCCCTTGTCCTGTGCCCGCATGGCAAGAATGGAGGTTACCGAATTCACCAGCACGCCCATGGAAAATGCGTGGGATTCGAATTCCATGTGTCCGGCCTCGATCTTGGAGAGGTCCAGGATGTCGTTGACCAGTGCCAGCAGTGCCTCGCCAGAGTGTGCGATGTTGCGCGCATAGGACTTCTGTTCGGGGGTGAGTCCGCTGTCTAGCAGCAGATCGGCCATGCCAAGCACACCATTCATGGGTGTGCGGATTTCGTGGGACATGTTGGCCAGGAATTGGCTCTTGGCGGCGTTGGCTTCTTCGGCCTGGATCCTGGCCGTCTCCAGGTCCTGCTGCAGCCTTTGTGCGGCAAGCAATGAACGCAGCAGCAAGTGGAACAGGAAGATGCTCAGCACACTGACCAGGGTTGCCGTCCACAGCACGATTTTGCGGTTGGTCACATAGGGGGCGAGGACTTCCTGCAGGCTTTCGCCCACGACAAAATTGAGCCCGTATTCCTCGTCGCGGAAGAAGCCATACAGGCGCTCGATTCCGTCGGTAAGCGCCAGCCTACGAAAGCTGCCGGACAGGGGCGCGTCAGGCTGCAGGTAGGGGGATTCCTTCACGATCAGGCCCAGGCTGGACTCGCTGGATGGAAACCGGGACATGATTTCGCCGGTGTCGCGTACCAGGGCAACCGAGCCGCTCTGGTGCACACCCAGCGTCTGCGAGAAATCGGCAAACAGATCCGGACTGATGGATACCACCAGGACGCCGTTGAAGGCGCCGTCATTGAAGATGGGGCGGGTGAACTGGATGGACCATTTGCCCGAAACTTTCCCCTTCACCGGCTTGCTGATGAAGAGGTGATCCAGGTTGGGGGACTGCTGATGGACACGAAAATGCTCGCGTGTGCTCAGATCGGTCCGCTCGCTCGGTGGTGCCAGGTTGGAAAAGGCCAGAAAGCCGTCCTTGTCAATCACGGCGATCTGGAACGATATGTCCTGGATATTTTCCTGACGCTGCTTCACCAAGGCGCCAAAGGACTTCCAGTCCCCCGTCCAATGGGTGCGCATGTCCAGCAGAATCTCGTTGACGCGCTTGATGGTGGAGCGTGTGCTTTCGGCAAACACGCGGGCTTGCACCATGGTTCTGACCTCTGCCTCATGCAGGTAACTCGCCCGACTGCGCTCCAGCTCGAAATAGGCTACCGACCAGATGATGGTCAGACACAGCAGAACCACCAGTCCAACCCGGAATTTCAACGCTCGGGAATCTGGACGAAATACGGCTTGGGGTCTCATGGTCGAGACTCTACTATGGAAGCCCGGCGCAACGCGGCCGCCTCAATGCATGCGGCGCGCGTGCTCGTACTTCTGCACTTCTTCCATGGGAAACCGCAGAAACCCGTCCTCCCTGACGTATTTGGGTCCCAGCCCGACGGCACTGTACAAACCAATGAGCACCACGGATACGCCCCAACGTTCGGCCAGTTCTTCTTTTGACAACAGGTGCGGGCTCTTTGGTTTCATGGAGTTCTGCAGGCTTGGTGTGAACATGCTGCATTGTTCCCTGCACGGGGCACTTCAATCCACCGAAAAGGCCGGTTTATCCGAAGCTCATTCGCCACCCGCAAGGGCACCCAAAAGAATTGCGACAATAGAGGGCTGGCCGAAATTGTTTGGCCAGATAAACAAAAAGGAAATCTGAAAATGGCAACTGCGAAAAAAGTGGCTCCCAAGGCTGCAAAGACCACCAAGAAAGTAACCGCTCCCGCTAAGGCTGCTAAGCCCGTGGCCAAGAAGGCTGCAGCCCCTGTGGCGAAGAAGGCTCCCGTGTCCAAGGCCGCCAAAGCCATTGCCAAGCTGACCGAAAAGATCGTGAAGCTGACCGCCCGCAAGAACGCCCTGGGCGCAGAAATCAACGCGCTGAAAGATCAGCGTACCGCGTTGAAGGCACCTGCTGCCGCTGCACCCGCCGCCGCTCCCGTGGTGGCCAAGGCCAAGAAGGCTCCCGCCAAGAAGGCCAAGTAATTTGCCGCGGCCTTCGGGCCTCGCATCTTGAAAGCCCCTCTGCGAGGGGCTTTTTTTTTGCCTTTCTCGTTGCTGGCAGAATTTGCGCAACCATTCATCAACAGGAGTTATCCATGTCAAAAGAAAAAGTGGCCCTTATCACTGCTGGCGGCTCGGGCATGGGCGCCGCTGCGGCGCGACGCCTGGCGCAGGACGGCTACCACGTGGCCATTCTTTCCTCTTCGGGCAAGGGTGAGGCCCTGGCCATCGAGCTGGGCGGCATTGGTGTGACGGGCTCCAACCTGGTCCCTGACGACCTCAAGCGTCTGGTGGACCTGACCATGAACAAGTGGGGTCGCATCGATGCGCTGGTCAATTCCGCCGGCCACGGTCCGCGTGCGCCCATTCTGGACATATCTGACGAGGACTGGCACAAGGGCATGGAGGTCTATCTGTTGAGCGCAGTGCGCCCCGTCCGGCTTGTGACACCCATCATGGAAGCACAGGGCGGCGGTGCCATCGTCAACATCTCCACCGCCTGGGCGTTTGAGCCCGTGTCCAACTTTCCCACATCGGCGGTGTTCCGTGCCGGGTTGGCCAGCTTTACCAAGATATTCACCGACACCTACGCACCCAAGAACATCCGCATGAACAATGTGCTGCCCGGCTGGATCGACAGCCTGCCCGCCACCGAGGAGCGGCGCAGCGGCGTGCCCATGGGCCGCTATGGTCGTGCCGACGAAGTGGCCGCCACCATTGCCTTCCTGCTGTCCGAGGGCGCGGGCTACATCACGGGTCAGAACATCCGGGTGGATGGCGGTGTGACCCACGCGGTGTGAACGCGCGCCATCTGGCGCACGCCCACAGCTATTGGCGTGGCCGACCCATGAACAAGGCCAGCATACCCAGCGTGCCCATGGCAATCGCCATGGCGGTGATGACAAATGGCGCATTGGCGTGCCCCGCGAACAGTCCCACAAACAGACCAGCAATGGGTTGTGTCAGATTGTTGAGCAGCACAATCAGCCCGGTGGTCTTGCCCAGGTCGGCGGCGGGAATGACGTGCAGCCGACGTGTCCGGATGTAGACGCTGAACATCTTGTCAAACCCCACCACCATCAAGAAGCCAATGGCATAGCCCCATGGCGTGTGGCAGAGCGCGGTAGCAAGGCCACCCAACCATATGCAGGCAAACGAGAGCCAGCCCAGGGTACGCAACGGCAAAGAGAGGCGGGCAATCAACAGCAGGATCACCACGGTGGTAACCGCCCCTGCCGTTTGCAGCAAGGCGTAGTCATTGCCCGTCTGGTGAAACGCGCCCGTCACCATGGCGGCTGAGGTGGAAAGGGTCACGCCGACTACAAGATTCACCCCCGCGGCCAGAACAATGAGCGGCAATAGCCCCGGCAAATGCAAGACGTGAACCAGTGCCGTGCGATAGGGCTGCAGCCAGTGCATGCCTTGCAGCGGATGCGCCAGCGCGGGATCGTTCAACGTGACCGGGCTGGTTGCGCGCCATAGTTTCATGGCACCGTCGGCAGCCAGGAAGAGCAGCGCCGTGCCACCCAGCACCATCACCCATGACCACCGCTCAAGTGCCAACGCCGCCAGCAGCGGCCCCAGCACCATGCCCAGTTGGTCTGCTATCTGCGCATGTGCCAGGACGCGCTCGGTGCGAAACCCCCGGAATACTTGCGGCAGCATGACCTCGCGCGCCATCAAGCCCTGGGTGGTCAGCACTCCGCATACGGCAGACACCACCACCAGCCAGGCCACATCCCCCGTCAACCCCGACGCCAGCGAACCCAATACACAGGTGACGGCGCGAAGCGTCTGGCTGATGCGCAGCAACCGGAACGGCGAAACCCGGTCACAGAGCGCGCCACATACCGGAAAGGAGAGGAACCGGGGCAAGGTCTCCACAAAGAATGCAACCCCCGACCACGCCACGCTCTGCGTGACCTGAAACACCACCAGAGGAACTACAAACAGCAGAACCTGATCGGCCAGTCGCGACAGGAAGAGTGATGCGTAAAACGCGGAGTGGTCCGTGCGCACAGCGGTGGGCTCGCTCAGTCCTTGTCCTTGGGCTTGACGACATGGATGGTCTCGCCGCGCGCGAGCATTTCCACGAGTTGGGCTATGCGCCTCGCACGTGTCTCGGTCTTCACAGCCGTTTGAATGCGCCACAGAATGGCGTAGCGGTTGGCCGCGTTGATCGTCGAGAAGAACGCCTTGGCCTTCGGTGCGGCGTCGAGCGCCGCCATCAGGTCATCAGGGACCACGGCCGTACGTGCGCCGTCGTACGCCTGCGCCCATCGGCCGTCGGCCTTTGCGGCCTCGGCCTGGGCAAGGCCCGGTGCCTGCATGCGCCCCGCCTTGATGAGCGCCCCCACCTTTTCGATATTGACCTTTGACCAGACGCTACGGGCGCGCCTGGGAGAGAAACGCTGGAGAAAGTACTGCTCGTCCAGGCCTTTCTTCTGACTGTCAATCCACCCCCAGCAGAGTGCAATTTCCACCGCTTCCAGGTAGGTGACGCTGGCACTGTCGGCGCCGCGCTTGGCGATCTTGAGCCACAGACCAGGGGATGTGGCATGGTGCTGCTTCAACCAGGTTTCAAACGCCCGGGCGCTCTTGAACAGGGTTGGGGTATCGGCGGTTGTGTCAGTACGCGAGGCTGTCATGCAATCTGGATTGTGGCGTCCTTCAGTGAACTATGTGCCTGACCCAATTGGAATACCGCAACGGCTTGCACCAACTCATTGGCCTGGTGTTTCAGCGCACTTGTTGCGGCGGACATTTGTTCAACCAGTGCCGCATTTTGCTGTGTAACCTGATCCAGCTGAGATACCGCTTCCCCGACCTGCGCTACGCCCTGGGCCTGATCTTTGCTGGCCACGTTGATCTGGCCAACGATGTCGGCCACATTTTGTATCGACCCGACCACTTCCGTCATCGTGCTGCCTGCCTGATTGACCAAGGTGGTGCCTTGTGCGACCTGACTTACGCTATCGTTGATGAGTTGTTTGATTTCTTTTGCGGCATCTGCGCTGCGGCCCGCCAGTGTACGAACTTCGCTCGCCACCACGGCAAATCCTCGGCCGTGTTCACCGGCTCGGGCTGCCTCGACAGCAGCATTCAGCGCCAGGATATTGGTTTGAAACGCAATGCCGTCTATGACGCTGATGATGTCTGAAATCTTGCGCGATGAGGCATCGATGTCCTTCATGGTCGATACCACTTTCAGCACCGCGTCCCCGCCTCTGTTGGCCACCGAAGATGCCTGACGCGCGCGCTCGTTGGCATCTTGTGCGCTTTGGGCATTCTGTCGCACGGTGCCGCCCAGATCATCCATGGATGCGCCAGCTTCTTCCAGTGCCGTGGCCTGACGCTCGGTCCGGTGGGACAAATCCAGATTGCCCTGCGCTATCTCGGTGCTGGCGTGGGCAACCATCTCGGCCCCTTGGCGTACGGCAAACACTGCCTGTGCCAGATTGTGTTGCATGGTGCGCAAGGAGTTCAGCATCTGCCCCAACTCATCTCCGCCACCTTTCGGGATGTGGTTGTCCAGCTTGCCGTCGGCCACATTCATCACGATCTGTGCGGCGTCCCCAATGCCCCGCGCTATGCGCGAGCTGATGGAATAGGCAATTGCCGCACCCAGAACAATCATCAACAAAACGAAGGTGGACGTGGAGGCAATGGCATTTCGATAGGTTGACGCAATGCCCTCATCTGTCGCGTTTGCAGCTTGCTGATTTACCTGGTCCAGATTCTTCAGCGCTTCTGCCAGTGCCAGAAAAGCTTTTGCTCCTTTGGTCAGTTGCGCCTGTGCAGCTTCGGCATCGTTGGAACGCGAGAATTCAAGGGCCTGGGTGCGGACGAAGCCTACCTTCTTCCACTCGACCTTGAAGGCTTCCAAGGATTGCTTTTCCTCTTCCGTTTCCGCATGGCTGGCATAGGCCTTGAGGCTGTTGTCGAGTTCGGCGTCAAGTTTTGTCAGGCTCTCCTCGATCTTCTTCTTCTTTTCGCCATCGGACTCCATCACGTGGCGCAATAGCTCCACGCGAATGTTCGACGTTGTAGCGTGAATATGCCCCACTTGTTCTATGGCAGGCAGGTGGGTCTGCGCAATGGTCTGGGCCTTGCGATGCACCATGTCCAGCTGGTAGACGCTGATCGCGCCCTGCAATAAGCCCATGAGAAGAACCAACGAGAAGCCAATCAAAAGCTTCTTCCCAATTTTCATGTTTGTCGCCATCAGCAATGCTTTTCTTATATGTTGCGAGAGGTGCTTGTCCGTCCTCGGTGCGAGGGATGGTACGTTCTAAAGAAATAACACTCCAATCGAATTGCGGATGCAACTGATGTCAAAAAGCAGATAGGTGTGCGACTTTGATCAACCTCGCATCAACTGAATGCGAATGTCCCTACAGGCGGCATGGGCCGGTGTTTTGCCACCCGCTATTGGGCCTATAGTGAATCAAACTGCCTGGGAACTACATGGAGCCGAAAAGCACAGCGCTATCGTTCAGCGAATCGCCTGATGCGCTCATATTGCTGAGTGCGGATGGCCGGATCATGAACTGGAACTCCGGTGCGCAACTCATCTTTGGATTTGCCAGAGACGAAGCCTTGGACTTGCCGCTGCTGGACCTGGTGGTGCCACCCGATCACCGTGCCGAGCAGCAACAGCGCTTTGATGAAACCCTGGCCGGAAAAATCACCACGTTTGAGTCCGTGCGTAGACGCAAGGATGCATCCTTGCTTTATGTGGATGTCACCATGCAGTGCACCCGTTCGGCGCAAGGTGAACCATGCGTCGTTTCCGCCGAAAAGGATGTCACCAACATCAAGGTGATGCGTGATGCCAAGCTGATGGAAGCGCGCTTTCGCGATTTGCTGGAGTCCACGCCCGATGGCATCGTCATGGCCAATCCCACCGGCCACATCGTGATTGCCAATAGCCAGGCCGAGCGTCTGTTCGGCTATGCACCGGGGGAGTTGCGCGGTGTTTCAGTGGACCTGTTGCTGCCTCTGCGTTACCGCCATGCCCATGTGGGACACCGTTCCAATTATTTCCAGCAACCACGAACCCGTGCCATGGGCTCCGGGTTGGACCTCTCGGGCCTGCGCAAGGATGGCAGCGAATTCCCGATCGAAATCAGCCTGAGTCCGTTGCGCACCGAGGAAAGCGCGTTTGTGATGAGCGCCATCCGCGATATCAGTGAACGCAAGCGCTTTGAGAAGGCGCTACAGGAAAAAAACCAGGAACTGGCCAGTGCCAACCAGGCAAAGGATCATTTCCTGGCAGGCATGAGTCATGAACTGCGCACCCCACTCAACGCCATCATCGGATTTACCGGCACCTTGCTGATGCAGTTGCCGGGCCCCTTGAACAAGGAGCAGGAAAGGCAGTTGCGCACCGTGCAGTCCAGCGGCCGGCACTTGCTGGCATTGATCAACGATTTGCTGGATGTCTCGAAGATCGCCGCCGGCAAGGTCGAACTGGCATTTGAAGCCGTTGATTGCAAGGACGTTCTGCACGAGGTTGAAGCGACGCTGAGGCCGCAGGCGTCGGACAAAGGACTGGCCTTTGAGCTGCGGATGCCGCAACAGTCGGTGGTGCTCAAGACCGATCGCCGTGCGCTGTGCCAGATCATTCTGAACCTGACGGGCAACGCCATCAAATTTACCGAATCCGGGTACGTGAGGCTCACCCTTGCGGCCCACTCGCCCCAAGGCAAGAACGTAGTGGAAATACGTGTCGAGGACAGTGGCGTGGGTATTTCCCCGGAAGACATGGACAAATTGTTTGGTGCCTTTACCCGCATCAATCCGGCCCGTGCCAATGCCCCGGAGGGCACCGGCCTGGGCCTGCACCTGAGTCAGAAACTGGCCGAGCTGCTGGGAGGCAAGATTTCGGCAATCAGCCAAAGTGCCGTCGGTAGCAGCTTCACCTTGAGTCTGCCAAGGTAGTCGGCCATGACAGCACGCATACTCATTGTTGAAGACAACGCCGCCAACCTGGAGCTGGTGCGCTATCTGCTGTCCTACCACGGTTACGCCGTCATGTCGGCCAGGGATGGTCCGCAAGGCGTGGCTGTGGCCTTGCAGGAGCGCCCCGATCTGATCCTGTGCGACCTGCAAATGCCCGGCTTTGACGGTTACCAGGTGTTGCAGGAATTGCGCGGCAAACTTACCGCCGTGATCGTTGCACTGACGGCCTTTTCCATGCCCAATGACCGTCAAAAGGTATTGACGGCGGGGTTTGATGGCTACATGTCCAAGCCAATAGACCCGGAAAAGTTCGTGCAGGAAGTGGAGCTTTACCTACCCGTTGCCCAGCGCGCGCGGGCAGGCAACTAGGGCCCGCGCGCCGTCTGCTTGTCGCCATGCCTGTCGTACTCATTGTTGATGACCAAACCGACAACCGTGACCTGGTGACCACCCTGGTCCGCTACGCCGGACACACCTCGCTGGAGGCAGCCAATGGCGGCACGGCGCTGGAACTGGTGCGTCGGGAAAAGCCTGATCTGGTGATTTGCGATTTGCTGATGCCGGTGATGGACGGCTATGAATTTGTGCGGCAGCTGCGCGCACACGCCGACATCGCGCATACCCGGGTCGTCTTCTACACCGCCACCTACCTGGAGGAGGAGGCACGTGCGCTGGCCGCTGCCTGTGGGGTGAAGTATTTGCTGTTCAAGCCATGCGAGCCGGAACTGATTTTGAAAACCATAGAGCTGGCCTTGCAGCAACAGCCGTCGAACGCTGCGTTGCCCGATGAAGCGGGTTTTGACCGTGAGCATATGCGCCTGTTGACCGATAAGCTGGTCTTGAAGGTGGGCGAACTCGAAGCAGCCAATCAGCGCCTGCATATGGAGGTCATGGAGCGCCAACGCGCCAGTGAGCGGCTGCAGGAGAGCGAGCTGCGTTTTCGCCAGATTGCCGACAACATCCGCGAGGTGTTCTTTCTCACCGACCCCGAGGAGTCAAGGTACTACTACGTCAGCCCGGCCTATGCCGGCATCTACGGTTTGAGCTGCGAAAGCCTGTATGCCAACCCGCAGTCATGGCTGCAGGTCGTCCATGCAGATGACCTGGAGCGTGTGGTCCGGAAACTGGCCGCGGGTCGCGCTGACGGCACGGGCTATGAACTGGAATACCGCATCCTGTGGGCCGATGGTCAGCAGCGCCATATCCATTCCAGTGCCTTTCCCATTCGCAATGCAGCCGGAGCGGTTTACCGCTTTGCCGGCGTGGCCGAAGATGTCACAGAGCAGGTGCGTCTGCGCGTGGAGCTGCGTGCGCGTGAGACCGATTTGCGCCGGGCCCAGTCCCTGGCCAAACTGGCCCACCTGGTTACGCGACCCGATGGGTCATTTGAGAGTTGGTCGGATTCCTTGCCCGCCCTTTTGGGCGTGGCGGCTGATCAAGTGGAGTCCAGTAGCCGGGCTTGGCTGGCTCGGGTGCATCCGGATGACCGCGCGCGATTTCGCGCCGTGTGCATTGAGGCCGCCAGAACCGATGCACCGGCCACTGTGGACTACAGGTTGCAAAGCGGAGGGGAAGGGTGGATTCACCTGCACCAGGAGCTGGAGCCCTTGCATAACGGCGCCAACACGCCGGGCAACCGGCGCTGGTTCAGTACGCTGCAGGACGTCACTGCGCAAAAGCTGTCCGAGCAAAAAATCCACAAGCTCAACCGCGTGTATGGAATGCTCAGCAGCATCAATTCACTGATCGTGCGGGCCACCAGTCGGGAACAACTGCTGCGCGAGTCCTGCCAGGTGGCCGTGGAGAAAGGTCAGTACCAGCTGGCCTGGATTGGTTCTCTGGAGGAAGGGTCCAGCGAAGGCGAGGTGCAGGCCTGGTGCGGGGATGATGGCACGTATGTGCGGCTGATCCGCCTGACCACGGCGTTGGATGCCCCTTTCAGCAGTCGGCCTGCGAGCCGCGCCCTGCAAAGCCTCAAGCCCATTGTTTCCAATGATGTACGCGCAGACCCCACGCTGGCAGAACTGGTGGACACCATGCTCGCACGCGGTCTGCACTCGCAGGCCTGTTTTCCCTTGGTTATCGGCCACCAGCCGGTGGGCGTGCTGACATTGTGTTCGGCAGAATTGAATGCCTTTGACGCACAGGAAATTCAGCTGCTGGTGGAGTTGTCGGGCAATATTTCCTTCGCACTGGACCACATCCAGAAAGGTGAGCGGCTGAACTACATGGCCTACTTTGATGCTCTGACGGGTTTGCCCAACAGCGCCTCACTGACCGAACGGCTTGAACAGGGCATCGCCGCCAGTGCGGCTCAGCAGCGCAAACTGGCCCTGGTTTTGATGGACGTGGAACGCTTCAAGGCGGTCAACCAGGCCTACGGGCGCCAGGGTGGCGACGCATTGCTCAGGCAATTGGCCCAGCGCCTGTTGGCTTGCCCTGATACGCGTCTGCAAGCAGCGCGCATCAGTGCGGACCGCTTTGCACTGCTCCTGCAGGACATGGCCGACGTGGACGAGGTCGCAAGGTGGATGACCCAGCAGTACCGCGACTGGTTTGACACACCCTTTGTCATACAAGGCCAGGTCTTGCATGTATCGGCCAAGATGGGCGTTGCCATCTATCCCACGGACGGCTCGGACGCTGAAACGCTGTACCGCAATACCGAGGCGGTCCTGAAGAAGGCCAAAAGCAGCAACGAGCGCGTGCTCTTTTACGATGTGCGCATGGCCGAGGCGGTAAGTGAGCGACTGGCGCTCGAAGGCAAGCTGCGTCTGGCTCTGAAGCGCGATGAGTTTGTGCTGCACTACCAGGCAAAGGTGGATGTGGATACCCGGCGTCTGGAAGGAGTGGAAGCCCTGATCCGCTGGAACAGCCCGGAATTGGGCCTGGTGCAGCCATCGCGATTCATTCCTTTGCTGGAAGAAAGCGGTCTGATCGTGGAGGTCGGCCTTTGGGCCTTGCGCCGTGCGGCGCAGGACCATGCGCGCTGGCGGGCACAGGGTCTGGTCGCCCCACGCATTGCGGTCAATGTTTCTGCTGTGCAACTGCGCGAGGCCGATTTTGTCAGCCGCGTGACCAAGCTGCTGGGTGAGCAGGTCGCACCGCAGGGCATCGATATCGAGTTGACGGAAAGTCTGCTGATGGAGGACGTCGAGAGCAATATCGAGAAGCTCAACGCCCTTCGCAGTTACGGCGTGCGGCTCTCCATTGACGACTTTGGCACCGGCTATTCATCCATGGCCTATCTGTCCAAACTTCCGGCAGAGATTCTCAAAATCGATCGCGCCTTCATACTCACCATGCTGGACGATCCCGACACTATGACACTGGTATCCACCATGATTTCCATGGCGCATTCGCTGCGCATGAAGGTGGTTGCCGAAGGCGTGGAAACCGAAGAGCAGGCCAAGATCCTGCGCCTGCTGCGCTGCGACCAGATGCAGGGCTTCCTGATCGGCCGGCCGGTTCCGTTTGAGGAGTTACGGCCTTGAGCCTACCGGTTACTTCTTTTGTATCCGGGTGATCTTGGTACCTTCGATACTCAGACTGGCCATGAGCCCCTGCTGGTCAAAGATGTAGGCATAGGCATCGTCCTTGATGGTGGAGCTGGAGATGTTCTTGGCCACTCCTTCGTTCACAACCACTACGCTGGGGCCGATACCGATCTCCCAGCCATTGGTCTTGTCGAGGTAATTCACGGCTTTGTCATTCATCAGGAAGACCACATAGCCATAGGATTCGGCCCCCGCCTGCCATCCCCAGGAGGCAGACACCGAGTTGTAGTATCCGTAAAACTTGCCTTCACGCGTCATCACGCCTTCACCGTAGCTGCCGCCAAACACCAGGCCCGCCTTGATGATTTTGGGAAACACCAGTACCGCGTGGGCACCCTTGGCCAATCGCTGCGCTTCCGGGTGGGCGCTGTACAACGCGTTGAGTGCCCGCTGCGCTTCGGCATTCAGGTCTTCCCCGGTTTCCGCCAGTGCCGGAAGCCCCACCGCTCCAAGAAGAAGAGACGATGCGGTAACGACCATGATGCGGTGGAAATTGCGGCGTGTAGATGGAGTCTGCATTGCGAAGTCCTTATAGGTGAACGCATATCGCCAACAAGGTCAGGTGCACAACCATGTTGCAACCTGATCGGCGTGACCGCGCATGGGCGAGCACTGGTTGTTGGCAGGGTCCGATGGCACGGATGCCATCACGAAGTGGTCATTTTTTTCCAGATGAAAAACCGACGGGGTAACAGGTCGTAAATTTCTGGAACAGGCACCCAGGGTTTACCCATGCAGGCATGGAAATGGCATGGCAGGGGCCGAATGCGCCGGGGGCTTACGGTACAGAGAGCCAGCAGACTTTGTTGCTGTCTTTCGTGAGCGAACACTGCCCAAATTCGTCATCGCAATCGCTGTGACCCATCTCCTGCGATTTGCACAACGCACACATGGCGTTTTGCAACTGGGTGACTTTGAAGGCGTCGAGATTGAAGCCTCTCTCGACGTCTCTTGCCTCATGGTAGAGACGGGCCACCTTGGCTTGAAGCACGGGATCTTCGGTCAGCTCCGCATGGCGTCCGGCCGCGTCTGCTATCGCGCTGGCTCTCTTTCGCACCCAGATTGACATGGTATTGAATCCTCCTTGCCGCAGTATGGAGATCGCTACGCAAGATGGATATCCCCCAAGTGGGTGAATTTGCAGTGCTTGTCGGTAACAACAGCGCACTTTTTTGCTCGGGAGCGACAAGTTTCTGCGGTACCAGGCAAGTGACCCGGGCAATGCTCTTACATCCGGTTACCTCTTGGCCGCCGGCTTGCGAATCGTCCACACGGCCAGACCCATCAGCGTCACACCTGCGATCTGCACCAGACTCAGTGTGGTGCCGTAAATGCCCCAGTCGAACAGCACGGCGGCCAGGGGGTAGACGAACTGCAGCACAGCGATCTGACCCAGGGTGAGGCGGGCCATGCCAGCGAAGAGAATGACGTAGGCAAAGCCGGTGTGGATGGCGCCCAGGCCGGCCAGCCAGGCCCAGGCAGAGACCTGCTGTGGCCAGCCGAATACAAACGGCGCCCAGGCCAGCACCACGCAGCCCACGGCGCATTGCCAGAAGGCCAGGGTGAAGGGGCTGATGGCCTGTTTGGACTTGGCCAGCAAGGTGACGCCGGCATAGCTCAGCGAGCCGCCCATGCAGAGCAGCAAACCCGTCACGTAAGCGCTGTCGGCTGCGTGCTGCGGCGCGTTGCTGTCCAGCAGGCCGGTGGTCAACGCCAGTCCGAACAAGGCTACGGGCGTGGCAATCCACTGCGCTCTGGAGACGCGCTCGCGCAGCACGATGGCGCTGAAGACGATGACCCAAATGGGCTGGATGTGGAACACCACCGTAGCCACCGCAATGGAGGTGCGCGGGATGGCGGCGAAGAACATGGCCCAGTTCAGGATCATCAGGCAGCCGGTGGCGCAAGCCACTGCCAGCGCTTTGCCGCTCAGGCGCAAGTCCTTCAGCGTGTGGTTGGCCGCACTCCAGGCCAGCAGGGCCAGCGCACCAAAGGCACAGCGAAACCACACTGTCACCAGCGGATGCTGTGCCGCTTCCTGCACGAAGACACCGATGGTGCCCAGCAGCGCACCACCTGCCACCATCAGCCACACGCCCCGTTTTTCGTTTGCCGCGGCGGTGTTGGACGCGGGGGCGGCGGCAGGCAGGGTCTTGGTTTGCATGGCCGGATGTTCAGCCAAGTGCCATACGCTGTAAAGCGCATAGTTCGAACATATATCATTCGATTTTCGAATGGATTGAGGAGTGCTGTGATCTATCCGGACTTTCAGATCGACTGGATGCGTGCATTCGTGGCGGTGGTGGACGCAGGCTCGCTGTCTGCGGCCGCACCGTTACTGCACCGCTCGCAGTCGGCAGTGAGCATGCAGATCAAGAAACTGGAGAACGCGCTGGGCCGGCCGGTGCTCTCACGCGGGCCACGTCATCTGCAGCTGACCGCTGCCGGCGAGGAGTTGCTGCCCTACGCCCGCCGGATGCTGGAGCTGCAGGCCGAGACACAGGCCGTTCTGTTCGGGCCACCGCTGGAAGGGCGGGTGCGCCTGGGGGTGCCGGATGACTACGCCTCAAGCTACCTTACGCCGGTGTTGCGCAGCTTTGCCGGGCGCCATCAAGGTGTGGAGATCGAGTTGACCTGCGAGCAATCCACTTCCCTCATCCCCAAGGTGACGCGTGGCGACCTGGACCTAGCGCTGGTTTCGCGTGACAAGCCGCAGCGCGGCAGCTTCCTGTTTCATGAGCCGCTGGTGTGGGTGGGTTCGCCCCAGTTTGAGGTCTGGCGCAAAGACCCCTTGCCCATCGCCGTGTACGAATCCGGCAGCATGGCCCGCATCGAAACCCTGGCGGCACTGGGCGCCAAGCGGCGCTCCTACCGCGTGGTCTATCACAGCTCCAGTCTGGCCGGGCAGGTAGCCGCGGTGGAGAGTGGCCTGGCGGTTGCGGTGCTGACCCGTTGCAGTGTGCCGGCGCACCTGCAGGTGTTGCAGAGCCTGCCCAAGGAGTACGAGTTGCCCGGACTGGCTACCATGGAGGTGGCGGTGTTGCGCAGCAAGGTGTCCAAGCGCTCGCGCGCGGTGGACGCCATGTATGAGCAATTCAGCCAGACCCTGGGCACTTGAGCAACCCACGAACGCAACCCGTTATTGACACTGCAACCCACCATGCCACGCTTCGCCGCCAACCTCTCCCTGCTCTACAACGAATTTGCCTTTTTGGACCGTTTTGCGGCTGCGGCCAGGGACGGCTTCTCGGCCGTGGAGTTCCTGTTTCCCTATGACTTCGAGCCCAGTGCACTGGCGCAGGCCTTGCAGGACAATCAATTGCAGCAAGTCCTGTTCAATGCGCCACCGGGCGATTGGAGTGCCGGTGAGCGGGGCATTGCGTGCCTGCCGGGACGTGAGGCGGAGTTCAGAAGCGGCTTTCTGCGCGCACTGGAATATGCCTAGGCACTGCAGTGCCCTCGCATCCACGTCATGGCGGGACTGGCGCCGGCGGGCGTTGAGCCTGCGGCACTCAAGGACACATTCCTTGCGAATCTGCACTGGGCCTGCGAAGCCGCCGCCGCGGGGCCGGACGTCCTGATCGAGCCCATCAACACCCGTGACTTTCCAGCCTACTACCTGAACCGTCAGGACGCTGCGCATGCCATCGTGCAGGAAGTGGGCGCTGACAATCTCAAGGTGCAGTTCGATCTCTACCACTGCCAGATTGTGGAAGGAGACGTGGCAAGCAAAATCCGCCACTATCTGCCCACCGGGCGTGTCGGCCACATCCAGATTGCAGGTGTGCCCGAGCGGCATGAACCATCGGTGGGGGAGCTGAATTACCCCTATCTTTTCGAGGTGATTGACCAGGTGAGCGCCACCTGTGGCTGGAGCGGCTGGGTCGGCTGTGAATACCGGCCCGCACGAGGCGCTGTGGCAGGTGCAACCTCACAGGGACTGGGCTGGCTGCCGCGATAAGGGGGATGCAGAAGCGGGCTGCATACACTTCTTTACCTTCTTCACACGCCACTAACAATTTGGATGCCCGCCATTCATCCAGGACTGCTTAAATTGGTTTTCACCAATACGAGGAATTCTTCCTCAATGGAGCAAAGTACATATGGCAAGTCAATTCACCTTCGTTCGTCAATGGACATCCCCCAGGTTGCGAATGGAAGTCGTGCTCGGTAGCCACACCATCAAGGCGTTTGTAACCGCACCCAAGGAGTTCAATGTGCTGGGCATTGTGCGTTTGGGCATGGAGTTTGGATTGCTGGGATTGACGGACGAAGGTAACTATGTCCGTATCAATGGTTCCAACGTCCAGACGTTGAACAACGATGAAGTGGAGGCTGCCATCGACCGGGCCACCACTTACGGCAGGGGCGAGCCCTTTGCTGCAAGGCGTCCTGCGGACGCTCCAAAGACCGCGCACGTGCCGGTTGTCACTGCGCGCAAGTGCCGCAAGATCGATCCGCTGCTGACCAACGCCAGCACCTGGTCGCGGCCGCACGCCGCGCGACGCACCACCGTTTAGCGCACCAGTCGGTAACCCACCGCGGTCTCGGTCAGCAAATGCTCGGGCTGAGTCGGATCGGGCTCCAGCTTTTGCCGCAGATGACCCATGTAGATGCGCAGGTAGTGGCTCTGCTCCGTGTGTGACGGCCCCCAGACCTCCTTGAGCAGCTGGCGGTGTGTCATTACCCGCCCCGCGTTGGCGATGAGCACCATCAGCAACCGGTATTCAATCGGCGTGAGATGGACCTCCTCACCGGCGCGGCGCACGACGCGTGCTTGCCGGTCCACCTCCACGTCGCCAAAGGCAAAGACCGGGACTTCGTCGCCCGTGCCTTGTTGCGCAGAGTCTTCGGGCCCTACACGTGTGCGGCGCAGGTTGGCGCGCACACGGGCCAGCAACTCACCCACACCAAAAGGCTTGGTGAGGTAGTCGTCCGCACCGGCATCCAGCGCTGCGATCTTGTCGGACTCGTCGGCGCGCGCAGAGAGCACGACGATGGGCACGTTCGACCAGGCACGCACGTCGCGGATCAGGTCCAGTCCATCGCCATCGGGCAGACCCAGATCGACCACCAGAAGATCAGGCTTGCGCGTTCCCGCATCAAGCAGGCCACGCCGCACGGTGTCGGCCTCATGCACCTGCCAGCCTTCAGCCTCCAAAGCCAGGCGCACAAAGCGGCGTATCTGCGGCTCGTCTTCAATCAGGATGGCTACCGGGGCGGACATGGGGGTATGGGCTTGCGGGTTAAATTTCTTCCACCGTCTCCATGGGCGGAGGTTCGGTGCGTGGCAGGCTGATTGTGAACGCTGCGCCCCCTCCGCTGGCCTGGCTGACGCTGATTTTTCCCTTGTGCGCTTCGGCAATGGCTTTGCAGATGGCCAGGCCCAGGCCGACACCCCGCGTGCTGGATTCGCTCTGGCCGCGCGTGAATTTCTCGAACAGCACATGTTCCTGCCCTTTGCTCGATGCGGGTAGGCCGGGGCCGTAATCGCGCACGGTGAGCTCCAGGTTGTTGGCCGTGGTACGGGCCGATACCCGTACGGCAGGCGTGTGCCCCTCCGGTGGGATGCCGTATTTGGCAGCGTTCTCCAGAAGGTTGACCAGGGCCCGCTCCACCAACGCTGCGTCGAACTCCACCAGCGGCAGGTCGGCGGGCACATCGGTTTGCACACTCAGTCCGGCCAGCGCATGGCGTGCGGCACGTATGGCACTGCCCACCACTTCCTCTACCGACTGCCAGTCGCGGCGCAGTTGCACCTGCCCGCTCTCCAGACGGGCCATATCCAGCAGGTTGCCCACCAACGCGCTGAGTTCGCGTGCCTCATTGCCCATGGCCTGCACCATGCTGTGCTGTTCGGTTGTGAGCGAGCCCATCTGTTCCAGCGTCTGCGCCTGCCCGATCAGTGCCGTCAACGGGGTTCGCACGTCGTGGGACATGGCTGCCAGCAGCGTGTTGCGCAGGCGCTCGGACTCCATCTGCACCACCACCTGCTGCGCCACCTCCACATAGTGCACACGCTCCAGTGCAATGGCAATCTGGCGCGCCAGGGTCTCAAGCTGCTGCACCTGCTCAGGGATCAGCAGCCATCGCCCCTGTGCCGGTTGCACTGCCATTACGCCGCGTATGCGCATGGGCGCCTGCAGGGGCACGTAATGCCAGGGGTTGGAGGGCAGGGTGGCGGTGGCCATGCCGGCCCGCTGTCCATTGCGAAAGCTCCAGTCGGCAATGCTGGCATCCATGCCCTGCGGCAAATGGGAGCCCAGCTCCAGCTGGTCTTCGGCATTGGCAATGAAGACCTTGGCCTGCCCGCCAAAGGTGCGGGTCACTGCGGCCTCGCCCAGCTCCACCACCTGCACCGTCTGCAGCGCGGCGGAGAGGTCGCGCGTCAACTCGAACAGGGCATGGGCGCGACGCTCCCGGCTGGCCGATACGCTGGCGGCAAAACGCAGATTGGCAGTGAGCTGGCCAATCAGCAGACCCACACCCAGCATCACACCAAAGGTCACCAGGTATTGCACATCGGTCACCGCAAACGACAGGCGCGGAGGTACAAAGAAGAAGTCGAATGCTGCAACCGACAGCACCGCAGCCAGCATCGCCGGGCCGCGCCCCAGGCGCACTGCCACCAGCACCACGCACAGCAGGAACAGCATGACGATGTTGGCCAGATCGAACAGCGCCAGCATGGGCAGCGTCAGCACCGTGGTGGCCACACAGGCCACCAGTGCCCAGGCATAGCGCTGCCAGCTGGTGTGCTGACCAGAGGCTTGCGTATCTTCATCGCTGTTGGCGGGAACCGCAGGCGCTATGCGCCGTACGGCCTCGGTGGACCCCACTTCGACAATGTCCAGCTCCTTGGCCAGGCTGGCCAGGCGCTGCATCAGGCGTGGGCGCAGCATATGCCTCCACGCGCTCCAGCGCGACGGCGCGGGCCGCCCCAGGACCACGGTGGCGCAATTGAGCATGCGCGCCCGCTCCATGAGCGTGCGGGCGACGTCGTTGCCGGTCAGCACCACGGTCTCGCCACCCAGCTCTTCGGCGAGCTTGAGCACCGTGAGCACGCGGTCACGCGCCACGGCGGGCAAGCGTTGCAATGCCGGCGTTTCCACATACACCGCGTGCCAGCGCACATTGAGCTGGCCTGCCAGGCGCGCCGCACTGCGCACCGCATGCTCGGCACCTTCGCCCGGGCTGACGCAGACCAGCAAGGCGCCCGAGGTATTCCAGGCATCGGAGTTCCTGTCCTGTCCCTGGCTGGCGATGCGGTGCTGGCGCGCACGGTAGCTGCGCACGTCGTCGCCCACATGTTCGGCGGTGCGGCGCAGCGCAATCTCGCGCAGGGCAAACAGATTGCCTTTGCGAAAGAAGTTTTGTGTGGCCCGCTCGGCCTGATGCGGCACATACACCTTGCCGGCCTTGAGCCGCGCCAGCAACTCATCGGCGGTGACATCCACCAGGATCAGTTCATCGGCATCATCGAGCACGGTGTCGGGCACGGTTTCGTTGATGCGGATGCCAGTGATGGCGCCCACGGTGCCGTTGAGGCTTTCCAGATGCTGTACGTTGAGCGCGGTCCAGACGTCGATGCCCACGCCCAACAGCTCCTGCACATCCTGCCAGCGCTTGGGGTGGCGTGAGCCCGGCGCATTGCTGTGGGCCAATTCGTCGAGCAGCAGTATTTCCGGCTTGGCCTGCAGCGCGGCGTCGATGTCAAACTCTTGCAGCACCTGTCCGCGGTAGGCGATCTGCTGGAGCGGCAGTTGCTCCAGTCCCGTGAGCAGTTCATCGGTTTCGCGCCGGCCATGGGTTTCCACCAAGCCGATCAGCACGTTCTTGCCTGCCGCCTTGGCGCGCTGTGCGGCCTGCAGCATGGCGTAGGTCTTGCCCACACCGGCGCTGGCACCAAAGTAGATGCGTAGCTTGCCGCGTGTGACTTCCTGTGCCTGCTCGCGTAGTTGGGCGAGCAGGGCGTCGGGGTCGGGGCGGGTGTCGGAATGCGAGGCCATGGGGGCTTTTGGAAGCTTGGGCAAATACGGTTGTTGTGGTTCGATTATTGAGCGGTTATTCCGGGTTACTTCGGGAATCAGGCCGCCGCGGCACTCAGCGCCGTTCGTGTCCCCCGGCCTGCGGCCTCCTCCTTTACCTCACCGCGCTGAGCGCCACGACCTCCTGATTCTGCAAACGTGTTTGGCGCGCAATGGATCCAAAGGCAATATCACATCGCGTCCAGCGCCAGGTTCAGCCGCAGCACATTCACTCCAGGCTCACCCATCAGTCCCAGCAAAGGACGCTCGGTGTTCTGCGCAACCAGCGCCTCCACCTTGACAGCGTCCAGCTTGCGCGCAGCAGCCACGCGCTTCACCTGGTACAGGGCGGCGGCCACGCTGATGTGTGGGTCCAGACCACTGGCAGACGCGGTGACCAGATCCACCGGCACGCTGGCTGTGTTGCTGGGATCGGCATCATGCAGGGCCTGCACGCGGCCTTTGACTGCGTCCACCAGCGCGGGGTTGAGAGGGCCCTGGTTGGAGCCACTCGACGCCAGTGCATTGTTGGGCTGTGGGCCGGTGGCGGAGGGGCGGCCCCAGAAGTGGCCGGGGTCGGAGAAGTTCTGTCCGATCAACAGCGAACCGACCGGCTTGCCGTCTTTGAGGACGAGGCTGCCCGCAGCCTGTGTCGGGTACAGAGCCTGTCCGAGGGCGGTGACTGCCAGCGGGTAGAGCAGGCCGGTCAGCACGGACAGCAACAGGAACAGAACCAACAAGGGGCGAAATGTGTTTTTCATGTGAGTGACTCCAGAATCAGGCCAGGTTCATGGCAACCAACAACATGTCGATGGCCTTGATGCCGGCAAAGGGGACGATCAGCCCGCCCAGGCCGTAGATCAGCAGGTTGCGACGCAGCAGGGAGGCTGCACCCACCGGGCGGTACTTCACGCCCTTGAGCGCCAGCGGAATGAGCGCCACGATGATCAGCGCGTTGAAGATCACCGCGGACAGGATGGCCGAGGACGCACTGCCCAGGCGCATGACGTTGAGGGCCGCGAGCTGCGGGTAGGTGGTGACGAAGATGGCCGGGATGATGGCGAAGTACTTGGCCACGTCATTGGCAATCGAGAAGGTGGTGAGCGAGCCGCGCGTCATCAGAAGCGCCTTGCCGGTCTCCACCACTTCCAGCAGCTTGGTCGGGTTGGAGTCCAGGTCCACCATGTTGGCGGCTTCCTTGGCGGCCTGCGTGCCGCTGTTCATGGCAACGGCCACGTCGGCCTGGGCCAGTGCGGGTGCGTCATTGGTGCCGTCGCCGGTCATGGCCACCAGACGACCTTCGGCCTGGTAACGGCGGATCAGCATCAGCTTGTCTTCCGGCGTGGCTTCGGCCAGGAAGTCGTCCACACCCGCTTCGGCGGCGATGGCTGATGCGGTGAGCTTGTTGTCGCCGGTGATCATCACCGTGGTGATGCCCATGCGGCGCAGTTCGCCAAAGCGTTCCTTGATGCCGGTCTTGACGATGTCCTTGAGCTCCACGATGCCCAGCACCGTGCTGCCATCGGTCACCGCCAGGGGCGTGCTGCCGCGGCGGGACACGTCGTCTGCAGCAGCAATCACGTCCGCATGCATCAGGCCGCCCTGGGCCAGCAGGTATTTGCGCACTGCATCCACTGCGCCCTTGCGCAGCACGCGGGTGCTGCCGTCGGGCTGTGTGGCGTCCACGCCGCTCATGCGGGTCTGGGCAGTGAAGGGCACTTCAATCACTGCGCCGGACAGATCGGGCACCTTCACCGTGCGCTGTGCCAGAAGCACGATGCTGCGGCCTTCCGGGGTTTCGTCGGCAACGGACGATTGCGCGGCGCAGATGGCCAGTTGCTGCAGCGTCACGCCGGGTGCCGGGATGAACTTGGAAGCCTGGCGGTTGCCATGGGTGATGGTGCCGGTCTTGTCCAGCAGCAGCACGTCCACGTCGCCAGCAGCCTCCACCGCACGGCCCGAGGTGGCAATCACATTGGCCTGCATCATGCGGCTCATGCCGGCCACACCCACGGCGGACAAGAGGCCGCCAATGGTGGTGGGTATCAGGCACACCAGCAGCGCCACCAATGCGGTAATGCTCACCGCCGTGCCGGACTGCATGGCTTCCACGCTGAACAGCGAGTAGGGCAGCAGCGTGACCGTCACCACTAGGAACACAATGGTCAGCGCGATCAGCAAGATGGTGAGCGCGATTTCATTGGGCGTTTTCTGGCGCTTGGCGCCTTCGACCATGCTGATCATGCGGTCCAGGAACGACTCGCCGGGGTTCACACCAATGCGCACCACCAGCCAGTCCGACAGCACACGGGTGCCGCCGGTGACCGAGGCAAAGTCGCCACCGGACTCTCGCACCACGGGGGCGGATTCGCCGGTGATGGCACTCTCATCCACCGTGGCCACGCCCTGGATGACTTCGCCATCCACGGGAATGATCTCGGTTGCTTCCACCAGCACCACATCGCCCTTGCGCAGGTTTTCTGCCTTCTCGGGCAGCCACGTGGAGCCGTGCACCGGTTCCTTCAGCTTCTTGGCCCAGGTGCTTTGCTTGAGGCTGCGCAGCGACTCGGCTTGGGCCTTGCTACGGCCTTCTGCAATGGCTTCGGCGAAGTTGGCAAACAGCACGGTAAACCACAGCCAGACGGCAATGCTGAGGATGAACCAGGCCGGTGCCTCACCGTGGCCTTGCAGCGCCTGCAGGCCCTGCAGGGTGGTGAGGATGCTGCCGATGTAGACGACAAACATCACCGGGTTGCGCCACTGCACGGCAGGGCTCAGTTTGGTAAATGAGGCCTTGATGGCCGGGCCCACCAGGGCCGGGTCCAGAATGGTCAGGGAAGAGCGGGTATTCATGATGGGTTTCTCGAAAAGTGCTTTCACTTGGGGGCCACGCTCAATGTGCGGGCCAGAGCATCAGGTGCTCCACCATGGGCCCCAGCGCCAGTGCCGGCACGTAGTTCAGCAGCCCTACCAACAGCACCGTGCCGATCAGCAGCACCACAAACAGCGGGCCGTGGGTAGGCAGCGTGCCAGCCGTGACAGGCAGGCGCTTCTTGGCGGCCAATGCACCGGCAATGGCCAGCACCGGAACGATGACGCCAAAGCGGCCCAACCACATCAGGAGGCCCAGCAGCACGTTGTAGAACGGTGTGTTGGCGGACAGGCCGGCAAAGGCGCTGCCGTTGTTGTTGGCGGCGGAGGTGAAGGCGTACAGGATCTCCGAGAAGCCGTGCGCACCGGGGTTGGCAATGCCGGCCTTGCCCGCATCGGCCATGACGGCAATGGCCGTACCCACCAGCACCAGAATCGGTGTCACCAGGATGGCCACCGAGGTGAGCTTCATCTCGTGCGACTCGATCTTCTTGCCCAGGTATTCGGGTGTGCGGCCAATCATCAGCCCGGCAATGAAGACGGCCAGGATGGCAAACACCAGCATGCCGTACAGGCCGGTGCCCACGCCACCGAACACCACTTCACCCAGCTGCATCATCACCATGGGCACCATGCCGCCCAGCGGGGTGAGCGAGTCGTGCATGCCGTTGACGGCACCACAGCTGGCGGCCGTGGTGATCACGGCAAACAGGCTGGTTGCGTTGATGCCAAAGCGGGTTTCCTTGCCTTCCATGTTGCCGCCGGATTGCAGGGCGCTGGCGCCCTGGTCCACACCCAAGGGGGTGAGCAAGGGGTTGCCGGTCTGCTCCGCCGGCATGATGGCAATCACCGCCACCACGAACATGACGGTCATGGCAGCCAGCACCGCCCAGCTCTGGCGCTTGTCACCTACTTCGATGCCGAAGGAGAAGCACAGTGCCGCCGGAATCAGGAAGATCGACAGCATCTGCACGAAGTTGCTCAGCGCCGTGGGGTTCTCATAGGGGTGGGCCGAGTTGGCATTGAAGAAGCCGCCGCCATTGGTGCCCAGCATCTTGATGGCTTCTTGCGAGGCCACCGGACCCATGGGCAGTGTCTGCTTGTCGGTCTGTGCGTCTTCCATCACGGCTACGCCCTTGGCATCGAGCACGGGTTGGCCGGCAGCGTCCACCTTGGGTTGCTGGAACTTGGTCACCTCCAGGGTGGTCACGTCCTTGTAGCCGTCAAAGTTCTGGATCACGCCCTGGCCGACCAGGAAGATGGCAAACACGAACGACAGCGGCAGCAGCAGCCACAGCGTGACGCGGGTGATGTCCACCCAGAAGTTGCCGATGGCTGCACTGGAGCGCGCGGCAAAGCCGCGCACCAGCGCAAATACCACGGCAATGCCGGTGGCCGCAGAGAAGAAGTTCTGCACCGCCAGCGCCAGCATCTGTGTGAGGTAGCTCATGGTGGACTCACCGCTGTAGCCTTGCCAGTTGGTGTTGGACACAAAGCTGACGGCGGTGTTGAAGGCGGAGTCCGGCGACACTGCCGCCATGCCAGCCGGGTTCAACGGCAGCACCGCCTGCAGGCGTTGCAGGGCATACACGGCCAGCGCACCCAGGGCGTTGAAGGCCAGCAGCGCCAGTGCGTATTGCAGCCACTTCATGGTCTGCTCTGGCGATGTGCCAGCCAGGCGGTAGAGCGGTGCTTCCAGCGCATGCATCCAGCGTGGCAGACGGCCGGAACTGATACGCGCGATCCACATGCCCAATGGCCAGGCCAGGGCAAGCAGTACGACAAGGTAGAGGGCCAGCAGGCCCCAGGCAGAGGCAGTCATCAGAAGTCCTCCGCACAAAACAGCGCATAGACCAGATACACCAGGAGCAGCAGCGCGCACATGCCGCCGGCTCCATATAGGACGTGCAAGGTGTTCATGGTCGTGCACTCCCCGGTTTTTCCAGTTTCTTCAGACCCCAGGCCATCAGCACCATGGCAAGCCACAGCGCCAGACCTCCAGCAACAAACAGTGCGTCCATACGTTCTCTCCAAAAAGATGGAGTCAGTATGTTTTTTGCGGCGTAAAACTGCTGTTCAGATTGGCGGGGTGGGCGTAAAAAAAGCGTAAAAACACCGGGCAGCCGGCGCTGTGCTCAGTGGACCGGGCTTGCGTGGAAGCGGTCCAGCACGTGGCTGGTCATGCCCCGGGCCAGCTCCTCTTCACCAAAGAAGACCGTGCCCACGTCCTCCTTGTGGAGCAGCAGGGACTCTTCTTCGCTGTGGGTGCGCACCACGATTTCAATGTCCGGGTTGAGCAGCCGGGCCGTCTCGGCCATCTTGCGCACATGCAGTGCGTCTGGTGTGGCAATCACCAGCATGGCGGCCTTGGCAATGTGGGCCTGTATCAGCACGTCGGGCTCGGATGCATTGCCGGAGACGGCCGCCACACCGCTCTTGCGCAAATCTTCCACCAGCTCACGGCTCTGCTCGGCCACCACATAGGGGATGTTGTTGGCCTCCAGCGCTTTGGCAATGCGCTTGCCCACGCGGCCAAAGCCGACCAATACCACCTGGCCTTCCAGGTACTTGCGTTCGGTGCTCACAGGCAGTTCGGCGTACGGGTCCTGCCGCTGCTCCAGCCTGCGCGCCAGATCGGATTTGGCCAGCACCCAGGTGCGCAAGGGTTCCACCGCGCGGAACAGGAAAGAGTTCAAAGCAATGGAGATCACCACACCCGCCAGGATCAGGCTCATGCCCTCGGGCGGCAGCAAGCCCAGCGACAGTCCCAGCGTTGCCAGAATGATGGAGAACTCGCCAATCTGGCCCAGCCCGGCGGCGATGGTCAGCGCCGTGTTCAGCGGATAGCGAAAGACCAGCACCAGCCCCAGCGTCATCAGTGCATTGCTCAAAATGACAATGGCCACTACGCCCAGCACCCGCAGCGGCTCCTGCACCAGGATCAGCGGGTTCACCAGCATACCCACCGACACGAAGAACAGCACCGAGAATGCGTCACGCAATGGCAGTGACTCTTCTGCCGCGCGGTGACTGAATTCGGATTCGCGCATGACCGACCCGGCAAAGAAGGCCCCCAGGGCAAACGACACGCTGAACAGCGCCGACGCACCGTAGGCAATGCCAATGGCCGTGGCAATGACCGAGAGCGTGAAGAGCTCGCGCGATCCCGTGCGGGCCACCAGCACAAACAGCCAGGGCAGCAAACGCCGCCCCACGATCAGCATCAGGGCGATGAAGGCCGACACTTGCAGCAAGGTCTGGCCAATCGTCACCCACAAGGGCTTGATGGGGCCAGCCACAGCGGCCGGACCTCCCAGCGCCGTGGCCAGGGGCGGCAGCAGCACCAGCACCATGACGGTGGCCAGGTCCTGCACCACCAACCAGCCCATGGCGATGCGCCCGCTCATGGTGTTCATCTGACCGCGCGCCTCCAGCGACTTGAGCAACACCACCGTGCTGGCACAGGCCAGTGACAGTCCGAATATCAGCGCGCCGCCCACGCTCCAGTTCCAATACCAGGCCATGGCCATTCCCAGCGCCGTGGTGACCGACATCTGGATGACGGCGCCAGGTATGGCGATGCGCTTGACCGCCAGCAGGTCGTCCGGCGCGAAATGCAGGCCCACACCGAACATCAGCAGCATGATGCCGATCTCCGAAAGTTGCGAGGCAATCTGCACATCGGCCACAAACCCCGGCGTTGCCGGACCAATGACCACGCCGGCCACCAGGTAACCCACCAGTGCAGGTACCTTGATGCGCTCAGCCACATAGCCCAGCGCCAGGGCAACGCAAAAGCCCGCAGTCAGTGTGGTGATCAAAGAGATGTTGTGATCCATGCGGTGTCCAGATGAACGTACGGGAGAAGGGGATTGCCCTTTTGTAACAGAACGAGACGGTCTACCCAGGCTTTGTAGGGGGATTTGCGTGCGCTTGATCCATGTTGTCACGCAATTTACATTTGTTCAAATATAATTGGCTTGACCCGCTCCACCACCAGTGTTTCGCTGTTTGTTGGCGTGAGAAGGCCTTTTCAGGAGAATCCGCATGAATCACTTCCGCTCATTTGCACTCGCAGCTTCGGTCACCGTTTTGCTGGCCGCCTGCAGCTCCACTCCCATCGCCAAGGTTGAGCCGGCGAGCCCGCCACCCGCAGTGACAACGCAGCCTCAGGCACCGGTTGCCTCCAAGGCTGAGCCCGTGGCGGCATCGACGGTGGCCTCCGTGGTGGTGCCCCCCTATCTGGACCCCAGCAACGCCCTGGCCAAGGACCGCAGTTTCTATTTCGACTTTGACGACTTCTCGGTCAAGCCCGAATACAGCCGCCAGCTCGAACTCCATGGCAAGTTCCTGGCAGGCAGCCCCAAGGTCTACATCCGCGTTGAAGGCAATGCCGACGAACGTGGCAGTTCCGAATACAACCTGGCGCTGGGGCAGAAACGCGCCGCAGCCGTGGTGACCGCATTGAAGGTCTATGGCGCCACCGATGCGCAGATGGAAGCCGTGAGCTGGGGCCGTGAAAAGCCCAAGGCCCTGGGCCATGACGAAGCTTCCTGGGCGCAGAACCGCCGCGTCGATCTGGTCTACCCCACCAAGTAGGCCAACAGGTGGCACCGCTTGTGGCGGTGAAGAAGGTCACGCGTGAAGAGGTCACCCCTGCCAAGGTGGTGCGACGCTTCCGCGTGATTTTCAACGCCGTGCGAACCCATTTTCGGCAACTGGAAAAAGAGGTGGGATTGGGCGGAGCCCAGGTCTGGGCATTGAGCATCATTGCGGACCATCCCGGCATCGGCATGGGCGACATTGCAGAGGCCATGGACATCCACCAATCCACTGCCAGCAATCTGGTGAAGGCGCTGCAAAAGAAAGACCTGATCGCCGTGGACAAATCACTGGAAGACAGGCGCAGTGTGTGCGTCAAGCTGTTGCCCTCCGGTCGCAAGCTGCTTGCCAAGGTGCAGGGGCCGTTTTCCGGCGTATTGCCAACCGCTCTGGAAGAGCTGGACCCCGTCATTCTCAAACGCCTGGACAAGGATCTGGATGCCCTGATCCGCGCCTTGCATGCGGACGAGTCCGCTGCTGAAATACCATTGGCCAATTTGTAAAGGCCGCACATGACCAATTCCTCACCCTGGTTTTTCTGGGCAGTCCTCTCCGCCGT
The DNA here is from genome assembly GCF_058801025.1 of Rhodoferax sp. GW822-FHT04A08. Taxonomy (NCBI): domain Bacteria; kingdom Pseudomonadati; phylum Pseudomonadota; class Betaproteobacteria; order Burkholderiales; family Comamonadaceae; genus Rhodoferax; species Rhodoferax sp. GW822-FHT04A08. The sequence goes on from NZ_JBXAMW010000005.1 coordinate 63,440, forward strand.
CTTTGCTGCGCTGACTGCCATCTTTGCCAAGATCGGCATACAGGGTGTGGATTCGGATCTGGCTACACTGGTGCGTACCGGCATCATCATCGTGGTGCTCAGTGCCTTTGTGTGGTCCACGGGAAAATGGTCCAACCCGTTCGAGCTGCCTGCACGCACCTGGCTCTTTCTCGGACTCTCCGGTCTGGCGACCGGTGCATCGTGGGTTTGCTATTTCCGCGCCTTGCAGGTGGGTGAGGCCTCCAAGGTTGCGCCGGTGGACAAGCTCAGTCTGGTTCTGGTGGCCTTGTTTGCCTTTGCCTTTCTGGGCGAGCGTCCCTCGCTGAGGGAGTGGTCCGGCATTGCGATGGTGGCAGGCGGCGTGCTGGTATTGGCCATCAAGCGTTGATGCAGTCGCATCGCCAGCAGGTTTAGGACCAGGATGGCTTCTGCATTGCGCTTGCGCCTGATACTGGCTGCAGTCCTGTGGTGCACAGTGTGCGGCGTCGGCCGCGCTGACGCCTTGGCCGACGCCCTGCAGGTACGCAGCCGCGGCGATTACGCGGCAGCGGCCCAACAGTTCAGGCAACTCGCTGCTGCCGGCAATGCATCTGCTGCGTTCCAGCTGAGCCTGCTCTATGCCAGCGGGCAGGGGGTCAAGGCAGATGCACGGGAATCGGTGCGCTGGCTCAAGATGGCGGCCGTCGGCGGTGATGCGCAGGCTCAGATCAACCTGGGTGTGGCTTATGCCAAAGGCCGGGGTGTGCCGCAGGACGACGGCAAAGCATACGTGTGGTTCTCAAAGGCAGCGGGGTCCGGCGATTCGGTTGCGCTAACCAATCGCGATATCGCTGCGCGCAGGTTGTCGACCATGCAGTTGAATCAGGCCAATGAACTGTTGGTGCAGTGCCAGGGCCCGCATCTCGACGCCTGTCTGTAGAACCACAGCAGTTCCGATGGCCTTTGCAAATGGAAGGTAAAGGTCTGCAAACCCGTTGGAAGCCACGGGTAGCTCAGGCAAACTGCACGGCTATGCAAAACGTCACCAGTGCCGAGAAGCCGCGCAGTGTCCAATTGGCAGTCCTGCTGATCTGGGTCAGCATTGCCGTGGACGCTCTGACGACCCTGCTGGGCAATGACGGCCTTACTGGCGATACCCTGCTGTTCAATGGCGTCATGCTGGCGGTCTACGGTGTGGTGAATCTCATGATCGCCAGCGGACGAAACTGGGCGCGCATCGTCTACTCGGTGCTGGTCGCCTGTGAAGTGGCACTGCTGCTGGCTTTTGGCCTGGATGGCGCATCCGATCTGGATGTGCTGGTGACTTCCTTCACGCTGCCTCTGGAGGCATGGAGCCTGATCATGCTGTTCGGCGCCAGTGCCGACAAATGGTTTGCCGCCCCGGCCGCCGAATGACTTGAGCGGCAACCGGGGTGAGGCAGCCTCGCTCAGGCGAAGGTGTTGACGTTGTTGCCCAGGGTGTCGGTGGGTTTGCTCACTGCCGGTGCAGGCGCGGCTGGAGCATTGGCGGCAGCGCTCTTGCTGCCGTCTTTGTCACCATCCGAGTCCGTTCCGCCTACGCGCGCAGGTGTTTGGGGAATGGGTGATGCGGCTACGCCGGAAATTGCGGTCATGGAGATCCTTTGTGGTTGATGCCTTTCTATCGACCACAAGCGCCTGGAACTTCACTGTTCATTGCGGAGCCTTAAGAAAGCGGTAAGAAGTCGGCCAGGATCACTATGGAACGCACTACAGAATCTGCGCCACCTCTTCAAAACCAAGCCGCAGGTTGCGCGGTCGTATCCCCTTGGGGTCAGACACGCCCAGATTGACCAGGAAGTTGGCTGCATAGCGACCGTCGGGGAAGAATTCCTTGTTGACCAGTTCGGCATTGAAGCCCGACTGCGGGCCGGCCTCCAGCCCGAGCGCGCGTGCGGCCAGTATCAGGTAGGCGCCTTGCAGACTGCTGTTGCGAAATGCAGTCTGTTCGGCCAGTGCCGCATTTGCCTCGAACAGCGGCTTGGCGTTGTAGGCCGGAAACTGGGTGGGCAAGTTCTCGTAGAAGCGCTTGTCCTGCGCCACGATCACGGTCACTGAGGCTGCCAGCGTCTGCGCCACATTGCCGGACGACAGCGCAGGCTTGAGCCGCTCCTTGGCCTCGGCGCTTCGCACGAACACATAGCGTGCGGGCTGTGCGTTGAAGGCGGTGGGTCCCCATTTGAGCAGGTCGTACAGCGCGTGCAGAGTTTCGTCCGATACGGGCACGGGCTGGAATCCGTTGACCGTGCGGGCGTTGGTGAAGAGCTGCTTCAACGCAGCATCTGGAAGCGCTTGAAGTTGTGTCATGGTGGTGGGCCCAGGTGATGTTGACGAATTTCAGAAACCGGCCAGGACGGCGCCCTTGAACTCGGTCTGCAGATACTTGCGGATTTCCTCGGACTGGTAGGCCTTCACGATCTTTGCGACCCAGGGCTTGTCCTTGTCCTGTTCGCGCACAGCGATCAGGTTCACATAGGGGCTCTTGGGGCTTTCCTGCGCGATGGCATCGCGACCGGGTTGCAGACCGGCCGACAGGGCGTAGTTGGTGTTGATGGCCGCTGCATCCAGGTCATCCAACGAACGTGGCAACTGGGCAGCGTCCAGCTCCACGAACTTGAGCTTCTTGGGGTTCTCGATCACATCCAGCGGAGTGGCTTTCAGGCCGGCCTCGGGCTTGACCTTGATGAGGCCCTTGTCCTGCAGCACCAGCAGCACGCGGCCACCGTTGGTGGGGTCATTGGGAATGCCGAAGCGGGCACCTTCCTTCAATTCCGCCAGGCTCTTGACCTTCTTGGAGTACAGACCGATGGGGAAGTTGACGGTGTAGCCCACGTTCACGAACTTGTAGCCGCGGTCCTTGATCTGCTGGTCCAGAAACGGTTTGTGTTGGTAGCTGTTGGCGTCCAGGTCACCAGCGGCCAGCGCGGCATTGGGCTGGATGTAGTCGGTGAACTCCACGATCTGGATCTTCAGGCCGTCCTTCTCCAGAATCTTTTTCACCTGCTCAAAAATCTGCGCGTGCGGTCCCGCCGTCACACCGATCTTGAGCGGCTTGTCCTGCGCCCACACCGGCAGCAAGGCGGCAGCCACGACGGCGGTTGCAACTGACTTCAAAAGAAAACGCTTGTTCATGAAAACTCCGTGAAAAAAATCTACTTGTGACTGAGGCTGCGCACCAGCCGGTCACCTGCGCTCTGCAGCGCCTGTACGAAAAGAATGAGTACCAGCACCACGGCCAACATCACTTCGGGCAGAAAGCGCTGGTAGCCGTAGCGGATGCCCAGGTCGCCCAGGCCACCGCCGCCAATGGCACCGGCCATGGCCGAGTAGCCGGTCAGGCTGACCAGGGTGATGGTGATGGCCGCCACAATGCCCGGGGCCGCTTCGGGCAGCAGCACCTTGAAGATGATCTGCCGGGTGCTGGCGCCCATGGCCTGCGCGGCTTCCACCAAACCATGGTCCACTTCGCGCAGCGCCGACTCCACCAGCCGCGCCACAAAGGGCGCTGCGGCCAGGGTGAGCGGCACCACGGCAGCAGCCGTGCCGATGGAAGAGCCCGTGATGAAGCGCGTGAGCGGAATCACCGCAACCAGCAGGATGATGAAGGGCGTGGAGCGTATGGCATTGACGATGGTTCCCACCACGCGGTTCACCGCCGGGTTTTGCAGCAATGCGCCTGGGTTGGTCAGGTGCAGATACACGCCCAGCGGAATGCCGATGAGCGAACCCACTACGCCGGAGATGCCCACCATCACGGCGGTCTCCCACAGCGAGGAGGCAAACAGGGTGAGCAGCTCGGTGCTGAAGGTCTCAAGCATGCGACACCTCCTGCACCAGCACGCCGGCGCCGCGCAAGTGGGCAATGGCGGCACTGACCGAACCCGATGCGCCCCGTGCCAGCACAGCCAGCGTGCCAAAGGGCTGACCCTGCACCTCATCGATCTGGCCGTGCAGCACGTTCAGGTCCAGGCCGAAGCGGCGGATCACATCTGAAAGCAGTGGTTGGTCGGATTCCGCACCGGCAAACACCAGGCGCAACAGGCTGGCGGAGGGCGCATGCGCCGCACCCAGCAGCGCACGCACGCGCTCCAGCACCGACTCCGGCAGGGCCTGCGGCACCACGTCATCGAGCAGGCTGCGGGTGATGGCATGGGCCGGTCGGCTGAATACCTGCAGCGTGGGCCCTTCTTCAACAATGCGCCCGGCATCCAGCACCGCGACCGCATCGGCTACCTGCTTGATGACCTGCATCTCGTGGGTGATCAGCACGATGGTGAGGTTCAGCTCACGCCGGATCTCGCGAAACAATGCCAGGATGGAGCGCGTGGTCTCCGGGTCGAGCGAAGAGGTGGCCTCGTCCGACAGCAGCACTTGAGGGTTGCTGGCGAGTGCGCGGGCAATGCCGACGCGCTGCTTCTGGCCGCCGCTGATCTGTGCCGGGTAGCGGTCGCGCTGGCCGTGCAAGCCCACCAGCTCCAAGAGGGGTTCCACCCGCTGCACGATGTGCGCGCGGCGCATGCCTTGCAGTTCGAGTGGCAGGGCCACGTTGTCCAGCACGGTGCGTGAGGACAGCAAGTTGAAGTGCTGGAACACCATGCCGATGTTCTGGCGCGCCAGGCGCAGGGCCTGGGCATCCAGTGTCGTCAGGTCCTGGCCGTCCACCACCACGCGTCCGCTCTGGGGACGGTTGAGCAGGTTGATGGTGCGTATCAGGGAGCTCTTGCCCGCGCCACTGCGTCCGATGATTCCGGTGATGCTGCCGCGCGGCACGTGCAGGGTGATGTTGCGCAGCGCCTCGACCGGGCCTTGGCGGCCATGGTAGGTCTGGGTAATGGAGTCGAGTTCAATCATGTGCAATGTGCCAGACGCCGCAAATGGCTGACAGCGCCTGGAGAGATGTCTGCATTCTGGAAGGGGCGTGCTCCGCTGGGAACGACCAAATCTGCAGTTCGTAATTACCTTTTCAGATATTCAGCCGGGTTTGTTCTGCGCTTAGTGACAATGCAGCACTGCGGTGTAGAGTGCGGCAGTGGCAGCAATAACTGGTGGGGAGCGGTTGCAATGTTCTTGAGAGTGGGCAAGCGGTTGGTGGTGGCGGGATGGGTGGTGCTGCAGGTGTCGTGCGCCACCATGTCGCCCGAGGAATGCAAGCTGGCGCGCTGGAATGAGGTGGGCCAGCGCGATGGACTTCGGGGCGCGCCGCTGTCGGTGCTGGGCGACCGTTTGGAGGACTGTGCCAAGGTGAATGTGGTGGTGGATACGCAGGCCTACAGTCAGGGCCGCGACCTGGGCCTGCAGAGTTACTGCCGCATCGAAAACGCCGTGCCGCTGGGCTTGAGCGGCGGCAGCTACGCGGGTGTCTGTCCTCCGGCCATCGACGTGGTGTTCCAGCAGCGCTACCAGGTGGCCCACGCGGTGTATGCCTTGCGCAATGAAGTCAAGAACCTGGACGATCGCACCGAGTCGCTGGAGCGCCAACTGCGTGACATCAACCGCAGCGAAGACGAACGGCTGCGCGGCGCGGGGTCCGACGCCGAGCGCAGCAAGATCCACAAGGACATCGACAGCCAGCGCCAGAACATCCGCAACGAGCTGGCAGAAACCGACCGGCGCCTGCACAGAAGGCGTGACGACTTGCGCAACGCAGAATTTGACTTGAGCAACCTGCGTTAGCGCCGTTCAGCGCGGCACTAGAAACCTGCTGCGCTCGGATACTTCTGTCGCTACGTCCGCGTCACCCACGGGGCGGATGTGAAACTGGATGGCAATGCTCTGCCCCGCGAGGGCTTCGGCCTGCGCCGCCGGCAACCGTACGGCAATCGGCAGCGTGCGCTCTTCGGTGGAGGCCAGCTCCAGCTCCGCCGGGCCCACAGTGCCAAGGCCGTCGACTTGATCACTGGAGACGCTGATGCGGTAGCGCTGGGCATGCTCCAGCGCATGCATGACCTGCAGCCGGTAGACGTTTTCAATGGCGCCTTGCTCCACCATGCGGGCCATCACGCCACGGTCACGGATGACGTTGACGCGCAGCGGGTTGTGCACGGCCAGGCCGGCAACCAGGCCCAGGACGAGTGCCAGCAACAGGCCACCGTACACCAGCACGCGTGGCCGGCGCAGGTGGTGCACCCACGGCAGCCCGGTTTGATTGGCGTCCATGGCGTTTTGCGTGGCATAGCGCACCAGGCCGCGGGGTGTACCGATCTTGTCCATCACGTCGTCGCAGGCGTCGATGCAGGCCGCGCAACCAATGCAGTTGCTCTGCAGCCCGTCGCGGATGTCGATGCCCGTAGGGCAGACCTGTACACACATCGTGCAGTTGATGCAGTCGCCCAGACCCTTCGCCTGAGCCTCGGTGCCACGTGCCCGGGAGCCACGGGGTTCGCCGCGGCGGCTGTCGTAGCCGATGATGAGGGTGTCCCGGTCAAACATGGCGCTCTGGAAGCGCGCATAGGGGCACATATGCTTGCAGACCTGTTCGCGCAGGTAACCGGCATTGCCGTAGGTTGCCAGGCCATAGAAGCCGACCCAGAAGGCCTCCCACGGCCCCCAGCCGGCCTGCAGTGCCTCCAGGGCCAGCGTGCGCGCCGGCGTGAAATAGGCCACAAAGGTAAAGCCGGTCCACAGACTGAGTGCGACCCAGCTCACCTGCGTGCCCGTCTTGCGGGCCAGCTTGGCAAGTGACCAAGGCGATGCGTCCAGTCGCATGCGGGCACTGCGGTCGCCTTCGAACTGCTGCTCCAGCCACATGAAGAGCTTGGTGTACACCGTCTGCGGGCAGGCAAAACCGCACCAGATGCGGCCCGCCAGCGTGGTCACGAAAAACAGGCCCAGCGCCGAGATGATGAGCAGCAGGGTCAGGTAGATGAAATCCTGCGGATACAGCACCAGGTTGAAGAGGTAGAAGCGCCTGGCATCCAGATCGAAAAGCACCGCCTGGCGCCCGTTCCACAGCAGCCAGGGCGTGGCGTAGAACACCAGTTGCGTCAGCCACACCATGAGCCAGCGCAGGCGGGCAAAACGGCCGCTGGAAGAGCGGGTGTAGATCTTGATTTCGGCGTAGGGTCGGGCGGTGGTGGACGATGGCATGGTGCAATCCTGATCGTTGCACCGACTATGCCGCGCCTTGAACTGATGGGTAAGATGCAGATTCCAGAAAAAATACCGTATCAGATAGACCATGAAGCTGTATGAACGCTATGCCGACGAGATTGCCGACCTGATTCGCAACCAGGTGCTGTTGCCGGGTGCGCGCCTGCCGTCCGTGCGCCAGGCCCGCAGCCAGCGCAAGGTCAGCCCGTCCACCGTGTTCGAGGCCTACAGCCTGCTGGAAGCGCGTGGCCTGATCCAGTGTCGCCCGCGTTCCGGCTATTACGTCAATGCCCAGAGCCGCGTGCGCACGCCGGAACCCGCCACGGCCCCGCCCGTGCCGCAGTCCACTGCCGTGGATATCAGCGACCTGGTGTTCGATGTGCTGGGCTCCACCCGCAACACCGAGCTGGTGCCGCTGGGCTCGGCCTTTCCTTCCGCCCATCTGTTTCCGCTGGACAAGCTGGCCAAGGGACTGACCCCGGCGATGCGCCAGCTGGCGCCCGAGCGGTTGACCGAAAACCTGACCATGGGTGACGAGCAGTTGCGCCGCCAGATCGCCTTGCGCTACACGGTGGCGGGCACCCGGGTGGACGCGTCGGAGCTGGTCATCACCAACGGCGCCATGGAAGCCCTGAACCTGTGCCTGCAGGCCGTCACCCAGCCGGGTGATGTGGTGGTGGTGGAGTCGCCTACCTTCTATGCGGCCTTGCAGGCGCTGGAGCGGCTGCAACTGCGCGCGGTGGAGGTGGCCACCCATCCGCGCCACGGGGTGGACCTGCAGTCTCTCGCGGCAGTGCTCGAACAGCATCCGGTCAAGGCCTGCTGGCTGATGCCCAACTTCCAGAACCCGCTGGGCAGCCTGATGCCGGTGGAAAACAAGCGCAGTCTGGCAGCGCTGCTGGCCCGCCACCAGGTTCCGCTGATCGAAGACGATGTGTATGGCGAGCTGTACTTCGGCCTCTCGCGGCCATCACCTGCCAAGGCATTTGACACGCAGGGGCTGGTGCTGCATTGCAGCTCCTTCTCCAAAAGCCTGGCGCCGGGTTACCGCGTGGGTTGGGTGGCCGCCGGGCGCTATGCCGAGCAGGTGCAACGGTTGAAGCTGATGACCAGCCTGTCAACGGCGATTCCGTCCCAGCTGGCCCTGGCGTCTTACCTGCAGACGGGAGGCTTTGACCGGCACTTGCGCCAGATGCGGTTGCGCCTGGAGGAAAACGCCAGCATGGCATTGCGCACCATCGCCCGGTATTTCCCCAAAGGCACGCGGGTGACGCAACCGCAGGGCGGCTACTTTCTGTGGGTGGAGTTGCCGCAAACGGCAGATGCCCTGGCGCTGCACCGTGTCGCTCTGGCAGAGGGTATCAGCGTGGCACCAGGGCATCTGTTTTCAGCCGACCGGCGTTTCTCGCACCACCTGCGTCTGAACTATGGGCACCATGATGCGGCTATTCTGGCCGCGGCACTCAAGGTGCTGGGGCGAGCGTGTGGCGTGCATTGACCAGCCCTGCGCGGCGGACATGCATCAAGCCCTATAGTGGCTGGCATATTGACCCGAGCAGCAAGGAACTCCAAAGGGATTGCAATGAAAAAATGGTTGATGACGGGATTGTTGGCCTTGGGCCTGCTGGGATGGGCGCACGCTGATGAAGCACTTCGCCAGGCCATAGCCAGCCCGCTGCGCACACCGGCTTTTGCCGCACGCGACGGCTGGCGTCACCCCTATGAAACGCTGACCTTCTTTGGTTTGCGCCCAGACAGTACCGTGGTTGAAATCAGCCCCGGTGGGGGCTGGTACACGGAAATCCTGGCGCCTTATCTGCGCGAAAAGGGTCAGTTGATTCTGGCGGCCGATGATCCGCTCTCAACCAAACCGGAAACGGTCAAGGGTCTGGAGCGGCTCAAGGCCAAGCTGGCGACCCAGCCGGCGTTGTACGACCGAGTCAAACTGGGTGTGTTTGCACCACCAGACAAGCTGGACTATGCAGCGTCCGCCAGCGCCGATCTGGTACTGACATTCCGCAATGTGCACAACTGGATGAGCGATGGCGACGCGGGCGTGCGTGCGGTATTTGCCAGCGCCTATCGCGCGCTCAAGAAAGGTGGGGTGCTGGGGGTAGTGGAGCATCGTTTGCCCGCCGCAGCCATTCAGGATGCCACCAGCAGAAGCGGCTATGTGCACCAGGATTACGTGGTCCAGCTGGCACAGGAAGTCGGATTCCGTCTGGAGGCCAGTTCGGAGATCAATGCCAATTCCAAGGATACGGCAGACCATGTCGGTGGTGTCTGGGCCTTGCCACCAACCTATGCGAACAAGGATGTGGACAGGGACAAATATCAGGCTATTGGGGAAAGTGACCGCATGACGCTGAAATTCGTCAAGCCGTGAGTAGCCTGGTGCTGCAGCCTTAGCAGCATATTCAGCAGCCGGGCACCGTCGGCTAGGCGGCGGTCATTGACCGGCAGGAATCGCCGCTGGGACTGTTGCCTGCGTAACCACGTTGAAAGGTTCCACCTCGGAACCGAACTCCGACTCTTCTGCCTGCAGCTTCTGAGCGATCACGAAGTTGTTGATGTTGGTCAGCGAGGTGATCACCGGAAAACCGAAATCGTGAAGGGTTGACCCATAAATCACGATGTTGTTGCAATGCGCCTGGTTGATTCGCTGCGCCACCCGTTGCCAACCCTCTTGCTCGGCCACGGGAACAATGGATAGCGTGGGCCACGGCATACCATTGAAGGACTTGGCGGACCAGATTCGCAGCTCGAAATGGTTGGTGACGGAGTTCAGCAAAGCTTCTTTGATCATCTGGATGGCGGTCGTGTCGTAGAACTCTTCAAAGTCCACCATTTCCACGTAGATGCGGCATTTCGTCATAGACATTCCTCACAGTATTTGGCGTTCCGTATTGGAAAGGCGCGCAGGCTTTGGCTCAAGTTCTGTGTAGCCGCTTTTACATTCGTGTTCACGCAGTTTTGTAAATGCCACGTAACACTTTTTGCGACCTCGTTCTCCGCTCGATTCAATGGCGGCAGGTTGAATTTTCAGCCAGCCAATATGAATGAAAAGTGCTGTCCCGTTCCGGTTCAAGGCGGACAGCATGCATAGACAAAGGAGTATCTATGTTCGCCGTGTTTGATAACCTGGGCATACGCAACCGATTCGCCATCCTGCTGGGAATCTTCCTACTGGGTTTTGCGTTATTCGGCTTCTGGTCCTTCAAGACATTGAATGAACTGCAAGTCAATGGCCCGCTATTCCAGCGCATTGTCAAGAACAAGGACCTGGTAGCGGACATTCTCCCTCCGCCAGCCTACATCATCGAGTCCTATCTGACCGTCCTGCAACTCAGCTCTTCGTCCGATGCGAAGTCGCGTGAAGAGCTCATACAAAAGCTCTCGCGTCTGCATGGCGAATACAACGAATCGCACAACAAGTGGAACGCCAGCCATTTGAGTGAGGACCTGGCGGATGTGTTTCTCACGCAGGCTGATACGCCGGCACAGGCCTTTTATGAAACCGTTGCATCCAAACTGATACCTGCTGTGCAGGCCGAAGACAGGGATGCCACTGCAAAAGCCTTGCAGGAGCTGGAGGCCATATACGAACTTCACCGGACAGCCATTGATAGCACCGTGCTCAAGGTCAACAAACTGGTGGAGCAGGATCAGGCCGATGCAGAGGTGCGTATTCAGGACGCCAGTAATTTGCTGGTTGCGACTCTGGTCGTGTCCTTGATTGCAAGTCTGGGCGTGGCTGTCCTGATTATTCGCAGCATAGTCAGGCCCTTGGCCGAAGCCGTACGGGCAGCCAAGACCTTTGCCTCCGGCGATCTGAGTGCCAGCCTGGACCCCAAAGGCAAGCATGAGTTTGCGCAACTGCTGGCTGCCATGCGTGAAATGCAACTCAGACTGTCAGCGCTGGTGCTGCGTGTGCGCATGGGATCGGAAGCCGTGGACTTGGCATCGGGAGAAATATCCCACGGCAATATGGATTTGAGCGAGCGCACGGAACGTCAGGCAGGGGAGTTGCAGAACACGGCGGCATCCATGGAGCAGCTCAGTGCACAGGTGCGTCACAACGCCGACAATGCCCGCGCCGCCGATCAACTGGCGCGCAATGCCTCGCAGGTTGCGTCCCAAGGAGGCGGCGTTGTGGAACAAGTGGTCGAGACCATGAAGGGCATCGATCAGCAGTCACAGAAGATTGCGGAAATCACCAGCGTGATCGACGGAATTGCCTTTCAGACCAATATCCTGGCGTTGAATGCCGCAGTGGAAGCGGCGCGCGCCGGTGAACAGGGCCGTGGGTTTGCGGTCGTCGCCAATGAGGTGCGTGCTCTGGCCGGCCGCAGCGCAGAAGCCGCAAAGGAGATCAAGGAACTGATCACCGCCAGCGTGGATCGCGTGCAGAAGGGATCGGTGTTGGCAGATCGTGCGGGCGAAACCATGCGGGACGTGGTGCAGTCCATCCAACGCGTGTCCGATATCGTGGGCGAAATCACCGTGGCAAGCATCGAACAGTCCGCCGGGGTGAATCAGGTCACCGACTCCGTGGCTCAAATGGACCAGGTGACGCAGCAGAACGCCGCCTTGGTTGAAGAGATGGCCGCTGCAGCCATGGGGCTGAAGCAACAAGCCAATGAGTTGGTTTCTTTTGTATCGGTTTTTCGTTTGCCGCCCAAGCTCGCCATGAATGAGCTGCCTGTCGGAATCGAGTTTGCAGGCTGAGTGACGCAGATGCGTCGAACGATCGGGACGTGTCAGGCCACGTCCACCTGCATCGACGTGTTGACTGCAGGTGCCGTGTTGAAAGCTGGAAGTTCGACGTAGCGCCTGCGCTTGTGCTGAACGACAGTAGCGGTGACGCCCTCTGCCGCATTGGTGTTGCGCCGGCGTGTAGTTGCATACGACTCCCCGCGTCCGGTAGTCAGCGCCAATTGAATGGCTTCTTCTACCGCGCGGGCGTCCAGCGGACGGACCAAGGAACCATTGACACGCACATAGGACCCTGACGCCGTGGTGGCCAGCAGGCCAAACTCCATGCCCATGCGCACAATACCCAGTACGTTGAACTCTTTTGGGGCCGCCACAAAGGCCTTCATGGCTTGCGTTCCGAGCACGACCTTCAAAGTTTGCAAGGATTTTGATTTGCTGTTCATATGCCTCTCACCCAGGTCGATTGCTGCCGCCACTGTGTGCTGAAACTATTGCGGCGACAGGCGGAATGTGGTGATTCGATTAGATGACAGGCCGGCAAAATCCACTGTAAAAGCCACTTTGCAATCGCTGCGGAAAAGTTGCTGTGAATCAATCCGGGCCATGCGCCAGAATCGGAGTTAGCAGATAGGAGTAGGAATGTTTCGACCAGATCGCTTGGGAGCCAGCAGACTCAATGACTTTGCACGATTGTGCGCGCGTGGTTGCGGGCTTGCGTTGACTGCCCTTGTCGCGTTGACAGCTTGCTCCGGAAGGCAGGCGTCAGGCTGGTCCGGTTATGCCGAGGGCGACTATGTGTACGTGTCTTCACCGTTGAGCGGGCAACTCAACAGTGTGGACGTGCGTATCGGCCAAACCGTGGAGCAAGGCGCGCAGTTGTTCGTGCTGGATGCGGAAAGTGAACTCGCGGCCCAGCAGGAGGCCGCGTTCCGCCTCAGCGCGGCACAGGCGCAGTCGCGGGATATGGACACCGGCAAGCGCCACGAAGAAGTCGCCGTCACGCAGGCGCAACTGGAACAGGCTCGCGTGGCGGAGACCCTGGCGGCGAGCGACCTGCAGCGCCAGCAGCAACTGGTGGCGCAGGGCTTTGTGTCCAAGGCACGTGCCGAAGACGCCGCGACCACACTGAAGCAGGCTCACGCCCACGTCGAGGAACTCGCCGCCGCCATGCAGGTGGGGCATCTGCCCGCCCGCAATGAGGAGCGTGCGGCACAGCAGGCCAGTGCCCAGGCGGCCCGGGAAGTCTTGCATCAAAACCAGTGGCGCGTGCAGCAAAAGCAGCAGAAGGCGCCCGTTGCAGCTTGGGTTGCAGATGTGTTCTACAGGCCGGGCGAGTTCGTACCGGCGGGGCAGCCGGTGGTGTCGCTGTTGCCGCCGACCAATATCAAGGCGCGTTTCTTTGTACCGGAGGCGGACCTGGCCAGTTTGCACGCCGGGCAGAGCGTTTCACTTTCCTGCGATGGTTGCGGTGCTCCGATTGCTGCAGTGGTGAGCCGTATCTCCACCCAGCCGGAGTTCACGCCGCCGGTCATCTATTCCAATTCGCAGCGCAGCAAGCTGGTCTTCATGGCCGAGGCGCAACCCTCTGCACAGGATGCGTCGCGGCTCAAGCCGGGGCAGCCCCTTGACGTTCGTCCGGCAACACAGGCAAACGGGGCTGCCAGATAGCATGCAGAACACCCAACTGGATCCCTCGATGGGCGCCTCAGGCGGGCTCGCAGACCGCAGCGAAGGTGCAGGACCGTGGGCAATCGACGTACGCGGCCTGATCAAACGCTATGGCAAACGCACGGTAGTCAATGGCATCGCCCTGCAGGTTCAGACCGGCAAGATCGTGGGCTTCCTGGGGCCCAACGGCAGCGGAAAGACCACCACCATCCGCATGATCTGCGGCCTGCTCACACCCGATGCGGGCAGTGGTACCTGCCTGGGGTTGGACCTGATCCAGGGTGCTGCGGCGATCAAGCGCCAGGTGGGTTATATGACGCAGAAGTTCGGTTTGTATGACGATCTATCCATCCGCGAAAACCTCGATTTTGTGGCGCGACTTTTTGAATTGCCCGACCGTAAGCAGGCGGTAGACGGCGCGTTGGAGCGCCTGGGTCTGAGCGCCCGCCAGCAGCAACTGGCCGGGACGCTCTCAGGCGGCTGGAAGCAGCGGCTGGCGCTGGCGGCCTGTCTCATCCACAAGCCGCGCCTGTTGTTGCTGGATGAGCCTACTGCCGGGGTAGACCCCAAGGCACGACGCGAATTCTGGGATCAGATCCATCAGCTGGCGACGCAAGGCATAACCGTGCTGGTGTCCACCCATTACATGGATGAGGCCGAGCGCTGCGATTCGCTGGTCTACATCGCTTATGGAAACATACTCGCCCAAGGCACGGCACAGTCCATTGTGGCGGCCTCGGGCGCCAGCAATCTGGAGGATGCCTTTGTGCGCCTGGTGGGGCAGGTCAAGGACAATTTCGAATGAGTGCCGCACACCCCACACGTTTCAGTCTGGCACGGATGATGGCGGTCTTCATCAAGGAGTTCCAGCAAATGATGCGCGACCGCCTGACCTTTGCCATGGCGGTTGGCGTGCCCATACTGCAGCTGGTGCTGTTCGGCTATGCCATCAATACCGACCCCAAGGGGCTGCCCACTGTCATCGTCAGCACCGACAGTGGGCCCATGGCGCGTGGCGTGGTGGCGGCGTTGCAAAACACGGGCTACTTCCGCATCGACCATGTGCTGACCAGCGAGCGCGTGGCAGAGGAACTGGTGGAAACCGGAGAAGTGCAGTTCATGGTTGTCATCCCTACCGACTTTTCGCACCGGCTCGTGCGCGGTGAGCGACCGGCCATCCTGGTGTCTGCCGATGCAACGGACCCCAGTGCATCCGGCAACGCCATTGCGGCGCTCAATTCCCTGGTGCCGCAGGCCATCGCCCATGACCTGCCGGGTGCACTCAAGGCGCTGGCGGGCAGCCCCGCATCCTTTGAAGTGCGGGTGCATAGGCGCTACAACCCGGAAGGCCTGTCGCGCTACAACATTGTTCCCGGTCTGGTGGGCACCATTCTCACCATGACCATGGTGATGCTGACTTCGCTGGCTATGACGCGCGAGCGCGAACGCGGCACCATGGAAAACCTGTTGGCCACGCCCGTGCGTCCCAGCGAAGTCATGGTGGGCAAGATACTGCCTTATGTGGTGTTGGGGTACATCCAGCTGGGCGTGATTCTGGGTGCGGCCTTTGTGCTGTTCGAGGTCCCCATGGAAGGCAGCAAGACGCTGCTGCTAGCCATGATCGGTGTCTTCATCGTGGCCAATCTGGGGGTGGGCTTCACGTTCTCCACCATCGCCAAGAACCAGTTGCAGGCCATGCAGATGACTTTCTTCTTTTTCCTGCCGTCCATGCTGCTGTCGGGATTCATGTTCCCCTTCCGGGCCATGCCGCAGTGGGCGCAGTACGTGGGTGAGCTGCTGCCCCTGACGCACTTCCTGCGCGTGGTCCGCGGCATTCTGCTCAAGGGCAACACCTTCGGTCAGCTGTGGCCCGAGCTATGGCCCATGCTGCTGTTTCTGCTTGCTGCCGGAGTCGTGGCACTCAAGCGCTACCGCCAGACATTGGACTGAAGCCGGCAAGGGCTCAGCCGGCGGCGACCCGCCTCAGGCAATCGGGTCGAAATCGTTGCCCGCAATGGGCGTTCTTTGCATGGCCCGTTTGCTTAGCAGAGTGATCAGCAGTGCCGCGGCGGCGGACCCAGCCAATACTGGAGAGGTCGCCACGATCTTGGACAGACCGTCGACGGCCTGCACGCTCACTTGCTGCACGTGGTTGACCAGTGCCACTACGTCGCCGGCAGCCACCGATCTGGCATCCTCTGCATTCACCTGCAATTTGGACCAGCCTTCGCTGAAGGTGATGCGTGCAAAGATGCCGTTGGCTACGGCCGCCAGAGACAGAACGCTCAGTGGCTTGAGTAAATGTTCCAACAGTCTGCCGCGAACGGCAGGTGGAGCCTCTTCGTAGACCTTGGCAACGAGCAGGGGCACCAGATCGCCAGGCGGTTGTGGAGTCGTTGTGACCGCGTCGCTCAGCGCCACAGTCAATGGATTTGAAGTGTGTACTGTAGTCATGGCCAACCCATTATTGGCGGGTAGTGTGAACGAGTGAGGATGATGCCACCCGACCATGACGATGGTGTGAAAACCAACTGAATCTTGCGTAAAGGAATGTAACGACGCGCTCAGTTCTCCGGGAGGTTTCTGCGCTCGGCACGCTCCTGGGCCATCTGTGCTTCGAACTGCGCCCGGCCCTCCTTGATGACCGCAACCATCTTGGCCTGGTCGCGGTAATACGGGTGCATTTTTTCAAACAAAGCCAGGTTGTGGGTCCTGAAGCGCACCGCGCTTGCGCTGGCATCTTCGTGGGAGCGCCCCAGGATTTCCAGCACGCTGCGTGCGCTGACCAGGCTGGACTCGAACAGCTCGCGCTCCACCCGCATGACCTTGCGCTCGCGCAGCTTGTTCCAGTGGGTTACATCGTGGGCTCGTGCCACGATCTCCAGCTGCGGGAAATGCGCCTGCGCCAGGTCCACGATCTCCAGAGACTGCTCCACATCGTCGACGGCGATGACCAGTACCTTGGCAGTTGCCGCACCGGCGGTGCGCAGCAAATCCAGGCGGGTGGCATCGCCGTAAAACACGCGGTAGCCGAACTTGCGTGCCGCTTCTATCATTTCTGCGTCATGGTCCAACACGGTGGTGGTAAAACCTTCTGCCACCAGCACACGCGAAACAATTTGCCCGTAGCGGCCGAATCCTGCAATGAGAACTGGCGCCTGCTGTTGCTCGGAAATCTCCTCCAGTACCGGCACACCGCAGTGCGCATAGCGCGGCAACACCAGCCGGTCCACGGCCACCAGCACCAGTGGGCTCAGCAGCATGGACACTGCGACCGTGCCGACCAGCAGCGAAGCCGTTTCATCGGAAAACACATTGGCGCCAGCGGCCGCCTGAAACACGACAAAAGCGAACTCGCCACCCTGGGCCAGCAGCAGCGTGAATACCGGGCGCTCCTGGTAGGGCAGTTGCATGCCACGCGCCAGCGTCCAAATCACCAGAGCCTTGACGGCCATGAAACCCGCCAGGATCAGAGCGACCCGCCCGGGTGATTGCAGCAGCACACCAAAATCGATACCCATGCCTACGGCGATGAAGAACAGGCCCAGTAGCAATCCCTTGAACGGCTCTATGTTGGTCTCCAGCTCACGCCGGTATTCGCTCTCGGCCAGCAGCACACCGGCCAGAAAGGCGCCCAAGGCCATGGACAGGCCCACCAGTTGCATCAGTGCAGCAATGCCAACCACCAGCAGCAGAGAGGCGGCGGTAAAAATCTCCGGCGTTCTGGAGCGCGCAATCCAGCGGAACAGAGGCCGCATCAACAGCCGCCCGCCCAATATGATGCCGCCAATCACCGCCAAGGCCTGAATGGCCTTGATGCCAGTTTGCGACAGGGACAGAGGTTCATGGGTTTGGGCTACGGCACCCAAAAGCGGCAGCAGCGCCAGGATGGGAATGGCTGCAACATCCTGAAACAGCAAAATGGAAAATGCCGCCTGCCCGCTGCCGGTGCGCAACAGATTGCGCTCATCCATGACCTGCAATGCAATGGCGGTGCTGGACAGGGCCAAGCCCAGGCTGCCGACCAGCGCAATGCGCCATGGCACACCCAGCATGCATGCAATCAATGCCAGCAACACGGCGCAGCCCAGCACCTGCGCACTGCCCCAGCCAAAGATGGGTCTTCGTAGTGCCCACAGTCGTTGCGGCTCCAGCTCCAGGCCCACCATGAACAACATCAGCACCACGCCGAATTCGGCGAAATGCAGAATGTCCTCCACGTTGGTCACCAGACCCAGGCCCCAGGGGCCGATGGCAATCCCGGCGGCGAGGTAGCCAATGATGGAGCCCAATCCCAGGACCTTGCTCAAAGGCACGACCAAGACGGCGGCGCTCAGATAGATGAAGCTGTTGATCAGCCATGCGGGCATATGTTGCATGCCCGCAAGATAACCCAAACCGGACGGGATATTTCCAGGTGCACGAGGATTCATCACACATACCGGGTGGTGCGCCTTGTGATTGCGCAATAGGGCACACTGCGGGCATTGCAAAACTTTCCATGCCGCTCTGCGGAACTCTGCATGACGACAAGCCCCGCTCCTCAAGCGCCCACCTTCCGTGAGGCATTTGCCTACTGGCTCAAATTGGGACTGATCTCTTTTGGCGGACCCGCCGGGCAGATTGCCATCATGCATGAGGATCTGGTGGAACGCAGGCGCTGGATTTCCGAACAGCGTTTTTTGCACGCCCTGAACTACTGCATGGTGTTGCCTGGGCCGGAGGCGCAGCAACTTGCCACGTACATTGGTTGGCTGATGCACAGAACCTGGGGTGGCATTGTTGCGGGTGGGCTCTTCGTATTGCCGTCGTTGTTCCTGCTCGTGGCCCTGTCCTGGGTCTATATGGCGTTTGGGGATGTCCCTGCCATTGCAGGTGTGCTGTACGGCATCAAGCCGGCAGTGACGGCCATCGTGTTGTCGGCTGCTTACCGTATCGGCTCGCGTGCTTTGAAGACCGGCTATCTCTGGGCCATTGCCGTGGCGGCATTTGTTGCCATCTTTGCGTTGAGCGTGCCCTTTCCCCTCATCGTGTTGTCAGCGGGCGTGGCGGGCTATCTGGGCGGACGTTTTGCTCCAGGCAGATTCACTGTGGCAGCGGGGCACGGGAGTGCAGGGGTCAATGCGGGAGCCGCCGTCATCGATAACGACACGCCGACACCGGCCCACGCACGGTTCAGCTGGACACGGCTGGGTTTCATACTGGCCGTGTTTCTTTTCATATGGGCCGCAGCCATGGGTACCTTGACGGTGTTGTTCGGATGGGATGCGGTACTAACCCAGATGGCCTGGTTCTTTACCAAGGCCGCGCTTCTGACATTTGGTGGTGCCTACGCAGTGCTGCCCTATGTCTACCAAGGTGCGGTGGAGCACTTCCATTGGCTGACCGCACCCCAGATGATCGATGGTCTGGCGTTGGGGGAGACCACTCCTGGGCCGCTCATCATGGTGGTCTCATTCGTGGGGTTTGCAGGAGGTTGGAGCAAGGCTGTCCTGGGGCCTGACGCCCTGTTCCTGTCCGGCATGGCGGCGGCGACCGTGGTCACCTTCTTCACTTTTCTGCCGTCCTTCTTCTTCATATTTCTGGGCGGTCCCTTCATCGAAACCACGCACGGAAATCTCGCATTCACTGCGCCACTTACCGGCATCACGGCGGCCGTCGTTGGAGTGATTGTGAATCTGGCGGTGTTCTTTGCCTACCACGTGCTGTGGCCGCAAGGCTTTGCCGGACCATTCGAATGGATGTCCGCCATCCTGGGTGCGGCGGCTGCAGTGGCCCTGATCCGCTACAAGATCGGTGTCATTCCCGTGGTACTGGCGAGCGGGATTGCGGGACTGGCGCTGCATGCGCTGAGGTCCATGCTGGTCACGCAGACATAAAAAAGCCGCCAGTCAATACAACAACTGGCGGTTTTTGCACCCTGAGAGGCAGCCCTGCGGGCCGCGCGGCATCAGGCGCTCAGTTTATAGTCGCTGCGACCGTTCTTGAGAACCGCGCCACTGGCAACCACGCGCTTCAGTGAAATTCCAACAGAGCCCAAAGGCAGACCGGAACCTTGGGAAATGGCCAATCCCGTAATGGTTGTCCAGGTGCTGTTGTTCAGCACTGTCTGCAAATACTGCAGGACCTTGGTGTCATTGCCTGACAGCGCGCCACTACCGGCCTTTTTTGGGGCCTTGGTCTTTGGAGTCTTTGCTGCCTTGACGGTCTTGCGTGCGCGCCGTGCTGCTGCGGGTTTGACGATGGCGTCTTCAGCAGCTTCTGCACCTTCAGCCAAACGGGCCTTGGCCGATACGCGGGGCAGCGTGGCAACCACATCCATTTCCGGGCTGGCCAGTTCGGATGCAGTGGCGTAGAGACCGCGCAATTGTTCTTCCAGTGTCAGCAGGTCTTGTGACAGTCGCGCCAGCATCTTGAAATTGGCAAATGCCTGTTCACCTTCGGCCTGGAATGGTTGACTGGCTACGGTGGTGACAAGGTGCTCAGCTTGCTCACGGACCGCGCCAGAGACCACGACGGTGGCTTGGTGAAGTGCCTGACCGGCTTGCTGAATGGCCGAGAGCGTGGTTTTGGACAGCGACATATGGATCCTAAATTGACTGATATAAATACCCGCACCTGCAGTGAGCAGCCATGCGTGGCAGGGGCTATTTTAATAGTTTTGTGAAATGCTCCCATTTTTTGAGCATATGGGCATGACGGGTTGTGTCGAATATTCAAACGGGCCGATAGTGGAGTGCCTGTCCAATCTGCGGTAAATTGGCCCAACATAAACAGACACTGCCATGACAACCACACCCTCCGCCGACTCCATTTATCTCCCCGTCGAAGATGCATTGCGACGCACCTTGCATAACGAAGTCCATGCGCGGCCACAGGCCAGTATTTCCATGCCGGCACTGGTGTTGTATGTGGCAGTATTCAACGAAGGCGTGACCCGCGAACAGGAGTGTGAACACCTGCGTTTGCTACCCGGTCAGCAGAGCCTGGAGCCCGATCAGATGCATGGCAACTTCATGCGCCTGCATCTCGATGGTTACACGCTGAAGTGGGAGCGCCATAGTGAATTCACCCGCTATTCGCTGGTCTATCCCACACCGTCCCTGGCTTTGGAAAACGGCAGTCGTGCAGACTTGATGGACCTGGTCAGACTGCCACCGCATTGGCTGCAATCCATCCCGGGGCGCACCATCGCGGCAATCCGGTTGGTGATGCTGCACGGCGATCTGAACGACGCGACGGGGACCATGGTCCAGGCGCAACAATGGTTTGGCGAATATCCCTTGGTGGCTTCCTTGATGGGTAGCAATGGCCACTCCTGTGCTGTCACCGATTTCATGCTGCGCCCGGATGGCTTTGAGCACATCCTGGTAATTGCGCCGCAGAACACTTCGCAGACGCGCGCTGGGCGCGTATCCCAGCGTCTGCTGGAATTGGAAACCTACCGCCTCATGGCATTGCGGGGATTGCCGCTGGTCAAAGAGCTGGGACCCATGCTGCACCAATCGGAACGCGAGTTGGCGGATATCACCACTAGCCTGGAGAACAAGTCTGCAGCCGATCAGGAACTGCTTGATACGCTGGTATCTTTGTCTGCGCGCGTGGAGCGGACTACCGCAACCCATATGTACCGTTTTTCTGCAACCCGTGCCTACCAGGCTCTGGTAGCGCAGCGTATTGTCGAGCTGCGTGAAAAGCCCTTTTCGGGAATGCAGACCATCGGCGAGTTCATGCAGCGCCGCCTGTCTCCTGCCATGGCAACCGTTGCGGCAACGGCCCAGCGACTGACGTCCCTGTCCGAGCGCGTGGCGCGTGCCAGCAGTCTGCTGCGCACCCGTGTGGATATTGCGGCGGAGCTGCAGAACCAGCAGTTGCTGGCCAAGCTGACGCGTGGGCAGGAACTGCAGCTGCATCTGCAAACCACGGTGGAAGGACTGTCGATTGCTGCCATCTCGTATTACGTGATCAGTCTGTTGCTATACGGTGCCAAGGCGCTCAAGGCCGGCGGCGTGCCGGTGAACCCTGAGTTGGCAGTGGGGGCTTTGATTCCTGTAGTGCTGTGGGGCGTATGGAGTGCGACGCGGCGCATCCACAAAAGTGTTGTGATGCTCACCCAGAAAGATGAACCCAAGGCAGGCCATCCTCCATCGCGGTAAGCTAGTGCCCTGACAAACAAGTTGCTTGACGCACAGGAGCTGAAGTGATTGAAGGATTGGTGGCGGGCAATATCTGGGGCGACCCCGAGAAGCGCATGGGCAAGAGCAACAGCATCTTCGTGGTGGCCAAGGTGCGCGCGCAAGGGACACAGCCTGACCTGGTCATTGTCAATGTGATTGCTTTTGATGCCCAGGTATGCAAGGACCTGCTGGCGTTGCGGGATGGTGATGCGGTGTCACTGGCCGGCAGCCTGAGTCCCAAGGTGTGGGTTGACAAGCAGGGTGTGAGTCGCGCCGCACTCGATATGGTGGCCAGCCGTGCACTGGCTGTGCATGCACATGACTAGCTCATCCATCATCTCCGCGCCTGAGGGCGACGGCATTTCTCACACCCTTGCGCGATTGGTGCTGGACATCGCAGGCCGGGTTCCGCCCAGTTCTGAGCATCCGGCGACGCAAGCGCAGCAGGCAGCGTTGGAGCTGACGCGACAGGCTGCACAAAAGGCAGCCATGACGTCGGGCTCTCTGGCTTTGGCGCCAGGCCCCTTCGGATTGGTGACGCTGTTGCCTGACTTGCTGGCGGTTTGGAAGATCCAGTCGCAACTGGTCAGCGACATTGCCGCGGTGTATGGGCAGAGCGCGACCTTGACCCGAGAGCACATGCTGTATTGCCTGTTCAAGCACAGCGCCGCACAGGCCGTGCGCGATCTGGTGGTGCGGGCCGGTGAGCGCTGGCTGATTCGCCAGGCATCCGGCGCAGTGATACAGGCCATTGCCCGGCGAATTGGGCAGCGCCTGAGCGAAAAGATGCTGGCGACCGGTGCTTCACGCTTAGTCCCGTTCCTGGGGGCCGTGGGGGTTGGCGCCTATGCCTATTACGACACGCGCCGTGTCGCCGAGAGCGCCATGGAATTGTTTGCGGCAGCAAGCGCAGCTGAGGCCGAGTAGCATCACTTCTTCCCCCCAGTGAGGGCATTACTGGCGCGGCTGCATGCTAGGCAGTGCCTGCAGATAATGGGCGCATGTCCAAAACCACGCTTTCCATGCTCGATCTGGTGGCCGTCCGCGAGGGCTCCAGCGTATCCGATGCCATTGCCATTTCCCTGCAAACCGCACAGCATGCCGAGCGACTCGGTTTTACCCGTTACTGGCTGGCGGAGCACCACAACATGCCTGGTCTGGCCTGCTCCTCCACTGCGGTACTGGTGGGGCATATCGCTGCGGGGACTGAGCGTATCCGCGTAGGTTCCGGCGGCATCATGTTGCCCAACCATGCGCCGCTGGTAGTGGCAGAAGCCTTCGGAACTTTGGAAGCCCTGTACCCTGGTCGCATAGATCTGGGCCTGGGACGTGCACCCGGAACCGATCAGGTCACCATGCGAGCCCTGCGCCGCAATCGCGTCGAGACCGAAGAAGACTTTCCGCGTGAAGTGGCCGAGCTGCAGCAGTTGCTGGGCGAGCCGGTGGCGGGCCAGCGCGTTGTCGCTTCGCCCGGTGCGGGCTCGCATGTGCCGATCTGGCTGCTGGGCTCCAGTCTGTTTTCAGCGCAACTGGCTGCCTCGCGTGGACTGCCTTATGCCTTTGCCTCGCACTTTGCGCCACGCATGCTGATGCAGGCGCTGGAGTTGTACCGCAGCAGCTACGTGCCATCAGCTGATTGGCCCAAGCCACGCGTGATAGTCGGCGTGCCCCTGGTGGCAGCACCGACCGACGACGAGGCCCAGTTCCTGGCCAGCAGCATATTTCAACGGGTCTCAGGCATCGTGAGGGGTGAGCGACGCGCGTTGCAGCCGCCCGTTGCGGGTTACCTGGAGTCGCGTGATGCGCAGGAGCGCGCAGCCATTGCCGATTTCCTGGCCATGGCCGTCATCGGCGGCCCGGCCACCGTGGCCCAACATATGAAGAGAATCGCCGAAGTGACCGAGGCCGACGAACTGATGCTGGTCTGTGATGTGTTCGACCCCGCCATGCGGCTGCGCAGCCTGGACATTGCCGCTGCCGCCCTGGCGGCCTGAAGGACTAACCGTCTGCCAGCGCTGCACGCAACTGGTTGAGCCGGTCCTTACGCGATATGGCAATGCGTGCACAGGCATCGATGATGGTGCGCAGCATGGAGGGATTCAGCGTCATCAGAAAGTCGCGGGTACTCATCTCGCCGATCAGCATGCGTCGGCTAGCCGCCAGCGCCGCGTCGCACCCTTGCGGTCCCAGGCTGCGGTAGATGAAGGCAGTCAGAGGGGAAACCGCCAGATCGTTGCTGGCGTCTTCCGGCCGGCCTTTCTCCAGCATTTGCAGCAGTTGCGCATCCAGCCCGGCAGGCGATGGGCCCTGCGGCAGATAGTCTTCCACCCGCTCGGGCATGCCCGCGTTGGAACGGATATCACCCAGGAACATGGACACCGGGCAGTTGCCTCCGGTGTCGCGGGCCATGGCCTCGATGATCACGATGGACAGGATCTTCAGACGCAGAAAGGCCACGGTAAATGCGATGTTGGCAGCTGCTGCTGCCGTCATCTCGGCATATTCGGCAGCCGATGGAAAGTTGGCATATTGGTGGAAGACGCGGGGGGCCTGCAGGCTTTCGAGGAAGTTGTGCATGCGCGAAAGCGCTTCACGATAGTCCTGCAAGGTGTAGACGCCAACGGCCGACAGCGGCGCATTGGATTCCTCGATCAGAAGCCAGGTGCCGGAAACGAATCGCCCCGGGTTGGGCTCCGCGAAGCTGGCCACATCGCGGTTGGTGATCTGGATTGCTCCCACCATGGTGGCATCCACAAAAGCGTCGAGTGCGGGGCCGTCTGTCAATCCCAGGCGCTTGATGCCCTGTTGCCGCACCCGTTCTGCAAGTACCTGGATGTTGTCGCGACCATCCGGTTCGGGTGCGCGAAAGGGGATCGTTGCTTCAATGCAAGCCACTACGGCGATCAGGTCAGCCGGGGCCAGGAAGGGTTGCAACATGCGCACCGCGACTGCGGCGCTCATGAATTCATTCATGCCGCGAAACAGCGGCAATGTCTGGCCGGGGATGAAGTCAAATATCTCAAGGCACAGTTGCATGTCCGGATCGTCACCCGCGGTCTTACGCAGGATCAGATCGTTTCCCTGGCGACCCACAAGCGGGTTGAGCAAGTGTGTTACCCGCGCGGGAAAGCCGTCATCCAACTGGTAATAGACGATGTCGTGGAAAACGGCGGCCAGCACCTGTCTGGGGGCCATGCCTTCGCACATGTAGAGCGCATGGTCGGAGCAGTGGTAGCGGCGCCTGGAACTCTCCATGGCGCTGTGCACCACCATGGCGATCTGCTCTATTTGTTCCATCGCAATCTCTACCTGCAAGGCGTCGAATGCCGTTCGCAGGTATTGGATAAAGCGGTTGATATTTGCGATCTTCATATTGTTCTCACCCTTGAATTTCGGCCTGTACTCCGGTGCGGAATGGTATCGTATGCCGCTGACAAACAGCATGCCGCAAGAGGGGGTTTCGACCATGGAAAAGAAGGCTGGCTCGCCGTGGGCATTGCTCTTGCCCATGTTGCCAGTGTTGCTGGGGCTGGCCTTGATGGTCATGGATACACGCTGGCAGCAGGCGCTACGCAATAACCAGTTTGATCAGTTTCAGCGTTGGCATCCGCGCGAATACCAGCCGGCTCCGGTGCGGGTGGTGGACATAGACGATGAAAGCCTGGCGCAATTGGGGCAATGGCCGTGGCCGCGCACGCGCCTGGCCCAATTGCTGGATACCTTGGGTGCAGCGGGCGCGGCAGCCGTCGGGTTTGACGTGATTTTTTCTGAACCGGATCGCACTTCACCCAAAGTGGCGGCTGATCTGTGGAAGCTTCAGGGGCAGCAGCGGGCCAACGTTCTGGCCCTGCCTGACCATGATGAGGTCTTTGCGCACAGCCTGGAAAAAGGCGATGCGGTGCTGGGTTTTGCCATGCTGCGCAACAAGATTGCCAGCAAAAAGAGTGCGTCGGAAAAGTACGCGCCTCTCTCGCAAGTGCTGCCCGAGCAGAAGTCCCGTTTCATCTATTCCGGAGAGCCACAGCCAGAATGGTTGCATGCCTTTGATTCGGCCGTTACGTCCCTGCCACTCTTCGAGAAGGTGGCCAAGGGCAATGGCGCTTTGACTTTTGTACCGGATGGCGATGGCGTGGTGCGTCGGGTGCCGCTGGTATTCCAGATCGACGGCACACCGGTGGGCAGTCTGGTGGGAGAGTCGTTACGCGTGGCCCAGGGCGCCAAGAATGTGGTGCTCAAGAGTGCCGGCCAGAACAGTGGCCTGTCGGAGCTACGCATTGGTGATTTGATCGTGCCGACTACGCCGCACGGCGAAATGTGGGTGCACTACACCAGGCCGGTCAAGGAGCGCTATGTGTCGGCCTGGAAGGTTTTGGCCGGACAGGTTCCGCCAGAGCAGTTGGCAGGGCACATCGTATTGGTGGGCAGCTCAGCCCAGGGGTTGATGGATTTGCGCTTCAGTCCCATGGGCTTGATGCCCGGCGTGGAGGCCCATGCACAAGGGCTGGAGCAGGCGTTGACTGGACACTTCCTGGAGCGGCCCAGTTGGGCACGCGGGCTGGAGAGCCTGGTGCTGATGATCAGTGGCCTGATGGCCGGGCTGTTGGCCATGCGCACGCGCGCACTGGTGGCGGCCAGCGCCAGCGTGGCGTTGCTGGGTGCCATCGTGGGCGGCGCATGGTGGGCCTTTGTGTCCCAGGGCTTGTTGCTGGATGCAGCGACCCCGGCACTGGCAGTGCTCCTGACCTACATCATCTGCAGTCTGTGGCACCACTTCAGCAGCGAGCGCGAACAGCGCTGGATCAAGGATGCCTTCTCGCGCTACGTCTCACCCAACCGCGTGGCCTATCTGGTCGAAAACCCGGATGGCATGGCCTTGGGTGGCCAGCGCCAGACCTGCAGCTTCATCTTTACCGATCTTGCCGGTTTCACCTCTTTGATGGAGGGTGTGGATCCGGCGCAGGCGGTGAGTCTGCTCAACGCCTATCTGGACGAGATGATTGCGATTGCCTTTCGCTTTGACGGCACCCTGGACCGCATCGTCGGTGATGCGGTGGCCATCATGTTCTCCGCTCCCGTGCCCCAGGCCGACCACCGAGTGCGCGCGCTGACGTGTGCCCTGGAGATGGACGCATTTGCCAACCGGTACGCAACCCGGCTGCAGAAGGAAGGTTCGGCATTTGGCAAGACCCGCATCGGCGTGCACAGCGGCGAAGTGATCGTGGGTAACTTCGGCGGCAGCCATATGTTTGACTACCGCGCGCTGGGCGATGCGGTCAACACGGCGGCACGGCTGGAGAGTGTCAACAAGCATCTGGGCACGCGCATGTGCATTTCCGAGGCGATCCTGGCAGATAACCCGCAAGCCGTGGTGCGCCCGGTCGGACGCCTGGTGCTCAAAGGTAAAAGCAAGGCGCTGGCCGTGTTTGAACCGGTGACGGAAGATGTGGTGCAGCGGGCTCCACTGGAGGCCTACCGCGCAGCGTTCCAGGCCATGGCGGCAGAAGATGCGCAGGCCCTTGCCCTGTTTGCCCAATTGGCGCAGGACTGGCCGCAGGATCCGCTGGTGAAGCTGCACCACGAGCGCCTGCTGGCCGGTGAACGTGGCGACCTGATTGTGATGAGCGCGAAGTGAGTAGACAGGCAGACAGGGCCGTTTAGCGGATGGTGATTTCGACCCGGCGGTTGCGCGGCTCCGGTGTTTCGTCCGGTGTGGGGATCAACAGGTTGCGTTCGCCATGCGACTCCACGGAAACCTGGTCAGCTTTCAGTCCCTGGGCCTTGATCAGTTCGGCAACCGCCTGGGCACGCTTGAGCGACAGGGCCTCATTCACCTCGGCTTTGCCAACCGTATCCGAGTGCCCGGTGATAGACACGTCCACGGAACTGCGCTTGCTGGCCGCATCCACGACCCGTGGCAGCAGAGCCTGGGATTCCGGTGTCAGCTGTGCACCACCGGTTTCGAAATAGAGGATGTAATGAACCGGCAACTCGGGCCGCGCCGCTCTGGCTTCGGCGAAGTCCCGCTGCAGCGTCTGTTCGTCGACTGCAGCAGGCGCTGCCGAGCCGTCCAGCAAAGCGCCAAAGCGCGCCTGATCGATGATCTGCTCACCCTTGGAGCCTTTGACGACGACTTTGCCCACCGTGCCATCCGGGCTTTCCAGCAGGGCGACGTAAGAAAGATCCTTGGGGGGCGGCGGCGAAGCGCACGATGCCAGAAGGCAGGCACTCAGCAGGGCAGGCAGGCTGCGAAACATGGCCGCGCACTTCATTGTGCGGGCTCGTCAACCTTCACCACAAACTGGGTGCCGCGTACGCCAATGGTCCCTGTGGGCGTCTTGACCGAAACCGCATCGGGCTGCAGCTTGGCGATCACACCGGAGACGTAGTTCATGCTGCCCTTGGCCAGGCTGCTGCCCAGCTTGAGCTTGCCTTGGCTGGGCGCGTACAGGTACTCGTCCACCGTCAGCTCGGTATCTGCGCCAAAGGACATGACGGTGTCGTCCTTGAATGTCACACCCAAGCTGCTCTTGTGCCCGGTCTTGAGCTGACTGCCCTGAAACAAAGGCGTGCCCAACTGCGCGTTGACCTTGTTCTTGCCGGTGGTGATGGTTGCCTCCCCCGACAGGGTCTTGACGTAGCCGATGGCGGCATCTTCCGCCCAGGCCGCGGTGAGCGCAGTGAGCAACAGGCAGGCAACGATGGGACGAATGTTCATGTCGGACTCCAGAAAATGCCCGGTACAGGCGGCCCGCCTTGGTCGACAGGGCGGCACAAACATCTTACACCGCAAGCCCCGAACGCTCCACCTCTACGGCACAGTCGTAGAAAGTGGGTGCATGGCCCATATCGGTCAATTGCTGGCTGGTCAGCTCGTTGACATTGGTGCCGTCCATACCCAGCTTGCGCCACCATACGCCCAGACCGTGGACTACGCCAGGCCGTGCGCGCGTACTGACCTTGGCGACGCAACGGTAGGTTCCCCGGGCGTTGAATACCCGCACCGTGTCGCCGGAAGCGATACCCCGCGCGGCCGCATCGTCCGCATGGATTTCCAGCAGCGGCTGGCCTTCGATGTCGCGCAGGCTTTTGACGTTGACAAAGCTGCTGTTGAGGAAATTGCGTGCCGGTGGCGAGATCATGGCCAGCGGATAGGTGTCGCCGCTGCGCGCCACTTCGTAGTTGGGCAGGTAGTCGGGTAGGCCGTCCTGCCCGGCATCGGCCAGGCGCTGGCTGAAGAACTCGCACTTGCCCGATGGGGTGCGAAATCCGCCCTGCGCAAAGGGCGCGTCTGGCACAGCCAAGGTGGTAAAGCCTTTTTGCAGCAGCTCTTCAAAATCCACGCCCGCTTTGAAGGCACTGCGGGCCAGCGTCAGGTCGTCGTCGGAAAAGCAGGCGTCGGTGTAGCCCATGTGCCGCGCCAGGTCGCGGAATATCTGCGTGTTGCTGCGCGCCTGTCCCAGCGGCGCAATGGCCGGGCGGTTGAGCAGCACATCGGTATGGCCATAGCCGCCGTGGATGTCCCAGTGTTCCAGCTGTGTGGTGGCGGGCAGTATGTAGTCGGCGTAGTCGGCCGTGTCGGTGCGAAAGTGTTCCAGCACCACGGTGAACAGGTCTTCACGGGCAAAGCCCTGGACCACCTTGACCGAGTCAGGAGCCACGGCCACGGGGTTGCTGTTGTAGACCACCATGGCCTGTACCAGCGGGGCGCCGTCGTCCGCCTTCTGCAGCAGGGCATCACCGATGGTGCTCATGTTGATGGTGCGCTTAACCGGGCCGGTGCGCAGGTCGGGGCGCTCCAACGCATCGTCGTCATAGGGGAAGGTTCCGCTGGAGGACAGCAGCATGCCGCCGGCGCGGTGGCGCCAGGCGCCTGTGAGCGCAGGCAGACAGGCCACGACGCGCACGGCATTGCCGCCGCCACGCACGCGCTGCATACCGTAGTTCAAGCGGATGGCGGCGGGTTCACCCGCCTTGCAAGTTTCGCCGTAGATACGTGCCAGCTCGGTGATTTCCTGCACCGTGATGCCGCAGACTTCGGCGGCGCGTTCGGGCGTCCACTGCAGGGCACGCTCCCGTAGCGCGTCCCAGCCCACGGTGTAGCCGGCAATGTAGTCATGGTCCAGCCAGTCATTGCGGATCAGCTCATGCATCAGCGCCAGCGCCAGTGCGGCGTCGGTGCCGGGACGCAGGGCGATGTGCTGATGGCACTTCTCGGCGGTCTCGGTTTTGCGCGGGTCTATGCAGATGATGTGCGCGCCATTGCGCTTGGCCGTCTGCACATGGCGCCAGAAATGCAGGTTGCTGGCAATGGAGTTGCTGCCCCAGATCAGGATGAGGCGCGACTCGGCAAAAAACTGCACCTGGGTGCCCAGCTTGCCGCCCAGCGTGTGGACCAGGGCCGCGCCGCCTGCTGAAGCGCAGATGGTGCGTTCCAGCTCGGCGGCCCCCAGCTTGTTGAAGAAGCGCCCGGCCATGCTTTCACCCTGCACACACCCCATGGTGCCGGCATAGCTGTAGGGCAAGATTGCCTGCGGCGTATGTACAGCCACAGCCTTGAGGCGTGCCGCGATGTCGGCCAGGGCCTCTTCCCACTCCACTTCCACGAACTGACCGCTGCCCTTGGGCCCGCTGCGCTTGAGCGGCTTGAGGACGCGTTCGGGGTGGTAGGTGCGCTCGGTGTAACGCGACACCTTGGTACACAGCACACCGCCGGTATGGGGGTGGTTCTCGTTGCCGTGGACCTGGATGGCCACGCCGTCCTGCACCGTGGTGCGCAGGGAGCAGGTGTCGGGGCAGTCGTGCGGGCAGGCGCCCAGGACGTCAAACCGGCCTTGGGCGGGAGGGGGGGAGATAGAGACGTGCATGACGCTATGGTAAATGCGGCGGCGACATAATGCTTGGATGAAGCTGATTGAACCCATTGTTTCCGCAGCGGCCGAGATGGCGGCCATACGCCGGGACCTGCATGCGCACCCGGAACTGTGTTTTCAGGAAGTCCGTACCGCCGACGTGGTGGCCGCCAAGCTCACCGAGTGGGGCATCCCTATCCACCGGGGGCTGGGTACCACCGGGGTGGTGGGCATCGTCAAGGCCGGCACCAGCGACCGGGCCATCGGTCTGCGTGCCGACATGGATGCCTTGCCAGTGCAGGAGTTCAACACCTTTGCCCACGCCAGCCAGCACCAGGGCAAGATGCACGCCTGCGGCCACGACGGTCACACCGCCATGCTGCTGGCCGCAGCCAAACATTTTTCCACGCATCGCAACTTTGATGGAACGGTGTACCTGATATTCCAACCCGCGGAAGAAGGGGGCGGTGGCGCGCGCGAGATGATCAAGGAAGGGCTGTTCGAGCGCTTTCCCATGCAGGCCGTCTTCGGCATGCACAACTGGCCGGGCATGGAGCAAGGGCAGTTTGCGGTCAGCGCCGGTCCGGTGATGGCTTCCAGCAATGAATTCAAGATCACCATACGCGGCAAGGCCGGCCATGCCGCCATGCCGCACAACGCACTCGACCCGGTGGTGGTGGCTGCGCAGATGGTGCAGGCCTTCCAGACCATCATCAGTCGCAACCTCAAACCCATAGAGGCCGGCGTGATCTCGGTGACCATGATCCATGCGGGCGAGGCCACCAACGTGATTCCCGACAGCTGTGAGCTGGAAGGAACCGTGCGCACCTTCAGCTTGGCCGTGCTGGACATGCTGGAGCAGCGCATGCGCGTGGTGGCTGAGCACACGGCCCAGGCGTTTGGTCTGACCTGCGAGTTCGAGTTCTTCCGCAACTACCCGCCCACCATCAACTCCGCTGCCGAGGCCGACTTTGCGCGTGGCGTGATGGCGGAGCTGGTGGGGGCCGAGCGTGTCATCGCCCAGGAGCCCACCATGGGCGCCGAAGACTTTGCCTACATGCTGATGGAAAAGCCGGGCTGCTACGTGTTCCTGGGCAATGGCGACGGTGGCCACCGCGAGAGCGGCCATGGTGCGGGGCCGTGCATGCTGCACAACCCCAGTTACGACTTCAATGACGAACTGATTCCCTTGGGCGCAAGCTACTGGGTGCGGCTGGCCGAATCCTGGCTGGCCTGAGGCCCGGGGGGGTCCCTACTTGTGGTCCCAGTCCTGGCGCTCCAGGTAGCTGGCTGCGTACATGCCCACGGGTTCCGGCCGGTGCAGTGCGTAATGGTGGGTCAACGCGTGGACCCATTTCAGCAATGTCTTGATGGTCATGGCGTTCTCCTCTTTTAAACGGTATATACAGTTTATACCGTTAAACCGGAATTGCAAACCCGTGTTTCCACAAGCGCCGCCCGCTCAGCCGCCGAAACGCTTTTGCCCTATGTACAGCAGGCCGTCAAAAATCAGGTTGTCCACCAGCTCGAAGGGGCGCGTCATGCTGGGCGCCATCTTCCAGGCGGCACCCCCGGTCATGATGCATTTGGGTTCGGCGCCGCAGTGCTGGCGCACGTGCTGCACCATGCATTCCACCGCCCCGGCAATGGCGTAGGTGCCGCCGCTGGTGAGGGCGTCGCTGGTGTTGGTGGGAAAAGGTTTGACCTCTCCCGTGGGGACGTGCAGCCCGGCGGTGCCGGATTCCAGGGCGCGCAGCATGATGCCGTGGCCCGGCAGGATGAAGCCGCCCAGGAACTTGCCGCTGGCATCCACTGCTTCCACCGTCACGGCCGTACCCACCATGACCACCACCATGGGGCGGTTTGCGCCTTGGCGGCGCATGTGCTGGTAGGCACCAATCATGGCGACCCAGCGGTCAGCGCCCAGTCGGGTGGGGTGGTCGTAGCCATTGCGCAGGCCGGCTTCGGCCTCGCTGGCGACCACCCACTGCGGCGCCACGTCCCAGGCTTCCATCTGCTCCTCGACGCGGCGTCGTATCACATCGCCGGCCACCACGCAGCCCAGTACGTGGCGTGGAGCCTCCAGTGACTTCCATGGGCCCTCGGCCAGCTTGTCGATGTTTTCCAGAAACTCGGCGCCATGGTCCAGTACCTTGGCGTCGCTACGGGGGGCGTCATACAGCGCCCATTTCAGGCGGGTGTTGCCGATATCCAGTGCAAGAAAGGTCATGGTGTGCCCGGCCTAACCCTGACGCCAGGGCAGTCCGGCACGGCGCCAGCCCCCTTTGTTGCCACGGTGGGCCTCGGCATCCGGATCACCTTCAAAACCTTCCAGAATGTTGTAGGCCTGTAGGCCCAGTTCCGTAGCCCGCTTGGCTGCTGCGACCGAGCGGACTCCGCTGCGGCACAGGAGCAGCACCTTCTTGCCGCCCGCTGCCGACTTGATTTCGGCGTCGAAGTTGGCGTTCATGGCCATACCGGGCCATTGTTTCCAGGCCACAGACACTGCGCCCGGAACCTGGCCGACCCATTCGCGCTCGGCATCGGTACGCACGTCCACTAGCACGGCGTCTCCGGCCTGCCACCAGGCATAGGCCAGCGTGTTGCTGATGTCGCCTGCATAGCCTTCGGCTGACTTGACGGCCAGATTGGCGGCGTCGGCATCGTGGCGCACCCCGGAGCTGAGGTTGGCGGGCACGGCTTCGTCTATGCGTCGCGGTTTGGGAAGGTTGAGTGCATCCATGATGGCAATGAATTCCTGCAAAGTTTTACCTGCGACCCGGGCGTTATGCGCCTTTTCTTGGCCGATGCTGGAGTGGGTACGTCCCTGGTAATCGTGGCCGGGCCAGACGGTGGTGGCGTCGGGCAGGGCAAACAGAATCTGAGTGAGGCTGTGGTACATGGCCTCGGAGCTGCCCGACTGGAAATCGGTGCGGCCACAGCCGTTGATCAGCAGTGTGTCACCGGTGAACACATGGTCGCGCCAGACAAAGCTCATGCTGCCCTGGGTGTGCCCCGGGGTATGCAGCGCCTTCAGTGTCTCGCCGCCAAAGACCAATGTGTCGCCGTGAACCAGCAGCTTGGATGCGGTGGCAATGCCGCAGCCCGCTGGAGCTGCCGTCTTGGCGCCCGCGTGCTCGGCCAACAGATAAGCGCTGGTGATGTGGTCGGCATGCGCATGCGTCTCGATGGTCCATTGCAGACGCAGGTCGTTCTCGCGCAACACGGCCAAGTCACGTTCGATCTGCTCGTCCACCGGGTCGATGATGACCGCGTCCCGCGTGGCGGGATCAAACAGCACATAGGTGTAGGTGCTGGAGGCGGGATCGAAAAGCTGTAGGGGTTGCATGGCGGATTTGCTTGGCAGTGTAGCCACTTGTGCTGGCCCTGACGCTGGCGCCCATGCAATTGAACCTGCGGTTTACCCTAGGTTGGGGTAGTCGGGATGGGGTTGGACGGACTTATCCGATACGTGCCAGCAAGGTTTCCATGTCCTTGACCATGTGGTCCAGGTCGGCTTTTTGCGCGGCGTCCGGGTGGATGCGGGCATTGAGTTCCTGCTCCAGAAAGCACACGGTCATGCGCAGGTAGGTGCTGTCCAGTGCCTTGCGCACGGCAGAGAACTGCTGGCCGATCTTCAGGCAGTTCTCGCCTTCCTCCACCATGCGCTGGATGCCACGCAACTGACCCTCCGCGCGGCGAAGGCGGTTGAGTACATCGGTTCTGGCCTGTTGATCCTGCAAAACGCTCATGGCGCGACTCTCCGAAGGGTGCATAGTTGATGGCTCCATTTTCCCAGCAGTTCACCCGGTTTGGAGCGGGCGAACGGTAAACCGGGTTATTTCTGGCATGCCATGTTGGATTCCGGCACACCCAGCTTTTTCAGGAAATAGCCCATGGGGCAAAAGTTGGTGATGCCGAACTGGAACAGGTTGGCGCCGACGAATGCGGTAAACGCCAGCCACCAGTGCGAAACAAACAAGGGGCTGGCGTCCACGCCCAGGGCCAGCGAGATCAGGATGAAGCTGCCGGCAAAAATATGGATGTAGCGGTCTACGGTCATGGGTTTCTCCAAAGGGGGTTGTTGTCAAACATGGGGATGGGGAACCTTGTCGGCAAGACGGACAATGCCCAGTGCCTTGAGCACGTATTTCTCGTACACCGGCTCCGAGGTTCCCTTGCGGATCTTGCGCATGAAATATTTTTCGAAGGCAATCTTGGCCAGATGTACCCATTTGCCTTTCTTGAACCAGTTCACGTTGCGTGGCGGGATCTGCGGTAGCGCCACGAAGGCCGCACCGATGTCGCCCATATCGGCCAGGCAGATGGCGTTCCAGGTTCCCTTGGCATTGGCGGGTTGGCCGCTCAGATCGGCCGCTATGTTGTGGGCAATGGCGCCTACCATGCTCTCGATCATGTAGCCGGTCTTGGGTGTACCCGTGGCCACTGGCGTGACTTCCACCGGCGGGATGGCTACGCACACACCTGCCGAGTAGATGTTCTTGTAGGCCTTGCTGCGCTGGTATTCATCAATCAGCACGAAGCCGCGCGGGTTGCACAATTCCGGCACGGCCGCCACGGCATCCACGCCTTTGAAGGCTGGCAGCATCATGGACAGTTTGAAGCCCAGCTCGTGCTCCTTGTAGACATTGCCCAGGTCGTCTAGCTGGGTCACAAACATCTTGCCTTCCTCCACCTTGGTGGTCTTGGCGTTGGTGATCCACTTCATGTCGCGGTTGCGCATCTCGGACTCCAGCATGGACTTGCTGTCGCCCACGCCACCCAGGCCCAGGTGGCCGATGTAGGGTTCGCTGGTCACATAGGTGATGGGTACCTTGTTGCGCAGTTTGCGCCGGCGCAGGTCGGTGTCCAGGATGAAGGCGAATTCGTAGGCCGGACCGAAGCAGCTGGCGCCCGGCATGGCTCCAATGATCACCGGGCCCGGATTCTTGAGGAAGTTTTCATAGTCCGCCCAGAAGGCCTGCGCGTGGTCCACGCTGCACACCGAGTGGGTGAAGCCGCCGCCGCCATGCGACAGCGGGCCCGCACCAGGCACTTCGCTGAACGACAGCTTGGGGCCGGTGGTGATGACCAGGTAGTCGTAGTCCATGGTGGCACCGTCGCCCAATGTGAGCCGGTTGTCGGCGGCATGGATGGCAGTGACCGGTTGGGCTACAAAGCCTATGCCCTTGCGTTCCAGGTAAGGCCGGATGGGCAGCGTGATTTCGTCGCGCTGGCGCCAACCCACGGCAAGCCACGGATTGCTGGGAACAAACTGGAAGTAGTCCACCGCGTTGACGACAGTAACTTGGTGCTCCTTGCCGAGCAGCTCGCGGATTTCATAGGCGGCCGGAATGCCGCCTATGCCTGCGCCTACGATCACGATATGGGCCATGGTGTTGTCTCCTGGTTTTGTAGTGGATTGGGGTTTAGGAAAGGGCCGCGTCTGCGCGCAGCTCCATACGGCGCCGGAACAGCGCGTAATACAGGACCGGTATCACCACCAGTGTGAGCAGGGTGGACACCAGAATGCCAAAGATGAGCGAGATGGCCAGCCCGTTGAAGATCGGGTCATCCAGGATGAAGAATGCGCCGATCATGGCTGCCAGACCGGTGAGCACGATGGGTTGCGCCCGCACGATGGCCGACTGCAGCACGGCCGACTTGAAGTCCACGCCTTCTTTCACCTGCAGCTCGATGAAGTCCACCAGCAGGATGGAATTGCGCACGATGATGCCGGCCAGCGCGATCATGCCGATCATGCTGGTGGCGGTGAACTGTGCGCCCAGCAGCGCGTGGCCTGGCATCACCCCGATGATGGTCAGCGGAATCGGCGCCATGATCACCAGTGGCGTGAGATAGCTCTTGAACTGCGCCACCACCAGCAGGTAGATCAGGATCAAGCCGACACCGTAGGCAGCTCCCATGTCGCGGAAGGTCTCGTACGTGATCTGCGATTCGCCGTCCCACTTGAGCGCGTATTGGCGGTAGGTGTCGGTGGGCTGGTGGATCCAGTACTCGGCATTGCCGGCCATGGGCTTGTCGGCAGCAGACTGCATCGTCGAGCGGATGCCAAACAGGCCGTACAGCGGCGAGTCGAGCTTGCCGGCCATATCGCCAAAGACATAGCTCACTTCCTTGAGGTCCTTGGTGCTGAGCGGCTTGTCGATGATGCCGCGTTCTACCTGTACCAGTTCGGACAGGGGAACCAGTTGCCCATTGGCCGCGCGCAGGGGCAGGGCCAGGATGGCATCCAGGCCGAGCTGCGACTGCAGGGGCAACTGGATGCGCACCGGCACCGGGTACTTGGAAACACCGTCGTGCAGATACGCCGCATCCGCACCCGCCAGGGCGGCTGAAACCGTCTGGGCGATGGATGCCACCGGTATGCCCAGCGATTCGGCGCGTTGCCGGCGCACGCGCAGGAAAGCACGCGGCGCATCTTCCCGCAGGCTGCTGTCCACGCCGACGATGTCAGGGGTTGCGGCAAATGCGGCCTCTACCTGGGCAGCCAGTTTCTGGCGACCGGCTTCGTCCGGGCCATAGATCTCTGCCACCAGGGGCGACATCACCGGCGGGCCAGGCGGCACCTCCACCACCTT
Organism: Rhodoferax sp. GW822-FHT04A08; assembly: GCF_058801025.1. NCBI lineage: Bacteria > Pseudomonadati > Pseudomonadota > Betaproteobacteria > Burkholderiales > Comamonadaceae > Rhodoferax > Rhodoferax sp. GW822-FHT04A08. Next base: position 100,559 of record NZ_JBXAMW010000005.1, read on the forward strand.
GATGCGGGCATGGTGCTGCATGGCTATCTTTTCCAGGGCCGGGCGCAGGCGCTGGGCAATCACATGGCTCTTGTCGTCGCGGTGGTGCTTGTCCACCAGATTGACCTGCAGATCGCCCTGTTCGGCGTCCGAGCGCAGGTAGTACTGGCGCACCAGCCCGTTGAAGGTGATGGGCGAGGCGGTACCGGCATAGGCCTGCAGATCGGTCACCTCGGGCTGGGTTGCCAGATAGGCACCCAGTTCCTGCAGCGTGGCCGCGGTGTCTTCCAGCGGCGTTCCGGCAGGCATATCCACCACCACCTGGAACTCGCTCTTGTTGTCAAAGGGCAGCATCTTGAGCACCACCAGTTGCACCAGCGCCAGGCCTACCGACAGCAGCAAGGCCGCCAGAATGCCGCCCAGCAGCAGCCAGCGCTTGCGCGCACTGTCGAGAAACGGCCGGAGAACCGCATGGAAGATGCGCGTGATCCGGGTCGGGGCCGAAGCGGGTTGGGCCGTGCCGGAATGTGTCGGGTGCGCGCCGTGCTCGCGCATGAACTTGAGCGCCAGCCAGGGCGTCACGGTAAAGGCAATGGCCAGCGAGATCGCCATGCCCAAGCTGGAGTTGATCGGGATGGGGCTCATGTAGGGCCCCATCAGGCCGGACACAAAGGCCATGGGCAACAGTGCGGCAATCACGGTCAGCGTAGCCAGAATGGTCGGGCCACCCACCTCATCCACCGCCAGCGGAATGATGCTGCGCAAGGGCGCATCCGGTGTGAGCTGCTGGTGGCGGTGGATGTTCTCCACCACCACGATGGCGTCGTCCACCAGAATGCCGATGGAGAAGATCAGCGCAAACAGCGACACGCGGTTGAGCGTGAAGCCCCAGGCCCAGGAGGCAAACAGCGTGGCTGTCAGCGTCAGGATCACGGCAGTGCCGACGATGATGGCTTCCCGGCGCCCCAGTGCAAAGCCCACCAGCAGGATCACCGAGCCGGTGGCAAAAGCCAGTTTCTGGATCAGCTTGTTGGCTTTTTCGGCGGCGGTCTGACCGTAGTCGCGGGTGACGCTGGCGTGCACGCCTGCCGGGATCACGGTGTTGCGCAAGGCATCCATGCGCGCGCGCACGGCGCTGGACACGTCCACGGCGTTCTCCCCAGGCTTCTTGCTGACCTGGATGGTGACTGCCGGGTAGTTTTGGCCCGCTGCGGGCGCGCTGGCCGCGCCTTGGCTGGTCGCGGCGGTTGGGGTTGTGGCAAAGGCCGCGCCGGGCGTAAACCAGACGTAGTGCTGCGGCTGCAGGGTGCCAGTGCTGATATCGGCTACATCGCGCAGGAACACGGGCTTGCCGTTGCTCACGCCCACCACGATGTCGGCCACATCCTGTGCGTTGCGCAGGAACTCACCCGCGTCCACGGTCAGCATGTGGGAGCCCGGGCTGTTGGCGTTGCTGCTAGGTGTGGTGTCCAGGACGGCGCCGGCCGGCATGCCGTAGTTGGCCGCAGCCACCGTCTTTTGCAGCGTCAGCACGTCCACGCCCCGTGCCCGCAGGCGCTCCGGGTTGAGGGCGATGCGGATGGCGCGTCCCGGGCCGCCAATGGTCTGCACCTCGCGCACACCGGGCACGGCCTTCAGGTCGGCTTCCACCGCGTGGGCGACCGTCTCCAGTTCGGCAGCGGAACCCGCGTCCTGACTCCAGAGGGTCAGTGCTGCCACGGGGACATCATCAATGCCCTTGGGCTTGACGATGGGGGTCAGCGTGCCGAGATCGCGCGGCAGCCAGTCCTGGTGGGCGTTGAGCACGTCATACACGCGCACCAGCGCTTCGGTGCGCGGTACGCCCACCTTGAACTGCACCGTGAGAATGGCCATGCCGGGGCGGGCCACCGAATAAGTGTGCTCTATGCCGGCAATCTGCCCCAACACTTGCTCGGCGGGTTTGGCCACCATGTTCTGCACGTCCTGGCTGCTGGCCCCGGGGAAGGGAATCAGCACATTGGCCATGGTCACATTGATTTGCGGCTCTTCCTCGCGCGGCGTCACCAGCACGGCAAACAGGCCCAGCAGCAGCGCGACCAGCGCCAGCAGGGGCGTGAGCGCATTGCCCTGAAAGGCCGCGGCGATGCGGCCGGAGACACCCAATGAATTGGTTTGCTTCATGGAACGCTCACTTGGACGCGGGTGTCGCGTCGGGCTGGGCGGCACGCAGCGGGTCGGTGGCGACGACCTCGCCAGCACGCAGACCGGTGAGCACCTCGGTGCCCTCGCTGCCCAAATCGGCACCCAGACGCACGGCACGCAAGGCAAAGGTCTTGCCGGAAGCGACGTACACGGCGGTCAGCTCGCCACGGCGCACCACGGCGCTGGTGGGCACCAGCAAGCGTGCGCTGCCGGAACCGCCAGCAACGGCAAATTGCACACGCACCTGCTGGCCCGGGACCAGAGCAGCCGCCTCTTTGGCTGGCAGGTCCATGCGCCATTCGGTGGTCTGGGAGACCGGATCGCTGGAGGGGACCTCCACGCGATTGAGCGGGGTAATACTTTGGGGGGTACCCACACCACTGTCCACTACGACAGCGGTTTGTCGCGCCTGGCGCACGGCTGCGGTGCGTGAAGCTGGTACCTGCACCACCGCGCGCAGGGGCTGCGGCGTGTAGACCACCAGCAACGGCGTACCCGGTACGGCCAAGTCACCGGCCTGGGCAAAAGTCTGCAGAACCCAGCCGTCCAGCGGCGCCGTGACGCGGGTGTAGCCCTGTGCCAATGCCGATTGGCGGGCGCTGGCTGTGGCCTGTTCGCGTTGGGCCTGGGCTGACTGGAACTGCGCGGTAGCGGTATCGAGTGCGGCCTGGCTGACGAACCCTTGGGCCTGCAGGTCGCGTGTGCGCTCCAGCTGGGCCCGTGCGTTGCGCAGGTCGGCGTCGGTCTGGCTGACCTGCGCCTGGGCGCGTTGGCTGCCGACCTGGGCTTCGCGGTCGTCTATGGTGGCAATGACCTGGCCGGCACGTACCTTGTCACCGGCCTTGACGGAAAAGCTGACGATGCGCCCGGACGCCTGCGCGGCTACGGTGCTTTGTTTGACGGCCTGGATCACGCCATCGAGCACGTAGCTGTCTGCGCTGGCGCTGGACTTGACGGTAACGGTGGGGACAGCTTGGCTCTGTGCCAAGGCGGGACCGGCGCCCATGGTCACCAGGCCCAAAACGGCAGCCAATGTCATGCGGCGGGGGCACAATAGCGTGTAGGGAAAGGTTTTCATGCCCCGATTTTATACCCCATACAGTATTTTGTATAGGGGATACCTGCTTTTCCGCGGGTGTCCAGTGTTCGTATGCGATTGATATAGGTCAGTCGATTGCATACTAGTATGGGTATTATCGGGTTAATACCGTTGAAAGTACGAAATTCAAGTGTCTGATTCAAATAGCCCAGTCAAAAAGGTCATTCCCCTGACGGTGTCCACCGCGCCCATCGAGCCGCCCCCGGGTGCCGATCCGGAGTTGGTGTCGCTGTACCAGTCGCACAAGAAGATTTATCCGCGCAGTGTTTCCGGTGTGTTCTCGCGCTGGCGCTGGGTGCTGGTGTTCCTCACCCAGATCGTGTTCTACGGATTGCCCTGGCTGGAGTGGGGTCAACGCCAGGCGGTGCTGTTCGATCTGGGCGCACGCCGCTTCTACATCTTCGGCCTGGTGCTGTATCCCCAGGACTTCATCTATCTCACCGGCATCTTGGTGATCTCAGCGTATTCGCTGTTCCTGTTCACGGCGGTAGCAGGGCGTCTGTGGTGCGGCTACGCCTGCCCGCAGACGGTCTATACCGAAATATTCCTGTGGCTGGAAAAGCTGGCCGAGGGTGACCGCTCCATGCGCATGCGCCGCGACGCCGCGCCCTGGACACTGGAGAAGTTCGGTCGCAAGGCGGCCAAACAGTTCATGTGGATCACCCTGGCGCTGTGGACGGGTTTCACCTTCGTTGGCTACTTCACGCCGATCAAGGTGCTGGCTGGCGAATTTGCCCAGTGGAACCTGGGTTCCTGGGAAATCTTCTGGACCTTCTTCTACGCCTTTGCCACCTGGGGCAATGCCGGCTTCATGCGCGAGCAGGTCTGCAAATACATGTGTCCATATGCGCGCTTCCAAAGCGCCATGTTCGACAAGGACACCCTGGTCGTCACCTACGACAAGGAACGCGGTGAGCCGCGCGGCGCCCGCAGCAAGAAGGCCGATCCGGCAGCGCTGAATCTGGGCGCCTGCGTGGACTGCAGCCTGTGCGTGCAGGTGTGCCCCACCGGCATTGATATCCGCAACGGCCTTCAGTACGAGTGCATTGGCTGCGGCGCCTGTGCCGACGTCTGCGATACCGTGATGGACAAGGTGGGCTATGCGCGCGGCCTGGTCAAGTACAGCACCGAACATGCGCTGGAGCAAAAGTGGACGCGCCAGCAGACCCTGCGCCACGTGCTGCGCCCGCGCGTGCTGATCTACACCACCATCCTGGGTGTGGTGGTCACGGCCATGGCCGTCAGCTTGGCATTGCGCCTGCCATTCAAGGTCGATGTGGACCGCGACCGCGGTTCGCTGGCCCGCATTGCTGAAGGCGGCAAGATCGAGAACGTGTTCCGCATCCAGGTGATGAATGCGGCGGAGTCCTCCCAGTCCTTCCATATCTCGGTGGAAGGTCTGCCAGGACTGAGCGTGGCCAGCAACGCCGACGTGACCGTGGCCTCCACCGAGTCGCGCTGGGTACCGGTGCGGCTGCAGTTGCCCTACGAAGGCGCGGAGCCTGGCTCGCACACGATCCACTTCAAGATCGAAGCGACCGGCATTGGCAAGAGCGTCACCGAAAAGTCCGTCTTTATCGTGCCACGCTGAACCGTTCCGCGCTACAGTGACCCCATAAAAGCAGGAGACAAAAAATGAAGCAAAAGCTGATGTGGATTGCATGGCCTTCGTTTTTGATGGCGGGTGTTCTGGAGTTGCTGGTGTTCGCGGTCATTGATCCCCAGGACATGAGCTGGTTTGGCCACGCTTTCGAGCTGTCGCGCCAGGCCACCTACACCCTGGGCTTCTTCGTATTCTGGTTTGTGACCTCGCTGGCGGGCGCTCTGACGCTGTTCCTGTCGCTGCCGCCTAACGCGGTCAACCAAAGCCCCCTGTAGAGCTCCGTTCTGCAAGTCAGACGGGCGGTGTAAGCCTGTGTTGGTCTAAATCGTTTACAGTTGACGTTTACGTAAACGTCAAGTGCGCCTGCGATGCGCCGCCCGAGGAAGACCCATGACCGACCTATCTGCCGAATTCAAGGCACTTGCCAACTACCGCCCCAGCAACAAGGTGCGCTTTGTCACCGCTGCCAGCCTGTTTGACGGGCACGATGCGGCCATCAACATCATGCGCCGCATCCTGCAGAGCATGGGCGCCGAAGTCATCCACCTGGGCCACAACCGTAGCGTGGACGAGGTGGTGACCGCCGCCTTGCAGGAAGACGTGCAGGGCATTGCCATCAGCTCCTACCAGGGCGGGCATGTCGAATACTTCAAGTACATGGTGGACCTGCTCAAGAGCCGGGGCGGCGCACACATCCAGGTGTTTGGCGGTGGCGGCGGCGTGATCGTCCCACCCGAAATCCGCGAGCTGCATGCCTACGGCGTGGCCCGCATCTACAGCCCGGAAGACGGTCAGAAGATGGGCCTGGCCGGCATGATCGGCGAGATGGTGATGCGTTGCGACCAGGACTTGAGTCCCTTCGCGCCCAAGGACGTGGCAGCCCTGCAGGGCCACTCCGAGGCCAGCTGGCGTGCGTTGGCGCAATTGCTGACCGCCGTGGAAGCAGGCAAGGTGGATGCTGCACTGATGGGTGCTCTGCAAGCCCAGGCGGCGAGTCGCACCATTCCTGTGGTGGGTATCACCGGCACCGGCGGTGCGGGCAAATCGTCGCTGACCGACGAGCTGATCCGCCGCCTGCGTCTGGACCAGGACGACAGCCTGCGCGTGGCCGTCATCTCGATCGACCCTTCACGCCGCAAGAGTGGAGGCGCATTGCTGGGCGACCGCATCCGCATGAACGCGATTTCTCCGTGGAAGTCCGGCCCGCGCATCTTCATGCGCAGCTTGGCCACACGCGACTTCGGCTCCGAGATCAGCGCGGCATTGCCCGACGTGATCACCGCCTGCAAGGCTGCAGGATTCGATCTGATCGTGGTGGAAACCTCCGGCATCGGCCAGGGCGATGCGGCCATCGTGCCGCTGGTGGATGTGCCGCTGTATGTGATGACGCCGGAGTTCGGTGCGGCCAGCCAACTCGAAAAAATCGACATGCTGGACTTTGCTGAGTTCGTCGCCATCAACAAGTTCGACCGCAAGGGCGCCAGCGACGCGCTGCGCGACGTGGCCAAGCAGGTGCAGCGCAACAAGGAAGCCTGGACCACGCCTGCAGAGCAGATGCCGGTATTTGGCACCATGGCGGCACGCTTCAACGACGACGGTGTCACCGCCTTGTACCAGGCGCTGCTGCCGCGCCTGCAGGCTCTGGGCCTCCAGGCAAAAGCAGACGGCCTGTTGCCCCGCGTGAGCGTACGCTTCAGCTCCAACCAGACACCGGTGGTGCCGGCCGCAAGGGTGCGCTACCTGGCCGATATCAGCGATACCGTGCGCGCCTACAAGGCCAAGGCTCGCGCCCAGGCCAAGCTGGCGCGCGAGATCCAGCAACTGCGCGCAGCAGCCAACATGCTGGCGACCGACAAGCCGCACCGCCCCAAGGCGTCCGAGGCGGCCATCGATCTGGCTGAACAGCGGGAGTCCAACCAGGATGCTGCCGCTCGCAAGCTGCTGGCTCAGTGGCCCGAGATGCAAAAGGCCTACGCTGGTGACGAATACGTGGTGAAGATCCGCGACAAGGAGATTCGCACCGCGCTGACCACCAAGAGCCTCTCTGGCACCACCATCCGCAAGGTGGCCCTGCCGCAATACGAGGACCATGGCGAAATCCTCAAGTGGCTGATGCTGGACAACGTGCCCGGCAGCTTCCCCTACACCGCGGGTACCTTTGCCTTCAAGCGCGAAAACGAAGACCCCACGCGCATGTTCGCCGGCGAAGGCGATGCCTTTCGCACCAACAAGCGCTTCAAGCTGCTGAGCTCCGGCATGCCGGCCAAGCGCCTGTCCACCGCCTTCGACTCGGTCACCCTGTACGGCAACGACCCCGACCCGCGACCGGACATCTACGGCAAGGTGGGCAACAGTGGCGTGTCGATTGCCACGCTGGATGACCTCAAAGTCTTGTACAGCGGATTCGATTTGTGCAACCCGGCCACTTCGGTCAGCATGACCATCAACGGCCCGGCGCCCAGCATCCTGGCCATGTTCATGAACGCCGCCATCGACCAGAACATCGACAAATTCAAACAGGACAACGGCCGCGAACCCACCGAGACCGAGACCGCCAAGATCCGCGAATGGGTGCTGGCCAATGTGCGCGGCACGGTGCAGGCCGACATCCTCAAGGAAGACCAGGGCCAGAACACCTGCATCTTCAGCACCGAGTTCAGCCTGAAAGTCATGGGCGACATTGCCGAATACTTTGTGCACCATGACGTGCGCAACTTCTACTCGGTGTCGATCTCGGGCTACCACATTGCAGAAGCAGGTGCCAACCCGATCAGCCAGCTCGCCTTTACGCTCTCCAATGGTTTCACCTTTGTGGAGGCGTACCTGGCGCGCGGCATGCACATCGACGACTTCGCGCCCAACCTGTCCTTCTTCTTCAGCAACGGCATGGACCCGGAGTACACCGTCATGGGCCGCGTGGCCCGGCGCATCTGGGCGGTGGCCATGAAGGAGCGCTATGGTGCCAACGAACGGTCCCAAAAGCTTAAGTACCACATTCAAACGAGTGGCCGCAGCCTGCACGCGCAGGAGATCCAGTTCAACGACATCCGCACCACGCTGCAGGCCCTGATTGCCATCTACGACAACTGCAACAGCCTGCACACCAATGCGTTTGACGAGGCCATCACCACGCCTACCGAAGACTCAGTGCGCCGCGCCATGGCCATCCAGCTCATCATCAACCGCGAGTGGGGTCTGGCCAAGAACGAGAACCCCAACCAGGGTGCCTTCATCATCGAAGAACTCACCGAGCTGGTGGAAGAGGCCGTGCTGTCCGAGTTCGAGAAGATTGCTGAGCGCGGCGGCGTGCTGGGCGCCATGGAAACCGGCTACCAGCGCAGCAAGATCCAGGACGAGAGCATGACCTATGAAATGCTCAAGCACACCGGTGAGCTGCCCATCATCGGCGTCAACACCTTCCGCAATCCGCATGGCGACCAGGTGCAGGACAAGCTGGAGCTGGCCCGTTCCACCGATGAGGAAAAGCAAAGCCAGTTGAAGCGCCTGCAGGACTTCCACGCCCGCAACGCAGACAAGGCGCCCGCCATGCTGAAAGCCTTGCAACAGGCCGTGATCGAAAACAGGAATGTGTTCGAGGTGCTGATGGACGCGGTGCGGGTCTGCTCGCTGGGGCAGATTACCAACGCCCTGTTCGAGGTGGGTGGTCAGTACCGGCGCAGCATGTAAGGCTCAGGCCTTCTTCGTCATCACGACCTTCTGGTACAGGCCTGCGAAGTAAGTCTGTTTTTCGATCTTTTCCACTGGCGCACCTTCGGGTAGCCAGCTGGCGATCTCGTGGTTCCAGACATCCATGGCAAAGGGCTCCAGTATGGTGAGCACCGGCACCATGAGGTAACGGAACGGGCTGAAGGCGCGGGGCTTGTGGTAGTCCACAAACACCAGCCTGCCGCCCGGCTTGGTGACCCGCAGGGCCTCGGCAATGGTCTTGCGGCGCACTTCGGCAGGCTGCTCGTGCAGCAGAAAGAACACCACCGTGGAGTCGTGGCTGCCGTCGGCAAACTGCAGCGCGGTGGAGTCCTGCAGATGGGCATTCACCCGCTGCGTGTTCTTGAGCTTGGCGTGCAGGTTCTTGATCTGTATGGGCGCCACATCAATCACGTCCACGCTGCCCTGCGGACCCAGACGCCGCACCAGATGTTCGGTGAAATCGCCATACACGCAGGCCACCTGCAGTACGCGGCCATTGATGACTTCGCCCATTTCCTGCAAGGCGGCGTCGCGCAGGCGCGCAAAGTTGCCCCACAGAATCAGGTTGACCAGCCACTGGCGTTCAAAGATGTGCACCGCACGCGGATGCAGGTAAGCCCACCAGTACGTGTTTTCCAGATAGGCTGGAATCGTGGCTGGAGGTAGCGCGTGTTTGGCGGACAGGGAAGTGGTTTCCACGGTATTGGCGGCGGGAGGTGGGCTCACTACATGTCTTTCAGGATGGGCCCGGTGCAGCAGAGCGGCACCGGGCAGTGGGAAGAGGTCAACAGTATCGCCACAAGCTCTTACAAACTGGTGAAGAAACCGATGCCAACCAGCGTCAACAGGGTCAGGCCGAACGCGATCAGTGTGAAGCCCAGGATCCTGGATGCCTTCATCTTGGCCGGTGACGGAGCATCGACCAGGCGGCTTTCCAGCTCGCCGCTATCGACCAAGCGCTGGTACTCCAGCGGATGCTCGTGCTTGAACTCTTCGAGCGAGAAGGTGCCGGTGAACATCACCACCTCCAGCGGGAACTTGTCGGGCCGGAAGTGGTTGTTGAAGAAGTGCACGGTGAACAGGAACACCACCGCCAGGAAGGCCTCTTCGCCGTGGAAGATGGCCGCCACATTGAACACCCAGCCCGGCAGGAAGGCACCAAACACATTGGGCAGCCACATCACCAGGCCACTGACGCCGATGATGGTGACACCCCAGAACGGAGCCCAGTAGTCGAACTTCTCCCAATAGGTCCAGCGGTCAAACTTCGGACGCGGACCCTTGCCGAAGAACCACTTGAACATGCCCAGCATGTCGGCAGCGTCCTTCAGATTGGGCACCAGCGAGTTCGGGCCGAAGATCTTGAAGTTCTTCCAGTCGCGTGCCACGCGCATGCCCATGTAGAACAGGTGCCAGAAGAACACGCCAGCAAAGATCACCGCATTGACCCGGTGGATCTTGCCCGCAATGTGCGGGCCGCCCAGGGCGTTCATCAGGTGCGATGCCCAGGGTGCATCCGGATAGAACAGCGGCATACCGGTCAGCGTGAGGATCATCAGGCTCAGTGCGAAGGTGATGTGGCCCAGGCGCCAGATCGGGCTGAAGCGCTGGATATGCTTGCCGGCCATATTGGCTGGAAGCACGTCGGCCTTGATGTGCGGCTGGCTTTGGCGTTGCTTGCGTTCCTTGTACTCGCGGAAGAACCACAGCAGGGTGTGCAGCCAGAAGAAGCCGAAGGTACCCACCAGCAACTGCACCATGATCTGGAAGGCAATCCAGATTTGCGGGTACTTGTTGAAGTCGTGGTGGTTGCCGTGTGGCTGGAAGGAGGCAAAACCGTCCGGCGCCAGCGGGATTTCCTTCTTACCGCTGTGGCAGGTCTTGCAGGTCTTCATGCGGTTGTCCGGATGGACCTTGGAGGCCGGGTCATCCACCCGCAGGATGTCGTGGCTGCCATGGCAGTTGTAGCACTTGGCGGTATAGGCATAGCCTAGCGTGCTGATCTGGCCGTGGTAGGTGGCCTTGTACGACGCAAAGTTGGCCTCGTGGCAGCTTCCGCACTGCGAGGAGATGGACAGCTTGAAAGCGTTACCCGAGGTGCTGTTGACGGAATGCGCGCTGTGGCAGTCGCTGCAGACGGCGGCCTTGGGGTTGTGCTTTTCCAGCGATTCTTTGCCATGCACCGAGTCGGTATAGGCTTCCAGCTGGTCGGTGTGGCAGTTTTCGCCGCAGGTCTTGGAAATGCTCAGGCGCCAGGCGGCGCGCTCCGGCGAGTCCTTGGGCAGGCTGGCCGAAGGCACATTGAAGCTATGGGTGTCGTGGCAGTTGTCGCACGTGGCGTTGGGCTTGGTCTCGTCGTCTTCATTGGGCTTGGCGTGGAAGGACTTCTTGTACAGCTCAATGTTCTGAACTACCGTGCCCAGACGTGGGCGCTCGGCGGCCTTGCCATCCTTTTGCACCTGTTCCCAGAGCGCCTGGTGGCAGCCCGCACAGTCCACTTTCTTCAGCGGCTCGGTGGTGTTCTTCTGGTGGGCATTGCCTGTGCCCGCGTTGTCCTTGATGTCGGTGTGGCAGGCCACGCACTGCATCTTGCCGTGCACACCCTTGGCCAGCGCGTCTGCGGCGACCGCATGCAACACCCGTTCCTTGCCCTTGCCGTCGCTGGCTTTGAGTTTGCCTTTGCCACCATCGTGGCAGCTCAGACAAGTGGCGTTGTCCAACCCGGTTGCGGCGGCGCTCGCCGCGCTTTGGGCCCAGGCCCCGACTGACAGAAACAGTGCCAGAAGGCACATCAAGAAGTGACGCAGTGACAGAGCAGGGTTGGTTTGCATGGTGTATTTCAGATTATTTTGGATGCTACTTCCCGAGGACCATTATGTGGGGCGAGTGAAGAAGGCCACAACCATTACCAGCGGAGGACTTGATTTACCTCAATCTACTGTTGTGAACAGTCCCAATGGCGTCCGGTGGGCGCGTGCGGTTATCCGCCGGCCGCACCCTTGATTTGCCCGGCCCATGCCAGAATCTGCCCACTTTCCCGCACTTACTGACCATGAACACGCTCTCAGACTTTCCCATCACCCGCAAATGGCCTGCCCAGTATCCGCAGCGCCTGCAGCTGTACTCGCTGCCCACCCCGAACGGAGTCAAGGTTTCCATCATGCTGGAGGAAACCGGCCTGCCGTATGAGCCACATCTGGTGAGCTTCCAGACCAATGACCAGACTTCGCCGGAGTTCCTTTCGCTCAATCCCAACAACAAGATTCCCGCCATCATTGATCCCGACGGCCCGGGCGGCAAGCCGCTGGCGCTGTTCGAATCCGGCGCCATCCTGTGGTACCTGGCCGAAAAGACCGGCCAACTGATTCCGGCGGATGCAGCCGGGCGCTACGAAACCCTGCAGTGGCTGATGTTCCAGATGGGCGGGATTGGCCCCATGTTTGGCCAGGTGGGCTTCTTCCACAAGTTTGCCGGCAAGGACTTTGAAGACAAACGTCCGCGCGACCGCTACGTGGCCGAAAGCCGCCGCCTGCTGGGTGTGCTCAACCAGCGCCTGGAAGGGCGCGCGTGGGTCATGGGTGAGAGCTACACCATCGCCGACATTGCCATCTTCCCCTGGGTGCGCAACCTGATCGGTTTCTATGGTGCAGGTGATCTGGTGGGTATAGAGAAGTTCCCGCAAGTGATTCGTGCACTGGAGCAGTTCGTGGCGCGCCCAGCGGTGGAGCGCGGCCTGCAGATTCCGAAAGCAGCGGCTTGAACCGTTCAGCGGAGAAGCACAGGCTGTTGCTGGGCGGCATGCTGCTGGTAACGGCTCTGGTGTGCTTTGTCATTCTGGACACCACCACCAAGTGGGTGACGCAAACCGTGCCGCCCTTGATGGCGTTGTGGGTGCTGTTCGGGATTCAGGCGGCGGTATCCATTGCCTTTGTTTCCTGGCGTCGCGGGTTCGCGAGCATGCGCACGGTTCATCTGAAGTGGCATGTGGTGCGCGGTGTGCTGCTGCTGGCGGTCCAGGGGCTTGCGTTCTTCAGCCTGCGCTATTTGCCGGTAGGCGAATTCACCGCCATGGCCATGACCACGCCCCTGTTTGTCACGCTGCTGGCGAGCCGGATTCTGGGGGAACACGTATCGCTGTATCGGCTGTTGTTGGTGGGTGGCGGCCTGGCCGGCACCCTGATCATCGTGCGGCCCGGCAGCGGTGTGTTCGGCTGGGCCGTGCTGTTGCCAATGGGGTTGGTCTTTTTCAATACGGCGTACCAGCTGCTGACCAGCCGTATGGCCCGCACTGAAGATGCGGTGAGCACCCAGGCCTATACCTGTTCGACCGCGTTGCTGTGTCTGACTGTGGTTCTTCCCTGGATCTGGGCGCCCGTGCCGGACCTGCAGGCTGGGCTGGGTCTGCTGGTGATGGGGCTGGCTGCATCGGCAGGCAATCTGCTGTTCATCCTGGCGTTTGAGCGAGCCCCGGCGGCCACGCTGACACCCTATATGTATCTGCAGATCGGCTTAGGCATTCTGGGCGGCTGGCTGGTGTTCAGGCACGTGCCCGATGCGCAATCGGTCATGGGCATGGGTCTGATTGCTGCATGCGGCGTGGCGGGCGCGGTCCTGACGCTGCACGAAAAGCACAGGCTCGCCGCGACCTGAGTCTTCACGGCAATCCCACCGCCAAGCCATCGCTGCGCGGATCGTGCGCGCCGGTCATTTGGCCGCTGACTGCGTCGATGGCAATGGCGCCCGGGTGTCCCATGAGCGGATTGCGCGCATCGATCAGGCTGATGGCGTGCCCACGCGTGCGCAACTGCGCGACCACGCTTGCAGGGATGTCGCTTTCCAGCTTGAGCGTGTCCTGGCTGTCGGAGAACGTTTTGCCCAGCAGGAAGCGCGGCTGGCGCAGCGCGGTCATGGGGTCCATGCCGTAGTCAATCAAGCGTGTGAGCACTGCCGCCAGGGTTTGCGGTTGTCCGTCGGCGCCCTGGGTGCCGTAGAGCAGTTGCACCTTGCCGTTCTTGCGGTACATGCCGGGGTTGAGCGTGTGAAACGGGCGCTTGGCCGGCGCGAGCGCATTGGGGTGTGTTGGATCCAGCGAAAACGAGGCGCCCCGGTTGTGCCAGATCAGCCCGGTGTCGCCCACCACCATGCCGCTGCCCCAATCAAAGTAGATGGTGGCCAGCATGGAGACACTGTTGCCAGCCATGTCGGTTGCGCCCACATACACCGTGTCCCCGGTTTGAAACGTCTGCGGCCAGGGCAAGGCCGCACCCATGCGGATGGCGCGTGCGCGCGCATCCAGGTGGGCCGTGGACAACAGCCCACCGACAGGGACCATGGCGAATTCCGGATCGGCCACCCAGCGGTTGCGGTCCATGAACGCCTGCTTCACCGCCTCCACCAGCAGGTGGTAGTAGTCGGCACTGCCTTCGGCAATGCCCTGCAGGTCGAAGCGCTCCAGGATGCCCATGATTTCCAGCGTGGTCATGCCTTGCGTGGGGGGCTGGTGCGCCAGCAGTTCGCCGCCGCGGTAGGGCAGGGACAGCGGTTGCTCCAGCCGGGCCCGCGTCAGCGCCAGATCGTGCTGGGTGAGCGGTGAGCCTGCAGCTTGCAGTGCGCTGCCCATGCGCTCGGCCAGCTTGCCCTCATAGAACTCCCTGGGGCCGCGCTCGGCCAGTGTTTCCAGGGTGCGGGCCAGATCGGGTTGGCGTCGCACAAAGCCCGCGGGGGGAATCTGACCTTGGTGCAGAAAATGGCGATAGATGTCGGGCAGCGCCTGGGCATCGGGCAAACGGAAATTCAGCCAGAAGCGCTCGGAGTCGCTCACCTCGTAGCCGTCGCGCGCCAGCGCGATGGCCGGGGCCAGCAAATCGCCCCAGCTCCGGCTGCCGCCCAGGTCGTCGCGGCTGATGGCCTGCGCCTGCGCCAGCGTGTCCACGGTTGCAGCGCTGGTCAGTGCGGAGCGCGGGCCCCGCAGCGGGATGGCCCCGTCATAAGCCGGTACCACGGCGGCAGACTGGCCAATGCCCGAAAGCGTTTGCACACGCCCCTGTGCATCGCTGATGAGCATGAAGGCGTCACCCGCCAGCCCGCAGAAGTGCGGGTAGGTCACGCACAGGCTGGCCGTGGTGGCAATCGCAGCTTCCACCGCATTGCCACCACGTTCCAGTATCTGTGCCCCGACTTGACTGGCCAGTGCATGCGGACTGGTCACCATGCCCCGGGAGGAATGTGTCGATGCAGTGCCCCTCATGGGTTGAGCGCCAGCATGTGGTCGCAGATGGCGCCCGGTGTCGTGAACCAGATGTCTCCAGCGTCACGCGCGCGGGCAATGTGCTGCAGGGCACGCCGCAAGTGCCGCAGGCGATACGGCTGGCCGACGATGTAAGGATGCAGCGCAATCCCCATGACCAGCGGCTGTTGGAGGCTCTGCAGCAGCATTTCGTCAAAGTTGTCGATCACCATGTCGGCAAAGGCACAGGCATCCATGTGCCGGCCCATGATCATGGGGATGTCGTTGAGTTCCTGCGGGTAGGGGATGGACCACAGCGTCTGGCCGCTGCGTGTGTGCATGCGCGTGGGTTGGTCGTCATGACACCAGTTCAGGCTGTAGCTGTAGCCGGTTTCCGCCAACAGGTCCGGCGTGCTGCGGCTCTCCGATATCCAGGGAGACAGCCAGCCAGCAGGCACCGCACCCTGCCATTGCGCAATGCGTGTGCGGCAGCCGTCCAGCAACTGGCGTTCCTGGTCCTCCGTGAGGTCCGACTGGCGGAACGCGTTGCTATGTCCATGCCCTATCAGTTCGTCGCCCCGCGCCAGCACCGCCTGCAGCAATTCAGGGCAATGGTCCATCAGCGCGGTATTGACGAGGGCACCGGTGGGCAGACTCAGTTGGTCAAACAGCTCCAGGCAGCGCCAGGCTCCCACCCGGTTGCCATATTCACGCCAGCTGTAGTTGAGCACGTCCGGCTGTGGCGATGCCGGGCCTATGCCGGCACCCAGTCCCTCGCCGAAGGCAAAGTGCTCCAGATTGAACCCTATATAGACAGCCAGCCGCTTTCCCTGGGGCCAGTGGTAGTCGGGGCGCCGGGCAATGCCGCTGTAGGCAAAGCGCCCGTGGCCGGGAAGGGTGGCAAATGGAGTCACCATGGGAGCCTTACAGCGTGGCCAGGCCCGCGCGCACGAGCAGCCACTCTGCGCTGTCGTTCCACACCTGCATCTGCACGATCTTGCCGTGGCTTACCACGTAGCGGTCCACATAACGGTTGCCTTCAAAGGGCGTGCCGTCCAGCCACTCGCCGTACAGGGTCCCGATGTTGTAGACGATGGCCTCTGCATCGGTGGCGCCAACCACCAAGTCAGTTTGTATGAAGCGCTTCTTTACCCACTTGTAGCGGCTGGCATTGAAGGCACTGGTTTGTGCGGGCTCGCGCATGGCGCGTCCACCGGTAAAGAGTATCTGCAGATCGGGAGAAGTGAAGGCGCGGGCGGACTCCGGGTCGGGAATCATGACGATGCGCAAAAACTCTTCCACGATTTCCTTGGGGCCCATTGCGGTTGCAGTGTTCATAGCTTTCCTGGTCGTGCCGGGCACGGTTGGTGTGCAGCGCGTGCACGGATGTGTTTGCACCGCTATCAAGCAGTTTCTGTTCCATGTGCATGCCGTGAGGATGGGTGGTGCGCATGCACCGAATTGAAAGGTGCACGCGCCCCATCGAATCGCGCAGTGCACAAATGAAGTGCAATTTGCGTACATTCGATTGAAAAATTGTGTACAAAAGCATGGCACAGTGTTTGCGTAGTGGTGGGTCATATGAATGCAGTCGCCACTCCTCCCAGTGCCATCGAAGTCGTCGGGCTGACCAAGCGCTACGGCGCGGGAAAGCCTGCCGTGGACAACATCAATCTGCGCATTGCCAATGGCAGCTACTGCTGTCTGTTGGGCCCCTCGGGCTGTGGCAAGAGCACGACCTTGCGCATGATTGCCGGCCACGAGTCGGTCAGCAGCGGAGACGTGCTGCTGGAAAACCGCAACATCACCGACCTACCCGCTGCCGAGCGCGGCACGGCCATGATGTTCCAGAGCTTTGCGCTGTTCCCGCACCTGAGTGCGCTGGACAACGTGGCCTTCAGCCTCAAGATGAAAGGCGTGGCCAAGGCCGAGCGGCTGGCCAAGGCGCAGGATCTGCTGGAGCGCGTGGCCATGGGCCATCTGGCCGCACGCAAGCCGGGCGAACTCTCCGGCGGGCAACAGCAGCGCGTAGCGCTGGCGCGTGCCCTCATCACCCAGCCCAAGGCCTTGCTGCTGGACGAGCCGCTCTCTGCACTGGACCCCTTTCTGCGCATACAGATGCGCGCCGAACTGCGTCGCTGGCAAAAGGAACTGGGCCTGACCTTCATCCATGTGACCCACTCGCAAGAAGAAGCCATGGCCCTGGCCGACACCATGGTGGTGATGAACCACGGCATCATCGAGCAAAGCGGCTCGCCGCACACCATCTACAACAAGCCGGTCAATGAATTCGTGGCGCGCTTCATGGGCGGCCACAACGTGATCGAAACACCTGCCGGCAAGATCGGCGTGCGTACCGACCAGACCCGCGTGGCCCTTGCCGGTTCCAGTGAGATTGAAGGACTGCCCAGCATTCCTGCGCTGGTGACCGACGTGGAATACCAGGGCACCTATGTGTTGCTGGGGCTGCAGAATCCCAGCGCTGCGCAGGCCGTGGTGAACACGGCCGAGTACTCAGTCATGCTGTCCGAAGCGCAGTTCGCTGCCAGGCCATTTGCCGTAGGCGACGCGGTGCAACTGGCCTGGACGCCCGAGTCCGCGCATTCCCTGCAGGCCTGATTCCAGGTTCAACGATTTCCCCAACCTTCGCAAGAAGATTCATCACCCCCAAAGGAGTTACTTCCATGTCAGACGCAACGAAAGATTCCCCCTTGAGCGCACTCTCCGTGCAGCGCCGCTCGGTTCTCAAAGGCACCGCAGGCATTCTGGCTGCTGGCATGTTCCCCGCCATCCATGCGCAGGAAAAAATCGTGCTGCGCTATCTGGGCACTGCGGTGAACCAGGACAAGGAAATCGCCGACAAGTTCAAGGCCGACACTGGCATTGAAATCCAGTACGTGGCCGTGACTACCGACGACGTCACCAAGCGTGCCGTCACCGCGCCCAACAGCTTCGACCTGATCGACACCGAATACTTCTCGCTCAAGAACATCGTGCCCACCGGCAACCTCAAGGGCATTGATACCAAGCGCATCAAGAACGCCGACAAGATCACCACGCTCTTCACCAAGGGTGAAGTGGCCGGCAAGAAGGTGGGCGACCAGGGTACCGCTCCCAAGAAGACCATCTTCCTGGAAGGTGAGAAGTCCAAGAAGTTCTCTGCGACTCCCACGCAGTTCATGAGCCTGATCCCCACCGTGTACAACGCCGACACGCTGGGCATCCGTCCCGACCTGATCAAGCGCCCCATCAGCTCTTGGGCTGAACTGCTGAACCCTGAGTTCAAGGGCAAGGCCGCCATCCTGAACATCCCCTCCATCGGCATCATGGACGCTGCCATGGTGGTGGAAGCCATGGGTCTGTACAAGTACCCCGACAAGGGCAACATGACCAAGAAGGAAATTGATCTGACCATCAAGACCCTGATCGAAGCCAAGAAGGCCGGCCAGTTCCGCAGCCTGTGGAAGGACTTCAACGAGTCCGTCAACCTGATGGCCTCTGGCGAAGTGGTGATCCAGTCCATGTGGAGCCCCGCCGTGACGGCCGTGCGCACCAAGGGCATCGCCTGCACCTTCCAGCCGCTCAAGGAAGGCTATCGCGCCTGGGCTTCCGGCTTCGGTCTGCCCGCCACCCTGTCCGGCAAGAAGCTGGATGGTGCCTACGAATTCATCAACTGGTTCCTGGACGGCTGGGCTGGTGCCTACCTGAATCGCCAGGGCTACTACAGCGCCGTGCTGGACACTGCCAAGGCCAAGATGGAAGCTTACGAGTGGGCCTACTGGATGGAAGGCAAACCCGCCACGCAAGACATCAAGAGCCCGCACGGCGACCTGCTGGCCAAGAAGGGCGAAGTGCGCGACGGCGGCAGCTATGAAGCCCGCATGGGTGGCATCGCCTGCTGGAATGCGGTGATGGACGAGAACGCGTACATGGTTCAGAAGTGGAATGAGTTTGTAGCGGCGTAAGCCGCACCCCCGTCCAGGCTCACTGCGTGTAGCCTGTTCCCCCCTTAAAAGGGGGCAACACCTGCGGCCCGGCGAAGCCGGTTCCGCGGTGTTCCTGGATGGGGTGGCACTGCGTGCACCCTGGGCGTTGCTTCGCTCGTCGAGTGTGTGCGCAGACGTATGGTTTTCTTGCTTGCATAACTGGCTACTTCAATGAGCGCACCTACACCTTCATTACCGGCTTCTGGCGCTGCGCCGGGGCGAACGATTGCGGCCTGGTGGCAGGCTTTGCCGTTGACCACGGTGTTTGTGCTGTTCTTTCTGATCCCGTTGGCGCTGGTGCTGATGGTGAGTTTCTGGGACTACAACCAGTACGAGATGCTGCCGGACTTCACGTTCAAGAATTACGTGGCGGTGTTTGAGGGTTGCTTGTCAGGTGACGATATGTGCGTCACTTTCAAGACCTATCTGTCCACCTTCAAGTTCTGCCTGCTGGTGTGGTTTCTCACGCTGGTCATCGGCTTTGCGGTGTCCTATTTCCTGGCTTTTCACGTCAAGTCCAATGGCGTGCAGGTGGTGCTGTTTGTGTTGTGCACCATCCCGTTCTGGACGTCCAACGTGATCCGCATGATTGCCTGGGTGCCGCTGCTGGGGCGCAATGGGCTGGTCAACTCCATGCTGGTGGGGCTGGGGGCGGTGGACCAGCCGGTGGAGTGGTTGCTGTTTTCCAATTTCTCGGTGGTGCTGGCCTTTGTGCACCTGTTCACCACCTTCATGATCGTGCCCATTTTCAATTCCATGATGCGCATTGACCGCAGCCTGCTGGAAGCCGCCGCCGACAGTGGCGCCACGGCGTGGCAGACGTTGTGGAACGTGATCGTGCCGCTGTGCCGTACCGGCATCATCATCGGCTCCATCTTTGTCATCACCATCGTCATGGGCGACTTCGTCACCATCGGCGTGATGGGCGGCCAGCAGATTGCCTCGGTCGGCAAGATCATCCAGGTGCAGACCTCCTACCTGCAGTTCCCGCTGGCTGCGGCCAACGCGGTGATCCTGCTGGCGCTGGTGCTGATGATCATCTGGGCGCTGACCCGCCTGGTCGATATCCGCAAGGAGCTGTGAACATGGCTGTCGAAAAACGCGCTTCCGGCTTTTGGCCACTGGCCCTGTTCTTTGCGGCCTATGTGCTGTTCCTCTACGGCCCCATGCTGGTGATCGTGGTGCTGAGCTTCCAGGGCCCCCAAGGCGGTCTGACATTCCCCATGCAGGGTTTCTCCACCCACTGGTTCCACAAGCTGGCCGAAGGGTTGGGCGTGGTGGACATTGGTGCCGCGCTGTACCGCTCGCTGGGTCTGGGCTTGACCGTGATGGCACTGACCGTGGTGCTGTCGATACTGGCCGGTCTGGCATTCCGCAAGAAGCTGTGGGGCGGCAACGTGCTGTTCTTTGTGGTGGTGGCCAGTTTGATCATGCCGTCCATCATTGTGTCGCTGGGCATTGGTCTGGAGTTCCGCCTGCTCGACACGGGCATCAAGAAGGTGCTGGAAGCCTGGGGCATGGAGTCGCTGCTGGAGAGCTACAGCACGGCACTGGGGATTTACACTTCGGCCCTGGGCGCGCACCTGACCTGGACGTTGCCCTTTGGACTGCTCATCATGTTTGCCATCTTCAACCGCTTCAACCCCGCCTACGAGGAAGCCGCACGCGATCTGGGTGCCACACCCTGGCAAGGTTTTCGCCATGTGGTGCTGCCGCTGATCGCACCGTCCGTAGTGGGCATTGGCATGTTCGGCTTCACCTTGAGCTGGGACGAGATTGCCCGCACCTCGCAGGCCATTGGCGACGTCAATACGCTGCCACTGGAGCTGCAGGGCCTCACCACCACCGTGACCACACCGTCCATCTACGCGCTGGGCACCGTGACTATGGTGGTGTCCTTTGTGGTGATGGGTCTCACCGTGGGCTTGGGCAAGCTGTTGAGCAAACGGCAGAAGTCAAGGCGTGCGGCATGAGTGAACCGGTAGTTCTCACCGAGAACGAAATCTACGAGCGCATGGTGGAGACCATTCTGGACCACCGTCTGCCACCCGGCACCAAGCTGGTGGAGGACCGCCTGGCCACGGCGTTTGGGGTGTCGCGAACCCGCATCCGTCCGGTGCTGGTGCGTCTGGCCAACGAGCAGATCGTCACCCTCACACCCAACCGTGGTGCCATGGTGGCCCAGCCCACCGAAGCGGAAGCGCGCGAAGTGTTTGAAGTGCGCCGCATGATCGAGCCCACCCTGATTGCCTGCTTTATCCAGCGCGCCAGCAAGAGCGATATCGCCGTGCTGACGCAGTGCATAGCGCAGGAGGAAGAGGCGCGCCGCCAGGGCGACATGCGCAGGGCCATACGCCTCTCGGGCGACTTCCATCTGCACATTGCCAACGCGGCGCAGCACCAGACGTTGGGCCGCATCCTGCGTGAGCTGGTATCGCGTACCTCCCTGATTCTGATGACCTATGGCACACCCAAGATGCAGCCGCATCTGGATGCCAACACCTGCGCCTGTCAGGAGCACCGTGCCCTGCTGGACGCCATCCGCCTGCGCGACGCCAAGGAGGCCGCGCGACTGATGCATGAACATCTGGCCCAGCTGGAAGCACAGCTGCAATTCAACGTGCCCGAATCTGATACGCCCGATCTGCTGGCACTGTTTGGCTCGGACCCGTCCATGGCGCCGGTATGAGGACGCCATGCGCCGCCTGCTGCTGATCAATCCGAATACCTCGCTGCACGTCAGCAAGCTGCTGAGCACCCACGCCCAGGACTTGGCCGGACCACAAGTTCAAGTCGAAGTGCGCACCGCGCGCTTTGGCGCACCCTATATCGCCTGCGAAGCCAGCTATGCGGTGGCGGCACACGCCACGCTGGACGCCTGGGCCAGTGCGCTGGCGCCGGGCGAGCCGCGCTTTGACAGCGTGCTCATCGGCTGCTTTGGCGATCCTGGTCTGCTGGCGCTGCGCCAGGTCAGCCAATTGCCGGTTACCGGATTGGCCGAGGCTTCGTTCATCGCTGCGGCGGCGCGTGGGCGCTTTGCCATCGTGACGGGCGGAGAGCGCTGGAAGCCCATGCTGGAACGGCTGGCGCATAGTCTGGGGTTTGGCGAACAGCTGGCCGTCATCCACACCGTGGCGCCCAGTGGCGCCGAACTGGCAGCTGACCCGCAAGCGGCGCACACGCTGTTGGCCAAGGCCTGCGTGGACGCGGCACGCGCGTCAGGCGCGCACAGCGTGATACTGGGCGGCGCCGGGCTGGCGGGTATGGCCGCCATCATCCAGCCATGGGTTCATGTCCCGGTGCTCGACAGCGTGACGGCTGGCGTGGACCATGCCTTGCGCCAGGCCCAGCCGGAGACATTGCAGGCCAAACGCGTGTTCGACTTTGCCTGGTCCAACGTGTCGTCGGAGCTGGCCGCTACCGGGTTGGTTGCCGGGTAGGCGCCAGACCGACAGGCATTCGCTCTTTTGCCCACTTATGTAGTGTTATCCTCGGGGGAAAACGGAGGGGCGTTGCTCGTGTTGGCTTTGGCATTCAATATTTCCATAGCGCTTTTGGCAGCGGCCTGCATCGGTAACGGCATTCAGTGGCGGATCCAAGCAGCATGACGCCCCTGTCGTTGGACAGAGCAGTGGATGCCGTTCTTCGTATAACCGACCGTTTCGACATTCAATTCATCTCTGAGGCCGGCAAGCGCTGGCTGGCGCAGTTCTTCAAATCACCGACCCTGCCCAGAAACTTTCTGGACTTCATCCATGCCGACGAAGTGCCTTTGGTGCGCCAAGCCATGTTGGGCACGCCGGATGCATTCAACTGTGACGTCCGCATAGGCAGGGAAGGCAATCCGTGCTGGGTCAATTTCCGGTGCCAGCGACTGAGCACCAACGGCCAATACGTCATGACCATGATGGACATCTCGTCATGGAAGACCGAGGCGACTTCGTTGCGCCACGCGGCCGAGCACGACGATCTGACCGGCTTGCCCAACCGTGGAGCCTTGAAAAGGGCTGTTGCCAACTGCATTGAATCCACTGACGAAGGATTCATCGTTGCCTTGATGGATCTGGACGGATTCAAGCGAGTGAACGATACCCTGGGACATCAGGCCGGCGACGCCGTGCTGGTGGAGACGACCAAGCGTCTGCTGAAGTTGCTGGGCCCGCAAGACATTCTCGCGCGCCTGGGGGGCGACGAATTCGTGATCCTGTTTCCGGGCAAGAGCCTGCAGTCGGCGATTCAGGTCCTGAAGGCGGTGCTGATCGCCGTTGCCAGACCTTTCCAGACCGCGCCGCACAATGCCTACCTGGGAGTCAGCATCGGCATTGCCGAATACCCGCTGCATGGGGATGACTACTCATCGCTGCTCAAGAATGCCGATACAGCGATGTACCAGTCCAAGAATGCGGGAAAGAACCGCATTTCGGTGTTTGCGCATGGTGAGACCAGCCCTGACTTTTCCATTACGTCCGCCATGCACAAGGGCATCCAGGAAGGCGAGTTTTACCTAGAGTACCAGCCACAGTTCGACATGAACAGGCAGTTGGTGGGAGCCGAGGCCTTGATGCGTTGGGAGAACCGCAAGCTCGGCACGGTGGGGCCCAACGTCTTCATCCCCATTGCAGAGTCGGCCGGGCTCATGCCTTTTCTTGGCAACTGGGCATTGCGAAGCGCCTGCCATCAGCTCAAGCAGTTTCAGTCCCTCTGCCCGGGCTTTGTCATGTCCGTCAATGTGTCGGCGCTTCAATTCGATGGCGACCATTTCGATCAGCAGGTGATCAGTGCCATCCAGGAAGCTGGTATCGATCCGCGTTCGCTGATCCTGGAAATCACGGAGTCCACCTTGTTGCTTGCCAAGGACAAGACGGAGCAGGCGCTTCACACGCTGCGTGAGCGCGGTGTCCGGTTTTCCATAGACGATTTCGGCACCGGTTTTTCCAGCCTGTCCTACCTGACGCGCCTGCCGGTATCGAGCATCAAGATCGACAAGGCGTTCGTGTGGGCGATTGCAGAGCTGCACGACGGTCCTACGCCGGACAAGCAGCTCATCAGCGCAATGATCAATCTGGGGCAAAGCATTGACTTGCGTGTGGTCGCCGAAGGCGTGGAAAACGACACCCAGTTCGACTTTCTGAAGGCGGCTGGATGTGACCTGATTCAAGGCTATCTGCTGGGCCATCCCATGTCGGCTCAAGCAATTTGCAGGCACCTGTTGCGTCAAATGGAAATGGCCGCATGACGATTGGCACACTGGAGCGTTTGCTGGAGGCCATGCAGGATTCCAATGGGATCCCGGCCAGGGAACGTTCTGTGGCATCGGTGTTGGGTGCACTCGATAGCGCAGACGAAGGCAAGCACCAGGTGGTTGACTTCATCGTGGAGGACTTTGCCCTCACGCAAAAGGTGCTCGCGCTGGCCAATTCACCGATGTACGCTGCCTTCGGCAAGGGCGCTGCATCGGTAACCGCCGCCATGAAAGTGCTGGGAAACGATGCCCTGATGCGGGTGGTGCTTGGGACCGAAGTGGTGACCGAAGAGGAGTTGTCGGCGGACGACAATTTGTCCCGGACGCTGTTTGCTTCCGAGTTGGCCCGGTGCGCCTATGAGGATCGAGCGGAAGAGGCATCCATCGCCACGCTGATGTACGAGATCGGTCGCCTGATGACCGGAAGATATCTTCCCCAGGAGGCTGCCACCATCGCGCGCCTGGTGGCCGATGGATCAGACCCGCATACGGTGGAGACGGCGGTACTGGGTGTGACCTATCAGGAGCTGGGCGTGGAGCTGGCCGCGCGCTGGAATTTGCCCAACTTTCTTCTGTCCATCATCGATGGCTCCGGCGATGCCTCCCTGGTGGGGCTGGCTGCGTTCGCGAGTTCGTCGTCCTCCCTGATCCACGAAGGGCGCCTGGACGAGGCCAATGAACTCTTGCGCAATCTGAATCTCCCCGGGGTGGACAAGGAGCGACTGGGCAACCTGACGCGACGCAAGATGGATGAGATGGTGCGACAGAATGGCATAGTGCCCCCCCAGTCCGCCGAACAGGATTTGCTGGACCTGTTGGGCAAGCTGGAACAGCAAAGCGGTCTGTCGTTTGATGCCATGCTCAATGCCATGTTGCCCGAGGTTGCCCGGCTGTTGGGCATGGCGCACTGTGCGCTCCTGATGATGACGCGAACCGGGTCGTTCCGGGTGTATGCGGGCTTTGGCAAGGACCAGGAAGCTTTCCGTGCGCAATTCAAGATAGCGGCGGAATTCAAGCCGACACCGTTTCATGCGGTCATCCTGAGAAGCATTGACGTATCGATAGATGACGTTTCCAGGCTGAAGTCGGCTTCATTGCCGGATGGCTATCGGGATCTGCTGCCCGATGTGAAGAAATTCATTCTGCTACCTGTGGCAAATGGCAGTGTGCGGGCCATGCTGTATTGCGACTGGGAGTCGGACAGGGCGCTGTCAACGGGTGAAATGAGCGCGGTATCAGATCTTCGCAACCTTCTGTTGCCATACATGTCAAGTTAATGTGCTGTGACACCCCTATTCATGGCATGGGGCAA
The DNA here is from genome assembly GCF_058801025.1 of Rhodoferax sp. GW822-FHT04A08. Classification (NCBI taxonomy): domain Bacteria; kingdom Pseudomonadati; phylum Pseudomonadota; class Betaproteobacteria; order Burkholderiales; family Comamonadaceae; genus Rhodoferax; species Rhodoferax sp. GW822-FHT04A08. The sequence goes on from NZ_JBXAMW010000005.1 coordinate 125,898, forward strand.
GCATGCGTCATTGCTTAATTGGTTGATATGCGCTAAAAAGGGCGCTTGAATTTTTTGCAAACTCAGGGAGTGTCCGGCATGACGCAATGGAGTACAAAGAGGGCAGGGTTGCTGTATGACGCGGTTACCACATATGTGGCAACTTCGGGCGAATCGGAATGTCACCCCCAGCTTGCGAAAGTACTTCGCCTGGCGGGAGACGCATCCAGCACCGCCGTGACGAGTGAGTATGAGCTCAACGCCATCCATTTCGAGCTGTGCGCATTCTGCATTGGCAAGAACCTCTTCAACTGCGCCGGGCACCAGCATCAGCCGGAATGTGCATTCATCGACACCGCCCTGGAAACCAAGATAAGCCAATTCAACGGGCAGCCTAGCTAAGCATCTAGTCGCCCGTAGCGCAGGCTGCCTGCAGCTTGGCGGCCAGCCAGGTGCACAACGCACTGCCTGCATCTTCAAATCCCCCGATCACCGTGAAATGGTTGGCGCCCGGAATGGGGCGCAACTCCGACACATTGCCCGCCGCCTGCCAGGCCTCGTGGTAGATGCGCGACTGGCGCGCGAACTCCGTGGTTTCGTCTCCGCCCCAGGTAATCCATAGCGGCGTCTTGCAAGGTCTTACCGAGAAGGCCGGTGAGTTGCGGCGGATGATGCCGTCATCCAGCTGGATGGCGGGCTGCAGGTAGCTGTAGCGCAGCGGCGCAATGTCAAACAGGCCACTCAGGGGAATGGCGGCCACAAACGGGTCCTGCGGCAGCCCGTAGTCCTGCGCCCATTCCGTCTGCAGGGCCATGGCTGTCAGATGGCCGCCAGCCGAATGGCCGCCAATACTCACGCGTGCCGGGTCACCGCCATAGTGCTGGATGTGGCGCAATGTCCAGGCCAGGGCCGAGCGGGTCTGGCGCACGATCTCGTCAATCGTCACATGCGGGCACAGCGCGTAGTTGATTACCACCGTGGTGATGCCTGCGGCCTGCAGGCCCAACGCCACACCGCTGAAGGTCTTGCTGGACAGCGCCCGCCAGTAGCCGCCATGGATGAACACAAACACCGGTGCATTGGGCTGTACCGCCGGGAAGATGTCCAGCGTCTCCTCCAGCGTGGGGCCATAGGGCACATCCAGCATGCAGCGCAACTGGCTGCGCGCCTGCTGCGCGGTGGCGACGAAATGCCGCCCCGGTGCATCCGGATCGGGCAGGGCGATGGAAGGGTTGTACTGCGCATCCAGCTCGGACTGGGCACAAAACTCTCGGTACAAGGGGCGCATGGCGGCAACTTTCTGTTTGACAAATAAATAGTTTAGAACTAAAGTAAATTCCACTCAACGGCATTGTGCTGTATTTTGACTGGGGTGTGTGATGAAGATCGTGTGCATAGGCGGCGGACCTGCCGGACTCTATTTCGCCCTGCTGATGAAGATGCGCAACCCGGCGCACGACATCACCGTGGTGGAGCGCAACAAGGCGTATGACACCTTTGGCTGGGGCGTGGTGTTTTCCGATGCCACCATGGACAACATGCGTGTGCACGACCCGGTCACCGCGGCTGAGATCCAGCAGGCCTTCAACCACTGGGACGACATCGAGCTGGAATTCAAGGGCCAGCGCATCCGCTCCGGCGGCCACGGCTTTGTGGGCATTGGGCGCAAGAAGCTGCTCAACATCCTGCAGGCGCGCTGCGAGCAGCTCGACGTCAAGCTGGTGTTCGAAACCGAAGCGGAGTCCGACCTGCAATACCCGGATGCGGACCTCATCATTGCCAGTGACGGCATCAACTCGCGCATACGCACGCAGTACGAGGACATCTTCAAGCCCGACATCGCGGTGCGCCCCAACCGCTACATCTGGCTGGGCACGCACAAGCTGTTCGATGCCTTCACCTTCGCTTTCGAGAAGACCGAGCACGGCTGGTTCCAGGCGCACATCTACAAGTTCGACGAAAACACCACGACCTTCATCGTGGAATGCCCCGAACACGTCTGGCAGGCGCACCGGCTGGACGAGGCCGACCAGCAAGCATCCATTGCCTTCTGTGAGAAGCTGTTTGCAAGCACCCTGGGTGGCGCATCCCTGATGACCAATGCGCGCCATCTGCGCGGCTCGGCCTGGCTCAATTTCCAGCGCGTCAAGTGCGAACAATGGTCGCTCTACAACGGCCGCAGCCATGTGGTACTGATGGGCGATGCGGTGCACACCGCACACTTTGCCATCGGCTCGGGCACCAAGCTGGCCATAGAAGACGCCATCGAACTGGCCAACCAATTTCAGGCCCTGGGCGATACGCGTGAACACATTCCCGAAGTGCTGCAGCGCTACCAGGCTTCCCGCAACATCGACGTGCTGCGTCTGCAGAACGCCGCGTGGAACGCGATGGAGTGGTTCGAGGTTTGTGGTGGTCGCTACTGCGACCAGCTTGAAGGACCGCAGTTCATGTACTCCATGCTGACGCGCAGCCAGCGCATCAGCCACGAGAATCTGCGCCTGCGCGATGCCGCCTGGCTGGGCGACTTCGAACGCTGGTTTGCCAATAAGGCCGGCATGCAGATCGCGCCGGACCAAAAGGCTCCGCCGCCCATGTTCACGCCTTACTCCGTGCGTGGTGTCACGCTCAAGAACCGCGTGGTGGTCTCGCCCATGGCGCAGTATTCCGCAGTGGATGGCCTGGTGGGCGACTACCACCTGGTGCATCTGGGCGCGCGTGCCATGGGCGGTGCGGGCATGGTGTTTGCCGAGATGACCTGCGTCAGCGCACAGGGCCGCATCACCCCCGGCTGCCCCGGCATCTACACAACCGAACAGGCACAAGCCTGGGCGCGCATCGTGGACTGGGTGCACGCCCATACCGACGCCCGCTTCGCCATGCAGATCGGCCATGCCGGCCCCAAGGCCTCCACCCGCGTGGCCTGGGAAGGCACCGATCAGCCGCTGCAGAGTGGCAACTGGCCCATCATCAGCGCGTCCGAGCAGCAGTACCTCCCTGGCGTGAGCCAGGTTGCCAAGGCCATGACGCTGGAGGACATGGTCACGGTCAAAGCCGAGTTTGTCGCCGCAGCCCGCGCCGCAGCCGACATCGGTGTGGACTGGCTGGAGCTGCATTGCGCGCATGGCTATTTGCTGTCGGCCTTCATCTCGCCCCTCACCAACCACCGCACCGACACCTATGGCGGCAGCCTGCAGAACCGCCTGCGCTATCCGCTGGAAGTGTTTGCCGCTGTGCGTGCCGCATGGCCGGCAGACCGGCCCATGTCGGTGCGCATTTCGGCGCACGACTGGGTGGAGGGCGGTATCACACCGTCGGATGCGGTGGAGATTGCGCGTGCCTTCAAGCAGGCCGGTGCCGACATGATCGACTGCTCGTCGGGCCAAGTCAGCAAGAGCGAGAAGCCTGTGTATGGCCGCATGTACCAGACGCCGTTTGCCGACCGCATCCGCCAGGAGGCCGGCATCGCCACCATCGCCGTGGGCGCCATCAGCGAGGCCGACCACGTCAACAGCATCATTGCCGCCGGACGTGCCGATCTGTGTGCGGTCGCACGTCCCCATCTGGCCAACCCGGCATGGACCCTGACCGAAGCCGCCAAGATTGGCTACACGCCCATGGTGTGGCCCAAGCAGTACTGGGCAGCCAAGGCGCAGATGGAGGCCAACTTCCAGCGCGAAAAAGCCCAGGCCGCTGCGGCAGCGTTGTCGCCTGTGCGCGCGGCGGAGGCCTGAAGACCATGTTGTCTTTATCCGATGAAGTTGGACTGCGTACTGGTGGGAGGCACGCGGGATTCAGGACGGTATGGCACTCCGCTCCGTCCGTGTCCCCCGCCCGCAAGCGGGCTCCTCCTTTACCTACCGGAGCGAAGTGCCATACCGTCCTGAATCCAGAAGTGCTGTTGGTACTCAGACGGTATTCAGTCTATGCACGCCAACACGACTTGCTGCTGCTGGCGCCGGGGTGGATGCTGCAGCGGCATAAAGGAGGAGGCCGTAGGCCGGGGGACAGCCGCGGAAGCATTTACCCCGGCGTCAGCAGCCCAACCACCGCAACGAAAGCAATGCCTCCAACACGCAACAAACAAGCAAGCCATGTCTGACGCAGCAACCGCCCATCAAGCCACCCAGCGTTTGCAGGGAAAGCACGCACTGGTAACCGGAGGCGGCAGTGGCATTGGTGCAGCGATTGCACTGACCTTGGTGGAACAGGGTGCGCATGTCACCGTGCTGGGTCGTCGCATGGAACCCTTGCAAGCGCTGGTGGCGCAGCATCCTGAAACCCTGCAGGCCGTCTGCGCCGACGTATCCGACGCAGCGCAAGTGGACGCAGCAGTACACGAGGCACAAGTGCGCTTCGGCCCCATCCACATTCTCATCAACAACGCCGGCCAGGCTGCCAGTGCGCCCTTTCTCAGGACCGATGCATCGCTCCTGCAACAGATGCTGGACGTGAACCTGCATGGCACCTGGAACTGCACCCAGGCGGTGCTGCCGCAGATGCTGCAGACCGGGTGGGGCCGCATCGTGAACGTGGCAAGCACCGCCGGTATCACCGGCTACGCCTATGTGGCGGCTTATTGCGCGGCCAAGCATGCGGTGGTGGGACTGACCCGTTCGCTGGCGCTGGAAGTAGCCCGCAAAGGCATTACCGTCAACGCCGTCTGCCCCGGCTACACCGAGACCGACATCCTGCGCGAGAGCATTGCCAACGTGGTGGCCAAGACGGGCCGCAGCGAAGCAGAGGCCCGCGCCGAATTTGCCAAGGGCAATCCGCAAGGCCGTATCGTGCAGCCCGCCGAAGTGTCCGACACCGTACGCTGGCTGTGCGGCGAGTCCGCCAGCTCCATCACCGGCCAAGCCATTGCTGTCTGCGGTGGCGAGGTCATGCATTGAACGCTTATGAAAAAAGATCCCAGCCTTGCCCTGTTGAACGCCGCCGATGAACTCGGCTACGAAGCGCGCAGCGCCAGCAACGACCACGCCGCACTCAAGCTGTGGCTGCGCATGCTGGCCTGCACCACGCAGATCGAAGACGAAATCCGCCGCCGCCTGCGCACCCGCTTTGACATCTCGCTGGCGCGCTTTGACTACATGGCCCAGCTCTACCGCAAGCCCGAAGGCCTGCGCATGAAAGACCTCACCCGCTTTCTCATGGTGACCGGTGCCAACGTCACCGGCCTGACCGACGAGCTGGAGCGCGACGGCCTGGTGGAACGCAGCAGCAGCCCGACCGATCGCCGCTCCTGGATCGTCAACCTCACGCCCAAGGGACGCAAGAACTTCGAGTCCATGGCGGCCGAGCACGAGGGCTGGATTCTGGAGCTGTTCTCCTGCCTGGACGCCAAGACTGTGAACCAGCTCTACACCGAGCTGGGCGCGCTGCGTGTGCACCAGGTGGCCCAGGCAGATGCCGCATCCAAAGAATGAAAAACGGAGACCCATCCATGACACCTACCGCAATCGATCCGACCCTGCTGGCGGGCAACCGCAAACCCATGACGGGGTACCGGGCCACGCACTTTGTCTGGCAGTGCGACCAGGGCGTGGCCACGATCACGCTCAACCGGCCCGAGCGCAAGAACCCGCTGACCTTCGATTCGTATGCCGAGCTGCGCGACCTCTTTGGCGCGCTGAAATACGCGAGCGATGTGAAGGTCGTGGTGCTGGTGGGTGCGGGTGACAACTTCTGCTCCGGTGGGGATGTGCACGAAATCATCGGCCCGCTGGTGGACCTGCCCATGCCGGAGTTGCTGATGTTCACCCGCATGACCGGCGACCTCGTCAAGGCCATGCGGGCCTGTCCACAGCCCATTGTTGCGGCGGTGGACGGAGTCTGCGCCGGGGCCGGTGCCATCATGGCCATGGCCTCTGACCTGCGCATGGGCACGGCACGCAGCAAGACGGCGTTTCTGTTCAACCGGGTGGGCCTGGCCGGTTGCGACATGGGCGCCTGCGCCATGCTGCCGCGCATCATCGGCCAGGGGCGTGCCAGCGACTGGCTCTACAGCGGCCGTTCCATCGGTGGCGAAGAGGCCGAGCGCAGCGGCTTCCTCAACCGCCTGGTGGCGCCAGACACCTTGCTGGCCGACGCACAGGCCTGGGCGCGCGACATTGCAGCTGGCCCTACGTTCGCCAACGGCATCACCAAGACCATGCTGCACCAGGAGTGGAGCATGTCCATCGACCAGGCCATAGAGGCCGAAGCGCAGGCGCAGGCCATCTGCATGATGACCGGGGACTTCAAGCGGGCCTACCAGGCCTTTGTGGCCAAGCAACGCCCCGTGTTTGAAGGCAACTGACATGAGCGACACCCGTTACCTTTCCTGGCCCTTTTTCGAGCCGCAGCATGCGGCGTTGGCACAGCAACTGGATGCCTGGGCGCAGGCCCATATCACGCAAGCCCATGGCAGCGATGTGGATGCTGAGTGCCGCGCTCTGGTGCGTTCGCTTGGGCAAGCCGGCTGGCTGCGCCATGCGGTGGGTGGCACGGTCTTTGGCGGCACGGCAGACACCATCGACACACGCAGCATCTGCCTGATCCGTGAAACCCTGGCGCGCCATTCGGGCTTGGCGGACTTTGCCTTTGCCATGCAAGGCCTGGGCTCGGGTGCCATCAGCCTGGCGGGCACCGAGGAGCAAAAGCAGAGCTACCTGCCGCGGGTGGCTGCGGGTGATGCCATCGCAGCTTTTGCACTGAGTGAGCCGCAAGCCGGTTCTGACGTGGCGGCCATGCAATGCAGTGCGCGTATCGATGGCGACTTCGCGGTGCTCAACGGCAGCAAGACCTGGATATCCAACGGCGGCATTGCCGATTTCTATGTGGTATTTGCCCGCACCGGTGAAGCGGCTGGCGCGCGTGGCATCAGCGCCTTCATTGTGGACGCCGACACACCGGGGCTGGAGATTGCTGAGCGCATCGAAGTGATTGCGCCGCACCCGCTGGCCACGCTGCGTTTCACCGATTGCCGCGTTCCGCTGAGCCGCCGCATTGGTGCTGCGGCAGAAGGCTTCAAGATTGCCATGCGCACGCTGGATGTGTTTCGCACCTCGGTGGCTGCTGCTGCGCTGGGCTTTGCCCGCCGCGCGCTGGACGAAGCCCTGGCACGGGCGACAACGCGCAAGATGTTCAACCAGACGCTGGCCGACTTCCAGCTCACGCAGGCCAAGCTGGCGCAGATGGCCACCGCCATCGACTCTTCCGCACTGTTGACCTACCGCGCCGCCTGGCAGCGAGACCAGGGCCAGAGCGTCACCAAGGAAGCCGCCATGGCCAAGATGGTGAGCACCGAAGGGGCCCAGCAGGTCATCGATGCGGCCGTGCAGATCTGGGGTGGCATGGGCGTGGTCAGCGACCACCCTGTGGAACGCCTCTACCGCGAAATCCGTGCCCTGCGCATTTACGAGGGTGCCACCGAAGTGCAGCAACTCATCATTGCGCGCGAGTTGCTCAAAGACCAGCAGGAGGCCTGACATGCCCAGCGCACACCAAGACACCTTTGCCCGTGACCACCTGCCGCCCGTGGAGCAGCAGCCGGTATTCCTGTTCGACTTGCCGGAGCTGCAGTTTCCCGCGCAGCTCAACTGCGCCACCGAACTGCTGGACCGCCATGTGCAGGAAGGCCGGGGCGGGCGTCTGTGTGTGCAAGGCGGCGGCGAGCGCTGGACCTATCGCGACCTGTTGGAGCGCGCCAACCGCATTGCCCATGTGCTGACGCAGGACATGGGGCTGGTGCCGGGTAACCGCGTGCTGCTGCACACGCCCAATACGCCCATGGCGGTGGCGTGCTGGTTCGGCATCGTCAAGGCCGGTGGCATTGCCGTGGCCACCATGCCGCTGCTGCGCGCCAAAGAGTTGCGTGCCATCGTCGACAAGGCAGAGATCAGCCATGCGCTGTGTGACCTGGGCCTGCAAGAAGAGTTGCGCCTTACCCTACCGGACACGCCCCACCTCACGCAGGTGAAGCATTTCCGCAGCCCGCATGCAGACGGTCTGGAAGCCGCCATGCAGCGCCACCCCACCACCTTTGCCAACGTGGATACCGCGCTGGACGACACCTGTCTGCTGGCCTTTACCTCAGGCACCACAGGTGTGCCCAAGGCCACCATGCACTTCCACCGCGACGTGATGGCTGCCTGCGCCTGCTGGCCCCGCCATGTGCTCAAGCCCAACGCGGACGACGTGTTCATCGGCAGCCCGCCGCTGGCCTTCACCTTCGGGCTGGGTGGGCTGGTGCTGTTTCCCATGTCGGTGGGCGCATCCACCGTGCTGCTGGACAAGGCTGGCCCGCCGCAATTGCTGGACGGCATACGCGACTACGGCGCTACCGTGGTGTTCACCGCGCCCACGTCCTACCGCGTGCTGGCTGCGCGGGGCGAGGAAGTGCGAAAGACCCGGCTGCGCCGCTGCGTATCGGCGGGTGAGGCGCTGCCCGCATCCACACGCCAGCTCTGGCGCGAGGCCACGGGCATTGAAATCATCGACGGCATTGGCGCCACCGAGATGCTGCACATCTTCATCTCGGCGGACGAGAAGCACGCCCATCCCGGGGCCACCGGCACGGTGGTCCCGGGCTATGAGGCGCGCGTGGTGGACGATTCCGGCAACCCGGTACCCCCTGGAACGATCGGCAAGCTGGCCGTGCGCGGCCCCACCGGCTGCCGCTACCTGGACGACGCACGCCAGGCCAACTACGTCAAGGGCGGCTGGAACTATCCCGGCGATGCGTATGTGATGGACGAGGCTGGCTACTTCTTCTACCAGTCACGCACCGACGACATGATCATCTCGGCGGGCTACAACATTGCCGCGCCCGAGGTGGAGGATGCGCTGATGCTGCACCCCGCCGTGCTGGAGTGCGCGGTGATCGGCGTGCCCGATGAGGAGCGGGGCCAGGTGGTCAAGGCGTATGTGACACTGCGCCCCGGCTTTGTTGCAGGCAATGCCACGGTGAAGGATCTGCAGGACTTTGTGAAGAAGTCGGTGGCGCCGTACAAGTATCCGCGGCAGATTGAATTTGTGGACAAGTTGCCGCGTACCCAGACGGGCAAGTTGCAGCGCTTCAAGCTGCGTGAGGTGGAGTGATGGGGCAACCTTTTGAGGTCCCTTGTATCGAAAAGCAGACCCTGGTGGACGCGAGCCAGCACGGCACTCAGCTCCGCGGCTGTCCTCCGCCCTGCGGGCTCCCCCTTTATGCCGCTGCGCTGAGCGCCGTACTGTCCCGCGTCTGCAGGCGCTTTCGGTATTCGCCAATTGCACGCCAATATTGTTCAGAAATAAATAAGCACGAAACTAGGAGTCAAGAATGAAACTGCTTCAACCCCCGCACTGGCCGCGTCCGCGCGGCTATGCCAATGGCGTGATGGCGCGTGGCCAGATGGTGTTTGTGGCGGGCATGATTGGCTGGGAAGCCAACGGCCAGTTCCAGTCGGACGACATGGCAGCACAGGTGCGCCAGGCGTTGATCAATGTGGTGGATGTGCTGACCGAGGCGGGAGCCAAGCCGGAGCACATCGTGCGCATGACCTGGTATGTGACCGACAAAAAGGCCTACGTACAGGCCTATACGGAGATTGGCAAAGCTTTTCGGGAGATCATTGGCAGCTTCAACGCCGCCATGACGGCGATTGAAGTGCAGGCCCTGATTGAAGACCGGGCCAAGGTCGAGATCGAGGTGACGGCCGTCATCCCTGACTGACCGTCTGCGCCTCAGTTCAGCAGGTAGGAGTTCGCCACGTCTTCAAAGTCTTCTGCATCAATGGCTGCGTCGTAGGCGGCGCGGGCTGCCAGGGCTTCCTTGGTGTAGGGGATCAGCGGCTTGTCCAGGGGGCGCAGTTTGTGGCGGCGCAGGCCGCGCAGCTGTTGTGAGCGTTCCATGGTTTGCAAAACCAGTTCAGGCTCCATCATCAGGCTGAAGGGGTTGAAGGCAACAGTGGTGTCTTTCATGGGGCTACTCCGGTTTATCAAGCGCTGTCAGATGACATTGGCGCGTGAATGAACTGTAGCCAGCCCCGCGGGTTTATGTAGTCAGAAGGCGGATGGAAACCCTGTAGGAATTTGCCTTACAGCCACCCTTAAAGCACGCGCACTTTCACACTCTTGCCCTTGACTTTGCCGGTGTTGAGTTTGTTGCAGGCCTGTTCCGCGATGTCACGCGCCACCCCCACAAAGGTGCAGAACTCGGTGACCTGGATCTTGCCAATCTGTTCACGCGTATAGGCCGGACCGCCTTCTGTGCTGGTCAGTGCGCCCAGCACATCTCCGGGGCGGATCTTTTCCTTGCGACCACCCAGAATCTGCAGACAGGCCATGGGCGGCAGCAGGGGGGCATTGCTGGCCGGGGTGAGCTCTTCCAGCTTGAACCAGACCGAAGGTGCGTTCTGGTACTGCTCGATCTTGCCGACCGCGCCCATCTCATTCATGCTGGCCAGGCTCAGCGCCAGACCCGATTCGCCGGCGCGTCCGGTGCGTCCGATGCGGTGTACATGCACTTCGGGGTCGGGCGTGATATCCACGTTGATGACGGCTTCCAGTTCCTTGATGTCCAGTCCGCGTGAGGCCACGTCGGTGGCCACCAGCACTGAGCAGCTGCGGTTGGCAAACTGCGCCAGCACCTGATCGCGCTCGCGCTGCTCCAGTTCGCCGTAGAGTGCCAGCGCATGGAAGCCCTGCTCCTGCAGCAGCGTGACCAGATCCTTGCACTGCTGCTTGGTGTTGCAGAACGCCAGCGTGCTGACCGGGCGGAAGTGGTTGAGCAACTTGCCCACGGTTTGCAGGCGGTTGCTGCGCTCGACCTGGTAGAAGCGCTCTTCGATCTTGCTTTCCGCCACGGGTGCGGCCACCTTGATCTGCTGTGGCTCGCGCATGAATTGTTTGGCCAGCTTCTCGATGCCTTCGGGGTAGGTGGCAGAAAACAGCAGGGTCTGGCGCGCCGCCGGGGTTTGTTTGACCACGGTGGCGATGTCGTCAAAAAAGCCCATGTCCAGCATGCGATCGGCTTCATCCAGCACTAGGGTGTTGAGGCCTTCGAGCGTCAGATAGCCGCGCTCCAGATGGTCCATGATGCGCCCCGGCGTGCCCACCACGATGTGGGCTCCATGCTCCAGCGATGCGCGCTGTCCGCGCAGCGCAATGCCGCCGCACAGGGTCACGACTTTGATGTTTTCTTCGGCGCGCGCCAGCCGGCGGATTTCGGTGGTGACCTGGTCCGCCAGTTCGCGCGTAGGGCACAGCACCAGGGCCTGCACCGCAAACCAGCGCGGGTTGAGCTTTGCCAGCAAGGGCAGGGCGAAGGCAGCGGTCTTGCCGCTGCCGGTCTTGGCCTGCGCAATCAGGTCCTTGCCCTGCAGTGCCGCGGGCAGGCTGGCGGCCTGGATCGGCGTCATGGTGGTGTAGCCCAGCTGCTGCAGATTGGCCAGCGTGGCGGGCGAGAGTGCGAGGGTGGAGAAGTCATTGGCGCTTGCGGCCATGCCTGTGGAGGCGGAGGTGGGGGAGGCAGTCATACCCTCGATTATCCGCGCCACCGCCTTGTGGCGTGTTGGTGAGCGGATGCCACCGGGGCAGATGGTTCCGCGAATGTCCCCCGGCCTGCGGCCTCCTCCTTTATTTCGCTGCACCATCCGCCCCGGTGCCATCGGTAGCGGCGCTAAACTGGATTGAACTATTTTTCATCCCCCGATGCAGTCCCCCACTCCTCGACGTCCCGTCTGCGCCGCATGTCAGCGCGCGCAAAGCGCCTGCATCTGCGCGTGGGTCACGCCTGTGGACCATTCGGTGGATGTGCTGATACTGCAGCACCCGCTGGAAGTGCACCACGCCAAGAACAGTGCGGGTCTGCTGCATCGCTGTTTGCCTGGTAGCCGGTTGCTGGTGGGCGAGTCCTTTGATGCTTCCACCCTGCGTGCGGCCTTGCCTGCCGACCGTTACGTGGTGTTGCTGTACCCGGCAACGGCCAGCGTCGGCCATCGGGTTGCGCCGCCACTGGAGCCACAGCGTTTGCGTGATCCGCTCCAGGTGGGGCTGGTGGTGTTGGACGGCACCTGGCGCAAGAGCCGCAAGATGCTGCATTGCAATCCGCTGCTGCAGAGTCTGCCGCGTCTGGCGTTGACCGATGTGGCTGCGTCGTCGTATGTGATCCGCCGCGCGCACCAACCCGGGCAGCTCTCCACCTTCGAGGCTACCTGCGCAGCATTGGCGCAGTTGGAAGGCGATGCGCAGAAGTACCTGCCTTTGCAGCAAGCGTTCCAGGGCTTCGTCATGCAGCAGGCAGCGCGGAACCCGGCCCATGCCAATGCCTAGAATCCGGCCATCGAGTTGATGGGTACAAAAGGAAAGCTATGCGACTGAAGTGGATTGCCGCAGCCTTGCTGGTCTGCACATTGATCGCCTGCGGCACCGCCGTGGTGAATCCGGTGAGTGGCGAGACCGAGCTCTCCGCCATGAGCGAAGAGCAGGAGGTAGCCGAAGGCGCCAAGGGGCACCAGCAGGTGCTGCAGGAATACACCGTCTACAACAATCCCGCGGTGCAAAACTATGTGAATGCGCTGGGGCAGCGCCTGGCGGCGCATTCGCACCGCGCCAATCTGCAGTGGCACTTCACCGTGCTCGACAGCCCGGAAATCAATGCCTTTGCCTTGCCTGGCGGCTATGTGTATGTGACGCGCGGCATCATGGCCTATATGGAAAGCGAAGCGGATCTGGCTGGCGTGATAGGCCATGAAATTGGCCACGTCACTGCGCGCCATGGAGCGCAACGTGCCACCAGCCAGCAGCATGCCGGGCTGGGCGTGTTTGCCGCCAACATCCTGGGGCTGGTGCTGGAGTCGCAAGGCGTAACGGGCGCCGGGCAGATGGCCGGGCAGGTGTCGCAAACCGTGGCTGCGGGCTACATCGCCTCCTATGGGCGCGAGCAGGAGTTGCAGGCCGATGGGCTGGGCGCCGAATACCTGGCACGCAACCACTACGACCCGCACAACATGGTGGACGTGATCACCGTGCTGAAGAACCAGGAACGCTATGCGGCAGACGTTGCCAAGTCCGAAGGCCGGCCTGCGCCGACTGGCGGCGGTTGGCTGGCATCGCACCCGTCCAATGACCAGCGGCTGCAGCAGATCAAACAGACCGCCGATAGCTACGGCGCCAGCTCCACCTATGCCGATGACGGGCGCAGCCGTTACTTGCAGGTGGTTGCCGGTCTGGCTTTTGGTGAAAGTGCCGATCAGGGGCTGGTGCGCGGGCGCAATTTCTACCATGGTGGTCTGAACATTGCGGTCACGGCTCCGGCCGCGTGGACCATCCAGAACGAGTCGCAACAGGTTGCCTTGGTCAATGCGGCGACCGATGCCGCCCTGTTGATCAAGCCGGTGCCGCCTGCTGTGGGCAAGACCCATGCGGAAGTCATTCGCAACGGCTTCAAGCCCACGCAGGGCAAGAGCGAAGCCACCACGCTCAATGGCTTGCAGGCTACACACTTCACAGGTGTGCGGCAGAACGAGCAAGGTCAGAACCTGGGCCTGGAGTTCACGCTGGTGAGTGGCCCGGAAAACCATATGTATGCGTTGCAGTACGCAGCCAAGGATGCGGCCACGCTGCAGGCCAACCGCAGCGCACTGCGGGAGGCAGAGTCCAGCTTTCGCGCCATGACGGCGCAGGACCGGCAAGCGGCCAAGCCCTGGAGCATCAAGCTGGTGCCCTATCCCAAGGGCGGTTTTGCCGAGCTGGCCAAGCGCTCACCGTTGCCCCATGCGGAGCAGCAGTTGCGCCTGGTCAATGGCTTCTATGGCGGTGGGGAACCCAAGCCGGGGCAACTGGTCAAGCTGGTGGACGCCAGTTGAACAGCGATGGTCCGGTCCTGCACTCTGCAGTCCGGACCATCTGCGCATCAGGCCAGTGTCAGTTCCACTTCGATGTTGCCGCGGGTGGCGTTGGAGTAGGGGCACACCTGGTGGGCGGTGTCGACCAGGTCCTGAGCAACAGCACGGTCCAGTCCGGGCAGGCTGACGACCAGGCGCGCAGCGATGCCGAAACCTGCGGGAATGGGGCCGATGTCCACGCTGGCGTCAATGGCGGCGTCGGCAGGCACAGCCACCTTCTTCAGGCTGGCCACGTGCTTGAGGGCGCCCATGAAGCAGGCGGAGTAACCGGCGGCAAACAGCTGCTCGGGGTTGGTGCCGGTGCCGGCGCCACCCATGGCTTTGGGCAGGGTCAGCTTGACGTCGAGCAGGCCGTCGTCGGTCACGGAGCGGCCGTCCCGTCCGCCAACGGTGTGGGCGTGGGCGGTGTAGAGCACTTTGTCGAGTTTGGTAGGCATGGAAGTTCCTTTGGTTGAGGTGGGTTGAAAAACTAGGCGGACAGGCGCTGGCGTAGCGTCTTGAGCTGCTGGTTCAGCGCCAGCAGCTCGGGGATGTCGCATTGCGCCTGCGCGGCAATGCAGCCGGGAATGGGTTTTGCCTTGGCCTTGAGCGCGCGGCCCTGGGCGGTGAGCTTGATGTGCACGCGGCGCTCGTCACCCGCATCGCGTACCCGGGTGACCAGACCACTGGCTTCCAGGCGCTTGAGCAGCGGCGTGAGGGTGCCGGAATCCAGAAACAGGCGCTCGCCGATCTCGGACACCATCAGACCGTCCTGCTCCCACAACACGAGCATGACCACGTACTGCGGATAGGTGAGCCCCAGCTTGGCGAGCATGGGTTTGTACAGCTTGGTCATGGCCAGCGAAGTGGAATACAACGCAAAGCAGAGCTGGTTTTCCAGCATCAGGGCTTGGTCTGAAGTGATGTTCGTGGTTGGCATGGCATTAATGTAGCTCACAATTAAATTGCGTGCAATTTAATTGTCGAATTAACCTGTTGCAGATCAGGGGCATTGCGTGGTCCGTCGCACGTAGGGCCTGTCCCTACAATGGCCGCTCGCGCCTGGCGCGCAGCACTCCCCATCGTGAAAGCCATTGTTCATGCCTTCTCTGCACATCTCTACCGCCTTTGACTCGGGCTCCATCGACGTCGTGAACTGCACCGACCCGCGCGACATCCAGTTGCACATCCGCAAGGACAGCGCGGCCGAATTTGCCCAGTGGTTTCACTTCAGTGTGCAGGGGGCTGCGGGCCAGCAGCTGGTGCTTCGGTTTCTGAATGCCGGCCAGTGTGCCTACCCCAAGGGCTGGGAAGGCTATAGCGTGATGGCCAGCCATGATCGCCAGCACTGGTTCCGTATCGACACCGAATTTGACGGCCAGGTAATGACGGGGCGCGTGCGGCCCGAAAGCGGTTGCATCTATTTCGCCTATTTCGAGCCGTACTCCTGGGAGCAGCATCTGGACATGCTGGG
The DNA here is from genome assembly GCF_058801025.1 of Rhodoferax sp. GW822-FHT04A08. Classification (NCBI taxonomy): domain Bacteria; kingdom Pseudomonadati; phylum Pseudomonadota; class Betaproteobacteria; order Burkholderiales; family Comamonadaceae; genus Rhodoferax; species Rhodoferax sp. GW822-FHT04A08. The sequence goes on from NZ_JBXAMW010000005.1 coordinate 141,201, forward strand.
CTCGGCGTCGGCTTCGCCTTTGGTGACGCAGGAGCATCTGGGGCTGACCGTGCAGGGGCGCGACATGACCCTGCTGCATGTCACCGATGGTGATAGCACCACGCCCCAGGCTGAGAAGAAAAAGGTGTGGGTGATCGCCCGCCAACACCCGGGTGAGACCATGGCCGAGTGGTTTGTGGAAGGGCTGCTGGAACGCCTGCTGGACACCTCCGATTCCGTCAGCCGCACCCTGCTGCAGCAATGCGTCTTTCATGTTGTTCCCAACATGAATCCGGATGGCGCCGTGCTGGGCAATCTGCGTACCAACGCAGCGGGGGCCAACCTCAACCGCGAGTGGCTGGAGCCAAGCCTTGAGCGTTCGCCAGAGGTGTTTTGGGTGCGCCAGAAGATGCTGGAAACGGGTGTGGACCTGTGCCTGGACGTGCATGGCGACGAAGTGCTTCCGTACAACTTCGTTGTGGGATCGGAAGGCACCAAGGACTACTCACCCCGCATTGCCGATCGCGAGAGCGTTTTCAAGGCGGCCTGGTTGGCCAGTTGCCCCGACTTCCAGGACGAAAGGAACTACGGCCAAAGTGCGCCGGGCGCTGCCAACCCCACATTGGCCACCAACTGGGTCGCACAGCTGTTCGGCTGCCTGGCGTTCACCATCGAGATGCCGTTCAAGGACAACGCCAACCTGCCCGATCCGCTGGTGGGCTGGAACGGTGAACGCTCCCGCAGGCTCGGAGCCAGCGTGTTGCAGGCGGTGCTGGCGGCGCTGTAGCAAGCAGACTTCACACAAAAGCAAAAGGGGCCTTGCGGCCCCTTTTGCTTGGTCGCGCCGCGTACAGGTTTACACCAGCAACGCGTTGACGCGCTTCACATACGAAGCCGGATCTTCCGGCAACCCGCCTTCGGCCAACAGGGCCTGATCGAACAGGATGTGGGCCAGGTCGTTGAAATGCACGGAGCCGTCCAGCTTCTTCACCAAGGGGTGTTCGGCATTGACTTCGAGCACCGGCTTGACTTCGGGCGCAGATTGGCCGGCCTGCTTGAGCATGCGTGCGAGCTGCGTGCTCATGCCGTGGTCTTGCACCACCAAGCAGGCCGGGCTGTCCACCAGGCGGGTGGTGACGCGTACGTCCTCGGCCTTGTCCTTGAGCGCTTCCTTGAGCTTGGCCAGCAGCGGCTTGAAGGCCTCGGCGGCTTCCTCGGCAGCCTTCTTTTCGGCTTCGTCCTGCAGCTTGCCCAGGTCCACTGCGCCCTTGGCCACGCTTTGCAGCGGCGTGCCGTCGAAGTCGTGGAGGTAGTTGAGTGCCCACTCGTCAACGCGGTCGGTCATCAGCAGCACTTCGATACCCTTCTTCTTGAAGACCTCGAGTTGTGGGCTGTTCTTGGCGGCGGCCAGCGTGTCGGCGGTGATGTAGTAGATTGCCTCCTGGCCTTCCTTCATACGCGCCTTGTAGTCTGCCAGGGACACGGCCGGCGTATCGCTCTGGGTGCTGGCAAAGCGCAGCAGCTTGGCCAGACGATCCTTGTTGCCGAAGTCCTCGCCCAGGCCTTCCTTGAGCACGGCGCCGAACTCTGCATAGAAGCCGGTGTACTTGCCTTCCTTGGCCTTGTCTTCATCGGACAGCACGTCGGTCACGCCATCGGCGCCAGCAACGGGAGCCTTGTCGTACTTGGCCAGGTCTTCCAGCACCGACAACACGCGCTTGGTGCAGCCTTCGCGGATGGCGCGCACGTCACGGCTCTCTTGCAGCAGTTCACGGCTGACGTTGAGCGGCAGGTCGGCGGAGTCCACCACGCCCTTGACGAAGCGCAGGTAGTTGGGCAGCAGCGCCTCGGCATCGTCCATGATGAAGACGCGCTTCACATACAGCTTGAGTCCGCCCTTCTTGTCGCGGTTCCACAGGTCCATGGGAGCCTTGGAAGGAATGTAGAGCAACTGGGTGTATTCGGTGCTGCCTTCCACACGGTTGTGGGTGTGGGCCAGAGGCGCTTCAAAGTCGTGGCTGATCTGCTTGTAGAAGTCGTCGTATTGCTCCTGGGTGATGTCCTTCTTGGCACGGGCCCAGATGGCGTTGGCCTTGTTGACGGTTTCCCACTCGCCGGTCTTGACCATGGCGCCGGGCTGGCGGCCACCGTTCTCGTCGCTGGGGTTGATCAGCTCGCCGTCTTTCCACTCTTCCTTTTCCATCTGGATGGGCAGGCTGATGTGGTCGGAATACTTGTTGATGATGCCCTTGACCTTCCAGGTCTGGGTGTAGTCCAGGGCGTCTTCGCGCAGGTGCAGGATGACGCTGGTACCGCGCGCTTCGCGCGTGATGGCTTCCACCTCGAAGGCGCCGCCGCCGCTGGCACCGCCGTCGCTCACCCAGCGCACGGCTTCGTCGGCCTTGAGACCCGCACGGCGGGATTCCACCGTGATCTTGTCGGCCACGATGAAGCCGGAATAAAAGCCCACGCCGAACTGGCCGATCAGGTTGGAGTCGGCCTTCTGGTCGCCGGTGAGCTTGGACACGAAGTCCTTGGTGCCGCTCTTGGCGATGGTGCCCAAGTTGTCGATGGCTTCCTGTTGAGAAAGACCAATGCCGTTGTCGGTGATGGTGAGGGTCTTGGCATCCTTGTCCAGCACCACCTTGACCTTGAGTTCGGAATCGTTCTCGTACAGGGCGCTGTTGTTGATGGCCTCAAAGCGCAACTTGTCGCAGGCATCAGACGCATTGGAGATCAGCTCGCGCAGAAAAATCTCTTTGTTGGAGTACAGCGAGTGGGTCACCAAGTGCAGCAGTTGTGCAACTTCGGCCTGAAAGGAAAGGGTTTGCTTGCTCATAAGTTCAATAGAAGTCCAAAACAGGGGATTTTGACGGCTCGATACGGCCCTGCGGCCAAAGCTCAGCGAATATGGGGCTGGTCAGCGACATTTCAAGGGCCTATGGGATTCGGCGATTTCATGCAAAATAGCGCCATGGCAACCCCCCCAGACAAGTCCAAACCTGCTGATCCGCGGCGTGAAGCGCCTGCCGCAAAGGAGCATTTTCTGGATCCTTTGCCGGTACCGGACGCCACGGAGAGCAATACCGATACCGCCTGGGGCTTGTGGGAACACACCCTGCGTGCCCATGAGGAAGAGGTCAAGAAGGATCCCGAGACCGACTTCCAGGACACCGTGCCGTTCCAGCCACTGCCGGTCAAGAAAAGCTGACCGACGGTTTTCAGAATTTTTCGTGCGGCAACAGGTAGCGCCACTGGCCTACCGGCAAGTTGCCCAGCATCACGCGGCCAATGCGTACGCGCTTCAAGCCCACCACTTTCAGTCCCACCAGCTCGCACATGCGGCGGATCTGGCGCTTCTTGCCTTCGGTCAAGACAAAGCGCAATTGCTCGGGGTTCTGCCACTCCACCCGGGCGGGTTTGAGCTTCTGGCCGTCCAGGCTCAGGCCATTGCGCAGCAGCGCCAGCTTGTCGGCGGGAAAGACACTCTGCACATCGCTGCTGACGGGGTCGTCGTCGTCAATCCGGCTCAGCTGCGTGGGGGCTGCCGGATAGGTGGCGGCGGCGGATATAGCGGCGGCCGCATTGTCTTTGCCGGTATAGACCACGCGCACCAGGTATTCCTTTTCCATGACGGCATCCTCGCCAATCAACTGGCGTGCCACGCGGCCATCCTGTGTCAGTACCAGCAGGCCGGTGGAGTCAATGTCCAGGCGCCCGGCAGGCACCAGGCTCTTGAGCTGGCTGGGGTGGAAGAAGAAGCGGGCGTTGTCGTCCTGCCAGCGGTTCTGCGGCTGCACCAGGGTGATGGCGGGTTCGTGCCCGTCTTCGGCCTGGCCGCTGACCAGGCCTATGGGCTTGTTGATCAGCACGGTGACCAGATTGGCCTGCTGGCCTTTGGCCTTGGGATCGATTTCGATGCGCACGTCGGGCAGCACCTGCATGCCCATTTCTGCCACCTTGCCATTGACCTTTACCCAGCCTTTGGCGATCCAGTCATCGGCTTCGCGGCGAGAGGCCATGCCCAGCTCGGCCATGCGCTTGTTCAGGCGCACGGTTCCGTTGGGGCCGGTGGCCGCCGTATTGGTTTGCCCCGCCGGAATGGGCGCGCGGCCCGCTGGGGGCGCTGCGCGGCGGAATACGGGAGGGGCTTTGGGTTCGGTCATGTGCGGTGCCAAGTGGACGATCCGGCCCATTTTACGGGCGTACCTTTGGCATGCCCCCTATCGGGGTGCCCGCAGTGACCGAAGCTGTCTAGTTTTTGACCGGGCAGGTGCGGATTCCCAGCACCGAGTACAGCGGACAGATGCCAATGGCGCCGGTCAGCAACGGAACTACACCAATCCAACCCCACAGCCCGATGGTGCCGGTGAGCGTCAGTGCCAGCAGAATCAGTCCGGCTGCGATGCGCAGTGCGCGGTCCAGGGTGCCTTCATTGGTTTTCATGGTGTGTCCTTGTCCGTCAAGAGTGGTAGATGGACGCATTGAATCCCAATGCCCGCCCAAAGTCTGTGACTTGAGTCACAGGCCGCTGTCTCCTGGAGCTCAGTCCGCTTGTGAACCTGCCAGGGTGCGCAAGGCCAGGCTGTCGCGGATGGTGATGTGTTCCCGTGCCAGCTCCACCCAGCCCTCGCGTTCAAAGCGGCGCAGCAGCCGAGACACGATTTCGCGCACCGTGCCCAGTTCGTCTGCGAGCTGCTGGTGGGTGAGCGCCAGGTTCTGCCCGCGGCCCAGCAAGGTGGCAGCCAGCCGCTGATCCAGCTTCTGAAAGGCGACGGCGTCGATCAGCCCGGTGAGGTCGGCCATGCGTTCGGCAAACAGGCCCAGCACTTCGTTGCGAAAGGCCGGCGTCTCCAGCCACCGCATGAAGGTGGGTGGGGAAATCAGCAGCAACCGGGTGGGGCGGGTGGTGATGCCTTGGGCCGCCATGGGCGTCATGCGAAACAGGCTGGCGCTGGACACCAGACACAGCTCCCCGGGAACCACGCGGTATAGCTCCAGCGAGCGGCCATCGGCAGAGTGGCGCGATACCTTGACCTCGCCTTCCAGCACCAAGGGGAAGCCCTGACAGGGGGCACGTTCGCCAAACAGCACCGTGTCTGCCGGAACCTGGATGGGTTTGCCCTCGTCGCCCAATGCCGGCAACGGCGGCGTCACATGTTCGAGCGTGGGATACAGGGACAACAGCTCAGCCATCAGCGCGACCTCCGGGTGGAAAAAAGTTGCGAACGCAGCGCCTGCAAATCCAGAATGCGCAGGCCACCGTATTCCACACGGATGGAGCCCTGGGCTTCCAGCGTAGTCAGCGCCTCGTTCACACGCTGGCGCGACAGGCCCACCAGATAGGCCAGCTCCTGCTGGGTGATGCGCAGCACCTGACCCACACCAGGGTACAGCGTGGGGTTGAACAGCGCGGCTAGGCTGCGCGCCACACGGATGTCCGGGTTGTTGAGCCGGTCGATCTCGCGGGCTGCGATGAACTGGCCCAGCCGCTCGTTGAGCTGGTTCATGACAAAGCGGTTGAAGCCGATGGAGTGGTCCAGCAGCCAGTGAAACGTGTCCACATGCAAGCCCGCTACCAGGCTGGTACGCAGCGGCTGGATGTTGTAGCGGTAGGCCTCGTGCTTGAGGGCAGTGCCCTCGCCAAACCAGCCGCCGGGCGGCACACCGGTGAAGGTCATCGTCTGGCCCTCGGCGTTGTCGGTGCTCATCTTCAACAGGCCATCCACCACGCCGAACCAATACGTTACGGGTCGGCCCATGCGGCACACGAACTCGCCGGGCTGGGCTTCGGAGATGCGCAGATCGTCCACCGCGCGCTGGCGTTCGTCCGCCTGCAGCAAGCCCAGCCAGGGGATGGCGTCCAGCTCGGCGGTTGTCAAAGGCCGGCGGCGTTGGTGAAGTGGGCTGTCGGTGGCCATGGTGTTGCGATGGGAATCTGTAAGTTGCGAATAAGTGAAGGGAAAACACCTACCAAGAAGTGGTCGAATTGTCGTCCGAATGACAACTTGACGTCAATGCCAGTTCAATAATCGCGCTTAATTCGAATGACCCCGCTTCCATTGGCAGGGCCGACAAGAGACACGAGGATTCGCATGCGAACGACTTTCCCGCAACTGCTATTGCAGCACGCAGCGCAACGACCGCTGGAGCCCGCCATGCGCGAGAAGGAATACGGCATTTGGCAGACCCTGAGCTGGTCGGGCCTGGCCACCATGGTCGAGGAGTTGGCTGCCGGTCTGCATCAGGCCGGCCTGCGCGGCGGCGACCACATGGTGGTCATCGGTGCCAACCGCCCGCGCCTGTACGCCACCATGCTGGCGGTGCAAGCGCTGGGTGCGGTGCCCATTCCGCTGTACCAGGATGCGGCGGCTCCGGAGTGCGTATTCCCCATCAACAACGCGGAAGTGAAGTTCGCCTTTGCCGAAGACCAGGAGCAGGTCGACAAGCTGCTGGAAATCCGATCGCAGTGTCCGCAGCTGGCACGTATCTTTTTTGACGACCCGCGCGGCCTGCGCAATTACGAAGAGCCGGGCCTGGCGTCCATGGATGAACTGCAGGCGCGGGGCAAGGCCTTTGCCGCGCTGCAAACCGAATTCTTCAAGGAAGCAGTGGCCAAGACCCGGCCCGATGATGTGGGCGCCATGTTTTTCACCTCGGGCACCACCGGCAACCCCAAAGGCGTGGTGCACACCCATGACTCGCTGCTCAACCGCGCCCGTGCCGGGGCCGAGTTTGACAAGCTCACCAGTGCCGAAGAGGTGCTGGCCTATCTGCCACCGGCCTGGATTGGCCAGAACATCTTCAGCTACGCGCAGTGGCTGGCCTGTGGCTACGTGGTGAACTGCCCTGAGTCCGCTGCCACCGCAACCATAGACCTGAAGGAAATCGGCCCGACCTATTACTTTGCGCCACCCCGCGTGTTCGAGGGTCTGCTCACCAGCGTGATGATCCGCATGGAGGACGCAGGCGCAATCAAGCGCAAGATGTTCCACGCCTTCATGGCTGTGGCCAACAAGGTCGGTCCGGCCTTGATGGATGGCGAGTCCGTGGGGCTGTGGGACCGCATGCGCTATGCGCTGGGCAATCTGCTGGTGTATGGCCCTTTGCGCAACACCCTGGGTTTCAGCCGCGTGCGTGTGGCCTATACCGCGGGCGAAGCGATTGGTCCGGACCTGTTCAGCTTCTACCGCTCCATCGGCATCAACCTCAAGCAGCTCTACGGCTCCACTGAAACTGCGGTGTTCGTCTGCCTGCAGCCCGACAACCAGGCGCGCGCCGACACCGTGGGCGTGCCCTGCGCCGGTGTGGAGATCAAGGTGGCGGACAACGGCGAGATCCTGGTGAAGTCGCCCGGTCTGCTCAAGGAGTACTACAAGAACCCGGCGGCCACGGCAGAAGTGCTCACGGCCGACGGCTGGTACCACACCAGTGACGCCGGCTTCATCGATGCCCATGGCCATCTCAAGATCATCGACCGCGTCAAGGACGTGGGGCGGCTCAAAGGTGGCAACTTCGATGGCGCCATGTTTGCCCCCAAGTATGTGGAGAACAAGCTCAAGTTCTTCCAGCACATCAAGGAAGTGGTGGCCTATGGCGACGGCCGCGAGAAGGTGTGCGTCTTCATCAACATCGACTTTGATGCGGTCGGCAACTGGGCCGAACGCCGCAATCTGCCGTACGCCGGGTATACCGATCTGGCGCAGAAGCCCGAGGTCTACCAACTGGTCAAGGAGTGTGTGGAAAAGGTCAATGCCGACCTCAGCGCCGATGCGCTGCTGGCGGGCAGCCAGGTCAGCCGCTTCCTGATCCTGCACAAGGAGCTGGATGCCGATGACGGTGAACTCACGCGCACCAACAAGGTCCGCCGCGGCTTCATCGGCGACAAATACAAGGCCCTGGTCGATGCGCTCTACGAGGGCAAGACCAGCCAGTTCATTGAGACCGTGGTCAAGTTTGAAGATGGCCGCACGGGCAGCGTGAGTGCCACCTTGCGCATCGATGACGCCAAGACGTTTGCCCCGGTCAAGGCCGCAGCCTGAGAGACGCACAGCACCATGAGTAAAAAGAAAATCGGTGACGTCATCCTCGACGTCAAGAACATCAGCCTGAGCTTTGGCGGCGTGAAGGCGTTGACGGACATTTCCTTCAATGTGAAGGAGCATGAGATCCGCTCCATCATCGGCCCCAATGGTGCCGGCAAAAGCTCCATGCTCAACTGCATCAATGGCGTCTACCGCCCGCAGGTCGGCTCCATCACCTTTCGTGGCCAGACCTTCAGCCACATGGACAGCCACCAGGTGGCCAGCATGGGAATCGGCCGCACCTTCCAGAACCTGGCGCTGTTCAAGGGCATGAGCGTGCTGGACAACATCATGTCCGGGCGCAACCTCAAGATCAAAAGCAACATCCTGATGCAGGCCCTGCGCCTGGGCCCGGCCGAGCGCGAAGAAATCATGCACCGCGAGGCGGTGGAACGCATCATCGACTTCCTGGAAATCCAGGCCTACCGCAAGACGCCGGTGGGGCAGTTGCCCTATGGCTTGCAAAAGCGCGTGGATCTGGGCCGGGCGTTGGCCATGGAGCCGCAGGTATTGCTGCTGGACGAGCCCATGGCCGGCATGAACGTGGAAGAGAAGCAGGACATGTGCCGCTTCGTGCTGGATGTGAACGACGAATTCGGAACCACCGTGGTGCTGATCGAGCACGACATGGGCGTGGTGATGGACATCTCCGACCGCGTGGTGGTGCTGGACTACGGCAAGAAGATTGGCGACGGCACTCCGGATGAAGTGCGCAACAACGAAGACGTGATCAGCGCGTACCTCGGCACATCCCACTAAGGAAGACGACCATGGCATTTTTTCTGGAAACTTTGCTGGGTGGCCTGATGGCCGGCATGCTGTATTCGCTGGTGGCGCTGGGCTTTGTGCTGATCTTCAAGGCCTCGGGCGTGTTCAACTTCTCGCAGGGCGCCATGGTGCTGTTTGCGGCATTGGCGATGGCGCGCTTTTCGGAGTGGATTCCGGCGCTGGGCATCACCGAGATCTTTGCGGTCAACCTGCTGGCTTTCATTGCTGCCGGTGCCGTGATGTTTGTGGTGGCCTGGGTGATCGAGCGGCTGGTGTTGCGCCATCTGGTCAACCAGGAAGGCACCACCTTGCTGATGGCCACGCTGGGCATCACCTATTTCCTGGAAGGCCTGGGCCAGTCGTTGTTTGGCAGCAGCGTCTACAAGATCGACATCGGCATGCCCAAAGACCCGGTGATGATTCTGGAGAGCACTTTCGAGGGCGGCGTCCTCATCAACAAGGAAGACTTCTACGCAGCCATCATCGCTGCTGCCCTGGTGGCGCTGCTTAGCCTGTTCTTCCAGAAGACAGCCACCGGCCGCGCACTGCGTGCCGTGGCCGATGACCACCAAGCGGCTCAGAGCATTGGCATACCGCTCAACCGCATCTGGGTGATTGTGTGGTGTGTGGCTGGCGTGGTCGCGCTGGTGGCCGGAATGATCTGGGGCAGCAAGCTGGGCGCCCAGTTCTCGCTGACTACGGTGGCATTGCGTGCCTTGCCGGTGGTGATTCTGGGCGGACTCACTTCCGTACCGGGCGCCATCGTGGGCGGACTGATCATCGGTGTGGGCGAGAAGCTGTCCGAGGTCTACCTCGGGCCGTTTGTGGGAGGCGGCATTGAAATCTGGTTTGCCTATGTGCTGGCGCTGGGTTTCCTGCTCATCCGTCCGCAAGGGTTGTTCGGCGAGAAGATCATCGATCGCGTTTGAGAGATACACATGTTCTATAGAGAAAACGGCCAATTCAAAACCAGCTACCGCGCGGACCAGCAGATACTGCCGATCCTGCAGGACCGAATTGCCATGCTGGTGCTGCTGGTCGTGGGCTTTGTCATCGTGCCCATGTTGGCCAGTGACTACATCTTCCGCGCCATCCTGATTCCCTTTCTCATCCTGTCACTGGCCGCCGTCGGCGTGAACATTCTGGTGGGCTATTGCGGTCAGATTTCACTGGGCTCGGGTGCATTCATGGCGGTGGGGGCCTACGCGGCGTACAACTTCTTTGTCCGCATTGACGGCATGCCGCTGATCCTGGCACTGGTGCTGGGCGGCGTATGTGCCATGCTGTTTGGCATGGTGTTTGGCCTGCCCAGTTTGCGGGTGAAGGGGCTGTATCTGGCCGTTGCCACGCTGGCGGCGCAGTTCTTTGCCGACTGGCTGTTCCTGCGCGTGCAGTGGTTCACCAACAACTCCTCCAGCGGCTCGGTGTCGGTCAACAACCTGCAGGTGTTCGGCTTCTCACTGGAGAGCTCTGCGGCAAAGTACTGGTTCTGCCTGTTGCTGCTCTCCGTCATTGCATTGCTGGCCAAGAACCTTGTGCGGGGTGCGGTCGGACGGGAATGGATGGCCATCCGTGACATGGACGTGGCCGCAGCCGTGATCGGCATTCGCCCCATGTTCGCCAAGCTCAGCGCGTTTGCGGTCAGCTCGTTCATCGTAGGCGTGTCCGGCGGCCTGTGGGCCTTTATCAATCTGGGTGCCTGGGAGCCTGCAGCGTTCTCGGTGGACCAGTCGTTCCGATTGCTGTTCATGGTCATCATCGGCGGCATGGGTTCCATCATGGGCAGCTTTTTTGGTGCAGCCTTCATCGTGATATTGCCCATTGCACTCAGCCAGATTCTTCCAGCCGTCACGAGCGCATTGGGGTTCGAGATCTCCACCGCCAGCATCTCCCACGCGGAGCTCATGGTGTTCGGCGGTCTGATCGTGTGGTTTCTGATTGTGGAGCCCCACGGCCTGGCCAAGCTGTGGGCGATTGGCAAGCAGAAGTTACGACTCTGGCCCTTCCCGCATTGATTTCCGTAGTCCGATTTTTTCCGTGCTTCAACACTAACTTTAGGAGAGACAAATGAAGCTTCATGCCCTAGCCCGCTCGGCCGCCCTGGTGGTGGTCATTGGTTCCAGTCTGGCGGCGAACAGCGCCTTCGCCCAGGCCAAGGAGCAGTTCTTTCCCCTGCTGTCGTACCGCACCGGTCCCTACGCGCCCAATGGTGTGCCATGGGCCAACGGCAAGCAGGATTACCTGAAGATGATCAACGCCCGGGACGGCGGCATCAATGGCGTGAAGATCACCTATGAGGAGTGCGAAACCGGCTACGCCACCGACCGTGGCGTGGAGTGCTATGAGCGCCTCAAGAGCAAGCCTGGTGTGGCACTGTTCGATCCGCAGGCCACGGGCATCACCTTTGCACTGACTGAAAAAGTGGTGAACGACAAGGTGCCGCTGATCACCCTGGGTTACGGCCTCTCGGTGGCACAGGATGGCCAGGCTTTCAAATGGAACTTCCCGCTGATGGGCAGCTACTGGACCGGCGCCGACATCCTGATCCAGCACCTGGGCAAGAAGGAAGGCGGTCTGGACAAGCTCAAGGGCAAGAAGATCACCCTGGTCTACCACGACAGCCCGTTTGGCAAGGAGCCCATTCCGCTGCTGCAGGAACGTGCGCGCCAGCTGGGATTTGATCTGGGCCTGATCCCGGTGACAGCGCCTGGCGTGGACCAGAAGGCGGCTTGGCTGCAGGTGCGCCAGAACCGTCCTGACTATGTGCTGCTGTGGGGCTGGGGCGTGATGAACTCCACTGCCTTGAAGGAAGCCCAGGCCACGGGCTATCCGCGCGACAAGATGTATGGCGTGTGGTGGGCCGGTGCCGAGCCCGACGTGAAGGATGTGGGCGAAGGCGCCAAGGGCTACAGCGCGCTGGCACTCAATACGTCCGGCACCCAACCCAAGGTGATTCAGGACATCCTGAAGTACGTGCATGACAAAGGCCAAGGTACCGGACCCAAGGAAGAAGTCGGTTCGGTGCTCTACACCCGCGGCGTGATCATCCAGGCCCTGGGCGTGGAAGCTGTGCGCCGCGCGCAAGAGCGCTTTGGCAAGGGCAAGGTCATGACCGGCGAACAAGTGCGCTGGGGCCTGGAAAACCTGGCGCTGGATGACAAGAAGCTGGCGGCGTTGGGATTGACCGGCGTGATCCGCCCCATCAGCACCAGCTGTGCCGACCACATGGGTTCCACCTGGGCACGTGTCGAAACCTGGGACGGCACCAAGTGGAATGTGGGAGCAGACTGGTACCAGGCCGATGAGCAAATCATCAAGCCCATGGTCAAGGCGGGTGCCGACAAGTACCTGGCCGACAAGAAGCTGACCCGGCGCGAAGCTTCCGATTGTCAGTCCTGATACACCCCCCGGCTTGCCCACTGCGTGTGGCAGCGCTTTCCCCCTTGCAGGGGGCAACACCAGCGGACCGGCTGAGCCGGTTCCGCGGTGTTCTGGAGGTCACGCTTCGCTGCGCTCGCTAGTGCGATGCGTGTCTGGTGGTCCGGTCGGGCCGCCAGTTGAAAGGGCCGCTGTGCGGGTCTTTCAACTGGTCTCTATGGAAATTTCGCTATGAGTGAACCTAACAACATTGTTCTCAACGTCAACGGCATCGAGGTCATCTACAACCATGTGATCCTGGTGCTCAAGGGCGTGTCCCTGCAGGTGCCCGAAGGAGGCATCGTGGCCATCCTCGGGGGCAATGGGGCGGGCAAGACAACCACCTTGCGCGCCATTTCCAACCTGCTGGCCGGAGAGCGTGGGGCGGTGACCAAGGGGTCGATCGAGTTGCGCGGTGAGCGCATCGAGAACCTGTCGCCTGCCGATCTGGTCAAGCGCGGAGTGGTGCAGGTCATGGAAGGGCGGCATTGCTTTGCCCACCTGAGCATCGAAGACAACCTGCTCACCGGTGGCTACACCCGCAAGAGCAAGGCCGAGATCGCCGCCAACCTGGAGAAGGTCTATACCTATTTTCCGCGCCTCAAGACGCGCCGTACCAGCCAGGCAGCTTACACATCGGGTGGCGAGCAGCAGATGTGCGCCATCGGACGGGCCATTATGGCCAATCCCAGCATGGTGCTGCTGGACGAGCCTTCCATGGGCCTGGCGCCGCAGATTGTGGAAGAGGTGTTCGAGATCGTGAAAGACCTCAATGCCAAGGAAAACGTGACCTTTTTGCTGGCTGAGCAGAACACCAACATGGCGCTCAAGTATGCGGACTACGGCTACATCATGGAATCCGGCCGCGTTGTGATGGATGGCGCCGCAGCCGATCTGCGCAGCAATGAAGACGTGAAGGAGTTCTATCTCGGCATGGGGGGCGGGGAGCGCAAGAGCTTCAAGGATGTGAAAAGTTACAAGCGGCGTAAGCGGTGGTTGGCTTGACGTACACCCCCCGGCTGCGCGCACTGCGTGTCGCTTCGCTTTCCCCCTTGCAGGGGGCAACACCGGTGGCCCGGCGAAGCCGGTTCCACGGTGTTTCTGTTGGGGCGGCTTGCTGCGCTTTGCCGCCACGCCGATCTGTGATGGGTTGTATGAGGAGATTCGGGTATGAGTGACACATTTGATGCGTTGGAGACGCGTTCGCCGGCAGAGCGTGAGGCTGCGTTGTTGGCTGCACTGCCGGCGCAGGTTGCCCATGCCAAGAAATCATCTTCGGCGTTTGCGGTTTTGTTGGCCGATGTGGACGCCGCTGCGGTGACCAGTCGGGATGCATTGGCACGCTTGCCTGTGATCCGCAAGTCGGAGTTGCAGGAGCGTCAGCAGGCGGCGCGTGCTGCAGGCGGTGATGTGTTTGGTGGCTTCAGCGCCGTGACCTTTGGAGCATCCATGACGCGCGTCTTTGCCAGCCCTGGGCCGATTTACGAACCCGAAGGTACAGCGCGGGATTACTGGCGCATGGCGCGTGCCATCTATGCGGCTGGATTCCGCGCCGGCGAGCTGATCCACAACTCCTTCAGCTACCACTTCGTGCCAGCGGGCTCCATGATGGAAACCGGTGCGCATGCCCTGGGGTGCAGCGTGTTCCCGGGGGGGACCGGCCAGACCGAGCAGCAGGTGCAGGCCATGCGCGAGTTGCAGCCGGCGGGCTATATCGGTACGCCCAGCTTTCTGAAGATCATTGTGGAGAAGGCGGCCGAGTTGGGTGTGAATTTGCCAACGGTCAAGAAGGCGATGTTTGGCGGGGAGGCTTTCCCTCCCTCCTTGCGCGACTGGTTCACCGCACGCGGCATTGACGGGTACCAGTGCTATGCCACGGCTGATCTGGGATTGATTGCATACGAGACCGTTGCGCGCGAAGGTCTGGTGCTGGATGAGGGCGTGATTGTCGAAATCGTGCGACCCGGTACGGGCGACCCGGTGGCGCAAGGGGAGGTCGGCGAACTGGTGGTGACCACGCTCAACCCGACCTACCCGTTGATCCGTTTTGGCACCGGTGATCTGTCTGCCGTGCTGCCGGGCCAATGCCCGACCGGGCGCACCAACACCCGCATCAAAGGCTGGATGGGGCGCGCGGACCAGACCACCAAGATCCGCGGCATGTTCGTGCACCCCAAGCAAGTGGACGAAGTGGTCAAGCGCTTCCCGGAGCTGCGGCGCGCTCGACTGGTGGTGAGTGGTGAAATGGCCAATGATGTGATGACGCTCAAGGTGGAGTCCGCATCCACGGACGCGGCCTTGGCCGCGCGCATCGGTGAAGCGATCCGCGATGTCACCAAGCTGCGTGGCACGGTGGAGCTGCATGCCCCTGGTACCCTGCCCAACGATGGCAAGGTGATTGACGATATCCGCAGCTACAAATGAGTTGGCTGGGACATTTCAGACACCCCAGACGATTTCCTTTTCCTCTTTGATGCAGCGTTTGATCATGTCAATGAAGGGAACCGCGCGCTGGCGCAACGAGATGCCTTCAAAACGCGGCGCCGCTTCACCCTTGGCCAGCGCTTCTTTCACCAACTGCGCCTTTTGATCTTCGTCGGCCTGGATCGCGGCTTCCAGGGCCGCAATGGCTTCTGGCATATGCTCGGGTAGCAAAATCCCTTTGGCCTGCGACGCGGCGTCGCTGCGTCCGAGGATGGTCAGGATCTGGCGCCCGTTGGGCTCCAGCATGATCAGGTCACCAGTGGCCGGAGATTTGAATTTGTACATGGTGTTGATTACTTGAAGGATGAGGGCAATGGCGGATCTTCACATATTCCGAGAGCACACGCTCGGAATGGCAGCGGCGCGCAAGGTGGCGCACGCATGGGCAGAACAGGCAACAAACGAATTCGGCATGGAATGCGCCTATGCCGAGGGCAAGGCGGAGGACACCATCCACTTCACCCGATCCGGCGTCAATGGCACCTTGCAAGTGACCAAGGACCGGTTTGTACTGCAAGCCAAGCTCGGCTTTCTGCTGGGTGCGTTCAAAGACAAGATCGAGGCGGAAATCGTCAAAAATCTGGACTCCCTGCTGAAGACGGGCGGGACAAAAAAATAGCGCCTGCAAGAGGCGCTATGTCTGGGCGCAGAGCGTTCAGCTCAGGGAGTCAATCAGGTCCACATACTGCTGCATGGCGGCGTCGCTGGTCAATCCTTTGAAGCTATCCCAAGCCTCCCATTTGGCGCGACCCACCATGTCGGAGAAGCCGGGCTTCTTGTCCACGTTGTCGCCAGCCGTTGCCTGCTTGTACAGGCCGTAAATCTTGAGCAGCGTGCTGTTGTCGGGGCGCTCTGTCAGGGATTTGGAGTTGGCAACAGCGGTTTCAAACAGGGTCTTCAGATCTGACATGGGTTCTCCGGGCGAAAGTTGAAATCGGACCGTTCAGCGGGCTTGCCCGCGGATCAGTGTTTACCCTGTATCTTAAGGCGAGTGAAAACCACCGATGAGAGTTAGCCCGGGACGCCGTTTTTGGCGAGCGAAATCTTCAGGTAGTGATGCGCGTCCAGCGGTTTGAGGGCTGCTGCTTGTCGGTAGAGCTTGGTGGCCTGGGCATGCTGGGTGTCACCCTCCAGCATGAGCAGGGCAGCTGCATACTCGACCAGCCCGAAGGGGGAGTGCGGGTGCAGCGCAAAGCCGCTCTGGAATAGCTGCAGGCTGGTTTCGCGTTTGGCGCCATACGTCATGTTGCCTATGAGGGGCCCCACTTTGTCGATGATGTCCGCATGGAAGGCGCCCAGCGCAAAGTGGGCGTCGGCATGCCGGGGCTGCAGTGCGATGGCCGTCTCCAGCGCATTCTTGATGCGGCTACCCAGTCCCTGGGCCAGAGCCTGGGCCACACTGATGCCCCGGCTGTAGCGGCTCAGGGCGTAGGCCAGCAGATAGTGTGCGTTGGGATCTTCTGGAGTGCTGAGCGTGTGTGCCGTGGCGCGCTCGCAAGCGGATTGCAAAAGACGCAGTCGCTCAGGCTCATTGGGCTCGAGCAATGTGGCGTAGACACAGGTGGCCTTGTTGGCAACGGTAGTGCCCGCACCGTCTAACGCCAGGCCCAGCTGGCAGGCCTCTTCGAAATAGCCGTTGTGAAACAGCGTCCACGCTTCCAGAATGTCTGCGTCGTCGGGGAGAGGCACGCAGTCGGCGGCATGCAACCGTGCCCACTGCTTCTTGATGGTCTGACTGGTGTAACTGAAGTGCCCACGAGGTTTGAATGCGGTCCATCGGCCCATGTTGCGTCTTTCAGTGGTCTACATTGCCTGCGTAGGCGCCGACAAGACTCAGCAGATGGGTCCGTTGACCCGCCTCCAGATACGGCGCCAGCAGATTGAGTACATGGTGCGCACCCCGCAACAGTGCAGCCTGGGCGCTTTCCGGCTCAAGCGCCTTGCGCGGATCGCGCACATATTCAAAACTGAGCCAGTAGGTCAGCACCACGACCATGCTGGTCGCGGTGGGCTCCATTTCGCGCTGGTCGATGCGGATGGCTCCCGAGCGGTTCATGCTGTCCAGCATGGCCTTCACAGATCGGGTCTTGTTCTTGAGTACGGATTGGAAATGCGTTTCCAGCCGGCGATTCTTGCTCAGCAGATCGTTCAGGTCGCGGTACAGAAAACGGTATTGCCAGATCAGCTCAAACAAACTGTGCATGAAGAACCAGGCATCTTCCACATCACGCACGTTGTCGCTGGCGTTGAGCAGCCCGTTGAGCGCCACCTCGTACCGGTCAAACAGCGCATTGATCAGCTCGTCCTTGGCGGGGTAGTGGTAGTACAGATTGCCAGGGCTGATGCCCATCTCGGACGAAATGAGCGTGGTGGAGACATTGGGTTCGCCAAAGCGGTTGAACAGCTCCAGCGTCACTTCCAGAATGCGCTCGGCGGTTCGGCGAGGAGCTTTTTTTGCCATGTTCTTGCAGACGCCTTGGTGACGATGTGGTTGTGCAAAGTGTAGATGGCTTATGTAAACAGGGATATTGCTCTGCAGCAAAGAAAAAGGCGCCGAGGCGCCTTGATGAGGGAGAGGCTTATGCCTTGGGTGGCTTGGGCGTCGAAGCCGCCTTGGCAGGTGTCTTCCTGGCAACCTTGCGCGCCACCTTAGCCGGGGCCGGTTTGGTTGTCGGTGTCTTAACGGTGAGCTTGTATACCGCTTCGCTGAGTTCATCGATGCGGGCCATCAGCTCGTTCACTTCCTTGGCGGTTGGAACGCCCAGTTTGCCCAGGGCCTTGGACACCCTGTCTTCAAAGATGTTCTCCAGCTTGTCCCACTGGCCCGACGCTTTGCTGGTGATGTCGGAAGCCAGGCTGGTCATCTTGCCAGCCGCTTCCATCATTTTTGCTTCGGCAGCGGAATGGGTCTTGCGCTGGATGTTGATACCCTCCTTGACCAAAGCCTCGAAGGCCTTGGTTCCCTCGACCTGGGCACGTGTGAACGCGCCCAAGCCAGCTTGCCAGATTTGTTGGGCTGAGTCCTTGACGGAAGGTTGGGGCTGGGGTTCGGCCTTGGGTGCGGGTTTTTTGGGGTTTTTGGTTGCCATGGGCTGTTTCCTAAGTGAATACACGGCACTCTACGCGCTCTTGGTTCGCAGTTATAGGGAGGCACTTCTAGGTGCTCACGTTTGGGGGATGTGGGGAGCTGGCTCTGGCTGGCGCATGCCTCGGCTGGAGGCGGGCAAGGCGGTCCAAGGGTTTCTCCGTGGATAATCGGGCCTTCGACCAAGATCCTACGCATGCCTCTCAATTCCAAATTTTCTGTGGCCGGCCATCGCGGTATGGTCGGCTCCGCGATTGTTCATGCAGTTTTGTAAGTGTGGAGAAAACAATCAATGAGTCACTTTGCGCAGCTGATTTTGCCCACATTTTCTGAGCCCAGAGGGTCTCTCACCGTTATTGACGGAGCACTTCCATTCACGCCTGTCAGGACGTACTGGATTTACGGTGCGGATGGGCAAACACGGGGCGGGCATCGGCACAAACACACGCGTCAGGCGCTGGTTGCCGTCAGTGGAACGGTCACGATCTACATGAATGACGGTGTCACGTTTGAGAATGTCGTCCTGGACCATCCCGGGAAGTGTCTTTTGGTCGAGCCCAAGGATTGGCATACCATGGCATTTGGCCCAGGTTCCGTGTTGATGGTGATGTCTTCCCATCCGTATGACCGGTCTGAATACATAGACACTCCCTACGAACTGAAATAGCTCATGATTGAGTATGAGAGCCTTGCCCAGTCCAATGCGTGCTTCATGGCTGAATTGGAAGCTGCTGCTTCACGGGTTATCCGTGGTGGTTGGTATGTCCTGGGCCAGGAGGTAACTTCGTTCGAGCAGGAATTTGCGCGCTATGTGGGTGCCAAGCATTGCATCGGTGTGGCAAATGGACTGGACGCGTTGATTCTTTCTTTAGAAGCACTTGACTTGCCAAAAGGCAGCGATGTGCTTGTGGCATCCAACACCTATATAGCCACCGTTTTGGCGATCGTGCGAGCAGGCCATAGGCCGATTCTGGTGGAGCCGGAACTTGCCACGTTCAATATGGATGCGTCTCTTCTGCCGCAGGCTATTACCCCAAATACCCGTGCGGTCTGTGTCACCCACCTGTTTGGCAAGACCTGCCGCATGGATGCCATTGGAGCGTTTGCAGCAGAGCATGGCCTCAAGGTGGTCGAAGATTGCGCACAGTCTCATGGTGCCCGGCTGGGGATGCAGATGACGGGAACCTTTGGAGATGCCGGTTGTTTCAGTTTCTATCCCACCAAGAATCTTGGTGCAATTGGCGATGCAGGAGCAGTGGTAACCAATGACGATGGGTTGGCTGACCGCCTTCGCCATTTGCGCAACTATGGGTCCAAGCAAAAATATGTCAACCGCTACCTGGGCGTGAACTCCCGCCTGGACGAACTGCAGGCAGCCCTGTTGCGGGTCAAACTGCAGCATCTGGAAGAGATGACCTTGCACAAACGTGCGCTGGCGGACGTGTATTTTTCGGAATTGCCTGACTGGCTAACTCTGCCACGTCGACGGGACGATGAGTACGACGTGTTTCACATTTATGGCATTCGCTACCCCGAACGGAATGCCCTGCGCCAGTATCTGTTGGACCAAAGCGTGAAGACCGAGGTGCATTACCCCATCCCACCCCACCGCCAGGAAGCGATGAAGGGAATCTTGGCGGGCGAATTTCCGCGGGCGGACGAGCTGCATGACACCGAACTGAGTTTGCCGATTTCTGTAGGTCACAGTATCAATGACATCCGGCAAGTGGTCGAAGTCGTCCGTCAATTCAAATAGATAGCAAGGTAAAGTGAATGTTCAACGACAAATCGATTCTCATCACAGGCGGTACCGGTTCATTTGGCAAAAAGTATGTCAAAACTTTGCTGGCCAAATACAAACCGCGTCGCTTGATTGTTTTTTCGCGTGATGAACTCAAGCAATATGAAATGCAGCAGGACTTCAATGACCCGTGCATGCGCTATTTCATTGGCGATGTGCGTGATCAACAACGGTTGATTCAGGCCATGCGCGGGGTTGATTTTGTCATTCATGCGGCGGCGCTGAAACAAGTGCCCGCCGCCGAATACAACCCGATGGAGTGCATCAAGACCAATATTCATGGGGCTGAAAATGTCATTCATGCCGCACTTGAAAATAATGTGGAAAAAGTGATTGCACTATCCACCGACAAGGCGGCCAACCCGATCAACTTGTACGGAGCTACCAAGTTGGCCTCCGACAAGCTGTTTGTTGCTGCCAACAATATGGCCGGTGGGCATAAGACTTCCTTTGCCGTAGTTCGCTACGGCAATGTGGTGGGTTCACGCGGATCGGTTGTGCCATTTTTCAAGAAGCTCATCGCGGAAAAGGCTAGCCATTTGCCGATTACTGACGCGCGGATGACCCGATTCTGGATCAACCTGCAACAGGGCGTGGACTTTGTCTTGACGAACTTCCAGCGCATGGGCGGCGGAGAGATATTCGTTCCCAAGATTCCGTCGGTGCGCATTGCGGAACTCGCCACTGCCATGGCACCGGAAATGGAGCAACGAATAGTAGGTATCCGGCCAGGCGAAAAATTGCACGAAATCATGTGCCCAGCAGATGACTCGCATCTGACCCTGGAATTTAGTGATCATTACGTCATCAGCCCCACCATCTCATTCACCGGCCGTAGCAACGATTTTCGGGTGAACAATATTGGCGAAACTGGCGTCATCGTGCCCCAGGGGTTTGAATACAACTCCGGGACCAATCCGGTCTTTTTGGATGTAAAAGAGATTGCAGAGTTCAACCTGCAGGCGGAGGATTGAACGGTGATTCCCTACGGACGTCAGCAGGTGAGTCAAGAAGACGTCGATGCCGTCATCGAAGTACTGAAGTCTGACTACCTGACCCAAGGGCCCATGGTCCCGGCCTTTGAGCGGGCAGTGGCCGACTACTGTGACGTCGAGCATGCCGTGGCAGTCAATAGCGCCACATCCGCGCTGCATATTGCCTGTCTCGCTTTGGGGTTGGGGGCTGGCGACTGGCTTTGGACCAGCCCAATAACGTTTGTCGCGTCTGCCAATTGCGGACTATATTGCGGCGCCCAGGTAGATTTTGTGGATATCGATCCCGATACCTATAACCTGTGCCCGGACGCTTTGGAACGCAAACTAGAGCAGGCGGAAAAATGCGGCCGCTTGCCCAAAGTGGTGGTAGCAGTACATCTTTGCGGGCAACCTTGCAACATGGTAGCCATTGCTGCATTGGCCCAAAAATACGGGTTCAAGGTTATTGAGGATGCTTCACACGCCATTGGTGGTCGTTACCGCGATGAGCCCATTGGGCGTTGCACTTACAGTGACATCACGGTGTTCAGCTTTCATCCGGTAAAAATCATCACCACGGCCGAGGGTGGAATGGCGGTCACCAATGATGCGGAGTTGGCCCGACAATTGATCTTGCTGCGCAGTCACGGTATCACGCGCGACCCGGCGCAAATGACCAAGGAGCCCGATGGTACCTGGTACTACCAGCAAATCGGCCTGGGCTTCAATTATCGATTGACCGATATCCAAGCCGCCTTGGGTTTGAGCCAGATGGCGCATCTCGATGTATTCGTGGCGCGTCGCCACGCCATTGCACAGCGCTATGAACACCTGTTGCAAGGGTTGCCTCTGCGCCTGCCTTATCAGGATCCGCAGGGCTACTCCGGCCTGCATCTCTATGTGATACGGGTACTGCAAGGCCAAGCAAAGGTCCAGCACAAACAGGTTTTCGACTCGCTTAGGCAACAGGGAATAGGAGTCAATCTTCACTACATCCCGGTCTATACACAACCGTACTATCAAAAACTGCGTTCTGATTACGGTGAATTTCCAGAGGCGGACCGCTATTACGCAGAGGCCATCAGTCTGCCTATGTATGTCGGCCTGACCGATGCCGAGCAAGATCAGGTTGTCCAAGCCCTTCGAGTGGCTTTGCAATCGTGAGGGTCGCAGTTATTCCTGCCCGGGGTGGAAGTAAGCGAATACCTCGCAAGAACATCAAGCCTTTTTGCGGCAAGCCAATGATCGCGTGGTCGATTGAGGCTGCGTTGGCGAGCGGTTGCTTCGACCAGGTACTGGTGTCTACCGATGACCAGGAGATTGCGGATGTTGCCATTCAATATGGTGCTGTTGTTCCATTCCTGCGTCCGCAAAGTCTGTCAGATGATTTTTCTGGCACCGGGCCGGTCATCGCGCATGCCATTCAATTTCTACAGTCCACCGGGAAGAGTTGCGAACTGGTGTGCTGCATCTATGCCACGGCGCCCTTTGTAACGGCCGGCGCCCTTCAGGAAGGCCTGCAGGTCTTGTTGCATGCAGAGTGTGATTTCGCCTTCTCCGTAACAAGTTATGCGTTTCCCATCCAACGTGCAGTTCGCATCAACGCAAACGGCGGTATCGAGATGTTTCAGCCGGAGTGCTTCGCCATGCGCTCCCAGGATCTGGAGCATGCGTATCACGATGCAGGCCAGTTCTACTGGGGAACAAGTCAGGCATGGCTTGCGGGAAAGCCCATTTTTGCGCCGCATTCCAAACCCGTCATCTTGCCCAGATACCGGGTTCAAGACATAGACACCCCTGAGGATTGGGTGCATGCCGAGGCGCTCTTCAAAGCGTTACAGAACTGAGCGCTCATGAAGATGAAGGTTGCATTTCGTGTGGATGCATCGCTGCAAATCGGCAGTGGGCATGTTATGCGTTGCCTGACGCTGGCTGAATCTCTGGCCACGCAAGGCGTTGAATGCATCTTCATCAGCCGATCCCATGCAGGAAACTTGCATGCGCTAATTCGTCAGCGAGGGCATGCATTGCTAGCATTGCCAGACAGTACGTTGGATACCTGCATTGAAGATACAGGAGGCAAGGAGCCTGTACACGCGCATTGGCTTGGATGCAACTGGGGAGCCGATGCCGAACAGACTGCTTCTGCCATTGGTGGGAATAAAGTTGACTGGCTGATTGTGGACCACTATGCACTCGACGAGCGATGGGAGACTTCACTGCGTTCTGCGTGCAATCAATTGATGGTTATTGACGACTTGGCCGATCGCGGCCACCAGTGCGATGTATTGCTTGACCAGAATCTGGGGCGCAGTACATCTGACTACGCTGGACGGGTCCCCTCAGCTTGTCAAATCCTGACTGGTACACAGTACGCACTGCTTCGTCCTCAATTCTTGGCGCTTCGGGACTACAGCTTGAAACGCCGTCACCCGCCCGAGTTGGAAAATATCCTAATAACAATGGGGGGTGTTGACCTGAACAACGCGACGCAGCAAGTTTTGGCAGCATTGAGAAATTGCATATTGCCGCAAGATTGCATGGTGACCGTGGTGATGGGCCCGCAAGCTCCCTGGTTGGAGCAGGTACGGGACTTTGCGGCGACAATGCCTTTTCCCACTGAAGTGCTTGTGAACGTCAGCGACATGGCGCGAAAAATGGCCGACAGCGATCTGGCAATTGGTGCTGCCGGTAGTACGGCTTGGGAGCGCTGCTGCCTGGGGCTGCCAAGTCTGATGGTGGTTTTGGCCGATAACCAACGATCAGCGGCGATGGAGCTGGAGCGGCTCGGTGCCGCCCGCCGCGTCGAACTCGGTGACCATTTGCAGAATCAGCTTGGTGACTTCGTAAGTTTGTTTGCCGTAGATGCTCAAACACTTTTGTCCATGATAGACAGGGCGGCCGAAGTGGTTGATGGAAAGGGCGTCGAAAGAGTCTTGTCGCGCATGTTGAATCTTGACGGATGGGCGGATTTTCCTCATGAATAAATTAGGAATATTGCGGGATATCTCGGAAGATGAGCTGGGGCTCATGCTTTCGTGGAGAAATCACCCGTCAGTTCGTGCAAATATGTATACGCAGCACGAAATTAGTCTTTCAGAGCACTTGGCTTGGTGGGCAGCAATCAAGTCCCGTGTTGATCAAAAACATTTCATGTATGAATTGGATGGTCAGCCAAGTGGAGTTACATCTTTTTCTTGTATCGATTTGAAAAATGGCAATTCCGCATGGGCGTTTTACGCATCGCCAACTGCTCCGAGAGGATGCGGAAGCAAAATGGAATATCTCATGCTGGAGTATGCATTCGAGACCCTGAAGCTTGCGAAACTGTACTGCGAAGTCCTTTCTTACAACGTTCCGGTTATCAATCTGCACAAGAAGTTTTCGTTTCAAATTGAAGGTGTTTTTCGTCAGCAGTACATGACTGAGAACGGATTGGTGGATATTTGCAGGCTAGGAATACTGGCTTCGGAATGGCAAGAGAATAGATTGCAGATGCTCAACAAGATAATGCACAGAGACGAAAAATGAATAGCAATCCCAAAATGCAAATTGCTGGGCGAAACATTGGTAACGAATTCCCACCCTATTTGATTGCAGAAATGTCTGCAAACCACAATGGGAACCTGGGCACGGCATTGAAAATAATCGATGCTGCAAAACAATGCGGCGCTGACGCTGTCAAGTTGCAAACCTACAGGCCCGACACCATTACCATGGACCATAACTCGAAGGAGTTTCAAATCCACGGCGGTCTGTGGGATGGTCGAACGCTATACGAGCTGTACCAGGAAGCACATATGCCCTGGGACTGGCACAAGCCTCTGTTTCTGCATGCCCGGAAAGTCGGCATCACTATTTTCAGCTCCCCGTTCGACACCACAGCCGTAGATCTGCTGGAAGATCTCAACGCGCCAGCCTACAAGATCGCGTCCTTTGAAGCCATCGATTTGCCATTGATCAAATACGTCGCCTCAACCGGCAAACCCATGATTATTTCCACTGGCATGGCAGATGTGGAGGAAATTCAGGAGGCCGTTGACGCCGCTCGTTCCGGTGGCTGCAAGGAAGTTGCCATTCTGCATTGCGTAAGTGGATATCCGGCGCCAGCGGCCGACTACAACCTGAGGACCATTGCCGACATGTCCCGTCGCTTCGGGCTTGTGACCGGTTTGTCCGATCACACCATTGACAACACGACGGCCATCACCAGCGTCGCCCTGGGGGCATCCATCATCGAAAAGCATTTCACACTGGATCGTCAGGGTGGCGGCCCGGATGACAGCTTTTCCATTGAGCCACATGAGCTCAAGTCCCTCAGCGCAGGTCTGTGCACCGCATGGGAGGCGATGGGGCAGGTCGATTATGGCTTGAAGTCCAGCGAAGTTGGGAACGCCGTCTTCAGGCGCTCTTTGTATGTCGTGCGCGACATTGCCCAGGGGGAAGTGCTTACTGCCCACCATATCCGCTCCATTCGGCCGGGCTACGGTGTCCCACCCAAGCATCTGGAGAGCTTCATTGGCAAGGTCGCATTGCGCCCGGCAGCACGCGGTACTCCTGTGACCTGGGACTTGATAAGCGATGGCCAATGATCAAGGTCGTTTCCTTGCAATGTATTTCCTGAGTGCCTGAAGTGTTGAATAGACTGGGCCGACTTTTTGCGCGCTTTCCCGCCGACAAGGGCGTGAACCCGCAGGCCATTGCGAGCCTGGGGCTGCGGGTCTCCCGCCACACCAAGGTGTTGGATCCGGTATTGGCCGTTCAATCCGTATCGGACAAGTTGTATTTCCTGCTATTTGCGGCGATCCGTACCAAGCTGGATGCGATTATTCCGTGCCGTGCCGACCTGCTGGTGGTACGTTCCATCAATGGGGCCATAGGCACAGGGTGGGGAGCTGCGTGCAAGCGCACAGCCCTTGCCGCAGGCCTGCTCAGCAAGCCCTGGATACGCGCCTATGGCGCGCTGGCGGACCGCGTGGCCTACCGTAGCACCAGCTATGGGTATCCTTTGCGAGACTGCAAAGACTGGCTTCACTCGAAGGAGTTGTGGCGCCAAATGCGGGGAAAGGAACAACAGTTTTCCCTGTGCCTGGGCGGCATCGAAGTGGCAGATCTGTTGGTGGATTCGTATCTTCGTTTCAAACCTTCACCACGATTTGACGCCGCAGACCCTTTTGTGCGGCGCTTGATTTGGCAAGCCCTGCGCGAGGTGCGGCGGGCCAACGACTATTTTGGTCGAGTTAAACCACGCTGGTACATCAGTTCCTATTCCACCTACCTGGAGCATGGCGTCGCGGTGCGGGCGGCCTTGCTGCATCAGGTCCCGGTGTGGACCTTTGGCAATTTTCAGCAGTTTGGCAAGAGACTGCATATCGGCGACAGCTTCCATACAGCCGACTTTACACAGTACAGATCCTGCTTTGAAGCCCTGGAGGGCAAGGACGAACGTTTGTCGGCGGCCCGCCAACTGCTTGACAAGCGGCTCTCAGGAGGGATCGATGCTGCCACCAGCTATATGCGGCAATCTGCCTATGGCCGAACCGGCGCCGTCATGCCCCAGGGGCTGGAGGGTTCCGTAGTGGTATTCCTGCACGACTTTTACGATAGCCCGCACGTCTATCCCGATCTGATATTTCCCGATTTCTGGCACTGGATCTGTTTCACCATTGAGGTTCTGCAACAAGCCGGGATACGTTTTTCCCTCAAGCCACACCCCAATCAGGTTGCCTTGAACGACACGGTTTTGGCTGACTTGAGGAACAAGTACCCTGGGCTCGGCTGGATTGGGTCCGAGGTCAACAATGTGCAACTGGTACAAGCCGGCATCGCGTGTGGCGTCACCGTATATGGCACCGTGGCCCATGAACTGGCTTATCTGGGCGTGCCCAGCATCGCCTGTGCGCGCCATCCGCACCATGCTTTTGACTTTTGCCGTACGGCTCATACCCGCGACGAATACGCGGGTATGCTACGCACGTTCGACGTGTTCCCAATGCCCAAAGACGCCATGCAGCAGCAGGCTCTAGAGTTCTTCTACATGCACAACTTGTACGGAGCGCCCGAACAACTGGCGTTGCGGCACGCCTTTGTGGAATTCTGGAAAATTTGCGATAGCAAGACTGCGTCCGAGCCTGAGATATTGGGCGCTCTGGATACACTGATTCGGCTCCCCGCCTTTGATCTTTTTGTGCGATCCATGGCGGAATCCGCGTCTACGCAAGTGGGGGTTGCTCCCCGGGTGTAAACGCAGAGCAGTTAATGGAAGGTCCGCGCACCATTGGGTTGACAGCACATGGCCAAGGTCTATTCACACAACAGGTTTGAAGGCAGTATGAAGAGGTTTGTTTACGCGCTTGTTCACGCAGTTTTATTTACTGCTGGGCTGATTCAGTTTGCGTTTGCCGGGCGCAATTTTCAGCGCGCGCATGGCGCCATGGTTTATTTTTTCTGCGCGACGGGTGGTCGTTTCAATGAATGGGCCAGCAGTCTGGTGAGTCGCTGGCACAAGCCACTCGGGCTTGCATCGGCAACAGGTGTGCTGGGTGATATGTCAGGTCCGGTAGGGAGTCAGGCCTTGGAGCAGCTCCGAACCAAAGGTTATTTTGTTGCGCAGCAGGCACTTTCCCCTGAGATGTGCGTTCGCTTGCTGGATTTCGCCATGAACACTCCGGCCTGCGTGCGCCCCATGGATGGAGAGGCTCGGCCTCAGTCTCCCCGAATGGCGCTGTATGACCCAAGCAAGCCCCATGCCGTGCGTTATGACTATCCGGTGGACAGCTTGTTGTCCAACGCTGATGTTCAGACGCTCATGGCGGATGCCTCTTTGATGGCGTTGGCAGAAACATACTTGCAAGCGCGCCCACGCCTGGATGTCATGTCCATGTGGTGGCATACCAATTTTCACGGCAGGCCGGACTCCGAGGCCGCCCAGTTCTACCATTTCGATCTGGATCGACTCAAATGGCTCAAGGTTTTCGTTTACCTGACGGATGTAGGCCCTCAAGATGGCCCGCATTCCTTTATCCAGGGCTCGCACGTGCCGGGTGGCATTCCTCAACATTTCCTGAAGAAGGGCTATGCACGGCTTTCTGACGAGGAGGTGTTGGCGCATTACGGAGAGAAAGCTGAGATCACGTTTGCGGCTCCCCGGGGCACAATCATTGTGGAGGACACCCGTGGCTTGCACAAAGGCAATCCGGTGACGGGAAATTCCCGTCTGATCCTGCAACTACAGTTCAGCAACCTGTTATTTGGAACAAGTTATCCCAAGAGTCGAATCCCGGAAAAGCGGGGTACTGCATTGGCAAACCGAATGCAGCAAGTTCCCGACGTCTACCAAGCCTATATGTGATATGGGATTTAAACAGCTTGCAAAAATGCTGCTCTGGTTTGGCAGCGCGCCTTTGACGCGCTGGCGGTATCTGCGCCAGCCTTCAGTTAGGCTCGCGGCCTGTGGAATGCACCGCAGCTCCGGCTTGAGCGGGAGTGGGCGTTTTGATTTTGCAGGGGCTTTGGTGCTGGGGCGACGTACAAGGGTACATGCCCAGGGCAGTGGACGCCTGTCGCTGGCAGAAGGTGTCTGGGTCGGTGATGATTGTGAGTTGAGCACCGGGGAGGTCCTCTCCATAGGTGCACATACCAGTCTGCAAAACCGCAGCACGATTCTCGGCCATGTGACTTTGGGGGCTGGTTGCGTCTGCGCGCCAAACCTCTATATATCTTCGGCCTGGCACCATTTTGAAGATGATGCACCGCTACCCATACGTTGGCAGGACGCACATGCCTCCGTCGAAACTGTGGCGCACAAACGATCACGTCCGGTCGAAATTGGTGAAGACTGCTGGATTGGAATCAACGTGGTCATAGCACCCAATGTAAAGGTGGGACGCGGCTGCGTTATTGGAGCTAACTCGGTGGTCACCAGGGACTTGCCACCTTACACGGTGGCTGCAGGTGCTCCTGCCACGGTGATTCGAAAGCGCCTGGAGTTCTTGCCACCAACTGCATTACAGGCAAGCTTGTGCGAGCACATCCCCTATTTCTATTGCGGGTTCCAAATGTGGCAGTCTGGTGGCACCGCGTTGGAGGAACTCCTGCAGGGTGGAGGATGGTTGGCAGGACCGCAGTTCACCATTGCGTTGCATATCCAAACCGGCGTGCGAGTCACGCTGACGGTCAGCAGCGCTGTTGTCGGTGAGCTGCGGCACGGGTCATCCGTGGTGACGGTAGCCCCTGGAGTCTCGCGGGCAAGCTTTCCCGCACGCCCTTGCGTAGATGGGCTGCTGTCGTTTGCGTGGTCCTGCAAGTCCGACCCGCATGGCGTACCGATTGCCGTCATTTCGGCAGAACAAGATTCAGAATGAATACAAGATGAGCCGATTGCTCGAATTATTGAAACAAGGTGTGGGTTTCATTACCTTCGTTGCGCAGCAATTCCGGCTGTCCTACCTGGTGCTGGCGTTGACTTTCGTGGTCCTTGCTCTTGAATACGCTGCCACCAGTCTCATGGTGCCTATGGCGCCAGGGCAATCCGGAAATGGAGGCTTGGTGAGCACACTTTGGCACCAGTTTGCCCAGCAGGTAGGCATGCAGCCAGTGTTCAGGACTTGGTTGTGGCTGTTCTTCCTGCTCATGTCGGCGCGCATGATTTTGGGATATGCGCTGTCGGTGCTGACCACCGTACTGGGCAAGCAGGTGCACAAAGCGCTCAGCCGCAGTGTCTTTGGACAAATCCTGCTGCAGGAACCCATGTCGCGGGTCTATACCCGGTCCGTGGGGCACTACATCACTCTCGCCGGAGACGATACCTTCAAATGCGGAACCATCGTGGCCAGCGCATTGCAGACTTTGGTGGGTAGCATGACCGCCGTGGTTGGGATGGTGGTGCTGTTCCAGTTTTCGCACTTTCTATTCTGGTCGGTTGCAGTTTTCCTGGCCTTGAACCTGCTGCTGATTGTCGGCCTAATGCGGTCCATTGTGCGACTCAACGCAAAGTCAACAGACTTGTCACGGGAGTCCGGCACGACCTTCGTGGAGGCGCTCAACAGCCTGCGTTCCATCCGCACATTGCATGGCGAAAAATTTGTCATGGCCACCTATGCTGCCCAAATTCGGTCGTACGTGCGCATGCTGGTGCAGATTGACGCCATCAAGTCCGGTGTGAAGGCATTTCCGGCCATTGTTCTACTGCTGCTTGGTGCCGTGGCGCTCAGACCGGGAGCCGAGATGGAGCTGGCGGACGCCACCCTGTTTGCTGGAACCATCATCATCATCCGGGTGTTTGCCTCGCTGGGGCAGATGGTGGCGGCCGGAATGCAGATCCTGACAGATGTGCGCGCAGTGGGTGACATAGGCGCGTTGTTGGACATTGCGCGTCGGCACACCGACGTCCCTATGCCAAGCGCGCACCTGCCCATTCAGACCCTGTCGTTGCACCAGGTGTCATTTGGTTATGGAGATCGAGGCCGTGTGCTGCAAGACGTTTCGTTTGAATTTGCCTCCAACCACACCTACGCCATCGTAGGTTCCTCAGGTTCGGGCAAATCCACTCTTGCTGACATTGTGTTGGGCCTTACCCTCCCCGACGGTGGTGAAGTACAGGTCAACCATGGCGATATTTCCTTGTCCGCAGCGCGTACACGCTTCATGCTCGTGGAACAACAGCCCAAGATCTTTTCTTCGTCGGTGAAGGAAAACCTGTTGATGGGCCTGCAGGCGACAGATGCGGAGCTCTACGCCGCTTTGGAAATCGTCAATCTGGATGCTATGGTTCGCTCCCTGGAGGAGGGACTGGACACCCGGCTGACCTATCTGGGCGAAAATTTCTCCGGCGGTCAGCGTCAGCGTCTCGGTATCGCCAGGGCTTTGTTGCGCAACCCTGACGTATTGATACTGGATGAAGCGACCAGTGCACTCGATCCGGAGACACGTATCCACGTTGTCACCAAGCTGCGAGAGCGTATGCGTAATGGCATCATCATATTCATAACCCACGACGAAGAAATTGCTACCCTGGCTGACGAAGTTCTAAAGATTGAAAAAAGCGAAACCGCATGAGCGCACTACCAACCTACGCTCCAGTAGCTCTATTTGCCTACGCGCGCCAAGACCACTTGCGTCTGACGGTTGAGTCGTTGCTGCGTAACCCGGAATGCAGCAGCACACCTCTGTATGTGTATTGCGACGGACCGCGCAACGATAGCGCCAAGCCGCAAACCGACGCAGTGCGTGCTTACGTAGATTCGCTGCAAGGATTCGCTTCGATTGCGCGGATCTACCGCGACACCAATCAGGGGTTGGCCCAATCCATTATCAGTGGAGTGAGTGAAGTTGTGGCACGCCACGGCTCAGTGATCGTGATGGAAGACGATCTGGTTGTTTCGCCGCACTTTCTGGCCTACATGAACCAAGGGTTGCAAATTTACAGGGACGAGGCTCGCGTCGCAAGCATCCACGGCTACAGCTACCCGGTGGAAGATGATCTGCCGGATACCTTCTTTTTGCGGGGCGCAGACTGCTGGGGCTGGGCCACTTGGGCGCGCGCATGGCAGCACTTTGAACCCGATGGCAAAAAGCTGCTGACTGCATTGCGCAACAAGAAACTCACAGATGCCTTCGACATGGGCGGTGCCTATCCCTTCACACGCATGTTGTCCAATCAGATCAAGGGCAAGAACAATTCCTGGGCGGTACGCTGGCATGCCAGTTGTTTCCTGGCGAACATGCTGACTTTGTACCCTGGCAAAAGTTTGGTCAACAACATCGGCATGGACGGCAGTGGAACGCATTGTTCGCCCACCGACGCCTTTACCCATTTGCTGGGAACAGAGCCAATCCGGCTTGAAAAAATAACCATTCAGGAGAGCCCAGTCGCTGTCCGTGCTTTTGCCCGCTTTCTGCGCAGGCAGTCGGCGCCGATGGCACGAGTCAAGCGTGGCCTGACCCGGATATGGAATTCACTGGTGAAGCCTCATTCATGAAGCGCTATTTCTGTACTCTGTTTGATAGCGGCTACCTCTTCAAAGGGGCTGTGATGCTCAACTCTTTGAAGAAGCATTGCCCTGAAGCCACCGTATTCGTGCTTTGCCTGGATGCGCTTGCCAGCGACATCCTGCAAACCTTGCAGATCGACGGATGCATTTGCATCCCTCTGTCCTTGGTGGAAAGTGATGCCGTACTAGCGGCAAAAAGCAACCGGAACGTGGCCGAATATTGCTGGACCCTGTCATCGTGCTTTACGGCATGGGTGTTGGACAACCGCCAGGAAGTGGACCTTATCACCTATCTGGACGCCGACCTGATGTTTTTCTCGTCACCGGAGCCCCTTTTTGATGAGCTCAAAGACGCTTCTATCGGCATCATGGAACACCGCTTTATTCCACGCCTGCAGCATCTGGAATCCAAGGGGCGGTTTTGTGTGGAGTGGGTCAGCTTCCGACGCGATGTACAGGGCCTGGCCTGTCTGTATCGGTGGCGAGAGCAATGCCTGGACTGGTGCTATGACCGCCTGGAGGCCGGTCGCATGGGAGACCAGAAATACTTGGATACCTGGCCCCATGACTATTCACGTACACGCGTATTGGAGCACCCCGGGGCAGGCGTAGCGCCATGGAACTACTCCAATTACACCTATGGTCAGAACAGCGAAGGCCAGATCTGTGTAGACAATGAGCCTCTAATCTTCTACCACTTCCACCAGTTCCAGCTGGTTGACGATGGCAGTTTTTACCGCCTTTCACCTTACTATGCTGAGGAGGGGCCGGCGCCTGAACTTATTTATGGTGCCTACGAATCCGCCATGCGCAGCATGGTGCGTGCCATTCAAACGCAAAGACCCGGGTTTTCCAAAGGTATGAAGTCCAACGCGCAGGTTAACTCCAGAAGGTGGATACAGACCTATGTTCCGAGATCAGTCAAAGAACTGCTAAAGAAGTTCATCCGATACTGAGCCCTATGAAAGTCTCCATCATCACCGCCTGCCACCAGAGCGAGGCCACTATTCAGAAGGCTATAGATTCTGTAGCGAGCCAAACCTGGCCGTCCATTGAACACATCATCATTGACGGTGCGTCGAGGGATGCCACGGTAGCCATCGTTGAACGCAACCTGTCAAGGATTGCACACTTTGTTTCGGAGCCGGATAAGGGTGTCTATCAGGCTATGAACAAAGGTTTGAAACTTGCCACGGGTGACGTCATCGCCTTTCTCAACTCCGACGATGTCTACAGCAGTCCTCTGGTAATAGAGTGGATAGCGCGGGCCATGCAAGAAGAGGGCCTTGACGCGTTGTACGGAAATGTTGAGTTCTTCCACGCAGACAACCCCGACAAGGTAGTTCGTACTTACAACTCCGGCCGTTTCAACCCTTCACGCATAGGGTGGGGTTGGATGCCTGCCCACCCGGCGTTGTTCATTCGACGCGAAATTTACCAGCGCTTTGGCAATTTCAAGGAAGACTACAAAATCGCGGGCGACTATGAGTTCATTGCCCGCATATTCAAGTCTGGTGAGCTCAAGAGTCGACATTTTGACAATGTGCTGGTGCGCATGCAGACCGGTGGCCTTAGCACGGCTGGCCTAGCCGCCACTTACCAGCTCAACAAGGAGATATTGCGCGCCTGCCGGCAAAATGGCATTTCAACCAACTGGCTGAAGATACTGTCCAAGTATTTCTTCAAGTTGGGTGAACTTCTCCATGTCTAGTCTGTCCTCCACCAAAGGCATGGGTGGCGATGTACTGGTGACCGGAGCCACTGGGTTTGTCGGTCGTCGTCTGATGGCGGTTCTGGGGAGCAAGGCTGCAGCACTATCCACGCGTTCTGACCTATCATCTTGGCCCGCAGCATTGCAGGGTAAGCAGTGTGTCGTCCATCTGGCAGCACGAGTGCACCTGATGCGGGATACGGCCGAGGATCCGATGGCTGAATACCGCAAAGTCAATGTGGACCACACTCTGGCTCTTGCACGGCTGGCGCATGCAGCCGGTGTGCGTCGTTTTGTCTTCCTCAGTTCAGTCAAGGTCAACGGCGAGCAAACCGAGGTCGGCAAGCCCTTTGGTGCAGACGATATCCCGACACCGCAAGATGACTACGGCATATCCAAGTTGGAAGCAGAGGCCGGGCTTCTAGCCATTGCAAAAGAGACAGGCCTGGAGGTAGTCGTCATCCGCCCGCCACTGGTCTACGGCCCTGGCGTTAAGGCCAACTTTGCTGCCTTGATGCGGGCTGTTGCCAGGCGTTGGCCTCTGCCTTTGGCTTCGGTTCGCAATCACAGAAGCCTGGTCGCCCTGGACAATTTGGTGGATTTCATCTTCACCTGTATCAACCATCCCCAGGCGGCAAACCAGATATTTCTGGTGAGCGATGGCAATGACCTGTCCACCCCCGACCTCATCAGAGGTCTGGCCCGCGCGCAGGGCGTGGTGCCTAGGATATTCCCGTTTCCCGTGAAGGTTCTACGGGCCATTGCGGCGATTGCCGGAAAGCGCATGGCGGTGGAGCGCTTGTGCGGCAACTTGCAGGTAGACATTTCCAAGGCCAGAAATTTGTTTCAATGGACCCCTCCCGTTTCGGTAGAGGAAGGGCTGCGCCGAGCAGCAGGCGATACTTCACACCTATGAAGCGTCTGTTTGATGTCTGTCTGGCGTGCGTCGCCGGCGTTGTGCTTGTGATTCCGTTCCTGCTTGTTGCTGCAGCCGTTCGCCTGACTTCCAAAGGCCCGGTGCTGTACTGGTCAGATCGCGTGGGGCGCGACAATGCCATTTTCCGCATGCCCAAGTTCCGCAGCATGCGGGTAGGCACACCTGCCGTGGCCACACACTTGTTGGCCGACCCGGCAACCTACCTCACACCCATTGGCGGGTTCCTGCGCAAAAGCAGCCTGGATGAGTTGCCACAGCTTTGGAATATCCTCAAAGGCGATATGAGTTTTGTCGGTCCACGCCCAGCACTTTTCAACCAGCATGATTTGATTGCCCTGCGTACCGCACAAGGCGTGCATCGCCTTGTTCCGGGTCTTACCGGTTGGGCCCAGGTCAACGGACGGGACGAGATTCCCATTCCTCAAAAAGTGGCGTTTGACCGGGAGTACCTGGACCGAAGATCGCTCTGGTTTGACCTCCGCATATTGATGCTGACGGCGGTCAAGGTTCTCAAACGTGACAATGTGACGCACTGAATGGTCTTACGCATGACCCAACGGATATTGACCTGGCCGCGTCGCATCAAGCAACTCACGGTAGTGATGTTGGACGTGGCGCTGGCCTTGCTCGCCACTTGGCTGGCTTTCGGCTTGCGCCTGGATGTCTGGGGATTGCCGGTGGGCGCGCAATGGCGTGTGTACCTGCTGGCCCCCTTGCTGGCCATTCCCATCTTTGTGCGCTTCGGCCTGTACCGGGCCATATTCCGCTATACCGGTCAGGCAGCCTTGAATGCCACAGCCAAGGCGGTGGTGCTGTACTCCGTGGCGCTCACCGCCGTGCTGCTGAGCCAGCGCTGGCTGGGGGTTCCTCGCACATTGGGTGTCCTGCAGCCGATCATCTTTCTGATACTGGTCGGTCTGAGCCGTGCCATGGCCCGCTTCTGGCTCGCAGGTCTGCCCCTGCTGGGCTCGGGCCATGCGAGCAGCCGTTTGCTGATTTATGGCGCGGGCAATGCAGGTGCGCAAACCGCGTCGGCGCTGCAGTTGTCCGGACAATTCAAGCTGATCGGTTTTGTGGACGACAACGCCTCCATGGTGGGCCGCATCATCAACGGAACACCGATCTTCAGTGCGGAGCAGATTCCAGATTTGGTGTCCCGCCACAAAGTCACCGACATCTTTCTGGCAATGCCGAACGCTACGCGAGAACGCCGCAACAAGATCATCCGTTCCCTGGAAAGTCTGCCGGTCCACGTGCGCTCGTTGCCCAGCATGTCGGACCTGACCTCCGGAAAGGTAACCGTACAGGACTTTCGTGAACTGGATATCGAAGACCTCCTGGGGCGCGAACCGGTGCCGCCGCGTACCGATCTGCTGGAGCGAGATCTGACCGGCCAGGTGGTGTTGGTAAGTGGCGCCGGTGGCAGCATCGGCAGCGAGCTGACACGCCAGATCGTCCTGCAACGGCCGCGCCAATTACTGCTGCTGGATCACAACGAATTTGGCCTGTATTCCATCCACCAGGAGTTGCTGGCCCTGTGTGCGCACGCGGCGCCGCAGGTCGAACTTACTCCGCTACTGGCCAGCATTGCCAACCCCGATCGCCTGCAAGCCATATTCGATCGCTACCAGCCGGTGACGGTTTACCACGCGGCCGCCTACAAGCACGTTCCCATGGTGGAAGACAACCCGGGAGAGGGGGTGCGCAACAACGTCTTTGGCACCTTGAACATGGCGCGTGCAGCGGTGGCTTCAGGTGTGCATCGTTTTGTGCTGATCAGCACCGACAAGGCGGTGCGCCCTACCAACGTCATGGGCGCCACCAAGCGCATGGCCGAGCTGGTGCTGCAGGCTTTTGCGCAGGCGCATCCGCAAACGCTGTTTTCCATGGTGCGTTTCGGCAATGTCCTGGGGTCCAGTGGCAGCGTGGTTCCTCTGTTCCGCAAGCAATTGGCCGAGGGCGGGCCGCTGACCGTGACGCATCCGGAAGTCACACGGTATTTCATGACCATCCCGGAGGCGGCGCAACTGGTTTTGCAGGCGGGTGCCATGGGGCAGGGCGGCGATGTGTTTGTGCTGGACATGGGGCAACCCATCAAGATCATGGATCTGGCGCGGCGCATGTTGCATCTCTCGGGCTTGAGCGAGCGCAGTGCCGCCAATCCGAACGGCGACATAGCCATTTCAGTCATCGGCCTGCGTCCCGGAGAAAAGCTGTACGAGGAGTTGCTAATCGGGGACAACCCCGAGCCTACCGAGCACCCGCGCATCATGAAGGCGCGTGAGCCGCATCTTTCTTGGCAGGAGCTGCTGGAGGTGCTCTACACGCTGCAGGCGGCGGCCGACGTCAACGACGCGCCAGCGATCAAGGCTGTGTTCCTGCAGCATGTGCAGGGCTACCAGACAAGTTAGGCCTGCGCGCGGCACCAGAGCCGGGCAGGATGCTGATCAGGCACAATTTGATCCAGTTCTTCATTTTTCCTATCTGGACTTTTGACCATGTCTGACGCAACTGCTATTTCCCCCCGCGACAAAGCCGACATCCTGGCCCAGGCGCTGCCGTATATCCGCAAGTTCCATGGCAAGACCATGGTCATCAAATACGGCGGCAACGCCATGACCGAGCCGGCCCTGCAAAAGGCCTTTGCCGAAGACGTGGTGCTGCTGAAGCTGGTGGGCATCAATCCGGTGGTGGTGCACGGCGGCGGTCCCCAGATCGAACAGGCCTTGAAGCGTCTGGGCATGAAGGGCGAGTTCATCCAGGGCATGCGCGTGACCGACGCGCAGACCATGGAAGTGGTGGAGTGGGTCCTGGGCGGCGAGGTGCAGCAGGACATTGTCGGCCTGATCAACCAGGCTGGCGGCAAGGCCGTAGGCCTGACCGGGCGGGACGGCGGCATGATCCGCGCACAAAAACTCAAGATGCTGGACAACGCGGACCCCAGCATCGAGCACGACATCGGTCAGGTGGGTGACATCGTCAGCGTGGACCCCAGCGTGGTCCAGGCCCTGCAGGACGATGCCTTCATCCCGGTCATCAGCCCGATCGGTTTTGGCGAAAACAATGAAAGCTACAACATCAATGCCGATGTGGTGGCAGCCAAGCTGGCCACCGTGCTCAAGGCCGAAAAGCTGATGATGCTGACCAACATCAGCGGCGTGCTCGACAAGCAAGGCCAGCTGTTGACCAACCTCACCGCGCGGCGCATTGATGAGTTGTTTGCCGACGGCACCATCTCCGGCGGCATGCTGCCCAAGATTTCCGGTGCGCTGGATGCGGCCAAGAGCGGGGTCAACTCGGTGCACATCATCGACGGGCGCGTTCCCCACGTTCTGTTGCTGGAGATTCTGACCGAGCAGGCCTTCGGCACCATGATCCGCTCCCACTGAGCCCGCATGCGCCTGCTGCTCGTCGAAGACGATGTGCTCGTGGCCAGCGGCATCAAGCTGGGGTTGTCCAACGCCGGGTATGCGGTGGACTGGGTGGGCACCGCCGAACGCGCCATGGACGTCATGGCCCGCGACACATTCGACATTGCAGTGATCGACATCGGATTGCCGGTGATGGATGGGTTGGAACTGACGCAGTGGCTGCGCAGCCAAGGCCACACCATGCCAGTGCTGATACTCACAGCGCGTGACGCCTTGCAGGACCGCGTGCAGGGTCTGGACCGCGGGGCGGACGACTACATGGTCAAACCGTACGAACTGCCGGAACTGCTGGCGCGCCTGCGCGCCCTGCTGCGCCGCTCGCAGGCTGCCACATCGGCAGTGCTGCGCTTCGGCACCCTGGAGCTCGATACCGGGCTGCGCCAGGCCAGCATTGTGGTGCGCGACGGCAACGGGCCTTCGAGCTCCCGGCTTGCGCTGGAACTGGGCCCCAGGGAGTGGACGGTCATGGAGTATCTGATGCTGCAGTCTCCCAAACCCGCCAACAAGGACAAGCTGCTGCAAGCGTTGACCGGTTGGGACAAGGAAATCACACCCAACGCGGTGGAGGTCTACATCTCACGGCTGCGTGCCAAGCTGGAGCCGCATGGCATCGCCCTGCGCTCCATTCGCGGCTTTGGCTACCGTCTGGAGCAGGTGGGCGCAGTTTGAGCCCCAGTCAGCACGTCAATCTGGGCCCCGGCCTGCAAAGACGGCTGCTGCTGCTGCTGCTGGCTCCTTTGTTGTTGCTGGCGGCAATCAATACTTGGTTTGACTACCAGTTGGCGGATTCGGTCGCCATTCAACAGGACCGTCAACTGCTGACGCTGGTGCCGCAGTTGGCAGACTCCATCCTGATTCGCAGCACTTCTCCGCAGGATCCTCCGGCCTTGCGGCTCTCTCCGGTGCTGGCCGACTTTCTGGAAGCGCGTCCGCACAAGGCAACCTATGCCGTGCTCAACTCCGACGGCAAAGTCCTGCTGGGTGATGCCTGGTTGGGTGACTACCCGCCGAACACCCACGAGCCGGAGTTTTCCAGTCAGGAGTACGAGGGCGTGGTGTATCGCATCGTCAGCCAGCGCATTCTCAGTGCCGCGGGTGAACTGACCGTGCGTCTGGCCGATGGAACCGACGTGCGCATGCAGTGGTTCCAGCGTCTGTGGTTCAAGGTACTGCTACCCAACCTGGTGTTGGCCATTGGCGCGGTACTTGCCGTCAACTGGGCCGTGCGGCGTGCGTTGCGCCCGCTGCTGGAGCTCAAGGATGCGGTGGAGGGGCGCTCCCCGCGCGACCTCAGCCCGCTGGATGCCGCAGGATCTCCGGAAGAAGTGCGTCCACTGGTGAACTCGCTCAATCGGCTGTTTGATCTGGTCAACGCACAGGCCGAAGGACAGCGCCGATTTGTGGCCGACGCGGCCCATCAGTTGCGCACGCCATTGGCCGGTCTGCAAGCTCAGGTGGAGGCCTGGGCACTGGCCGGCAAGGACACCATCACCTTGTCGGCTGAGCAGATACGCAAGCTGCGGGACGCCACGCGCCGCACCTCACAGCTGGCCGCGCAATTGCTGGCGCTCTCGCGGGCTGATGCGCGCAGCGGCAGCCAGGAGCCTCGCCAACCGGTGAGCCTGAAATGGCTCTGTGAGCAGGTGTTGGAGGAATACCTGGACGCTGCCGCGGCCAAGCACATTGATCTTGGGCTGGAGGTGGTGGATATCGAGGTCAGTGGCTATTCGTGGCTGTTGCGGGAATTGCTCTCCAATCTGGTCGACAACGCCGTACGCTATACGCAGCCTGGCGGCCATATCACCTTGCGCTGTGGCGAGCGGTGGGCCTTCGGCCATGGCCACGCGCAGGCTCTTCTGGAAGTGGAAGATAACGGTCCGGGTGTGCCGCCGCAGGAACGCACCCGCATGCTCGGGCGGTTTTACCGATTGCCCGGTACGCCGGGGGATGGCAATGGACTGGGGCTGGCCATTGCAGACGAGATCGCCCGTGTCCACCACAGTCAGCTTCAGATCCAAAGTGGTCATCAGGGGGTGGGTCTGCGCTGCATGCTGCTGCTGGAGCCTGTGCGAGAATCATCCAACCCCTAGCTGCCACCCACGATGCCCGACGACCACAATACGCCACTGGAAGACGCAATGGACGACGTGCAATCGACGCTCGATGCAGCGGCCACGCCTGTGCGCAAGCGCCCCAAGCCGGGCGAGCGGCGCATCCAGATACTGCAGGCACTGGCCGCCATGCTGGAGCAGCCAGCCGCCGAGCGAATCACCACGGCTTCGCTGGCGGCGCGCCTGGATGTCAGTGAAGCCGCGCTCTATCGCCACTTTGCCAGCAAGGCGCAGATGTTCGAGGGACTGATTGAGTTCATCGAGCAGTCGGTATTCACATTGGCCAATCAGATTGTGGAGCGGGAACATGGCGAGGGTGCCCGCGTGGGTGAGCGCCAGTGCGCCCGCATCATTGCCATGCTGGTGCAGTTTGCCGAAAAGAATCCCGGCATGGCCCGAGTCATGGTGGGCGATGCCTTGGTCTTTGAAAACGAGCGCCTGCAGCAGCGGATGAACCAGTTCTTCGACAAGATCGAGGCCTTGCTCAAACAATGTTTGCGCGATAGCGCGCAGGGCGTCTCCACCGCGCCCACGGTTGACGCGCAGGTGCGGGCGGCGGTTCTTGCCGCGTTTGTAGTGGGGCGTTTGCAGCGCTTTGTGCGTTCGGGTTTTAGGCGTCAGCCTTCGGAGCACCTGGAAGCCACTCTGGTCGTCATGCTCGGGTAAACCCGAGTCTCAAATAGAGACGGCTATCTAGAACTTGCCTGGCGACTGGGGGGTCGGCATAAATGCTGCAAAATAGCACGGTCGTTCTATTTTGTTGGCAAATACTGCCGACCCCCAGTCACCATGGCAACTACATCCGGTTCCGCGTCGCGCAGCGCCACCAGTCCCGCCAAATCAGGCGTTACCTCCTTGCATCCCGCTGGGCGAGGCGCTACGTCATCTGGCCGGGCTCTGCAGAAAGGGCAGCACACCAAGGCCGTCATCATCGATGCCGCCTTGGGGCTGGCCACGCAGATCGGTCTGGAGGGTCTGAGCATCGGTGCCTTGGCCGAAATCACGCAGATGAGCAAGTCAGGCGTGTTTGCCCATTTCGGCTCCCGTGAAGAGCTGCAGATCTCGGTCATCCGCGAATACTTCACCCGCTTCGAGCAGGAAATCTTCTATCCCTCCCTGCAGCAGCCCCGTGGTCTGCCACGCGTGCAGGCCTTGTTCGGAAACTGGATGAAACGGGTAGCCGCCGAAATCCAGTCCGGCTGCATTTTCATCAGCGGTGCCGTGGAATTTGATGATCGGCCCGGTCCCGTGCGCGATGCGTTGGCAAGCTCGGTCCACACCTGGCTGGAGGCTCTGCATCGTGCCGTGGTGCAGGCCCAGGAGTGCGGGCATCTGAATGCCAAGGCCGATGCACAACAAATTTCCTTTGAAATCCACGGCCTGATCCTAGCTGTTCATTACGAAGCCCGTTTTCTCAAGAACCCCGGTTCCATCGACCGGGCCAAGACCGCGTTCAACAACATTCTTGCGCACCACGGCGCGCAGAGTCTTTCCTAAACCCAGACCCATCAGGAGCCCACCACCATGCCAGCCTATACCCCGCCCCTGCGCGATATGCAGTTTGTAATGCACGAGTTGCTCCATGTTATGGACGACCTGAAGCAGATTCCCAAGCATTCCGATCTGGATACCGATACCGTCAATGCCGTGCTGGAAGAAGGCGGCAAGTTCGCGTCTGAAGTGCTGTTCCCGCTCAATATCAGTGGCGACAGCGAGGGCTGTACGCTGGACAACACCACGCACGAGGTCACCACACCCAAAGGCTTCAAGCAGGCCTATCGCCAATACATCGATGGTGGCTGGGCGGCCCTGGCATGCGACACCGACTTTGGTGGACAAGGCCTGCCACTGGTGCTCAACCAGATGTTCTATGAAATGCTCAACAGCGCCAACCAGTCCTGGACCATGTACCCGGGTCTGACCCATGGCGCGTACGCGGCCCTGCGCGAGCACGGCACCGACGCACAGAAGCAGACCTACCTGCACAAGATGACCAGCGGCGAGTGGACCGGCTCCATGTGCCTGACTGAACCTCATTGCGGTACCGATCTGGGCCTGATGCGCACCAAGGCCGAGGCGCAGCCCGATGGCACCTACAAGATCACCGGCACCAAGATATTCATCAGCGCCGGCGAACACGACATGGCCGAAAACATCGTGCACCTGGTGCTGGCGCGCCTGACCGATGCACCTCCCGGCATCAAGGGCGTGAGCCTGTTCATCGTGCCCAAGTACCACGTCAATGCCGACGGCAGCCTGGGTGCACGTAATGGCATCCACTGCAGCCGCCTGGAAGAAAAAATGGGCATCCACGGCAATGCCACCTGCCAGATGGTGCTCGAAGGTGCGATAGGCACGCTGGTGGGGCAGCCCAACAAGGGCATGCAGGGTATGTTCGTGATGATGAATGCCGCCCGCTTGGGCGTAGGCAACCAGTCGCTGGGCCTGACCGAAGTGGCGTACCAGAACGCCCTGGCCTATGCCAAGGACCGCATCCAGATGCGTTCACTCTCCGGCCCCAAGTCCAAGGACCAGCCCGCGGACCCCATCATCGTGCACCCGGACGTGCGCAAGATGCTGCTCACCGCCAAGGCCTATGCCGAAGGTGGCCGCGCGCTGCTGACTTTCTGCTCCATGCTGCTGGAGAAAGAGCACTACCACCCGGACGAAAAGGTGCGCAAGGACTCCGCCGAAATGCTGGCCCTGCTGACACCCATCGTCAAAGCCTTCATCACCGACAACGGCTGGATTTCCACATCCGCCTGCCTGCAGGTGTTCGGCGGCCATGGCTTCATCAAGGAATGGGGCATGGAGCAGTACGTGCGCGATGCCCGCATTAACATGATCTACGAAGGCACCAACACCATACAGTCGCTCGACTTGCTGGGCCGCAAGGTGCTGTCCAACAACGGCGCCACGCTCAA
This sequence comes from Rhodoferax sp. GW822-FHT04A08, assembly GCF_058801025.1. Taxonomy (NCBI): domain Bacteria; kingdom Pseudomonadati; phylum Pseudomonadota; class Betaproteobacteria; order Burkholderiales; family Comamonadaceae; genus Rhodoferax; species Rhodoferax sp. GW822-FHT04A08. The sequence continues at coordinate 183,898 of NZ_JBXAMW010000005.1, forward strand.
GAAGTTCGGCAAGCTGATCGGCAAGCTGGTGGAAGAAGAGGGCGTCAATGAAAAGATGGCCGAGTTCATCACACCCATTGCCATCCTGGGTGACCAGATGACCAAGTTCACCACCGAGATCGGTTTCAAGGGCTTCCAGAACCCGGATGAAGTGGGCGGTGCAGCAGTGGACTATCTACGTGTCGCTGGTCACATGGTGTTCGGCTACTTCTGGGCGCGCATGGCGCAGGTGGCCCTGCGGGAAATTGCCGCGGGCAACACCGACAGTTTCTACGTCGCCAAGCTGCAGACCGCGCGCTTCTACTTTGCCAAGCTGTTCCCTGAGACCGCCACGGCCATGCGCACTGCACGCTCCGGCGTCAAGGTGCTGCTGGACACCGACGCCGCATTGGCCTGAGCGTTTCAGACTGCCACATAACAAAGAGGAGAACCGCATGATCCGTACAGCAGTAGCTTGGGTATTGGCCTTTTCATCCGCATGCGCCATGGCGCAGATGACGCCGGTCGGCTTATGGAAAACCATTGACGACGATGGCAAGACCGAGAAGTCCCTGGTGCGCATCAGCGAGGCAGGCGGCGTACTCACGGGCAGCATCGAAAAGATCTTTGATCCGGCCAAGCAGGACCACAAGTGCGACAAGTGCACCGACGACCGCAAGGACAAACCCTTGCTGGGCCTGAACATCATCCGCAACGTACGCCAGGACGCGGATGACAAGACCATCTGGACCGGTGGCGAAATTCTGGACCCCGCCAATGGCAAGACCTACAAGACCCGCCTCAAGCCCGTGGATGGCGGCAAGACCATGGAAATGCGCGGCTACATCGGCTTCCTCTACCGCACCCAGGTGTGGCAGCGCGTCGAATAAGTCTTCCGGCCCTTTGCGGGCCGGAGAAATCAATTGAAGGAGTAATGTGTGAGTCGCTTTAATGTCCGCAAAGTCGCCGTCCTCGGCGCCGGTGTCATGGGGGCCCAGATCGCTGCGCACCTGGTCAACGTCAAGGTGCCGGTGGTGCTGTTTGATCTGCCCGCCAAAGAGGGTCCCAAGAACGGCATCGTCACGCGTGCCGTGGAAGCCCTCAAGAAGCAGAAGCCCGCGCCCCTTGGTGTAGCGGAAGATGCGGTGCTGATTCAGCAGGCCAACTACGAGGAGCACATGGACGTGCTCCAGGAATGCGACCTCATCATCGAGGCCATTGCCGAGCGCATGGACTGGAAGCTGGACCTGTACCAGAAGATCGCCCCCTTCATCGCGCCGCACACCATTGTTGCGTCCAATACCTCCGGCCTGTCCATCACCAAGCTGAGCGAGGCGCTGCCCGAGGCCATCAAGCCGCGCTTCTGCGGCATCCACTTCTTCAATCCGCCGCGCTACATGCTGCTGGTGGAGCTGATCAACACGCCCACCACCAGCGCGCAGGCGCTGGACGACCTGGAAGCCTTTGTCACCAGCAACCTGGGCAAGGGCGTGGTGCGTGCCAAGGACTCCCCCAACTTCATCGCCAACCGTGTCGGCATCGCCGGCATGCTCTCTACCATGAAGGAGGTGCAGAACTTCGGCCTGACCTACGACGTGGTGGACGACCTTACCGGCAAGAAGCTCGGCCGTGCCAGCTCCGGCACCTTCCGAACCGCCGATGTAGTGGGCCTGGACACCATGGCCCATGTGATCAAGACACTGCAGGACACGCTCAGCCTGGAGACCGACCCGTTCTACGAGAGCTTTGCTACGCCCGAAGTGCTCAAGGCCCTTCTCGAACTCGGCAACCTGGGCCAGAAAACCAAGGCCGGCTTCTTCAAGAAGGTAGGGCGCGACATCCTGCGCTTTGACCTGGCGTCCAAGGACTACGTTCCCGCCGGGGAGAAGGGCGACGAAGTCTACGCACGCATGCTCAAGAAGCCCGCTGCCGAACGCCTCAAGCTCCTGCGCAATGCCGAAGGCGCGCAAGGTCGTTTCCTGTGGGCCATCTTGCGCAACAGCTTCCATTACGCTGCGGTGCACCTGGGCGCCATTGCCGACAACGCGCGCGATGTGGACTTCTGCATGCGCTGGGGCTTTGGCATGAAACAGGGCCCGTTCGAGCTGTGGCAAGAAGCCGGCTGGCTCGAAGTGGCCCGCATGGTCCAGGAGGACATTGATGCGGGCAAGGCGCTGTGCAAGGCACCGTTGCCGGATTGGGTCTTCAAGGGTCCGGTGGCCGAGGCGGGCGGTGTGCACACCCCCCAGGGCTCCTGGAATCCGACCACTGGGCAGTTTGTGCCGGTTCGCCAATTGCCGGTGTACACGCGTCAGCACTTCCCCGAAAGCGTGTTGGGTGCCCAAGCTGCTGACGCCAAGACCGCAGGCACCACCGTGTATGAAGACGAACACCTGCGCCTCTGGACGCTGGGTGCAGCAGGCAGTGCCGATGCCGATGTGCTGATTGCCAGCATCAAGACCAAGATGCATGCCATCGGCCCCGGTGTGGTGGAAGGCCTGCTGCAGGCGCAGGAGCTGGCCGAGAAGGAATACCAGGGCCTGGTGATTTGGTCGCCCGACGACATGTTCTCTGCCGGCGCCGACCTGCAGGCCATGCTGCCCGCCTTCATGATGGGCGGAGCACGCGCCATCCAAGGGGCTGAGGCCGAGATGCAGCAGATGATGCTCAAGCTGCGCTACTCCAACGTGCCCGTGGTGTCTGCGGTACGCGGACTGGCACTGGGCGGTGGCTGCGAACTGGCGGTGTACTCCAGCAAGCGCGTGGCCGCCATGGAAAGCTATATCGGTCTGGTGGAAGTCGGCGTGGGCCTGGTGCCTGGAGCCGGCGGCCTGACCTACGTCGCACGCCGTGCGGCAGAGAATGCAGCGGCATCTACCGGCAAGGATTTGCTGCCCTTCCTCACCGAAGGCTTCACCTCGGCGGCTATGGCCAAGGTGGGCACCAGCGCCTTGGAGTCGCGCAAGCTGGGCTATCTGCTGGAGAGCGATGTCATCGTTCCCCACAAGGACGAGCTGCTGTTTGTGGCCATCAACGAAGCGCGTGCCATGGCTGCATCGGGCTACCGTGCGCCGCACAAGCGCCAGTTTCCGGTGGCTGGCCGCAGCGGCATTGCCACCATCAAGGGTTCCCTGGTGAACATGCGCGACGGCGGCTTCATCAGCGCGCACGATTTCCACATTGCCTCGCTGATTGCCGAAGTGGTTTGCGGTGGTGACGTGGACGCTGGCACCCTGGTGAACGAGGAATACCTGATGACCCTGGAGCGCAATGCCTTTGGCTCGCTGCTCAACAACCCCAAGACGCAGGAACGCATCATGGGAATGATGTCCACTGGCAAGCCCGTAAGGAATTGAGATGAAACAAGTACAAGACGCCTATATTGTTGCTGCCACGCGCACGCCCATTGGCCGCTCGCACCGCGGCTTCTTCCGCAACACCCGCCCCGACGATCTGCTGGTCAAGGCTCTGCAGGCCGTGTTGGCCCAGGCCCCATCGCTGGACCCGCATGCCATCGAGGACCTGATCTGTGGCTGCGCCATTCCAGAGGGGCAGCAGGGCCTCAACGTGGCCCGCATCGGCGCGGTGCTGGCCGGTCTGCCCACCAGCGTGGGCGGTATCACCGTGAACCGCTTCTGCGCCTCCGGGCTGTCTGCCATCCAGATGGCGGCAGACCGCATCCGCGTGGGTGAGGCTGATGTGATGATGGCCGCTGGCGTGGAGAGCATGAGCATGGTGCCCATGACCGGCAATGCGCCTTCGTTTTCACCCGCCATGTTTGCCAACGACGAGAACATCGGCATTGCCTACGGCATGGGCCTGACCGCGGAAAAAGTGGCCAACCAGTGGAAGGTCAGTCGCGATGCGCAAGACGCCTTTGCCGTGGCCTCCCACACCAAGGCACTGGCCGCACAAGCCCGCGGCGATTTTGCAGCCGAGATCACACCGGTGGAAGTAGTGGACCGCAGTGCCAACCTGGAAACCGGTGAGGTGATTGAAAAACGCCGCACCGTGTCGCTGGATGAAGGCCCGCGTGCCGATACGTCCATGGAAGGCTTGGCTAAGCTCAAGACCGTTTTTGCCGCACGCGGCTCGGTGACTGCGGGCAACAGCTCGCAGACATCCGACGGTGCCGGCGCACTAATTCTGGCCAGCGAAAAAGCCATCCAGCAATACGGGCTGACTCCTTTGGCGCGCTTTGTGAGCTTTGCCAGCAAGGGCGTACCGCCGCACATCATGGGCATAGGCCCGATCGAGGCCATTCCCGCTGCATTGCGCTACGCGGGTTTGAAGCAGGATGACATCGACTGGTTCGAGCTCAACGAAGCCTTTGCCGCGCAGTCACTGGCCGTGATCAACACGCTGGGCCTGAACGCGGACAAGGTCAACCCGCTGGGCGGCGCCATTGCCCTGGGTCACCCGCTGGGTGCCACCGGCGCCATGCGTGCGGCCACCGCCATCCATGCCTTGCATCGCAACCAGCTGCGCTACAGCATGGTCACCATGTGTGTGGGCATGGGCCAGGGCGCGGCGGGCATCTTCGAGCGCGTGTGATTCAATTCGGGTTTTATTCGGGAACATAGCTATGCAAGAAGTCCTTGTCGACAACACCGACGGCGTCATGACCATCACCCTCAACCGGGTGGAAAAAAAGAACTCCTTCACCAACGCCATGTACAGCGCCTGCGCTGAGGCGCTGGATGCTGCCAAGGCCGATGCCAGTGTGCGGGTGGTGGTGTTCCAGGGGCATGCCACGGTGTTCAGCGCTGGCAATGACATCGCGGACTTTCTGAACAGCCCGTCTCCCGGCCTGAGCGCGCCGGTGCTGGGCTTCCTGCGCAGTCTGGCATCCTTTCCCAAACCCCTGGTTGCCGCCGTGTGTGGCCCCGCAGTGGGCATAGGCACCACCATGCTGTTCCATTGCGATCTGGTCTATGCCGGTGATAACGCAGCCTTTGCCATGCCTTTTGTGAACTTGGGTGTCTGTCCCGAGGCGGCGTCCAGCCTGCTGGTGCCGCAGATGATGGGCTACCACCGTGCCGCTGAGGCGCTGCTGCTGGGCGAACCCTTCATGGCCGAGGCCGCCCTGGAAGTGGGCCTTGTGAACCGCATCGTTCCGCCGACCGAGGCCAACGGTGTAGCCCAGGCGCAGGCGCGCAAGCTGGCGGCCAAACCGCTGTCTTCGCTGATGGAGACCAAGCGCCTGATGAAGAAGGGCATGCAGACGCAGGTGCTCGCCGTGATTGACGAAGAGGCCGCCATCTTCGGTCGCATGATGGGCGAGCCCGCGGCGCGCGAGGCTTTTTCCGCCTTCATGGAAAAGCGCAAGCCCGATTTTTCCAAGCTGTAAGCAACGGGTCGTTTGTGTCCGCCCTGCATGTATGCGGGTGGCGGGCAGGCCGCGCTCACTCGTGCGTTACTGACTTGCTGCGCAGGGCCTTGATGCTGGAGCGTTGACTCTTGCCCTCCAGTCGGCGCACTTTGGATGCCTTGGTCGGCTTGGTGGCGCGACGCACACGTGGCGGCTTGGCCACGCTGTTGACCAGTTCATGCAGGCGCGCAAACGCGTCCAGCCGGTTCATGTCCTGGGTGCGGAATTGCTGGGCCTTGATGATGAGCACGCCATCCTGGGTGATGCGGCTGTCGCGCAACGCCAGCAGCCGCTGCTTGACGTCCTCCGGTAGCGAAGATGCCACGATGTCAAAGCGCAAATGAATCGCGCTGGACACCTTGTTGACGTTCTGTCCACCCGCGCCCTGCGCGCGGATGGCGGTCACTGTCACTTCGGTTTCATCAATGGTAAGAGGCGCTGTCATACTCTGCGTATTAGACTGCAAGAGCCCTGAGCCGGGGACGCAGTATTTTCAACCACCACCACGAGGGCAAACGCCATGGCAAAGGGTCAACAGAAATCCAACAAGGAATCCAAAAAGCCGAAAAAGGACAGCTCGTCCCCGAAGCCCGCTTCGGCCCTGAGTGAGCCGGTGCGCCCCACGGTCACTACTTATGTGGCACCACGCGGCAAGATGAAGGACAAGTGAACCCAACGGACATGGTCAAGGCTGAACATTCCATTGTTTTTGAACCCGAGTTCATCCAGGCGGTAACCCATATCTTTGAGGAATCCATCGTCTTCAACAAGACCTTGGGACTGAAGATATCCTCCGTCACCCCGGAGTGCGTCACCGGGACCATAGAAATGCGCCACGAATTGGTGGGCCACCCGAGTTACAACCGGCTGCACGGCGGCGTGATCAGTGCTGGCCTGGATGCCATGGGCGGTGTGGCGGTTCTGGCGGCCATTGGTGCGCGGCATATGGATGAACCGGTGGCCGCACGCCTGAGCCGGTTTGCCAAGCTGGGGACCATCGATCTGCGTGTCGACTACCTGCGACCTGCCATTGGTGAGCGTTTTTCGCTGCGTGCCGAGGTTTTGCGCCTGGGCTCTCGCGTGGCGTCCACCCGCATGGAGTTCCTGGGTGCGGATGGCAAGCTGCTTTCCACTGGAGCGGGCGCGTACATCATCTCTTGACATTGGTGACCGATAATCCGGGGATGAACAAGAAAGACCCTGGCTCTCTGGCGCGCTTTGTGCTGCGCGTGGAATTCATCCCGTACATCGTCTTTACCATCATCGGCATTGCGGTTCTGTATGTGGTGGGCAGCATTGCAGTAAATGCCTTCCACAATGGCAGTCTGATACCACCGCCCACCAAGCTCAATCGCTACGATTGCAGCGCTCCCTCGGGTAATTTCTCCATCATGTACCTGCATGGTACCGACCGGGTGCAAATCAAGTCGTCCAGCGGGTCGCTGGACGGCACCGTGAGCCAGAACCAGTTTGATTGGCAGGGTTTTGCCACGGACCGCAATGTGCTGGGCTTTGCGCCTCCCAAAGAGATCGTGTTTGAAGATTCCAAGAGCCTGCATGTCAGCGGTCCCGACTTGGTGAACGTGGTCTGCAACAACACCGTCGCCGCCACCAGCCAACGCCGCGATATCGCTCCCTGAGCCATGGACCGCAAGGAATACAAGCCCCGGTTTGGCCGCCTGCTGGCGGTATGTGGCCTGGCTGTGGCGTTCTGCGGGTTTCTGGTCTGGTTTGCCAGCACCTACTTGCGTGACTGCTGTGGGCCCTGATATGCGCGGCTTCAAGTTGGTAGCCTGCGTGCTGCTGTGCCTGGGATTGGTCGCCTGCCTGGAACCCGCCAAGGACACGCATCCGGATCAGGTGCTGACCAAGCGACGAGCGCTGTTCAAGCAATTCACCCGAGCCCTGGAGCCCATTGGCCTGGTGGCCAGCGGCCGCAAGGACTTCAAGCAGGACGAATTCCTGGTCATGGCGCAGGACCTGGAAAAGCTTTCCAACAAGCCCTGGGTGTACTTTCCGCCCGATGGCAACTACCCGCCCACACATGCGCGCCCTGCGGTATGGAGCAAGCCCGAGGCCTTCAAGCTGGCTCAGGATCAATACCAGGACGCCGTGCACCAGTTGGTTCTGGCCGCGCAAAAGGGCAAGCTAGAAGACGTGCAACTGGCGGTGGATCATGTGACCAACAGCTGCAAGGCCTGCCACAAGGACTTTCGCTACGAGTAGTTCAGCTCAGCAGCTGAATCAAGGCTTGCGGGTGCAGGCTCAGTCCTGCCAGTCCGGCGGTGCCCATCAAGACGCCAAAGACCGACGGCACCAGCGCCACTGCGAAGAGCAGGGGTAGCTGGGTAAGCGAAGCCACGGCCAGCAGCGAAATGGCAATGGCAATGCTCGCATCGGACAGGTCGAACTGGTCGTCGCGGAAATTCAGCGCGTCATAGGTCTTTTGGTCGTTTTCGGCCTGTGCCTTGAGTTCTGCCTTCTTGGCGGCTTGGTCTTTGACCTGTGCCTCGTAGGTGGCGATTTCCTTCTGCAGCAGTGGCAATTGCGCCGGTGTGGCTGCAATGGCCTGTATCTTGAGCTGGGTCAGCGTGGCATTGCCGATCTCTTCGCGAATGTTGCGAGCCTGATAGTACGACCAGTGGTCAATCTTGTCCGCCTGCGCCTGTTGCATGGCCTGCACGATGTTGTCGTCCTTGACCTTGCAGATGCCCATGAAGGTGGCCAGCAAAGCCACTGTGATGGCGACGGCCGGGTTGAGCCAAGCCAGGCGCGGCTTTTCCGGTTTGGCCGATTCGATGATTTCCATGGGGTCTATATCCATACGCGTAGCTCCTAAACGAAGAAAGGGTACCTGGTTTCCCAGGTACCCTGTTCAAGACGACGGGAAGTCGATCAGTTGGCAGCAGGTGCGGCTGGGGTAGCAGCGGCCTTGGCCTTCTTCACCTTCTTGGCGTGTTTCTTCTTCATGGGCTTGGCAGCAGAGGCCTCAGCAGCGGGAGCGGCGGCAACAGCAGCAGCGGGTGCAGCGGCAGCCTTGGGAGCCTCGGGGGTAGCAGCGAAAGACAGGGCGGCAACGCCAGTCAGAACGGTAGCTGCGATCAGGGACTTGACATTCAACATGGTTGGTTCTCACTTCAAAAACGATAGTCGCTGTAGCTTCGACCATCTCAAGCGAGCCCCGAGATTTCTTAGGGCTTGTGCTCACAACGGTATGGGGGTCACATCGTTGACCACGTTTACCGTTCATTTACAAAGCCGCTCAAAATGCCGTCAGCTTTTGGGAAGTTCGCGTGGCTTGCCCTGTTCATCTATGGCGACATAGGTCAATAACGCTTCCGTCACTTTGGCGTATTGGCGCTGTGCGAAATAGTGTTCCGCAAAGACCTCCACCTTGACGGTGATGGAGGTGCGACCGATGCGCACCACCTTGGAGAAGAAACTCAGAATGTCCCCCACGCGTACTGGCTGCTTGAAGACGAATTCATTGACCGCCACTGTGGCCATGCGCCCCTGGGTGTAGCGCGCTGGCAGAACCGAGCCGGCCATATCCACTTGCGCCATGACCCAGCCGCCGAAAATATCGCCATTGGCATTGCAATCTCCCGGCATGGGAATCACTTTGAGCACCAGCTCGGCGTCTGTTGGCAGAGAAACCGGTTCTGCGCTTGAATTTTGGGACATAGGCACAATCCTCATCTGTTTACCAAACGGGATTGTCCTTCATGCGCTCTTTCGGCCCTGCTGCCGCCTCAATTCCCCTGCCCACCGCAACGGCAGTGCCGGCCAAGTCCCATTCCGACTGGGACACGCTCAAGCGCCTGTTTCCCTACCTCTGGGCGTACAAGGTGCGTGTCATATTGGCGCTGGCCTTCATGGTCGGGGCCAAGATGGCCAATGTGGGCGTGCCACTGTTGCTCAAGAAGCTGGTGGATGCGATGACGCTCAAGCCCGGAGACCCAACGGCGATGCTGGTGGTTCCGGTCGCCTTGCTGCTGGGTTATGGCGCATTGCGACTGTCCACTTCGTTGTTTACCGAATTGCGTGAGCTGGTTTTCTCCAAGGCAACCGAGGGTGCGGCGCGCAGCCTCTCGTTGCAGGTGTTCCGTCACCTGCATGCCATGAGCCTGCGCTTTCACCTGGAGCGACAGACGGGGGGCATGACGCGCGATATCGAGCGTGGTACACGCGGTGTGCATTCGCTCATCAGCTATTCGCTCTACAGCATCATTCCCACCTTGATCGAAGTCACGCTGGTGCTGAGCCTGCTGGCAGTGAAATTCGACATCTGGTTTGCTTGGATCACCGTCGCGGCGCTGGTGATCTACATCGCCTTCACCATCACGGTGACCGAGTGGAGAACCCAGTTCCGCAAGAAGATGAATGAGCTGGACTCCACCGCCAACAGCCGGGCCATCGATTCCCTGCTGAATTACGAGACCGTCAAGTATTTCAACAACGAAGAGTTCGAGGCCAAGCGCTACGACGAGAACCTGCAGCGTTACCGGCGCGCCGCCATCAAGAGCCAGACCACCCTGAGCATTCTCAACACCGGGCAGCAACTCATCATTGCCATTGCGCTCGTGGCCATGCTCAGCCGCGCCACGCAAGGGGTGGTGGACGGACGCATGACCCTGGGCGACCTGGTGATGGTGAATGCCTTCATGATCCAGCTCTACATCCCATTGAACTTCCTGGGCGTGATCTACCGTGAAATCAAGCAAAGCCTGACCGACCTGGAAAAGATGTTCACCCTGATGGAGCGTGAGCGCGAAATTGCGGACCTACCCGGAGCGCAGCCTCTGCAATTGCCAGCAGGTGAGGCTAGCGTACGCTTTGACCACGTCACGTTTTCTTACGACCCGGCGGGCAGCGCTGGCGCCGCCAAGGACAAGCCCGCACGCACCATTCTGCATGACATCAGCTTTGATATTCCGGCGGGCAAGACGGTCGCGGTGGTAGGGCCTTCGGGCTCCGGCAAGTCCACATTGGCGCGGCTGCTGTACCGCTTCTACGACGTGCAGCAGGGGGCGATTCTGATTGCCGGGCAGAACATCCAGCGCGTCACGCAGGCGTCGGTGCGCCAAGCCATTGGTATCGTGCCGCAGGACACCGTGCTGTTCAATGACACAGTGGAATACAACATTGCCTATGGCCGCCCCGGCTGCAGCCGCGAAGAAGTGGAGGCCGCAGCCAAGGCGGCCCATATCCACACCTTCATCAGCGGCACGCCCAAGGGCTACGACACCATGGTGGGAGAGCGTGGACTCAAGCTCTCGGGCGGTGAGAAGCAGCGCGTGGCCATTGCGCGCACCTTGCTCAAGAACCCGCCCATCCTGATATTTGACGAGGCCACTTCCGCGCTGGACTCAGCCAACGAGCGTGCCATCCAGGCCGAGCTGCAAAGCGTGGCGCAAAACAAGACTACGCTGGTGATTGCGCACCGCCTGTCTACGGTGGTCGATGCCCACGAGATTTTGGTGATGGATGCCGGGCGCATCATCGAGCGCGGAACCCATGCCGCGCTTCTGGCATTGGGTGGTCGTTACGCCCAGATGTGGGCCCTGCAACAAAATGGCGAATCACCGGAGTGAATCAGGTTTGCGGACCCGTTGTATTGGCATTTGACCGGGGCTTCGCCTGGAGGGCGTTCGGTTCATCCGGCAGATTTGGGTAGTCCGCGTTGCGGTTTGATGAGCGGTTGGCGCAATCTTCGGGCCGTCGCGTGGCCGGTCGAAATTTGGCGAAATACGCCTTCCAGAATTCGGTGGTGGCTTGCCTGGAATCGTGGTGCAGGAGTCGGTCCATGTTCTTGCTCTTTTGATTGCATCTCGGTCGATGGGAACGGTGGTGCAACTCTGGCAGTTGGTGCTCCTGGAGTCTTGATGGAAATTTGATCAGCGTCTGCAGGCAAAATCAGGTCCATTCAACGGGCACGAGGATTCACCTATGGCCAGCTCTCAAAACACCATGGACTATCTCTTGGACGTCCTTTCGGACAGCCACCAGGTCAGTTCGCGCCGCATGTTCGGCGAGTTCTGTCTGTATTACGCGGGGCGACCCGTGGGGCTGGTGTGTGACGACCAGCTTTTTCTCAAGCCCACCGAGCCGGGTCAGTTGCTGATGAAGGACCTGGTGTTTGGCGCACCGTTTCCCGGCGCACGCCCGCATCTGCTGATCAGCGCGGACCTGTGGGACGACCGGGTCTGGATGAACCGCATCGTGCGCGCCACCTTTGACAGCTTGCCGCCACCCAAGCCGCCAGCAGCGCCCCGGGCTAAGAAAGTGCTGGCAGGTTCAGCTGGCATCCAGTCGCTGGCCAATCTGGGACCCAAGTCGCGCGAGATGCTGGAGGCCGCAGGCATTCGGACGGTGGCCCAGCTGCGCAAGCTCGGAGCGGTGGCAGCATATGCCAAGGTAAAGCAGCGGGATGGCCGCGCCAGCCTGAATCTGTTGTGGGCGCTGGAAGGTGCGTTGACCGATCTGCCATGGCAAACTGTGGCGCATGAGCACCGCACCAGCTTGCTGCTGGCACTGGAGCAATACCAGTCTGAAGTGAAACGCACGGCCCCCAACAAACCCAAGAAGAAGTAGAACCATGGAAACCAAATGGCTTGAAGATTTTGTCAGCCTGGCTGAGACCCGCAGCTTCAGCCGCTCGGCGCAATTGCGTCACGTGACACAACCGGCTTTCTCGCGGCGCATCCAGTCGCTGGAGGCCTGGGCGGGCACGGATCTGGTGGACCGCAGTTCCTACCCCACGCGCCTCACCCCGGCGGGCGAGACTTTGTATGACCAGTCGCTGGAAATGCTGCAGTCGCTGCAAAGTACGCGTGCCATGCTGCGCGGCCATTCTTCCGCCGGGCAGGACTTCATCGAGTTTGCCGTGCCGCATACCCTGGCCTTTACTTTCTTCCCGGCCTGGGTGAGCAGCCTGCGGGAAAGCTTTGGCAGCATCAAGAGCCGTCTGATTGCGCTCAACGTGCACGACGCTGTGATGCGCCTGGTCGAGGGCAGCTGCGACCTGTTGATTGCCTACCATCACCAGTCGCAGCCATTCCAGTTCGACAGCGAACGCTACGAGATGGTGAGCCTGGGCGAGGAAATCGTCGCGCCCTATTCGCGCGCCGACGCCAACGGCCAGCCGCAGTTCCAGTTGCCCGGCAGGCGTGAGGCACCGCTGCCGTATCTGGGCTACGCGCCCGGTGCCTACCTGGGCCTGATGGTGGACATGATGCTCAAGGACGCGGGGGATGCGATGCATCTGGACCGTGTTTATGAGACCGACATGGCCGAAGGCCTCAAGGCCATGGCGCTGGAAGGACATGGCATCGCCTTCCTGCCGCAAAGCGCCATCCGCAAGGAGCTGCGGGCCAAGAAGCTGGTGAGTGCGGCGTCGCCCCATCTGCCGCCCCTGCAGGTCAAGCTGGAGATTCGCGCCTACCGTGAACGCTCCAGCGGCAAGGAGGGCTTGCGCAACGGTGGCAAACCGCACAAGAGCGCGGCCCAGGCCCTGTGGGAGCATCTGGCCAGCGGCAAAAGTGCGGGGACAATACCCACATGACCAACGCCTTGAACACCCTCACGATCACCCGCCCCGACGACTGGCATCTGCATGTGCGCGATGGCGCCGCCCTGGATACCGTGGTGCCGCACACCGCCGCCCAGTTCGGCCGCGCCATCATCATGCCCAATCTCAAACCGCCGGTGACCACTGCGGCGCAGGCCGTAGCCTACCGCGACCGCATCCGGGCGGCGGTGCCCGCCGGTCTGCAGTTCGAGCCGCTGATGACGCTGTACCTCACCGACAACCTGCCAGCCGATGAAATCGCGCGGTCCAAGGATGCCGGCGTGGTAGCCGCCAAGCTCTACCCCGCAGGCGCCACCACCAACAGCGACGCGGGCGTGACCGACCTGCGCAAGACCTACAAGACGCTGGAAGCTATGCAACGGTCCGGCATGCTGCTGCTGGTGCATGGCGAAGTCACCTCCAGCGACATCGATCTGTTTGATCGCGAGGCAGTGTTCATCGACACCCAGCTCATTCCCCTGCGCCGCGATTTTCCTGAGCTCAAGATCGTCTTTGAACACATCACCACGCTGGAAGCCGCCCAGTACGTGCAGGAAGCCGGGCCCTACACCGCTGCCACGCTGACCGCGCACCACCTGCTCTACAACCGCAATGCCATCTTCACCGGTGGCATACGCCCGCACTACTACTGCCTGCCTGTGCTCAAACGCGAAACGCATCGCCAGGCCCTGGTCAAGGCAGCCACCAGTGGCAGCAACAAATTCTTCCTGGGTACCGACAGTGCGCCGCATCCGGCCCACCTGAAAGAGCACGCAACGGGTTGTGCGGGCTGCTACACCGCCCATGCCGCCATGGAGCTGTATGCCCAGGCCTTTGATGCCGCCGGAGCCCTGGACAAACTGGAAGGCTTTGCCAGTTTCCACGGTGCCGACTTCTATGGCCTGCCGCGCAACACGGGCAGCATCACGCTGCAGCGCGAAAGCTGGACGCCGCCCGAGAGTTTTGCCTTTGGTGAAGCCCAGCTCAAACCCCTGGCTGCGGGTGAGCCCCTGGCGTGGCGCATGGTCTAGAAGCGATTGACTGGGAAGCGCCCTGGCTGCGTCCATGGCGCGTTCCCGGTCAGGCGATTGCCCAGCAGGTGGCTGCCGGCCTGTCGGTCGCACAGGCCCTGAATGCGGTGCAGAGCGCACCCAAACGCTTTGTGCCGCAGGCGGATCTTCCTGCGGGCGTGGCCTACGAGCAGCACATCTTTGACACCGGCTGTGTTCCTACACGGGACGGCCTGCATGACTTCTTCAATGGCCTGGTGTGGATGCGCTTTCCTAAAACCAAGCTGCGTTTGAATGCGTTGCAGGCCGAGCAGATCGCGCGCCTGGGCATTCAGCCCGTGCGTGGCCCGGCCCGTGACGCATTGACGCTGTTCGATGAAAACGTGGCCTTGCTGCAGGCCCCCGACGCACTGTGGGAGGCGCTGGCGGTCAAGGACTGGCAGACGCTGTTTTTCACCGGTCGGGGGCTGTGGTCGCAGGCGCAACTGATCCTGTTTGGCCATGCCCTGATCGAAAAACTGGTGGCTCCGCGCAAATCCATCACCGCCCATGTGTTCCGGGTGCAAACCCCGCAGCCGGAGATTGCGGCGATTGACGAATGGCTGGCGCATGTTTTGAATGCCGAGCTGTTGGCTACCAAACCGTTTGCCCATCTTCCAGTTTTGGGTGTGCCAGGCTGGTGGCCTGACAATGAAGACAGTACCTTCTATGCAGACCCCAGCGTGTTCCGCGCCCACCGCCCGGACGCCAAGGTTTCAGAGGAGTGATACCGCAAAGCCCGTACATTCGCTATGCACTTGAGTGCGCTTTTTTGGGAATTCTGCGGCCTTGGCCCTAACATCACGTACCACGCGCTCAGAGCGCACTGTCTTTCGAGGAAACCATGAAACGCATTCTTCTCTTTGTCCTGACCAATGTTCTGGTGGTCGCCGTGCTTGGCATCGTGGCCAGCCTGCTGGGCGTCAACCGCTATCTCACTGCCAACGGCCTGAACCTGGGTGCCTTGCTGGGCTTTGCTTTGGTGATGGGTTTCGGTGGCGCCATCATCTCGCTGCTGATCAGCAAGCCCATGGCCAAGTGGTCGTCGGGTGTGCAGGTGATCGACCAGCCACGCAATGCCGATGAAGCCTGGATCGTGGAGACCGTGCGCAAGCTGGCTGACAAGGCCGGCATCGGCATGCCGGAAGTGGGCATTTTTGAAGGCGAACCCAACGCCTTTGCCACCGGCGCTTTCAAGAACTCGGCGCTGGTAGCCGTTTCCACCGGTCTGCTGCAAGGCATGACGCGCGAGGAAATCGAGGCCGTCATCGGCCACGAGATCGCCCACGTGGCCAATGGCGACATGGTCACCATGACGCTGATCCAGGGCGTGATGAACACCTTTGTGGTGTTCCTCAGCCGAGTCATCGGTTATGCAGTGGACAGCTTCCTGCGCAAGGGTGACGACCGCGACAGCGGCCCCGGCATCGGCTACATGATCACCACCATCGTGCTGGACATTGTGCTGGGCTTTGCCGCTGCCATCGTGGTGGCGTGGTTCTCGCGTCAACGTGAGTTCCGCGCCGACGCCGGCTCTGCCCAGTTGCTGGGCCGCAAGCAGCCCATGGTCAACGCGCTGGCACGCCTGGGCGGCATGACGCCCGGTGAGCTGCCCAAGAGCGTGGCTGCCATGGGCATCACTGGCGGCATTGGCCAGCTTTTCAGCACCCACCCGCCCATCGAGGAGCGCATTGCCGCGTTGCAGAACGCCGCTATTTGATTCGGGTCAAGGCTTGTCGGGTGCGGAGCGCAGCACCCGCAGTCCGTTGAACACCACCAGCAGGCTGGCGCCCATGTCGGCAAACACCGCCATCCACATGGTTGCGCCATTGAACAGCGCCAGCACCAGGAACACCGCCTTGATGCCCAGCGCCAGGCTGATGTTCTGCCACAGGATGGACTGAACCCGGCGTGATAAATGGATGGCCTGCGGGATGCGGCGCAGGTCGTCATTCATGATGACCACGTCGGCCGCTTCCATGGCCGTATCGGTGCCCGCACCGCCCATGGCAAACCCGATGTCGGAGCGCGCCAGTGCGGGCGCATCGTTGATGCCGTCGCCGGTCATGGCCACAAAGCCGTATTGCGCTTGCAGCTGTTCAATGGCGGCCAGCTTGTCTTCGGGCAACAGGTTGCCGCGTGCATCGTCTATGCCCGCCAGTTTGGCAATGGTGCGGGCGGTGGCCAGGTTGTCACCGGTGAGCATTACCGACGTTACGCCCAGCGCATGTAGCTGCGCCAGCGCTTCGCGCGAGCTTTCCTTGATGGTGTCGGCAACCGCAAAGATGGCCAGAACCTGGGTTTGCGTGGCAAGCAGGGTGACGGTTCGGCCCAGCGCCTCATGGACGGCCAGACGGGCCTCGATTTCCGGACTGCAGATGCCGCAGTCTTCTATCAACCGGTGGTTGCCCAGCAGAATGGCGAGCCCATTCTTGGTGGCCTGAACGCCTCGCCCGGGCAGGGCTGTGAACGCCTGCAACGCGCCGTCCACGGGCAGATCCAGGCCGCTGGCAATGGCCAGAGACACCGGATGGTCCGAGTGCCCGGACAAGTCGGCTGCCCATTGGCGCACCTGGGCCTCGCTGTATTCGGTAGCGAGGATTTCGGTGGCAACCAGACGTGGCTTTCCCTGGGTGATGGTGCCGGTCTTGTCCAGCGCAATGGCTTTGATCTTGCGCGCGTTTTCCAGGTGCACGCCGCCTTTGATGAGAATCCCGCGCCGGGCAGCCGCCGCCAGTCCGCTCACCACCGTGACCGGGGTCGAAATGACCAATGCGCAGGGGCAGGCGATCACCAGCAACACCAGGGCCTTGTAGAGGGCCTGCATCCAGGTCCAGTGCAGCAGCCACGGTGACAGCAGGCAGACGGCCAGCGCCAGTGCAAAAACGGCCGGGGTGTAGAGCGCAGCGAAACGGTCCACAAACTGCTGGGTTGGCGCACGCGCGCCTTGCGCCTGCTCCACTGCGTGAATGATGCGCGACAACAGCGTGGCATTGGCGGCCGACGTGACCAGCATCTCGAAGCCGCCCGTGGTATTGATGGTTCCGGCAAACACCGGGTCGCCCGCAACCTTG
The DNA here is from genome assembly GCF_058801025.1 of Rhodoferax sp. GW822-FHT04A08. NCBI lineage: Bacteria > Pseudomonadati > Pseudomonadota > Betaproteobacteria > Burkholderiales > Comamonadaceae > Rhodoferax > Rhodoferax sp. GW822-FHT04A08. The sequence goes on from NZ_JBXAMW010000005.1 coordinate 200,941, forward strand.
TCCACCGGAATGCTCTCGCCCGTGACAGGTGACTGGTCTATGGCGGTAGTGCCCGACAGAATGGTGCCGTCCAGCGGAACCCGGGCGCCGGGTTTTACGCGGATGACCGTGCCGATGGCAAGGGTCTTCACCAGGCTTTGCTGCCAACTGCCATCTGCCTGACGCACCTCGGCCATTTCGGGCGTCATGTCCAGCAGCCCCTTGATGGCATTGCGCGCACGGTCCACCGAGCGGGCCTCTATCAGTTCGGCAATGGCGTAGAGCGCCATCACCATGGCTGCCTCGGGCCACTGCCCGATCAGAAAGGCGCCCGTTACCGCCACCGTCATCAGTGCGTTGATGTTGAGACGCAGGTTGCGCAGCGCCGCCAACCCTTTGACGTAGGTGGAAAAACCCGCCAGTGCGATGGCCAGCGCGGCCAGGACCATGCCAAGGGCGCTCCATGGCAGACCGGCAGGGGCCAGGTACGCAACCGCTTCCGCACCAAAGGCCAGCGCCAGGGCCAGGCCATAACGCGGCAGGCCCTCTGGCAGGGCAAAGCCTGCGTGCGCGTGGTGGTGATCATGTCCATGGCTGTGGTCGTGGCCTTCATGACCATGGCCATCGTGATCCGTGGCTTCGGCAATCGGCAGCACCTTGAAGCCCGCCTTGCGTATTGCCTCCAGCGCGGCAGGAATTGACTCGGCGGGCGCATCGATGGCCAGTGTGCGTGCGCCGAGCTGAAAGTTCAGGCTGCGCAGGCCAGGTATGTTGGTCAGCGCATGGCGGATCTCGCCTTCCTCGGCCGCGCAATCCATGCTCGGGATACGGAAAACGGGTGTGTTGGCGGGTTCTGCTGCAGCTGTTGTGTTGGGGCTCATGGGGTGTCCTCGCCATTCGCAATGGCTTTGTTGCCTGTATTAAAAACCCTGTAGCTGCTACAGAGTCAAGTTTGTGCCAGAGTACCCCTCAAGCACCCCAACAGGACACACCCATGAAAATCGGAGAACTGGCCCAACGCACCAACACCCCGGTAGAAACCATCCGCTATTACGAGCGCGAGGGGCTGCTGGCCGAACCCGGTCGCAGCGAGGGCAACTACCGCGTTTACGAAGATGCGCATGCGCATGCGCAGCGTCTGTCCTTCATCCGCCATTGCCGCGGGTTGGACATGACGCTGGAAGAAATCCGCGTGCTGCTCCGTTTCAAGGATGCGCCCACGGAAAACTGCCGCGAAGTCAATGATTTGCTGGACGAACACATAGGCCATGTGGCCCAACGCATCCGTGAATTGCGCTCGCTGGAAAAGCAGCTCAAGGCCTTGCGCGAAACCTGCATGGTCTCGCAGGACGCAGAGCATTGCGGCATCCTCAACGAACTCACCGAGATTGCGCGAAAGCCGGTTGCGTCAGCAGGGCGTGAAGGCCATGTGCACGGTGCGCATAGCGGCAGTGGTCAGCGCAAGGCTGCCCACAGGCATTAGGTGCCGGATCAAGTCGACACAAGTTCCCGTCCCACAGCCTCCGCAACACGTATCCCATCCACTCCCGCCGACATGATGCCGCCGGCATAGCTGGCACCTTCACCCGCAGGGTAGAGGCCGCGCACATTGCTGCTTTGCAGGTCTTCGCCGCGCGGCATCTTCAGGGGTGAAGATGTGCGTGTCTCCACACCGGTGAGCACCGCATCGGCCATGTCAAAGCCACGTATTTTCTTGCCAAACACAGGCAGTGCTTCGCGCAGTGCCTCGATGGCGTAGGCGGGCAGGCTGGGAGCCAGGTCGCCGAGCTTGACGCCGGGTTTGTAGGAAGGCAGGACGCTGCCGAACTGGGTTGAGGCGCGCGCCGCCAGAAAGTCGCCCACCAGCTGTCCGGGTGCTTCGTAGCTGCTGCCACCCAGTGCATAGGCGCCGGCTTCAAGCTGGCGCTGGAAGGCAATGCCCGACAGCGGGTGCGCGGCCTTGGGGTTCTGGGCGCGAAGTGCCGCGGCTTCCCTGGCGTAGCGCGTCCCCTTGTCTGCGCCAAAGGCCTGCACAAACGTGGCTTCGTCCTGCGGGTAGTCGGCAGGGTCTATGCCGACCACCATGCCGGCATTGGCGTTGCGTTCGTTACGTGAGTACTGGCTCATGCCATTGGTGACCACCCGGCCGGGTTCGCTGGTGGCGGCTACCACGGTGCCGCCAGGGCACATGCAAAAGCTATAGACCGCGCGCCCATTGGCGGCGTGGTGGACCAGTTTGTAATCGGCCGCACCCAGCATGGGGTGTCCAGCGTGACGGCCCCAACGCGCCTTGTCGATCACGCCCTGCGGGTGCTCGATGCGAAAGCCTACCGAGAACGGTTTGGCCTGCATGGCCACGCCGCGCTCGTAGAGCATGGCGAATGTGTCGCGCGCACTGTGGCCCAGGGCCATGACCACGTGCCTGGCTGGCAAGGTGTAGGTGGTGTTGCTGGGCACGTCCAGCACCTGCAGTCCGGTGAGTTGGTGCACGTCGCCATGGCTGTCCAGCAACACATCCACCACACGCTGTTCAAAGCGCACCTCACCACCCAGTGCCACGATTTGCGCACGCAGGTTTTCCACCACCTTCACCAGTTTGAAGGTGCCGATATGGGGGTGTGCTTCGTACAGGATTTCGGGCGGCGCGCCGGCCTTCACAAATTCGTCCATCACCTTGCGGCCCAGAAAGCGTGGGTCCTTGATCTGGCTCCAGAGCTTGCCGTCGGAAAACGTGCCAGCGCCGCCTTCTCCAAACTGCACATTGCTTTCCGGGTTGAGATTGCGTTTGCGCCACAGGCCCCAGGTGTCCTTGGTGCGTTCACGCACCGTCTTGCCGCGCTCCAGCACCAGCGGCTTGAACCCCATTTGGGCCAATACCAGCGCTGCAAACATGCCGCAGGGGCCAAAGCCCACCACCACGGGGCGCTCGGACAGGTCTGCGGGGGCATGTACTGCCAGGCGGTATTGCATGTCCGGCGTGGCGCCTATGTGGGCGTGACCGGCAAACTGGGTCAGCAGCTTCTCTTCCAGCGGCGCAGACACGGTGATGTCCACGATGTACACCACCACCAGATCCGCCTTGCGGGCATCGAAGCTGCGCTTGAATACATTCAGGTGCTCGATGTCTTCGGGTTGGATGTTCAGTGCCTGGGCGGCAAGCCGCTTGAGCGCCTCGATGGGGTGGGCAACCGGGGCACGATCGGCCTCGGTTTCAGCGGGTGCATCGGCAGCGCGGCGTACCTCCACCGGAATGGCGGAAAGCGGGAGTTTGAGTTCTGTGAGTCGAATCATGGCGGGCTCGTGGTGATCAAGCAGGGTGCCAATGATACGGGCAGCGCTGCGGGCTGGACAGCGGGCCCGGGCGGACCTATATTGCCGCAACAATCAACCTCGGGGAGGCCCCTTCAACCGCATGACAACAGGAGAACTCCATGCGCAACCCTATCGGATGGTTTGAAATTTACGTGGACGACATGGCGCGAGCGCGCAAGTTCTACGAGTCGGTGTTTCAGATAGCCCTGCAGCCGCTGGAAGGTGGCGGGCCCAGCATGCTGGCATTTCCTTCGTCCATGGAAGACTATGGGGCCGGAGGCACACTGGTACATATGCCCGGCTTTCCCGCGGGCGGCAACAGCACCTTGGTGTATTTCTCCTGCGATGACTGTGCGGTGGAGGAATCTCGGGTGGTTGCTGCGGGCGGCAAGATCCAGAAGCCCAAGATGTCCATCGGACAGTACGGCTTCATTTCGCTGGTGGTGGATACCGAGGGCAATATGCTGGGGCTGCACTCCATGTCCTGAACGCAAAAGGGGGCCTGAGCCCCCTTTTTTGGCTTCAAGAAAGTCTTCCTCAAGCCGGCAGGAAGCCCTCAACCGAGAGGTAGCGTTCCCCCGTGTCGTAGTTGAAGCCCAGCACAGTGGCACCTGCCGGAATCTCCGGCAGCTTTTGTGCAATCGCAGCCAGTGTGGCGCCACTGGAAATACCCACCAGCAAACCTTCTTCACGGGCACTGCGGCGCGCATATTCGCGGGCCGGCTCGGCATCGACCTGGATCACGCCGTCCAGCAGCTCGGTCTTGAGGTTCTTAGGGATGAAGCCTGCACCAATGCCCTGGATCGGGTGGGGCGAAGGCGTTCCGCCAGAGATCACGGGAGAGGCTGTTGGCTCCACTGCAAACACCTTGAGCTTGGGCCACTTGGCCTTGAGCACCTGTGCCACGCCGCTAAGGTGTCCGCCGGTGCCAACGCCGGTGATGATGTAGTCCACGCCATTGGGGAAGTCGTTGAGGATTTCCTGCGCCGTGGTGCGCACATGCACGTCGATGTTGGCGGGGTTCTCGAACTGCTGCGGAATCCAGGCGCCGGGCGTTTGTGCGGCCAGTTCCTGCGCGCGGGCGATGGCACCCTTCATGCCTTTTTCGCGCGGCGTGAGATCAAAGCTGGCGCCGTAGGCCAGCATCAGGCGGCGACGTTCGATGGACATGCTGTCGGGCATCACCAGTATCAATTTGTAACCCTTGACCGCAGCCACCAGCGCCAGACCCACGCCGGTATTGCCTGAGGTGGGCTCGATGATGGTGGCGCCGGGCTTGAGTTCGCCACTCTTTTCGGCCGCTTCGACCATGGATAAGGCAATACGGTCCTTGATGGAGCCCCCGGGATTGCTTCGCTCGGATTTCACAAACACGTTGTGCGTGGTCCCGAAAAGACGGTTGATGCGGATATGGGGTGTGTTGCCAATGGTTTGCAGTACGTTGTCAAAGCTCATGGGGCCTCCAAAAGGTGGGATTAGGTTGCGACATTGTGGGCTAGTTTTTCAACAGATTTCTGTATATGCATATGCAACCCCTGCGCAAGCCTGATAATCGGGGAGTGAAGCCCACCAGACCACCGCTGGTGCAATTCTGGAAACAGAGCACTGGAGGAACGTCCGGACTGCATAGGGCAGCGTAGCAGCTAACGGCTGTCCACCGACAAGTCGTAAGACCCTAAGGTGAGGATCAGAGCAACAGAGACGAGTTTTGGACTCGGACGCAACGCAAGTTGCGGCACGAGCCCAAAGGTGAAACGGGCAATCTCTACGCGCAGCAATACCAAGTAGGCACACGTTGACGGGGCCCCCGGAGTGTGCGGGTAGGTAGCATTGAGCCGCTCGGGTGACCGACGGCCCAGAGTAATGGTGGTCACGTGAGGGGAAACCCTCACGCACAGAATCCGGCTTACCGGTGGGCTTCACACTTTTGCCCCCATTTTTGCGGTATGGTTACTTATCGCTCACCATTCATCGGAGGCACTATGCGACCAGTACGCGAGTTGTTGAAGAATCAAGATGCACCCTGGAGCCTCAAGCCGCAAGACAGCGTGTTTGACGCCCTGAAAATCCTGGCCGATCACGATGTAGGTGCACTGATGGTGATGGACCAGGGCAAGCTGGTGGGAATCCTTTCCGAGCGCGATTACACCCGCAAGATCGCGCTGGCAGGTAAGGCGTCCAAGGACACGTTGGTAAAGGACATCATGACGTCCAAGGTGCTCACGGTGGATGCCAGCGCTCGTACCGAGGACTGCATGAGCCTGATGAGCCAGAAGAAGATCCGCCACTTGCCGGTGGTGGATGGCGACAAGGTGCTGGGCCTGATCTCCATCCGCGACTTGCTGGATGAAATCATCAAGGACCAGGAGTCCACCATCAACCAGCTACAGACCTACATCGCCAGCTAGAACTTCTCGTGCGCCGCCAGGTAGCGCCATTGGCCTACCGGCAGGTCACTCACCGTGACGCGGCCCAGGCGGATGCGGCGCATGGCGGTGATTTCCAAGCCCGCCTTCTCGCAAAGGTAGGCCACAAGCCCCGGGTGTGCGCCCTTGATAGCAAAGCGCAGTTTGCTGGACTGCGGTGTGGAGCTGTTGATACTGAACTTGGTATGCGGCAACGGGTTGCGTTCATCGTTGAGTGCACGGTTCATTTTCTGCAGATGCTCCGGCTGCACTTCGCCCCGGACGTCGACGATGAGTTCGTGCTCCATCGCACCCAAGTCCTCACTGAGCTTGCGCGTGACGCGCCAGTCCTGGGTGAATACCACCAGCCCGCTGGCGCCCGTCTCCAGCGGGACTTCGGCTTCCAGATGCAACAAATGGCGTTTGAGCTGGCGAATGCCGGACGGATCGTCGGCGTAGTGGTTTTGCGCGGTAAGCAGTGTGCGGGCATTCTTGACCGGCGGCTTGCCGCCCCGACTCTTGGCGGGAGCCGCGCGGGGCACATCGTCCTCATCGTCGTCTTCCGTGTCCACTCCGTCCAGCCAGCCGGGAGGCTTGTTCAGGATCAAAGTCACATCACCCAGGTTGAGCAAAGTGGCGTCGGGTGAGAGGGTCACGGTCTGCTGCTGCACGCGAAACGGCGGATCTTCCACCACCACGCCATTGACCATGACCCATCCGCCCTCTATGTAGCGCTCGGCTTCGCTGCGGGAACAGCCCTTGAGTTGCATGACCTTCTTGGAAAGCCGTTCGCCCTCATCCACCACTGGCTTGGTCCGGTCCACCGTGCGTGGGCGGTTTCTGGGTTTGGGGCCACCGGTTCGCGGCACTGCGGGCTGTGCTGCTGTTTGCCCTTGCGGAGGTGCGGCTCTGCGAAACGTACTCATAGCCCACCCCGATCGTCGGGGGGCATCTGTTGCAGCTGCTGGATGTGCTCCACATGCGCTAGCAAGGAGCGTCTGGCTACCGGCCAGATGCGCGGGTCCACATCGTCATAGGCCAATGGCAGCCACTGGTCCAGATTGCCCTGCGGGTTGGACTGCATCACCGTGGCAATCTTGGCTTCGCGCTGCAGGCGATGCGCCTTGAGGTGGGCAATCGCCGTCAGAGCATGGGTAATGACGTGGCCATGGGACGGCAGAATGAACTCCACCTGCATCTGGCTGCATTGGGCATGCAACACATCCAGCGAGTGCAGGTAGTGGCCCATGTGGCCGTCCGGTGGATCGATTACCGTGGTGCTGCCGTTGAGGATGTGGTCGCCGGAGAACAGCAAACCATCCTCTTCGAGCAGCAGGCACACGTGGTTGGCAGCATGGCCAGGGGTATGGATGACGCGCAGACTGTGGGTGGCCACCTGGGCATCGTCGCCTTGGCCCGTCACGGTCAGGCGCAAGACCTCGCCGTCCTCCAGCGCCCTGTCCGGCGTGAATGCACTGGCCGCGCGTGCCGTGGGTGCAGAGGGCAGGCCAAGAATGGGCGCAATGACGCCGTTGGCGGCGCACAGTGCCTGCAACGGTTTGGCGCCAGGGGAGTGGTCAGGGTGCGAATGGGTACACACAATCATGCGGATATTGCCGCCAAGGCCATCCGCATGGGGTGCTGCTTGCCACAGGCGTTGGACATGGTCCGCATCGGCAGGGCCCGGATCTATGACCAGAAATCCCGCATGCGCATCTCCTACCAGGTAGCTGTTGGTGCCGGGGCCGGTCATGACACCCGGATTTGGGGCTGTCAGCCGCCACACGTTTTTCAGAATGGCAACGGGCTTGTCGGACTGCCAGTCAGTGGGGGCCGGAATGGCGCCGGTTGCGGGGTGAAGGATTTGCGATGGTCTTGGCATGCGGGCCATTTTGCAGCAAGCGCGGATAATTGCACCCATGCGAATTCCGTTTACCAAAATGCAGGGTGCTGGCAACGACTTTGTCGTGCTCGACGAAACCCGCGGTCAGCTGGGCCTGAGCCCAGCCCAATACCGCTTTCTGGGTGACCGCCACTTCGGCGTGGGCGCCGACCAGATCCTGACCGTGCGGCCCTCTCCCGCAGCTGGCATTGACTTTGAATACATCATCCACAACGCCGATGGCAACGAGGTGGAGCAATGCGGCAACGGCGCGCGCTGCTTCGCCCGCTTCGTGCATGACAGCGGTCTGACCGACAAGGACACCATCCGGGTGAAAACCATGAAAGGTGTGATCGCGCCGCAGCTCACACCCGATGGCCGCATCACGGTGGACATGGGTGCGCCGCGCTTTGATCCGCAGGACATTCCTTTCGATGCAGACGGTTTGACACTCAAACACCAGGGCGACTGGGGCAACTGGCCGGTGGTGCCCGCAGGCAGCACCGCTGAGGTGTTGCTGGCCACTGTTTCCATGGGCAACCCGCATGCGGTCATCCAGGTTGCCGACGTGGACACAGCGCCGGTGGCGGTGCTGGGCCCGCAGGTGCAGCAGAACCACCGCTTCACCCAGGGCGTGAACGTGGGCTTCATGCAGGTGCAAAGTCGCAGCAGCATTCGCTTGCGCGTGTATGAGCGCGGTGTGGGCGAAACTCTGGCCTGTGGCACCGGGGCCTGCGCCGCGGTGGTGGCCGGTATCCGCCTGGGGCTGTTGGGCGAGCGCGTGGATGTGCACACCCGTGGCGGAGTACTGACCATTGCGTGGGCTGGCGGCGATGCACCCGTGATGATGACCGGGCCGGCGACCACGGTATTTCGTGGCGAGATTGACGTGCCGGACGATTTGCCTGCCTGATGCCAGATACTTGAGCCAATAAGCCGAACTTTTTACCTACACTGAGCCTCCATGAGCAACCCATTGAACCAAGCGCTGGCCAACCCGATCACCGAAGACGACATTGCCAATTACCTGGCCAATACGCCGGACTTCTTCCTGCGCCACGCTGAGCTGCTGGCGACGGTGCAACTGACCAGCCCGCACGGCAACCGTGCCGTGAGCCTGCAGGAGCGCCAGGCCGAGATGCTGCGCGAAAAGATCAAGCTGCTGGAGCAGCGCATCATGGAAATGTTGCGCAACGGCAATGACAACGTCATCCTCTCCAACAAAATCCTGCGCTGGGCCGCCAGCCTGCTGCAAGGTGGAGACCCGCGTCAATTCCCGCTGCAGATCGCAGCGGGAATTGAACTGCAGTTTGCCGTGCCCCAAGTGGGGTTGCGTTTGTGGGATGTGGCCGCCGACTATGCCATCGAGCCCTACGCCGAAGGTGTGAGCGAGGACGTCAAGCTGTTCGCGTCCTCGCTGACAGAACCCTTCTGTGGCCTGAACACCGGATTTGAGTCGGTGAGCTGGTTGAGTGCACCCTCCGGCATCGCTTCGCTGGCGCTCATCCCCTTGCGTGAAGGGCCCAGTGGCTCCACTACCCCAGCCTTCGGCCTGCTCGTGCTGGCGTCCGGCGATGCACAGCGCTTCACCAGCGGCATGGGCACCGACTTCCTCGCCCGTATTGGCGAGCTCGCCAGCGCCGCTCTCTCACAATTGCGTTAACGCTTATGGCCGACGCGGCTGCTCTGGTCGACAAATACCTGGAGTACGTTCGCGTCGAAAAGCGTCTTGCCGCACGCACGGTAGAGCTGTACGCGCTGGACTTGCAGAAGCTGCGGGGCTTTGCCACGCAGGCGCAAGTGGAGCTGCTGGCGGTGCGCAATCCGCATGTGCGGCGCTGGGTGGCGCAAATGCACAGCGGCGGACGCAGCGGCCGTGGCATTGCGCTCATCCTCTCGGGTTGGCGCGGCTTTTACACATGGCTGGGGCGTCAGGGTCTGGTTGCCAGCAACCCGGTGCAGGATGTGCGTTCGCCCAAAGCCCCGAAACCCTTGCCCAAGGCGCTCGGGGTCGACGATGCGGTGCAGTTTGCCGATTTTCAGAGTGACGACGACCCGTGGTTGGAAGCGCGTGATGCGGCCATGGTGGAGTTGCTCTATGGCAGTGGCTTGCGTGTGAGTGAGCTCACGGGCCTGGATGTGGAAGCCAGCGGCACGGCGCGTGGTTGGGTCGACATGCAGGCCGCAGAAGCCCATGTGCTGGGCAAAGGTTCCAAGCGTCGCAGCGTGCCGGTGGGCAAGACGGCCATGCAAGCGCTGGAGCGGTGGCTGGCATTGCGCGGACCTATGGGAACGGCGGCGGGCGGGCCGGTGCACGCGACCCAGGAAAACGCGGCGCGGGCGCTGTTCACTGGACGCAACGGCACACGGCTCACGGCGCAATCGGTCTGGCAGCGTCTGAAGCGGCGCAGTTTGCAGTCGGGCATCAGCACACCGGTGCATCCGCACATGCTGCGGCATTCGTTTGCCAGTCATGTGTTGCAAAGCAGTGGGGATTTGCGGGCGGTGCAGGAGTTGCTGGGGCATGCCAACATCACGACGACGCAGGTCTACACGCGGCTGGACTTCCAGCATTTGGCCAAGGCGTATGACTTGGCGCATCCGCGGGCTCGGGTCAAGGGCTCTTCTTCTAAGTCCTGAGTTTCCCATTTGCCGACTTTGTTGGCGGGCTGCGTTTGGGGTATGGGCCCCGGCCGCCTACTGCGGGTACGCACAAGTTGGCCGGGGCCCATACCCCAAACTCAGCGGAGGCGTTCGTGCGTTCTAGCGGTCAAATACCGGCTGTATGGGCACACCAGCGACAATACCCCCATGAAATCGATTCGCCTGCGCGCCGGCAAAGAGCGCTCCCTGTTACGTCACCACCCCTGGATTTTTGAATCGGCCATCGCCAAAGGCGGCGGCGACTCCGGGGAGACCGTGCGGGTGGACTCGGCGGAGGGGCAGTTTCTGGGGTGGGCCGCTTTCAGTCCGCAATCGAAGATCCGGGCACGTATGTGGAGCTTTGACGAGAAGCAGCGCATTGACGAAGGGTTCTTTCGCTCCACCATTGCACACGCCATCCAGGCACGCAGTCGCTTCGATATCCGCAGCGACGGTGTGCGCCTGATCCATGGCGAGTCGGACGGTTTGCCCGGGCTGATCGTGGACCGGTATGGCGACACGCTGGTGGCGCAATTCACTTCCGCAGGTGTGGAGCGCTGGCGCGATGTGATTGCCGATGCGCTGTTGCAGGCAACCGGGTTGTCCCGGCTGTACGAGCGTTCCGACGCCAGCAGCCGCACCCTGGAGGGATTGACGGAGCGCACCGGCTGGCTGCGTGGTGAGGGGCCTACCGACTTGGTTCTGCAGGAGCACGACTGGAAACTGCACCTGAGCATCGCCAACGGCCACAAGACGGGCTTTTACCTGGACCAGCGCGACAGCCGACACAAATTTGCGTCCTATACACGCCGCCTGCAGTTCCAGCGCGTCCTCAACTGCTTTTGCTACACCGGGGGCTTCAGCGTGGCAGCGCTCAGCGGCGGGGCGGGTCACGTGACGTCCATCGATTCCAGCGGTCCGGCGCTGGAAGTGGCTGCGGCCAATGTGGCGCTCAATGGGTTTGATGCCGGCCGCGCCACCTGGATGGACGCGGATGTGAATGCGTCGCTGCGCCAGTTCGCACAGGAAGGCCGCACCTTTGACGCCATCATCCTGGACCCGCCCAAGTTTGCGCCCACCGTGGCCCATGCGGAGCGGGCCGCGCGTGCCTACAAAGACATCAACCGTCTGGCCTTCAAGCTGCTGGAGCCGGGTGGCGTGTTATTTACCTATTCCTGCTCCGGCGGCATCAGTGCCGACCTGTTCCACAAGATTGTGGCGGGTGCCGGGTCGGATGCGGGGGTGGACGGCTTCATCAGCGAGCGCATGGGTGGCGCACCGGATCACCCCATGACCATAGCCTTTCCGGAAGGCGAATACCTCAAGGGGCTGGTGGTCATGCGGCGTTAGGACGGTGTAAGCGAGGCACTTGAATTGATCGATACACTCCCCATCTGCTGATTTTGGGCTCCAATATGTCACTTATCCCCGCCACCATCCTGACCGGTTTCCTGGGTTCCGGCAAAACCACCCTGCTCAAGCGCGTACTGGCCGAGGCCCATGGACAAAAGATTGCTGTCATTGAGAATGAATTCGGCGAGGAAAACATCGATAGCGACATCTTGGTGAGCGACACCAACGAGCAGATCATCCAGATGAGCAACGGCTGCATCTGCTGCACCATCCGCGAAGACCTGCGCGCCACGCTGCGCGATCTGGCCGAAAAGAAGCGCAAGGGCGAGCTGGATTTCGAGCGTGTGGTGATAGAGACCACCGGCGTGGCCGATCCGGGCCCGGTGGCACAGACCTTTTTCATGGATGATGAAGTGGCCGAGTCCTATTTGCTGGACTCCATCTTGACCCTGGTGGATGCCAAGCATGCCGAGCAGCAGCTCAATGATCGCCAGGAGGCGCGCCGCCAGGTGGGGTTTGCCGACCAGATATTCATCAGCAAGTCCGATCTGGTGTCCAAGGACGAACTGGATGCGCTGATGCACCGCCTCAAACATATGAATCCACGCGCGCCGCAGCGTGCGGTGCATTTTGGCGATGTGGCACTGAGTGAGGTATTCGACCTGCGCGGCTTCAATCTGAATGCCAAACTGGACATCGATCCGGACTTCCTGAATGCGGAAGAACATGACCACGATCATGATCACCATGACCATGCGCACCACGACCATGAACATGGCGAGCATTGCGATCACCCGTCCCATCATGGGGAGCATGGTCACCACCATCACCATGATGATGTAAAGAGCTTTGTCTTCAAGTCAGAGCGGGCCTTTGATCCTGCCAAGCTGGAAGACTTCCTGGGCGCGGTCGTCAATGTCTACGGCCCCAAGATGCTGCGCTACAAAGGCGTGCTGTTCATGAAGGGTACGGACCGCAAAGTGATTTTCCAGGGTGTGCACCAGCTCATGGGCAGCGATCTGGGACCGGCCTGGACAGATCAGGAGGTGCGTTGCAGCAAAATGGTCTTCATCGGCATCGATCTGCCCAAGGACATTTTGTTGCAGGGACTGGAGCAATCCCTGGTCTAGACGGTGTTTAATGGCACTGCAATGTGCCGTCTAGCGGATGCGCCTGGTTTTGAAAGAGTTTGAACGATGGCTGGGAGTGGAATGATTGTCTCGATTTTGCAACTTATGGGTTTTCCGATGGCGAAGCCTGTACACTCGCGCGCCGGAGAAACACCGCCAGACCAACCCACCAAGACTTCCAATACCACCCACGGCGCGATAGAACACAAGCAGGCGAGTCCCGCCAGGAGAGACAAAGTGAATGCGAAATCCGGGAAAGATAGCAAATCCAAAGCCGTGACAGCAAAGCCGAAGTCGGTTGCCAAGCCTGCCGCCAAACCTGTCAAAGCGGCAACCAAAACAGTGGCCAAGCCGACCGCCAAGGCCGTTGCACCTGCCAAAGTGGTAGCCAAGCCGGCGAAGGCGCCGGTCAAGGCGGTTGAAAAAGTTGCCCCCAAACCCGTGACCAAAGTTCCTGCAAAGGCCGCCAAGGCGGCTGCTCCGGCGCCCGTCAAAACAGTTAAATCCGCTGCCAAACCGGCGGCTCCCAAAAAGGTATCTCCCCCTGTGAAGCCTGTTGTATCCCAGCCCGTGCAAGCACCTGCGCCTGCCGCTCCTGCTGTCGTGGCTCAAAAGGCGGGTCGACCCTCGTCCCGTCTTGCCCAGTTGACTGTTCCTTCCATGGCGCAATCCGTTGCGTCCACGGCCGCCAAAGCCAGCTATAGCCAATCCATTCCCTCACCTGTCATCGTGCCCGTTTTGCCTTCTTCGATCAAAAAAGACCCCAAACTCGCCAACAACTGGAAAACCAAGCCAGTTGCTGAACTGACTGACGCCGATCTGATGGCCATGCCCGATTCGGAGTACATGAATGAAGTCCAGTTGGCCGCATTTCGCCTGAAGCTCGCCACACTCAAGCGCGACATTCTCAACAGCGCCGGTGAAACCACTGAGCATTTGCGTGAGGACACCTCGGTCGTTCCCGATCCGGCAGACCGCGCCACCATCGAGGAAGAACATGCGCTGGAATTGCGCACGCGTGACCGTGAGCGCAAACTGCTCAAGAAGATCGAGCAGTCCATTGCCCGTATCGATGCTGGTGACTACGGTTACTGCGACGAAACCGGTGAACCCATCGGTGTGGGCCGCTTGTTGGCCCGGCCTACGGCGACCCTGTCGCTTGAAGCCCAACAACGACGTGAACTCAAGCAAAAGATGTTCGGTGATTGATAGCCGGATGTTTTCTTGCCGATCTCTCTGATTCGTTCATTCAGCAGCCATGGCAACCAAAGACGAGAAACCTGGTCTGCTGTCCAAGGTAGCCATGTTTGTCCGCAATCCGACCAGAGACTGGTCGGAGCTGGACCAGCCCGCGGATAACGAAGCCACCGCCTACGACAAGCAGGCGCTCAAGGCGATGATAGAGCGCAAGCGGCAAAACGACTTTGTCCGCAAGCGCGAGTTCGACCAGCTGCGCAAACTGCGCAACCGGGACCCGGCAACCCTGGCCAGCATGGCACGCCCCTCGTTTTTTCAGTCCAGCGTGTCTACCGACATTGACGGACGGGCCGTGACGCTCAAGAAGATTGACGAAATCGAGGCGCAGATGTCGCGCCAGTGGTGGAAGGCACGTGCCCAGGACAGCCAGTCGCCACCAGCGGCAGCTCCTGTTTCCGCGAGGGACTCGGCGACAGACGACTCAAGGAACGATCCAAAGCCCTCTTTGGCACCCTCCGACATGTCGGTCGCGTTTGCCAGCACCGAGGTTATGCCTGTGCCGGAAGGCGAGGAAGAGGACAACGAATTTGCGCCCACACGGATGACCACGGATGAAGCGTCCCTGTCATACGCAAGCCAGAACTCGGGACGCGAAGGCAAGTCAGACAGCGGTACCGGCTTTTCACCCTCCACGCTTTTCGATGCCAACGAAATGGCGACCGACCCCGAGCTGGAAGAGGCGGCCATCCGTTTTGCCAACGGGGATATTGTGGGGGCGGAAAACGGATTGTTGTCCGCCCTGAGGGGCAATGACCTAGAGCCCGATGCTGCGCAGTCATGGACTGCGGCTTTGCTTGACCTCTATCGGGCCACAGGAAACCGCGAGTCCTTTGAGAATGCCGCCAACGAGTTCGCACTGCAACTGGATGGCGTGTGGCCGGTCTGGAAAGCGTCGACTGATGGGGACACGCAGAGTCTCAGGGATGGCGAGGCGCAAGCGGTGCAATCCACGCCGATCTGGGAGTGTCCAGCCGTGCTGACCGGCGCCGGCATGGAGAGCCTGCGCGCGGCCCTGGTGGGAAGCCCTATGCCCTGGCACCTCAACTGGAACCATTTGCAAACCATTGAGCCGGATGCCATGCCGCTGCTGGGGGCCCTGTTCGAGAGTCTGTGCACAGAAGCTGTGTCACTGCGGTTGGACGGTCAGGATCAATTGGTGCGCACCTTGCGTGCACTGACGCCCTCGGGAGAAGGCAAGGTCGATCCCGCCTGGTGGCAAGTTCGGCTCAATGCCTTGCGTGCACTGGGCTTGCAAGACGACTTCGAATTGGCAGCATTGGACTACTGCATCACTTTTGAGGCCGCTCCCCCGGAGTGGAATGAGGCTGAGTGCAGGGTGCTCACGGCTGCCGAGGCCTCATCCCTGGCGGCAGCCGCCGGCCCCACCCGGAAGGTATTGGAGACCGCGGAAGTCGCGGCAAGCGCATCCCTGGAACTTTCGGGTGAAATCCTGGGTGACGCAACGCAGGCACTGGCGACTCTGGATTCCGCTCCCGCCAGTACCAAGCACATTGCGATTGATTGTGGTCCACTGGTTCGGGTGGACTTTGCTGCTGCGGGCAGCATTCTCAACTGGGTGACCGCGCGTCAGGCCGAAGGCAAGCAGATTCAATTCCTGAACGTGCACCGGCTCGTCGCGGCATTCTTCAACGTCATCGGCATCAACGAATACGCCAAGGTCATCCCGCGCGCACTTTGAAAGCGGTGCGGGCAACCGACCACCATTGCCGCCTTGCAAATCGTTGATCCGGACCAACCTACGCATCCACATGGAACAATTTCACGGAACCACCATCATCAGCGTGCGGCGCAAGACGCCAAGCGGTTACCAAGTTGCCATCGGTGGTGACGGACAGGTCACCCTGGGCAACATCGTGGTCAAAGGCACGGCACGCAAGGTGCGCAAGCTCTACCACGGCAAAGTGCTAGCAGGTTTTGCCGGTGCTACTGCAGACGCATTCACCCTGTTCGAGCGCTTTGAAGCCAAGCTGGAAAAGCACCAGGGCCATCTGGTGCGTGCCGCCATCGAATTGACCAAGGACTGGCGCACCGACCGCGTGCTGCGCAGGCTCGAAGCCATGCTGGCCGTGGCAGACAAGGACGCCTCCCTCATCATCACTGGCAATGGCGACGTACTGGAGCCGGAAAACGGCATCGTCACCATCGGCTCCGGCGGAGCCTATGCGCAGGCGGCCGCGGTGGCCCTGTTGAACAACACCGAGCTGGACGCGGCGACCATCGTCAAGCGCTCCCTCGAAATCGCCGGCGAGCTCTGCATCTACACCAACATGCAGCACACCATCGAAACACTGGACTGAAGGCCCCGGGGCCTCCAAAGCACATATGACTCCTCAGGAAATCGTTGCCGAACTCGACAAACACATCGTAGGGCAGGGCAAGGCCAAGCGTGCCGTTGCCATTGCCTTGCGCAACCGGTGGCGCCGCCAGCAGGTGGAAGCCAAGCTGCGTGCCGAAATCACCCCCAAGAACATCCTGATGATTGGCCCGACTGGCGTGGGCAAGACTGAGATTGCGCGGCGCCTGGCACGTCTGGCCGATGCGCCCTTCATCAAGGTGGAAGCCACCAAGTTCACCGAGGTCGGTTACGTCGGCAAGGATGTGGACTCCATCATCCGTGACCTGGCGGAAATCGCGGTCAAGCAGACCCGTGAGGCCGAGAAGATCAAAGTGCGTGCCCGTGCAGAAGATGCGGCCGAAGAGCGCATCCTGGACATCCTGATTCCCATGCCGCGCAACGAGTTCGGCTTTGCGTCCGGCGAACCCACCCCCGAAAGCACCGCACGCCAGACCTTTCGCAAGAAGCTGCGTGAAGGCCAACTGGCGGACCGTGAAATTGAAATCGATCTGCCGGTGGCCTCCCCCCAGTTGGAGGTGATGGGGCCACCCGGCATGGAAGAGGTGACCGAGCAGTTGCGTGGCATGTTCGGCCAGATGGGCCAGACCAAGCGCCAGACGCGCAAGCTCAAGATTGCCGAGGCGCAGAAGCTGCTGGTGGACGAAGAGGCCGCCAAGCTGGTCAATGAAGACGACATCAAGAGCCAAGCCATCCACATGATGGAGCAGAACGGCATCGTCTTCATCGACGAAATCGACAAGGTCACCTCCCGCAGCGAAGGCAGTGGTGCAGAAGTCTCCCGCCAGGGCGTTCAGCGTGATCTGCTGCCGCTGGTGGAGGGCACCAGCGTGACCACCAAGTACGGTGTGGTCAAGACTGATCACATCCTGTTCGTGGCATCGGGTGCTTTCCACCTGAGCAAACCCAGCGACCTGATTCCGGAGCTGCAGGGGCGCTTCCCCATCCGCGTGGAATTGCAGTCGCTCTCGGTGGAAGACTTTGAAGCCATCCTCACCCAGACCCATGCCTCGCTCACGCGCCAATACCAAGCCTTGCTGGCCACTGAGGATGTGAAGCTCGATTTCACGCCCGAAGGGATCACGCGGCTGGCCAAGATTGCCTTCGAGGTCAATGAGCGTACCGAGAACATTGGCGCACGTCGGCTGTCCACGGTGATGGAGCGGCTGCTGGATGACGTCAGCTTTGACGCGGCCTCCATGGCGGGCCAAACCGTGACCATCGATGCTGCCTATGTGGATGCCCGTTTGGCCGAGCTGAGCCAGAACGAAGACCTGTCGCGCTATATTTTGTAAATTACAAATAGGTAGTCGGCTTCAAGCTTCACTTTCAGTACCTCTGCTAAGTGCTTCATTTAGAACGGATTTTTGCTTGCATCAGCCTGCAAAACCGGCGCTAAGTCCTTGATTTCATTGGAAATTTTTCGCAATCGCCAGGTTGCAAGATGGCTGTTTGCTGGTACAGTGCAAAAAAGTGGAATTAAGTGGTAATAAATGCCCTTAAACAGCCACTTCCCCGCAGGTTTTCAAAAAAGGGTGTGCTGTCGTGTTTCAAGGGGCTTCGTCTCTCAGTCTGGATGCAAAAGGTAGGCTCTCCGTGCCGACCCGGCATCGTGACGTTCTGAGTGCGACCGCCAACGGCCAGCTGACCATTACCAAGCACCCGCACGGGTGTCTCATGGTGTTCCCCCGCCCGGAGTGGGAGAAATTCCGTGAGCGCATCGCCGCACTGCCCATGTCTGCACAATGGTGGAAACGCATCTTTCTGGGTAACGCGATGGATGTGGAGATGGACGGCACCGGTCGGGTGCTGGTGTCGCCCGAACTGCGCGAAGCGGCCGGCATCACCCGCGACACCATGCTGCTGGGTATGGGCAACCACTTCGAGCTGTGGGACAAGGCCCTGTACGACGCCGAGGAAGCCAAGGCCATGCAGGGCGATATGCCCGATGTCTTCAAGGACTTTTCGTTTTAAGGCCCACGGTGGAAACAACATGGAACCATGCCACCGTATTGTTGAACGAGGCGGTAGATGCATTGTTCAACGACGGTGGTCAACCTTACCCGGACGCAGCAGATGGCACCTACGTGGACGCCACCTTCGGGCGCGGCGGCCATTCGCGCCTGATTCTTTCGCGCCTGTCACCAGCGGGGCGTCTGATCGCCTTCGACAAGGACCCGCAGGCGGTGGCCGAGGCCGCCTCCATCGTGGACCCACGTTTTTCCATTCGGCATCAGGGTTTTGCGAATCTGGGCGAGTTGCCCGCGGGCAGCGTCAGTGGCCTGTTGATGGACCTGGGTGTGAGTTCGCCGCAGATCGACAACCCCGAGCGGGGGTTCAGTTTTCGTTTTGAAGGGCCGCTGGACATGCGTATGGATACCACGCGTGGCGAGAGTGTGGCGCAGTGGCTGGCAACAGCAGAAGTCAATCAAATCACGGAGGTGATACGTGAATATGGTGAAGAACGGTTTGCTGGGGCAATTGCAAAGGCGATTGTTGCTCGCCGACAGGAACGGGGGCCTTTTTCAACCACCACCGAACTGGCCCAACTCGTGGCTGACACGGTCAAAAC
Organism: Rhodoferax sp. GW822-FHT04A08; assembly: GCF_058801025.1. Lineage (NCBI taxonomy): Bacteria > Pseudomonadati > Pseudomonadota > Betaproteobacteria > Burkholderiales > Comamonadaceae > Rhodoferax > Rhodoferax sp. GW822-FHT04A08. The sequence goes on from NZ_JBXAMW010000005.1 coordinate 219,848, forward strand.
CCGCGAGCCGGGCAAGGACCCTGCAACGCGCACATTTCAGGCTTTTCGGATTTTCATCAACGCCGAGCTTGAAGAGCTGCAACAAGCGCTAGAGGCCAGTCTGAACGTGTTGCAGCCCGGAGGACGTTTGGCAGTGATCAGCTTCCATTCGCTGGAAGACCGCATCGTCAAACAATTCATCGCCAAACACTCACGCGAGGAGTACGACCGGCGCGCGCCTTTTGCTGCACCCAAGGTCATGCAACTCAAATCGCTGGGCCGCATCAAACCCGGCGATGAAGAAGTCAAAGGCAATCCGCGCTCCCGCAGCGCCATCATGCGCGTGGCGCAGAGGGTGGGAGCGCTGTCATGACAAGGATCAACTTGATGCTGCTGCTGGCCGTAGTGGCCAGCGCCATCTATCTGGTCAACGTCCAGTACGAGTCGCGTCGCCTGTTCACCGAGCTGGACAAGGCGCAGAACGAAGAACGCCGCCTGTCCAGCGAACTGGAGCAGCTCAAGGTCGAGAAGCGCGCGGAAGCCACCTCGGCACGGGTGGAGAAGCTGGCGCGCGAAAAATTGCAGATGCGCCTGGTGCAACCGGCCATCACCACGTACGTGAGCTACGGTGACGCTGCGTCAGCACCCAAGAACACGGCCCAAGGCGCCGTCACCTCTGCTCCGCTGGCAACGGCCTCTGCAGGAGCCAGGCAATGAGCCGCAGCGTGCGTTACACCTCCAGCCCTTTGCTGGCTAGCCGCACGCCGGTATGGCGCAGCAAGTTTGTGGTGGCGGCCATTGCGCTGGCGTTTTGCGGTCTGGTGGCACGTGCCGCCTACATCCAGGTGTATGCCAATGACTTCTTCCAGCGCCAGGGCGAGGTGCGCTTTGCGCGCACGCTGGAGCTACCGGCCTATCGCGGACGTATTCTGGACCGCAACGGCCTGATTCTGGCTTCCAGCGTCCCGGCGCCCAGCATCTGGGCCATCCCTGACGATGTGGACACCGACGGCGAAAAGTCCAAGTTGCAGGCCCTGGCCAAGCTGCTGGACATGCCTTATGCCGATCTGGCCAAGAAGCTGGATGAAGACAAGTCCTTTGTCTGGATCAAGCGCCAGGTGGATGCCGACATCGCCAAGGAAATCGCCGCGCTCAACATCAAGGGCATCTACCAGCGCAAGGAATACAAGCGCCAGTACCCCGAAGGTGAAGCCGCAGCCCACGTCGTGGGCTTTACCAATGTGGAAGACAACGGCCAGGAAGGTGTGGAGCTGCTCTACAACAAGCGCTTGCTGGGCAAGCCCGGCATGCGCCGCGTGATCAAAGACCGCCTGGGTCGCGCCGTGGAAGACGTGGGTGAAATCGTGCCGCCGGTGGACGGCCAGGACATCCAGCTCAGCATCGACAGCAAGGTGCAGTTCTTTGCCTATGAAAAGCTCAAGGATGCGGTGCTGACCAACCGCGCCCAGGCTGGCAGCGTGGTGGTGCTGGACGCCATCACCGGCGAAGTGCTGGCGTTGGCCAACTACCCCAGCTACGTGCCTGACAAGCGCCAGAACCTTACCGGTGCGCAGCTGCGCAACCGCGCCCTGACCGACACTTTCGAGCCAGGCTCGGTCATGAAGCCCTTTACCGTGGGACTGGCGCTGAACACCGGTCGCGTCAAACCCTCTACGGTGATTGACACTTCGCCGGGTAGCTGGAGCATCACCGGAGTCACCATCCACGATGCCCACCCCCATGGCGCGTTGACGGTGCAGCAGGTGATTCAGGTGTCCAGCAACGTGGGCACTGCCAAGATCGCCATGCAGATGCCTGCCAGCGAGATGTGGGAAACCTTCTCGCAGGCTGGTTTCGGCCAGAAGCCGCAGATCGAATTCCCCGGAGTGGTATCGGGCCGCCTGCGTCCCTATTCCAAATGGCGTCCCATCGAACAGGCCACGCAGTCCTATGGCTACGGCCTGTCTGCCTCGTTGTTCCAGATGGTGCGTTCCTACACCGTGTTTTCGCATGACGGCCAGATCATTCCGGCCACCTTGCTGAAGAACTCCGAGCCGGCGGTGGGTGTCAGTGTGTTCAAGCCGGAAACCGCTGCCGAAATCCGCAAGATGCTGCAAATGGCCGCAGGGCCTGGCGGCACCGGCCCCAAAGCCCAGACACAGGGCTATTCCGTGGGCGGCAAGTCCGGCACGGCCTACAAGCAGCAGGGCAAGGGCTACGGCAGTGACGGCAACCGCAAATACCGTGGCTGGTTCGTGGGCATGGCGCCCATCGACAAGCCGCGCATCATCGTCGGCGTGATGCTGGATGAGCCCAGTGCGGGCAAGTATTTCGGCGGCGATGTGGCAGCCCCCGTATTCAGCGAGACGGTGCAGCAGACCTTGCGTCTGCTCAATGTGCAGCCTGATATGGCGGTGCGCCCCAACATCGTGGCCAGTGCGGTGGAGGAGAGCTTCTGATGCTGACGACTTCTACCCAGGCCGTACGTTGGCTGCGCCAGCATGTCTCCGGCGCGCTGCGCACGGACAGCCGCAAGGTGCAACCGGGCGACGGTTTCATTGCCTGGCCGGGCGCAGCCGTGGATGGTCGCTCCTTTGTGGCGTCCGCCCTGCAGGCGGGTGCAACTGCCTGCCTGGTGGAGGCGCAAGGCGTCGAGCAGTTTGCCCTGCCCAAGGAGGGTGTGGAAAGCTTCCAGGGCCTGAAGGCCGCCACCGGCCCCATCGCCGCTGAATATTTTGGCCATCCGTCACAGGAGCTGGCCGTATTGGCCGTCACGGGCACTAACGGCAAGACCTCCTCCGCATGGTGGCTGGCCCAAGCCCTGTCTGCAGTGGAGGGCGACAAGGCCATGCCCTGCGGCATGGTCGGCACCCTGGGCGTCGGACGTCCGCCTGCGGCTGGTTCCGCAACCGGACATGCGCATGACGCGGTGGTGTCCACCGGCCTGACCACGCCCGACCCGGTGCAACTGCAAAACGCACTGCGCCGTTTTGTCGACGATGGGCTGAAGGCCTGCGCCATGGAGGCTTCGAGCATTGGCATCGAAGAAGGCCGCATGGATGGCACCCAGATCCGCGTGGCGCTGTTCACCAACTTCACGCAGGACCATCTGGACTACCACGGCAGCATGGACGCGTACTGGCAGGCCAAGCGCCGCCTGTTTGCCTGGCCGGGCCTGCAAGCCGTGGTCCTCAATGTCGATGATGTGCGCGGTGCCGAGCTGGCTGCGTCATTGAAGGGCAGTGCGCTGGATGTATGGACGGTTTCCACCGTGCGTAGCGCCCGCCTGCAAGCCCGCAACATCGCCTACCAGGCCAGTGGCATCTGCTTTGACGTGGTGGAGGGAAATGAATCCCTTGCCGTCCGCACCCATCTGATCGGCAGCTACAACGTGTCCAATCTGCTGGGCGTGCTGGCGGCCATGCGTGCGCTGGGTATTGCGCTGGCGGACGCGGTGCAAGCCTGCAGCCAATTGCACGCTGTACCCGGACGCATGGAATGTCTGGGCGGTGTGGACCAGCCGCTGGTGGCGGTGGACTATGCCCACACGCCCGATGCACTGGACCATGCACTGGAGGCCCTGCGCCCCATGGTGCAGGCGCGCGGCGGCAAGCTCTGGTGCGTGTTCGGTTGCGGAGGTGACCGCGATACCTCCAAGCGTCCGCTCATGGGTGCGATTGCGGCCAAGCTGGCGGACCAGGTGGTGGTCACCAGCGACAACCCGCGCAGCGAAAAACCCGAGGCCATCATTGCGCAAATCCTGCTGGGCCTGCCGCCCTGCAACGCAGTCGTGGTGCAGTCGGACCGGGCTCTGGCCATTGCCCAGACCGTGGCCAAGGCGGCAGCGCAGGACGTGGTGCTGATTGCTGGTAAAGGCCATGAGTCCACACAGGAAATTGCCGGCGTCAAGACCGCGTTCTCGGACGTGGCCCACGCAGCACGCGCCCTGCAGCAATGGCACGCAGTGGAGGGTGGACTATGAGCACGATGATGCAATTGCAAACGGCAGTGCCATGGCTGCAAGGCGCCACTCTGGTGGGTGACGGCAGCACCGACGTGCTGCGCGTGCATACCGACACCCGCACCATCGAACGCGGCGACTTGTTCCTTGCGCTCCAGGGTGAAAAGTTTGATGCCAACACCATGCTGCACGATGCGTGCAAGGCGGGTGCTTCCGCGCTGATCTGTCACGTGGGCCTCAATGCAGACTGCTACCCCGAAGGTGTGCCCCGCATCGAAGTGGCCGACACCCGTGTGGCATTGGCCGAGCTGGCCCGTGGCTGGCGTGCGCAGTTCAGCTTGCCGCTGATTGCGGTGACCGGCAGCAACGGCAAGACCACGGTCACGCAGATGATCGCCAGCATTCTTTCGGCAGTAGCAGGTGAAGACGCATTGGCCACCCGCGGCAATCTGAACAACGATATCGGTGTGCCGCTCACCGTGCTGCGTCTGCGTCCCCATCACCGCATCGCCGTGGTGGAGCTGGGCATGAACCACCCCAGTGAAATTGCCGCACTGGCGCATGTTGCCCAGCCCACGGTGGCGCTGGTCAACAACGCGCAGCGTGAGCACCTGGAATTCATGCAGACGGTGCAGGCCGTGGCAGAAGAGAATGGCTCGGTGATCACCCTGCTGCCCGCCGACGGAACTGCGGTGTTCCCTTCGGACGATGCGTTCACTCCGCTGTGGGCCGACTTGGCCGCAACGCGCCGCACTGTGCGCTTCTCCCTGCAGCCTGGTCAGCAGACCAACGACGTGGGTTGTCTGTCCGCTCATTGGGCCGATGGAGCCTGGGCCGTTCAGGCTCGCGCTCTGGAGCAGAACTTTGCATTCAGACTGCACATTGCCGGCCGCCACAACGTCAAGAACGCGTTGGCCGCTTCCGCATGTGCGCTAGCAGCCGGTGTGTCGGTGGACGCCGTGGTGCAGGGACTGGAGCGCTTCACCCCGGTCAAAGGCCGCTCGCGTGCCGTGGCGCTGGTAGGCTCCGACCGCACCCGTACCCTGGTCGACGACACCTACAACGCCAACCCCGATTCGGTACGCGCCGCCATTGCCGTGCTCGCCGAGCTGCCCGCGCCGCGCCTGCTGGTGCTGGGCGACATGGGCGAAGTGGGCGAGCAGGGCCCTGCGTTCCACACCGAAACAGGTGCCGAAGCCAAGGCATCGGGCATCGAACATTTCTTTGCCATGGGTACGCTGGCCCGGTATGCCGTGGACGCCTTTGCGGGCGCGCAGCACTTTGACAGCATCGATGCGCTCAATGCCGCCGTGCTGCAACAGCTGCCGCAGGTCAACAGCGTGCTGGTCAAAGGTTCGCGCTTCATGCGCATGGAGCGTGTGGTCGAGGCGCTGATCGCCGAAGCAGGCAAAGGGCAACCATGACACAACAGAACAACAACGAGGTATTTTCATGCTGCTGACATTGGCCCAATGGTTGCAGAGCCTGTCGCCGGAATTCGGATTCTTCCGGGTGTTCCAGTACATCACCTTCCGTGCGGTGATGGCGGCGCTCACGGCCTTGCTGATCGGTCTGTGGGCCGGTCCTTTCGTGATCCGGCGTCTGACCGAACTCAAGATCGGCCAGCCCATACGCGGCTACGGCATGGAAAGCCACCTGAGCAAGAGCGGCACGCCCACCATGGGGGGCGTGCTGATCCTGTTGTCGATAGCAGTGTCCACCCTGCTGTGGTTTGACTGGCACAACCGCTTCGTCTGGATCGTGCTGCTGGTCACGCTGGGCTTTGGTGCCATCGGCTGGGTCGACGACTGGCGCAAGGTGGTGCACAAGGACCCTGAGGGCATGCGCTCACGCGAGAAGTATTTCTGGCAATCGCTGATCGGCCTGCTGGCCGCTTTGTATTTGATGTTCTGCATTTCTGAGAACTCCAACCTGCGCGTGATGCAGCTGTTCTTCCAGTGGATCAGCTCCGGCTTCGATGTGAGCCTGCCGCCCAAGGCCGGCCTGATGCTGCCGTTCTTCAAGGAGGTGAGCTATCCCCTGGGCGCGCTGGGCTTTGTGGTGCTGACCTACCTGGTCATCGTGGGTGCCAGCAACGCGGTGAATCTGACTGACGGGCTCGACGGCCTGGCCATCATGCCGGTGGTGCTGGTGGGTTCCGCACTGGGCGTGTTTGCCTACGTGACCGGCAGCTCGGTGTATTCCAAGTACCTGTTCTTCCCCTACATCCCCGGCTCCGGCGAGTTGATGATTTTCTGCTCGGCACTGGCCGGTGCAGGGCTGGCCTTTTTATGGTTCAACACCCATCCCGCGCAGGTGTTCATGGGCGACGTGGGCGCGTTGGCGCTGGGCGCCGCATTGGGCACGGTGGCGGTCATCGTGCGCCAGGAAATCGTGCTGGCCATCATGGGCGGCATCTTCGTGGTGGAGGCGCTGTCGGTCATGTTGCAGGTGACCTACTTCAAATACACCAAGAAGAAATTCGGTGCGGGCAAGCGGCTGCTGAAGATGGCGCCGCTGCACCACCATTTTGAAAAAGAGGGCTGGAAAGAGACCCAGGTGGTGGTGCGCTTCTGGATCATCACCATCCTGCTGTGCCTGATCGGCCTGTCCACCTTGAAGCTGCGTTGACGAACATGAACAACTTACGCGATCAACAAGTCATGGTCTTGGGGCTGGGCGCCTCGGGCCTGGCCATGGCGCGTTGGTGCGTGCGTCACGGCGCGCAGGTCACCGTCGTGGACACCCGTGCCGAGCCGCCCCAGCTCCAGACGCTGCAACAGGAGCACCCTGCGGTGCAGTTTGTGCATTCGCAGTTCCTGCCTTCCCTGATCGAAGGCAGCCCGGTGCGTGCCGTCTTCAAGAGCCCGGGCCTGAGTCCCGCCGATACCGACGCACTGATGGCCACGGCCCAGGGCCTGGGTCTGTGGGTGGGTGGTGAGCTCACCTTGTTTGCGCAGGCTCTGAAGGACCTGGCAGAGAGCCAGCAATACGCACCCAAGGTCCTGGCCATCACCGGCACCAACGGCAAGACCACGGTCACGTCGCTCACGGGCCACCTGGTGCGCTGGGCCGGCAAGACGGCCGCTGTGGCCGGCAACATCGGCCCCACCTTGCTCGACACCTTGGCCAAAGCGCTGGACGAGCAGGCCTTGCCCGAGTTTTGGGTGCTGGAACTCTCCAGCTTCCAGCTCGATCTTCCCAGCGGCCTGGAGCCCACGGCAGCAACCGTGCTCAACGTGACCCAGGACCATCTGGACTGGCATGGCGACATGCAGGCCTATGCCAAGGCCAAGTCGCATATCTTTGGTAACACCGGCCTCATGGTGTTGAACCGCGAAGACGCCACCGTGATGGCCATGCGCCCCGAGCCAGTGCGTGTGAAGCTGCAGCGCCCGGTGGAGCGCGCCTATGTGAGCTTTGGCACTGACATGCCGCAACGCCCCGGCGACTTCGGTATCGAAGAAGTCAACGGCATGACCTGGCTGGTGCGCGCCCTGGAAGCCGATGAGACGCGCAAGAAGTTCAAGGACGCGGAGGAGTTGCACATCCAGCGCCTGATGCCGGCCGATGCACTGCGCATCCGTGGCCGCCACAACGCGGGCAACGCTCTGGCCGCCCTGGCACTGTGCTCGGCTGCCGGCTGCGCGCTGGGCCCGATTCTTTTTGGCCTGCGTGAATACCGTGGTGAACCGCACCGGGTCGAGAGCGTGGGCATTCTCAATGGTGTGGAATTCTTCGACGACAGCAAGGGCACCAATGTGGGCGCCACAGTGGCCGCACTGCGCGGCCTGGGCGAGGAACGCAAGCTGGTGTTGATTCTGGGCGGCGAAGGCAAGGGCCAGGACTTCTCGCCGTTGGCCGCACCGGTGGCGCGCCATGTGCGTAGCGTGGTGCTGATTGGCCGCGATGCGCCGCTGATCCGTCAGGCGTTGGCCGATACCGGCATTCCCCTGCTGGATGCCAGCAGCATGGAAGACGCGGTAGCCCAGTCCAACCGCGCGGCCCATGCAGGCGACGCGGTGCTGCTGTCGCCCGCCTGCGCCAGCTTTGACATGTTCAAGGACTACGCCCACCGTGCTCAGTGCTTTGTGGACGCGGTGCGCAACCTGGCGCTGGAAAACGGCACCGAGCTGGAGCAAAGTCAATGAGCGCCATGGCAAGCACCATCAAGGGCTGGTTCACCCGTGGGGCGGACGGGGCCGCGGCATTGCCGGTACGTCTGGGCGGCCGCGGGTCCTTCTCCACGCCCACCCGTTCGGTACAAGTGCGCGGCTTTGATCAGCCGCTGGTCTGGGTCACGGTCAGCCTGTTGCTGTGGGGCCTGGTGATGGTGTATTCGGCATCCATTGCCATGCCCGACAACCCGCGCTTTGCCAACTATGCGCACACCCATTTCCTGATCCGTCACATTGCATCGATTGGTGTGGCATTTGTCGCGGCACTGCTGGCGTTCCAGGTGCCGGTGCAGACCTGGGAAAAGGTTGCTCCCTACCTGTTCATCGCCTCGCTGGTGCTGCTGATGCTGGTGCTGATTCCGTTCATCGGTAAAGGCGTCAATGGCGCGCGGCGCTGGATTGCGCTGGGTATTCTCAACTTCCAGCCTTCCGAGCTGGCCAAGTTTGCTGTGGTGCTGTACGCAGCCGACTACATGGTGCGCAAGATGGAAGTGAAGGAGCGCTTCTTCCGCGCGGTGATGCCCATGGGCATTGCGGTGGCGGTGATCGGTCTTTTGCTGCTGGCCGAGCCCGACATGGGAGCCTTCATGGTGATTGCCGTGATTGCCATGGGTATTCTGTTTCTGGGTGGCGTGAACGCCCGCATGTTCTTCCTGATTGCCGCCATCCTGGTGGTGGCCTTCGGTCTGATGATTGCCCTGTCCGAATGGCGGCGCGAACGCATTTTTGCCTACCTCAACCCCTGGGACGACCGTTACTCCATGGGCAAGGGTTACCAGCTTTCGCATTCGCTGATCGCAATAGGGCGCGGCGAAATTTTTGGCGTGGGCCTGGGCGGCAGTGTGGAAAAGCTGCACTGGTTGCCCGAGGCGCACACCGACTTCCTGCTGGCCGTCATCGGTGAAGAGTTCGGTCTGGTGGGCGTGGTCACGGTGATCTGCCTGTTCCTGTGGCTGACCCGCCGCCTCATGCACATCGGCCGCCAGGCCATCGCGCTGGACCGTGTGTTTGCCGGTCTGGTGGCGCAGGGCCTGGGCCTGTGGATGGGCTTCCAGTCCTTCATCAACATGGGCGTGAACTTGGGTGCGCTGCCCACCAAGGGCCTGACCTTGCCACTCATGAGCTATGGCGGCTCGGCCATCCTGATCAACCTGATTGCCATCGCCGTGGTGCTGCGCATCGATTACGAGAACCGCAGCCTGATGCAGGGAGGGCGGATATGACGAAACAGTCTTGCGCACTCATCATGGCCGGTGGTACCGGTGGTCACATATTTCCTGGCTTGGCTGTTGCAGAGGCATTGCGCAATAAGGGCTGGCGCGTGCATTGGCTGGGCGCTCCGGGCAGCATGGAAAGTCGACTGGTGCCTGCGCGTGGCTTTGCACTGGAAACCATTGCCTTTGGCGGCGTGCGCGGCAAGGGTCGCATGACCTTGCTGCTGCTGCCACTGCGCCTGCTGCGTGCCTTCTGGCAGAGCTTGCAGGTGGTGCGTCGCGTCAAACCCGATGTGCTGGTGGGCCTGGGTGGCTACATCACCTTCCCGGGCGGCATGATGGGCGTGCTGGCGGGCAAGCCGCTGGTGCTGCATGAGCAGAATTCGGTCGCCGGCATGGCCAACAAGGTGCTGTCGCGTGTGGCTGACCGTGTGTTCACCGCCTTCCCCAAGGTGTTTGCCAAGGGTGAGTGTGTGGGCAATCCCTTGCGTTCCGAGTTCCTGAACCAGCCGGACCCGCAGACCCGCTTTGCCGGACGCAGCGGACCATTGCGTCTGCTGGTGGTGGGCGGCAGTCTGGGTGCGCGTGCGCTCAACAGCGTGGTCCCCAAGGCACTGGCCCTGATTCCACAGGCACAGCGCCCAGTAGTGATCCACCAGAGCGGTGAAAAGCAGATCGACGAGCTGCGCGCCAACTATGCAGCCGCGCAGGTGACGGCCGAACTCACACCCTTCATTACCGATACCGCTGCGGCGTTTGCCGCGGCCGATCTGGTGCTGTGCCGCGCAGGCGCAAGCACCGTGACCGAGCTGGCTGCCGTAGGTGCCGCTGCGGTCTTTGTCCCTTTTCCGTCCGCTGTGGACGACCACCAAACCTTCAATGCCCGCTTCCTGGTGGACCAGGGCGCGGGCTGGCTTATGCCCCAAAGCGAAATGACACCTGAACGTCTGGCCGAATTCATCACCACCACCGACCGCACCGCGCTGCTGCAACGCGCGCAGGCCGCCAAACAGTTGCAGCAACTGCGTGCCACCGACGCCGTGGTGGCCGCATGCGAGGAGCTCACCGCATGAAGCACGCCATCAAACATATCCATTTTGTGGGAGTGGGCGGCTCCGGCATGTCCGGCATCGCCGAGATCCTGAGCAACCTGGGCTACTCCATCTCCGGCTCCGATCTGGCCGACAACGCGACCACGCGACGTCTGGCTTCGCTGGGTATCAAGGTCCATGTGGGCCACAGTGCCGACAACGTTACCGGTGCCGACGCGGTGGTGACCTCGACCGCGGTCAAGCAGGACAACCCCGAGGTGGTTCGTGCTCGCGAGATGCACATTCCCATCGTGCCGCGTGCGCTGATGCTGGCTGAACTCATGCGCCTCAAGCAAGGCATCGCCATTGCCGGCACGCACGGCAAGACCACGACCACCAGCCTGGTAGCCAGCGTGTTGGCGGCGGCCGGGCTGGACCCCACTTTTGTGATCGGTGGGCGCCTCAACAGCGCCGGTGCCAATGCCCGCCTGGGCCATGGCGACTACATCGTGGTGGAGGCCGACGAGTCGGACGCATCGTTCCTGAACCTGCTGCCGGTGATGGCGGTGGTGACCAATATCGATGCCGACCACATGGAAACCTACGGCCATGATTTCGGCCGCCTCAAGAAGGCCTTTGTCGACTTCCTGCACCGCATGCCGTTCTATGGAACTGCCATTCTGTGCACCGACGATCCGGCGGTACGCGACATCGTCCATGACGTGACCTGCCCGGTCACCAGCTATGGCTTCAACGAAGGTGCCGAGGTGCGCGCCATCAACGTGCGCGCTGTGGGCGCACAAATGCATTTCACGGTGCAACGCCGCAACGGCGTGGTCCTGCCCGACATGGATGTGGTGCTCAATCTGCCCGGCATGCACAACGTGCTCAATGCGCTCTCCGCCATTGCGGTGGCGGTGGAACTCAACATCGAAGACGCGGCGGTGCAAAAGGCGCTGTCCGAGTTCCGCGGCGTGGGCCGGCGCTTTCAGCGCTATGGCGATTTGCCGCTGCCCCAGGGCGGCACGGTCACCGTGATTGACGACTACGGGCACCACCCCGTCGAGATGGCCGCGACCCTGGCGGCTGCGCGCGGCGCTTTCCCGGGGCGCCGTCTGGTGCTGGCCTTCCAGCCGCATCGCTACACCCGTACGCGCGATTGCTTTGAAGATTTCGTGAAAGTGATTGCCCTGGCCGACGGCGTGCTGCTGAGCGAGGTCTATGCCGCAGGCGAGGCGCCCATCGTGGCCGCCGATGGCCGTGCCCTGGCCCGCGCACTGCGCATTTCAGGCAAGGTCGAACCGATCTTTGTGGACGACATTCTGGCCATGCCGCAAGCCGCCATCGACAACGCGCGTGACGGCGATGTGCTGATGTGCATGGGTGCCGGCTCCATTGGCGCCGTGCCGGGAAAGATCGCTGAGATGCTTACCCAAAAAGGAGTGGCTGTATGAGTCACGACGTTTCCTCCCTCGGCAAAGTCGCGGTGCTCATGGGCGGTGCTTCTGCCGAACGCGAAGTCTCCCTGATGTCGGGCGGCGGCGTACTCAAGGCTTTGCAAAGCCGGGGCGTGAATGCGCATGCATTTGATCCGTCCGAGCGCAGCCTGGATGAACTCAAGCGCGAGGGCTTCGACCGCTGCTTCATCGCCCTGCATGGCCGCTTCGGAGAAGACGGCACGGTGCAGGGTGCGCTGGAACTGCTGGGCATTCCCTATACCGGGTCCGGCGTGATGGCATCGGCCATCTCCATGGACAAGGTCATGACCAAGCGCATCTGGCGCTTTGAAGGTCTGCCCACGCCGGCCTGGGTTCAGGTGCACAGTGGTGCCGAGACGCGTGCGGCCTTTGCCGAGTTGGGGGCACCCATGATCGTCAAGCCCGCGCGGGAAGGCTCTTCCATCGGATTTACCAAGGTGATGGATGTGGAGCAGTGCGACGCGGCCTATGCGTTGGCTGCGCAGCACGATGTGGAAGTGCTGTGCGAGCAGTTCATTGCCGGTGACGAAGTGACCTGCCCGGTGTTGGGACCTACCGATGCGTCGCATGCACTGCCGCTTATCCGCATCGTCGCACCCGATGGCAATTACGACTACCAGAACAAGTATTTCACCGACGTCACCCAATACCTGGTGCCCGCCGGTCTGCCCGATGGGGAAGAAGAGGCCATTGCTGCCATCGTCCGTCGTGCCTATCAGGTCCTGGGTTGCCGCGGCTGGGCACGTGCCGACGTGATGATCGACGGCAAGACCCGCAAACCCTATTTGCTGGAGATCAATACCTCGCCCGGCATGACCGGCCACTCGCTGGTGCCCATGTCGGCCAAGGCTGCCGGCATCAGCTACGAAGAACTGTGCGTACGCCTGTTGCAAAGCGCCACGCTGGATGCGAGGGCTTTGAAATGAACACTGCGGTGGCTACGCCCGTGGACGTCAAACTCATGAACTTGGCGATGGTCGCCTTGTTGCTGGTGTTTGTCGGCCTGTGCGCTGTGGCCGCCGTGCGCAGTTTCTCGCGCATGCATGCCTTCGATATCCAGGCCATTACCGTGTCCGGTGATACCCGCCACAACAACAGCGTGACGTTGCGTGCCAATGTGGCTCCGCGCATTGCGGGCACGTTCTTCACCGTGGATCTGGCCAAGGTGCGCGCCGCTTTTGAAGCTGCGCCCTGGGTGCGTCGCGCCGTAGTGCACCGCGACTTCCCCAACCGGCTGCGGGTGACGCTGCAGGAGCATCAGCCGGTGGCTTTGTGGGGAGGCGAGGGCGAGACTCGGCTCGTCAACAGTTTTGGTGAAGTGTTTGAAGCCAACGTGGGCGAAGTCGATCAAGACGGACTGCCCACCTTGACCGGCCCCGAAGGCCAGGGCCCCGAGGTACTGGCCATGTACCGGGCGCTGGTGCCGTTGTTTGCGGCGCAGGACATGACGATTGAGGAACTGGAACTCTCCGGACGCGGGAGCTGGAGCGTGCGGCTGGAGGCTGGCACGGAAATCGAGCTGGGACGGGGCAACACCGAAGAGGTGGTGGCCCGCGTGAACCGGTACCTCAAGACCCTTACCCAGGTGGTTTCGCGTTACGGACGCCAACCCAATGCCATCGAGTCGGCCGACTTGCGGCATGAGAACGGATACGCCATCCGTTTGCGCGGTGTCAGTACCACCGAGGTGGCGAAAAAATAATGGACCAATACAGCAGGTGAATTTATGGCAAAAGAGTACAAGGATTTGGTTGTAGGTCTGGACATCGGCACCGCCAAGGTGATGGTGGTGGTGGCCGAGGTCATGCCGGGTGGCGAGCTCAAGCTCGCGGGCCTGGGCGTGGCGCCCAGCAACGGCCTCAAGCGCGGCGTGGTGGTGAACATCGACGCCACGGTGCAGAGCATCCAGGCTGCGCTGAAAGAGGCGGAGCTGATGGCCGACTGCAAGATCACCCGCGTCTACACCGGCATCACCGGCAGCCACATCCGCGGCATCAACTCCAGCGGCATGGTGGCGGTGAAGGACCGCGAAGTGACGCAAGCCGACGTAGCACGTGTGGTGGAGACGGCCAAGGCCATCAACATCTCGACCGACCAGCGCCTGCTGCTGGTGGAGCCGCAGGAGTTCATCATCGACGGCCAGGACGTGCGCGAGCCCATCGGCATGAGCGGCATCCGGCTGGAAGCCAAGGTACACATCGTTACCGGCGCGCAGACCGCGGCCGAGAACATCATCAAGTGCGTGCGCCGTTGCGGCCTGGAGGTAGATCAGCTGATGCTCAACCCCTTGGCCAGCAGCCTGTCGGTGCTGACCAAGGATGAACGTGATCTGGGCGTGGCCATGGTGGACATTGGTGCAGGTACCACCGACGTGGCCATCTTCACCAATGGCGCGATCCGGCACACCGCAGTGATCCCGATTGCCGGCGACCTGATTACCAGCGACATCGCCATGGCCCTGCGCACACCGACCAAGGACGCTGAAGACATCAAGGTCGAGTCGGGCCACGCCAAGCAGCTGCTGGTGGACCCCGAAGTGCAGGTGGAAGTGCCCGGCCTGGGCGACCGCGGACCGCGCATGCTCAGCCGCCAGGCGCTGGCCGGTGTGATCGAACCGCGCATCGAAGAAATCTTCTCCCTGGTCAACCAGGTGATGCGCGAGTCCGGTTACGAGGAAGTGCTCTCCAGCGGCATCGTGCTCACCGGTGGCAGTTGCATCATGCCCGGCATGGTGGAGCTGGCCGAGGACATCTTCCTCAAACCCGTGCGCCGCGGCATCCCCAAATACAACAGCGCTCTGGCCGACATGGTGGCCCAACCCCGTGCTGCCACCGTGATGGGCCTGCTGGAAGAGGCCCGACTGGCCCGCATGCGCGGCTACAAGGTGGCGCAAAAAGCGGGGTCCATGAAGACCGCGCTGGGCGGCATCAAAGACTGGTTCATCGGGAACTTCTAGAAATGACGCCCCCACGCTTCTCACTTCGTGTAGTGCGCTGCCCCCCATGGGGGCCTTCGCGCCTTGGGGCGGCCCGGCGGCGCTCAAGTCTGCACGAACTGCGCATGTGGCTTGCACGCGGAAGTCCCCATTGGCGATGGCGATGTGTAGATCCCCCGCCCTGATCTGCACAAACAGGCAACTGCGAAAACATAACCAAACGACACGAATCAGCAATTTTTGAAATTCAGGAGTAACAAGATGGCCATCGAAATGATTGAAGAAGAAGGTTTTAACCAGGGCACGCAGATCAAGGTGATCGGCGTGGGCGGTGGCGGCGGAAACGCGGTCGAGCACATGATCCAGTCCAGCGTGGACAACGTGGAATTCATCTGCGCCAACACCGACGCGCAGGCACTCTCGCGCAGCACCGCGCACAAGACCATCCAGCTCGGCGCCACGGGCCTGGGTGCCGGCAGCAAGCCCGACAAGGGCCGTGAAGCTGCTGAGATGGCCGAAGCCGACATCCGCGATGCCATCCAGGGCGCGCACATGCTGTTCATCACCGCCGGCATGGGCGGCGGCACCGGTACCGGTGCGGCTCCCATCATTGCCCGCGTGGCCAAGGACATGGGCATCCTCACCGTGGGTGTGGTGACCAAGCCCTTCGACTTTGAAGGCGGCCGCCGCATGGCCAACGCCGATGTCGGTCTGACCGAGCTCGAAGCCAATGTGGATTCGCTGATCGTGGTGCTGAACGAAAAGCTGCTGGAAGTCCTGGGCGATGACGTGAGCCAGGAAGAAGCCTTTGCCCAGGCCAATGACGTGCTCAAGAACGCCGTGGGCGGCATTGCCGAAATCATCAATGTGCCCGGCCATGTGAACGTCGACTTCGAAGACGTGCGTACCGTCATGGGTGAACCCGGCAAGGCCATGATGGGTACCGCCATGGCCAAGGGCCCGGACCGCGCCCGCATCGCCGCCGAACAGGCCGTGGCCTGCCCGCTGCTCGAAGGCATCGACCTGTCCGGCGCCAAGGGCGTGCTGGTGCTGATCACCGCTGCCAAGGGTTCGCTCAAGCTGTCCGAATCCAAGCTGGCCATGAACACCATCCGCGCCTTTGCTTCACCCGACGCACACGTCATCTACGGCACTGCCAACGACGACAGCCTGGGCGAAGAAATCCGCGTCACCGTGGTGGCCACCGGTCTGTCCCGCAACGGCCAGCGCGCACGTCCGCCGATGCAAGTGGTGCAGACCCCGGTGCTGCGTACCGGTACCGACAACGTGCCGTTCCAGATTCCCACGCTCAACAACCCCGTGGGCATCCAGAACGCAGCGCCCGCAGGCGCAGCCGGCATCAGCCAGCCCGACTACGGCAGCATGGCCACGCCTAGCGTCTGGCGTACCAACCGCACGCAGGCTGCTGCGCGTGTGGATGCGCTGTCCAGTGGTGGTATGGACGACTACGAGATCCCAGCCTTCCTGCGCAAGCAAGCTGATTGATGGGTGTAAAGCTACTGCGCGCCCCGATCTGAACCCTGTGGTGCTCACCGTACGCAAGTACGGTTCCGCTCCGCGGGCTCACCTCGGGTCGCTCGCTACGCTTTCCATCCCACCCATCCAAAATGCCCAACCGGTAAAATCGCTGCTGTGCTCAAACAAAGAACTCTCAAATCCCTGACCCATGCTGTGGGCGTGGGTCTGCACAGCGGGCAGCGTGTGGAAATCACCTTGCGCCCTGCGGCTCCGGATACGGGCATCGTCTTTCGGCGCGTGGATTTGCCGCAGGTGGTGGACATTCCGGTGTCGGCCGAGGCGGTGACGGATACGCGGCTGGCTTCCACCTTGTCCAAGGGCAATGCCCGGGTGCTGACGGTGGAACACCTGATGTCGGCCTGCGCCGGTCTGGGGGTAGACAACCTGTATGTGGACATTACGGCAGAGGAAATCCCGATCCTGGACGGCTCGGCGGCCTCGTTCGTGTTCCTGCTGCAGAGTGCCGGCATCGAGATGCAGAACGCGCCGCGTCGCTTCATCCGCCTGACTCAGCCGGTGGAAGTGCGTGAGGGCACGGGCCCTGCAGAAAAGTGGGCGCGCCTGGAGCCGTTCCACGGGTACAAGCTCAGCTTTGAGATCGACTTCAACCACCCGGCGGTGGACTCCACCGGCCAGCGCGTGGAGTTCGACCTGAGCGTGGGTTCCTACTCGCGCGATATTGCGCGGGCACGCACCTTCGGCTTCACCAAAGATGTGGAGATGATGCGCTCCAACGGCCTGGCCCTGGGCGGCGGGCTGGACAATGCCATCGTCATGGACGACTACAAAGTACTCAATGCCGATGGCCTGCGCTACGACGATGAGTTTGTGAAGCACAAGATCCTGGACGCCATGGGCGACCTGTACCTGATCGGCAAGCCCTTGCTGGCCAGCTACTCCGCCTTCCGCTCGGGCCACGCCCTCAACAACAAGCTGTTGCGCGAACTGCTGGCACACCCCGAGTGCTGGGAAATCGTGACCTTTGAAGACGAACGTCGGGCTCCGGTGGGCTTTGCGCAACCCGCGCGCGCCTGGTAGGCCAAAGGACTACAGCCATGCTGATCTTTCGTTGGCTGGCCATGATGTTCGCGCTGGGCATCATCGTCAGCTTTGCCCTCTATGCCGGAACCGGTCAGGAGCGCTTCAAACGCTTTGGCCTGCTGGCTCTGAAGTGGGCCGTGCTTGCAGGGCTGGGCTTCTTTGCGGTGCTGATTCTGGAGCGCCTGGCCTGAGCGTCTAGGCAGAAAATGCCTGGCATGAACATCCTCGCCATCTCCGGTAGTCTGCGCAGCGCATCCATCAACTCGGCCTTGCTACGCGCCACCCGTCGACTGGCGCCCAACGACATTGCGATCCATCTCTGCAACGGGCTTGGCGAATTGCCTCTGTTCAATCCGGACCTCGAGAGTGATCCGCCGCCCGCCGTGCAATCATTCCGTGCACAGGTGGCCGCTGCGGATGCCCTGCTGATTGCAAGCCCGGAATACGCGCATGGGCTGACCGGTGCCATCAAGAATGGGCTGGACTGGCTGGTCAGCTATGAGCCTTTTGCTTTCAAGGCGGTTGCCGTGCTCAACGCTTCGCCGCGCGCCCGCCACGCAGACGACGCGCTGCGCGAGGTGCTGCGCACCATGAATGCTACCCTGGTGGAATCGGCATCCATTACGGTGCCGTTGTTGGGCTCGGGTCTTGATGAAGACGGGATGGTGAGTTCCGCTTCGGTGGCGGGAGCCCTGCGCGACTGCCTGGCAAGTTTGTACGATACGGTGGTATTGCAGCAGGCCAACCACCTTGCGTCGTTTCCGTTGCGCTAGTGCATTTCCGGAGAGCAATCCATGGCATCCAGTAAATCCCCGGCTACCAGACCCTTCCCCAAGAAGACACCTGCCAACGACGCCGGCAAGTCGCCCTCGGAGCTGATTGACGCACGCATCACGGAACTCAACGACTGGAGGGGTGCATTGCTCTCGCGTCTTAGGTCCTTGATCCGGGATGCGGACGCCGGCATTACCGAGGAATGGAAGTGGAACACCCCGGTCTGGTCCTGTGGCGGAATCATCTGCACCGGCGAGACCTACAAGAAGGTGGTGAAGCTGACTTTTGCCAAGGGGGCCGCGCTTGCCGACCCGGCCCGCCTCTTCAACTCCAGCCTGGACGGCAACGTCCGGCGGGCCATCGATTTTCCGGAGGGCAGCACCGTGGATGAACCAGCCCTGCGCACGCTCATTCAGGCCGCCGTGAAGCTGAATAAGTCCACCTAGTCCATCCACCACAATGAGGCACCATTGAACATCGAACAATTCATGCTCGGCTACAAGGCCGCGTGGGAGCAACGCAATCCCACCATGTTTGCCGCATTGTTTGTGCCCGACGGCAAATACCACAACACGCCTTTTCAGGTACAGCAGGGCACAGCGCAACTGGAGGAATACTGGAAGCGGGTGCAGCTACAGGAAGACGTGAAAGTCACGTTTGAAATCCTGGCAGCCACGGCCACCACCGGCATTGCACACTGGCACGTCACTTACCAAGTGGCGTCGGAGGAACTGTTCCAGATCTGGGCCAAGTCCACCGGCACCAGTCTGGTAGCGCGCAAGCCCGGCGATGCTTTACCGCGCATGGTGCTCGACGGCGTGCTGCAGGCGACTTTGGGAGGCGGTGCGTGCGCAGAGGCGCGCATCTGGTGGCACAGCCTGCCGCAGCCAGCCTGAAACCCTTCAGGCCGGCGGGGCAGCGCGCTTACTGCGCGCCGTAGCCGACGATGCCCTTGATTTCCAGGAAGTCGTGGATGCCCCAGTCGGCGTATTCGCGTCCGTTGCCCGACTGTTTGTAGCCGCCAAAGGGGGCAAAGGTGTCCCACTCCGGGTAGTTGATATTGACCTGGCCGGCGCGCAGTTGGCGTGCGACCTTGCGTGCATGCTCCAGGTCGCCGGACTGCACATAGGCTGCCAGCCCGTAGACCGTGTCGTTGGCGATCGCAATGGCCTGCTCTTCGCTGTCGTAGGGCATGATGACCAAGACAGGGCCGAAGATTTCTTCGCGTGCCACGGTCATCTCGGGGGTGACACCGCCGAACACCGTGGGGCGCACGAAGTAGCCGCGGCTCAGGCCCTCGGGGCGGCCCAGGCCGCCGCTGACCAGCGTGGCGCCTTCGTCGATGCCGACCTCGATCAGCCCTTGTATCTTGTTGAACTGCAGCTCGCTGACTACGGGGCCCAGCACCGTGTCAGGTGCTTGCGGGTCGCCCACCTTCTGGCTCTCGGCAGCCAGCTTGGCAATGGCCAGCGCCTCGGCATGGCGTGCGCGCGGTACCAGCATGCGGGTGGGGGCATCGCAGGACTGGCCGGTGTTGCTCATGCAACCCTCCACACCCTTGCGCACGGCCGACTCCAGGTCGGCATCTTCCAGGATGATGTTGGGCGACTTGCCGCCCAGCTCCTGCGCCACACGTTTGACCGTGTCTGCCGCTGTCTTGGCCACCATGATGCCGGCGCGGGTGGAGCCGGTGAAGGACACCATGTCCACGTCCTTGTGGCCGGACATCACTTGGCCCACGGACGGGCCGTCGCCATTGACCATGTTGTACACACCTGCGGGCGTGCCGGCGGCGTGCATGATCTCGGAGAACACGATGCCGCTGATGGGCGCAATCTCGCTGGGCTTGAGCACCACGGTGCAGCCCGCGGCAATGGCCGGTGCCACCTTGCAGACGATCTGGTTGAGCGGCCAGTTCCAGGGCGTGATCAGTGCGGCCACGCCAATGGCTTCCTGCACGATGCGGGTGCCGCCGCGGGATGACTCAAACGAGAAATTTTCCAGCGCCGTGATGGTGGCTTCCAGGTGCACGCGACCGGCCCAGGTCTGTGCATCGCGCGCCCAGGACATGGGGGCGCCCATCTCGTCGGACACGGCACGCGCAATATCTTCGGAGCGTTCGTTGTAAACGGCCAGAATGCGTCGCAGCAGTGCCAAGCGTTCGGCCGGCGTAGTGGCCGAGAAGGCGGGGAACGCAGCGCGGGCGGCGGCCACGGCGCGGTCCACATCGGCAGCGCTGCCCATGGAGATGCGGGTATAGGCCTCTTCCGTGGCGGGGTTGATGACGTCCAGCGTGGCCGGTTTGACCGGATCAACCCAAGCGCCATTGATGTAGAACTGCAGATGATGCGACATGAAAAAACTTCCTGAGGGGGTGTAGACGAGCAGGGGGATTAAAGCACTTTGCCCACTACCCTCCGGTCTTGTTGGGATTTCTCCAGGCACGCTCGAAGGGCAAGCGCCAGGCGTGCGGGGCGATCAGTTGGTGGATGGATTTCGGGCCCCAGGAACCCGGCTCGTACAGGCGCACGGGCGGAGGCGATTCCAGCAGCTGGGTGGATACCTCCCACAGCCGCTCAATGCCTTCGGCGGTGGTGAACAGCGTGCGGTCGCCGCGCATGGCGTCCAGGATCAGCCGCTCGTAGGCTTCCAGCACCTCGCCCATGAGGCCGGTGTCGTGCATGGCGAACTGCAAGCTGAGCTTGTCCAGTCGCATGCCAGGGCCGGGCCGCTTGCCATAGAACGACAGCGACATCTTGGAGGCGTCGGCCAAGTCAAAGGTCAGGTGGTCCGGGCCCTGCGCGCCCACACCGGAACCCACCGGGAACATGCTCTTGGGCGGCTCGCGAAAGGCAATGGAGATGATGCGCTGACCCTCGGCCATGCGTTTGCCGGTGCGCAGGAAGAAGGGCACGCCCGCCCAGCGCCAGTTGTCGATGTAGCACTTCAGGGCGATGAAGGTTTCGGTCTCGGACTGCGGGTCCACACCGGGCTCGTCGCGGTAGCCGTTGTACTGGCCGCGCACCACGTCGTTGGGGTGTATGGGCAGCATGCTGCGAAACACCTTGTTCTTCTCTTCGCTGATGGGCGCGGGCTCCAGCGCGGTGGGCGGCTCCATGGCCATAAAGGCCAGGATCTGCATCAGGTGGGTGACCACCATGTCGCGGTAGGCCCCGGTCTGCTCATAGAAGGCCGAGCGGTTGCCCAGGCCCAGGGTCTCGGGCACGTCGATCTGTACATGGTCGATGAAGTTGCGGTTCCAGATCGGTTCGAACAGACCGTTGGCAAAGCGGAAAGCCAGGATGTTTTGCGCCGGCTCCTTGCCCAGGAAATGGTCGATGCGGAAGATTTGCTCTTCGGCAAACACCTCGTGCAGTTGGCTGTTGAGTTTGACCGCGCTGGCGAGGTCCACACCGAAGGGCTTTTCCATCACGATGCGGGCCCGTTCCACCAACTGCGCTTCGCCCAGCATGCGCACAGCGGACAAGGCCGCACTGGGCGGCACACTCAGGTAGTGCAACAGGCGGGTCTCACCATGCATGGTGGCCCGTGCCGCATCCACTGCTGCCTTGAGCGCCTGTGGCCCTGCGGCCAGCGGAACGTAGTCCAGGCTGCTGGCGAAGGTATCCCAGTCGCCCGGCGTCACCGGGCGGTTGAAGAACGCGTCAATCGAGGCGCGGGCCGCGGTGCGGAATTCTTCTGCACCGATGTCGTCCAGCGACACGCCGATGATGCGGCAACCGGGAATAAAGCCCGCGCTCGACAAGTGGTACAGGCCTGGCAGCAGCTTGCGCCGCGCCAGATCGCCCGTGGCACCAAACAGCACCACCACCTGCGGGAACCGCGGGCCTACGCCCGGAGGAATCTTCGCCATGTCGTGTCTCCTGAGGAAAAACTGCGGCTCTTGTCCTAGATCTTCAGGCCCGGGCTGTTCCAGATTTTGTCGGCGTATT
The DNA here is from genome assembly GCF_058801025.1 of Rhodoferax sp. GW822-FHT04A08. Classification (NCBI taxonomy): domain Bacteria; kingdom Pseudomonadati; phylum Pseudomonadota; class Betaproteobacteria; order Burkholderiales; family Comamonadaceae; genus Rhodoferax; species Rhodoferax sp. GW822-FHT04A08. The sequence continues at coordinate 241,931 of NZ_JBXAMW010000005.1, forward strand.
CCGCAATCGTGCGGTCCGAGGAAAAAGGCCCCATGCCCGCCACGTTGCGCAGGGCCTTGACGGCCCAGCCTTTGGGGTCCAGGTAGGCCGCGTCCACACGCTCCTGCGCCGTGATGTAGCTGGCGTAATCGGCCAGCAGCAGGTAGTGGTCGCCCCACATGGTTAGGGCGTCGTGGATCGCGTGGTAGCGGCCTGGCTCCTGCGGGCTGAAAGTGCCGCTGCGGATGGCTTCCAGCACGGCGGCCAACTCGGGGTTCTGCTCCACCAGCTTGGCCGGCTGGTAACCCGCAGCGCGGGTGGCAGCCACTTCAGCCGTGGTCATGCCGAATATGAAGATGTTGTCCGCGCCCACGTTTTCCTTGATCTCTACATTGGCGCCATCCAGCGTGCCAATGGTCAGTGCACCATTGAGCGAGAGCTTCATGTTGCCGGTGCCCGAGGCTTCAGTGCCAGCGGTGGAAATCTGCTCGGACAGGTCGGCCGCGGGGATCAGCATCTCAGCGAGGCTCACGCTGTAGTTGGGGGCAAACACCACCTTGAGCTTGTTGCCCACGCGCGGGTCGTTGTTGATGACGCTGGCCACGTCGTTGATCAGGCGGATGATCAGCTTGGCCATCTGGTACGCAGACGCAGCCTTGCCCGCAAACACGATCACGCGCGGCACCGTCACCGAATCCGGATTGGCCAGAATGCGCTGGTAGCGGGTGATGACGTGCAGCACATTGAGCAGCTGGCGCTTGTATTCATGGATGCGCTTGACCTGCACGTCAAACAGGGCGTCGGTGGGAGTCTCCAGGCCCATGTGGCTTTGCACCCAGGCCGCCAAGCGGCGCTTGTTGACCAGCTTGGCCTGCTGGAATCCGGTGATGAGCTTTTCGTTGTCCAAGAGCGGCATCAGGCCTGCCAACTGGGTCAGGTCACGGCGCCAACCGGTACCTATGGTCTTGTCCAGCAAGGCGGAAAAGGCCGGATTCGCCTGGGCCAGCCAGCGGCGTGGCGTGATGCCGTTGGTCTTGTTGTTGAAGCGCTGCGGCCACAAGCGGGCAAAGTCCGCAAAGATGGATTCGGTCATCAACTGGGAATGCAGTGCCGATACGCCGTTGACCGAGTGACTGGCCACCACGGCCAGATAGGCCATGCGCACGCGGCGCTCGCCCTGCTCATCCACCAGCGAAACCTTGCGCAGCATGTCCGGGCCCACGCCCGCCTGTGCCAGGCCGGAGAGGAACTGGGCGTTGATGTCGTAGATGATCTGCAGATGGCGCGGCAGGATGCGTTCCAGCATCTGCACCGGCCATGTCTCGAGCGCCTCGTGCATCAGCGTGTGGTTGGTGTACGAGAACACGCCCTTGCACAGACGCCAGGCATCGGCCCAAGGCAGATGTTGTTCGTCCAGTAGCAGGCGCATGAGTTCGGGGATGGCCAGCACAGGATGGGTGTCGTTGAGGTGGATGCTGACCTTCTGCGGCAGTTCCTCAAAGCCATCATGCCGGCTCATGAAGCGGCGCAGCAGATCCTGCACGCTGGCACTGCAGAAGAAATATTCCTGGTGCAGGCGCAGTTCACGGCCCGAGTCGGTGGAGTCGTCCGGGTAGAGCACGCGCGACACGTTCTCGGAGTGGTTCTTGGTCTCCACTGCGGCAAAGTAGTTGCCGCGGTTGAATGCTCCCAAGTCGATTTCTTCGGTGGCCTTGGCCGACCACAGGCGCAACGTGTTGGTGGCGGTGGTGTCGTAGCCGGGGATGATGGTGTCGTAGGCCATGGCCTGCACATCGTGCGAGTCCACCCACTGGTAGGCATCGCCGTCCTTGACGATACGCCCGCCAAAGCGCACCCGGTAGGTCACTTCCGGACGCGGAAACTCCCAGGGGTTGCCATGGGTGAGCCAGTAGTCGGGCACCTCGACCTGGCGTCCATCCACGATGGTCTGGCGGAACATGCCGTAGTCGTAACGGATGCCGTAGCCGTAGCCGGGAATGGCCAGTGTGGCCATGGAGTCCAGAAAGCACGCGGCCAGCCGGCCCAGGCCGCCATTGCCCAGGGCGGCATCGGGCTCCAGCTCCGTGACGGCGTCCATGTCCACGCCGAAATCCAGCAGCGCCTGGCGGATGCGGTCGCGCAGCCCCAAGGCCAGCATGGCGTTGCTGAAGGTGCGGCCAATCAGGAACTCCATGGACATGTAGTACACGCGCTTGGCATCCTGCGCGTATTGCGCGCGGGTGGTCTTCATCCAGCGTTCCACCAACTGGTCGCGTACCGCATAGGCCGCGGCATGCAGCCAGTCCTCGGTGCGGGCCGTCTTGGGATCCTTGCCCACGGTGAACATCAGCTTGTTGGCAATGGCGTGCTTGAGGGAGTCCAGGTCACGCCCGGGAGCATCAAATGGAAAATCGATCGCGGGGGTGATTCTTGCGGGTGAAGTCATGGCGTTCAATGGGCTCCAATAAGACTTTGGTAGAGGGCGGTGTACTGTTGCGCAGCGCCGCTCCAGTCGAAGGCAATTCGCATGCCAGTTTGTCGGACGCGGTTCCAGTCGGCGCGTCGGCGGTACAGGGCAAAGGCGCGCCGCACCGCGTGCCGATAGTCATTGACGTCGAACTGGTTGAACACGATGCCGGTGGCGGTCTGGTCGTCCAGGGTTTCCAGATCGGTATCAATCACCGTGTCGGCCAGTCCGCCCACGCGCCGCACCAAAGGGATGCTGCCGTACTTCAGTCCATACATCTGGGTCAGGCCGCAAGGCTCGAAACGCGAGGGCACCTGGGTGATATCGCTGCCGGCAAAGATGCGGTGTGCCAGCGACTCGTCATAGCCGGTCTTGAAGGCCACCTGCTGCGGATTGGCCTGGGCCTTGGCCGCAAATGCCTGCTCCAGCTGGGTGTCGCCATTGCCCAGCACCAGTAACTGGCCGCCGCGGGAGGTGATTTCATCCATGCCGGCGAGCACCAGCGGAAGGCCTTTTTGCTCGGTCAGGCGGCTGACCACGGAAAACAGCGGCACATCCGGCGCCACGGTGAGTCCCACTTCTTCCTGCAGGGCGGCCTTGCTGCGGGCCTTGCCCACCATGTTGCGCACATCGTAGGGGTGGGCCAGGTGCACATCGGTGGCCGGGTTCCAGACATGGTCGTCTACTGCGTTGAGGATGCCGGTGAGGTGGCCCGATCGCGCACGCAGCAGGCCGTCCAGGCCACAGCCCTGCTCGGGCGTCTGGATTTCGCGCGCGTAAGTGGGGCTCACTGTGGTGATGTGGCTGGCATAGGACAGGCCGGCCTTCATGAACGAGATCTGCCCGAAATACTCCAGCCCCTGCACGCTGAACACGTGGCCGGGCAGCCCCAGGTCGGGGAAGTTCTCCGGCCAGAACACGCCCTGGTAGGCCAGGTTGTGGATGGTGTAGACACTGGGGATGCGCGGGCTTCTGCCGGCATTCCAGACGGCCAGACAGGCCGGAGCCAGGGCAGCGTGCCAGTCGTGGCAATGCACCAATTGGGCGCGCCAGAGCTTGTCCAGCCCATGGGCCAGATGCGCGGCGCCCCAGCCCAGTGTGGCAAAGCGCCGGTGGTTGTCGGCATAGGGCTGCTTGTTGGCATCTTCATACGGGTTGCCGGGGCGGTTGTACAGGCCGGGTGCCACCAGCACATAGGCCCACACCGTGTGCTCGCCCTGGCTGACGGCGGGCAAGGCACCAAACTGCACCTCGACCTGCTCGCCCCAGGGCGTGCCGAAACTGCCCACACTGACCGGGTCTTTCAGCCCGGCCAGGATGGCAGGGAAGCCGGGCAGCAGCACGCGCACATCGCAGCCCTGCTTGAGCAAGGCTGCAGGCAATGCGCCTGCAATATCGGCCAGACCGCCGGTTTTCAATAATGGGAATATTTCGGCACTGACCTGGAGTACGCGCATGGGGGTGTTTTTCCTTTGGGTGTTCAGCGTGGCAATCGGTCCAGCATTTCGCGGGTGATCAGCACCACGCCATTTTCGGTGCGTTCAAAGCGCTCTGCGTCGGCCACCGGATCTTCTCCGACCACCAGACCCTCGGGTAGTTCGCAGCGGCGGTCAATCACCACGCGGCTGAGGCGGCAGCCGCGCCCGATCGTGACATCGGGCAGGATCACAGCCTGGTCGATCACGCAATACGAGTGGATGCGCACGCTGGAAAACAGCACTGAGTTGCTGACCGCTGAGCCCGACACGATGCAGCCGCCCGAGACCATGGTGTTGATGGCCTGGCCGTGCTTGCCTTCAGCGTCCTGCACGAACTTGGCTGGTGGCAACTGGCGCTGGCTGGTCCAGATCGGCCAGCTGGTGTCGTAGATGTCGAGCTGCGGTGTGACCGATGCCAGATCGAGGTTGGCTTCCCAGAAGGCGTCGATGGTGCCCACGTCGCGCCAATACGGCTCCGCGTCGGGCGTGGAGGATACGCAGGAGTAGGAGAACGGATGGGCGATGGCGCGCCCCTCTTGCACCACCTTCGGGATCACGTCCTTGCCGAAGTCGTGGCTGGATTCGGGGTTGGCGATGTCGGCATCCAGCAGGTCATAGAGGTACTGCGCATTGAAGATGTAGATGCCCATGCTGGCCAGCGACACCGCATCGTTGCCGGGCATGGGTGGAGGGTCTGCCGGCTTTTCCACGAATTCCACGATTTTGCGGTCGGCATCCACGGCCATGACGCCGAAGGCGCAAGCCTCCTTGCGCGGCACTTCGATGCAGCCCACGGTGCAACCGGCGCCGCTGTCCACATGGTCCTTGAGCATCAGCGAATAGTCCATCTTGTAGACGTGGTCGCCGGCCAGCACCACCACGTATTCGGGCTTGCTGCTCTGGATGATGTCGATGTTCTGGTAGATGGCATCGGCCGTGCCTCGGTACCAGTGCTCCTCGTTGACGCGTTGCTGTGCCGGCAGCAGATCCACCATCTCGTTGAGTTCGGCACGCAGGAAACTCCAGCCGCGCTGCAGATGGCGCAGCAACGAATGCGATTTGTACTGGGTGATCACCCCGATGCGGCGTATGCCGGAGTTCACGCAGTTGGACAGCGCAAAGTCGACGATGCGGAATTTGCCGCCAAAGTACACCGCCGGCTTGGCGCGCCGGTCGGTGAGTTGCTTCAGGCGCGACCCGCGTCCTCCGGCCAGCACCAGCGCTATGGTGCGGCGTACCAGCATATGGGGTTGCATCTGCCGTTCGTGTTGAGCAGCTTGTGAAATTGTGGTTGGCAAGCTCATGGTGTCTCCTTGTCGTTTGGGGTTGGTCTGCTGTTGTGTTGGATCAGGTCATGACGCTGGGTCGGTCCATGCCGGTCAGGCTGCGGATATGGGCGACGGCATCGGCCAACTCCACCAAGGGGCGCAGTGCGGTTTGCGCCTCGATGTCGTGGCGGCTGGCGTCCGGTTCGTGGCGCTCCAGATAGACGCGCAGGGTGGCACCTTCGGTGCCAGTGCCGGATAGGCGGAACACCACGCGCGATCCGTCCTTGAGGACCACGCGCACTCCCTGCTTGCTGCTCACGCTGCCGTCCACCGGGTCGGTGTAGGAGAAGTCATCGGCAAAGGCAATGTCGCAACCCGCCACGGTGGTGCCGGGCAGACCGGGCAGGGCGTCGCGCAGGCCGCGCATGAGCGTGTCGGCCTGGGCTGTGGGAATGGCTTCGTAATCGTGGCGCGAATACACGCAGCGGCCGTATTGGGTCCACAGCTCGCGCACCAGTGCCTCCACCGATTTGCCGGTTACCGCAACCAGATTGAGCCAGAACAACACGGCCCACAGGCCGTCTTTTTCACGCACATGGCTGGAGCCGGTGCCATAGCTTTCTTCGCCGCACAGCGTAGCCTTGCCCGCGTCCAGCAGGTTGCCGAAGAACTTCCAGCCGGTGGGCGTTTCGTAGCTGGCAATGCCCAAGGCCTTGGCGACGCGGTCCACCGCAGTGGAGGTGGGCATGGAGCGCGCCACACCGGCCAGACCCGATCGATAACCTGGCACCAGGGTGGCATGCGCGGCCAGCACCGCCAGGCTGTCGCTGGGGGACACCACAAACCTGCGGCCCACCACCATGTTGCGGTCCGCATCGCCGTCGGAGGCTGCCCCCATGTCGGGCGCGTCATCGGCAGACATGTGGGCGATCAGGTCTTCGGCATTGACCGGGTTGGGGTCGGGATGCAGGCCGCCAAAATCTTCGAGCGGTACGCCATTGACCACGGTCCCCGCCGGTGCGCCCAATTCGCCTTCCAGAATGGCACGGGCATACGGGCCACCGACCGCGTTCATGGCGTCATAGCGCAGGCGAAAGCCTCCAGCAAAGAGTTTGCGGATGGCATCAAAGTCAAACAGGGAACGCATCAGCTCGGCGTACTGGGCGACCGGGTCGATGACCGTGATTTCCATGCCCTCCATGAAGACGGTGCCCAGGGCGTCCAGGGCAATGTCCGGGCTGTCGCTGATGTGGATGCTCTGCACTTCGCGGGAACGCGCAAACACCGCATCGGTCACCTTCTCAGGTGCCGGACCGCCATTGCCAATGTTGTATTTGATGCCGAAGTCGCCGTCCGGTCCGCCAGGGTTGTGGCTGGCCGACAGCACGATGCCACCGCTGGCGCCCGTGGCGCGAATCACCGCGCTCACCGCCGGTGTGGAGAGGATGCCACCTTGCCCGACCAGTACCCGTGCGTAGCCTTTGGCTGCAGCCATGCGCAGAATGGTCTGCACCGCCACGCGGTTGTGAAAGCGCCCATCCCCACCCAGCACCAGCGTCTGGCCCTTGGCTTCGGGCAGCACGTCAAACAGGGACTGGACAAAGTTCTCCAGATAGTTCTTCTGCAGGAATACCGAGACCTTTTTGCGAAGGCCCGATGTGCCGGGTTTCTGGTCGCTGAACGGGGTGGTAGGCAAAGTCAGAAGGGCCATGTTGGATTGCTCATCAGGTTTGAAACGAGGGTGTAAACAGGGGCTGCGTGCTGGCCAGCCAGAGGCTGCCCGCCGGCACCGTTTCGCGCGGACTCAGTGGACGGTCCATGTGTTCACCGTTGCCGGTGTCGATGTGGCGCAGCCACTGTCCTTCAGGCAAATGGAACTCCACGGCTTCGCTCGATGCATTGATCAGCAGCAGGCAGTCGGCATGCGACGCGCCTGTGCGCGAGTGGCCCTGGCCCGCATACAGATGCAGGGCCAGCGCGCGGTGGTGGCGGTCATTCCATTGATCGTGGTTGAGCGGCATGGCAAGGGGCGTGGTCCAGCGTGCAATCACGGCGTGGCGGGTCTCGTCGGCCTGCCACCACGCGCGGCTTTGCAGCAGATGTCTCTGCTTGCGCGCTTGCAATAGGTGTGCCACAAAGCCGAACAGCGCAGTGTCGGCCTGGTCCCAGTGCAGCCAGGTGGTCGGGTTGTCCTGGCAGTAGGCATTGTTGTTGCCCTGCTGGCTATGGCCTATATCGTCGCCGGCCAGCAGCATGGGCGTACCCAGTGACAACACCGTGGCCGCAAGCAAGGTTCGTTTGTGGCGCAGGCGCAGTTCGCGGATGGCGGGGTCGTCCGTGGGCCCTTCCATGCCGAAGTTGTTGCTCAGGTTGTGGCCATGGCCATCCCGGTTGTGTTCGCCATTGGCTTCGTTGTGACGCTCGTTGTAGCTCACCAGGTCGGTCAGGGTGAAGCCGTCGTGCGCCGTCACGAAGTTGACGCTGCTGTGGGCGCTGCGCCGCTGTGGATGGAATGCATCGCTGGAGCCAGCCAGCCGCAGTGCCAGGGCACCCAGGTGCTCCTGCTCGCACAGCCAGAAGGCACGCTGGGTGTCGCGGAAGCGGTCGTTCCACTCCAGCCAGCCCGCCGGATAGGCGCCCAGCTGGTAGCCGCCCGGGCCTATGTCCCAGGGTTCGGCCACCATCAGCCGATCGCACAGCACCGGGTCCTGCGCTACCGCCATCAGGAACGGGGCATGGCGGGCAAAGCGGTAATCGGTTTCGCGCTCACCGCGTGCCAACACCGGCGCCAGGTCAAAGCGGAAGCCATCCACGCCAAACTCCTGCACCCACAGGCGCAGGCTGTCCATCACGGTGCGCAGCACCAGTGGCTGGTTAAGGTTGACGCAGTTGCCGCAGCCGGTCCAGTTCATGTACTGCGCGGGATTGTCCGGGCGCAGGTGGTAATAGCAGGCGTTGTCGATGCCGCGCAGGCTCAGGGTGGGGCCGAACTCATCGGTTTCGCCTGTGTGGTTGTAGACCACATCCAGAATCACTTCCAGCCCCGCCTGGTGTAGTGCATCCACCAAGGTGCAGAACTCGGTGCGCGGGCTGCTGCCTTCGGTGCCGCTCCAGTACCGTGTTTCAGGTGCGCTCCAGGCGATCGGGCTGTAGCCCCAGTAGTTGGACAGCCCCATGCGCAGCAGACGGACTTCGTCGGCGCGCTGCGCGATGGGCATCAGGCAGACGGTGGTGATGCCCAGTGTCTTCAGGTGACGGATGGCGGCCGGATGGGCCAGACCCGCGTAGGTGCCTCGCAACGGCTCCGGCACTTCCGGGTGCAGCGCGGTAAAGCCCTTGACGTGCAACTCATAAATCACCCGCCGCGCCGGGTCAACCCGCGCACCGGGTCTTGGCGGCGGCAGGTCTTCCACCACGCGGGCCTTGAGGGCGTCACGGGCGCTGTCCCTTGGATCGGGTTGGCCCGTGTGCTGGGCATCATGACCCAGATGGATATCCTGCCCCTGGTAGCTGCCAACGACTTCGCGGGCATACGGGTCCAGCAACACCTTGGCCGGATTGAAGCGGTGACCCACCTGCGGTTGCCAGGGGCCGTGCACACGCCAGCCATAGACCAGTCCGGCCCGGGCGTCCGGCAGGAAGCCGTGCCAGATGCCATCGGTTTGCGCGGGCATGGGCAGGCGGGCCGTCTCCACCAGACCCGCAGCATCAAACAGGCAGAGATCGACGGCGGTGGCGTTGGGCGCGGCCAGCGCAAAGTTCACACCGTTTGATTGCAGTGTGGCGCCCAACGTGCGGAAGTGTCCATGTTGTAGCGTCATGTCCGCCGCAGCTTTCAGGTGGGAGTGAGGATCAGGGTGGCCAACGGTGGAAGCGTCATGACAATGGATTGGGGCAGGTTGTGTGCGCTGACCTGCTCACTGTACAGCGCATTGTTGGTGATGCCGCTGCCGCCGTACACGGTCTGGTCGGAATTGATGCGCTCGGTCCATTCGCCGCCGCGCGGTACACCCAGGCGGTAGTCGTAGCGCGGCACTGGCGTGAAGTTGCACACCACCACCGCGCAACTGCCGTCCTCACCCCAGCGGGTGAATGACACAATGCTCTGCGCCGCATCGTCATGCGAAATCCATTCAAAGCCACCCGGTTTGACGTCCTGCTGGTGCAGGGCGGGATAGGCCTGGTAGACGCGGTTGAGGTCACGCACCAGGCGTTGCACACCGTTGTGCGTGGGCTCGGTTTCCAGATGCCAGGGCAGACTGCCAGTGTCCGACCATTCGGTGGGTTGGGCCAGTTCGCAGCCCATGAAGAGCAGCTTCTTGCCCGGGTAGCCCCACATGAAGCCATAGAGTGCGCGCAGGTTGGCGAACTGCTGCCACGGGTCGCCTGGCATCTTACCCAGCAGGGATTTCTTGCCATGCACCACCTCGTCGTGCGAGAGCGGCAGCACGAAGTTCTCGGTGAAGGCGTACATCAGCCCGAAGGTGAGCTTGTTCTGATGGTGCTTGCGGTAGACCGGGTCGTAGGCGGCGTATTGCAGGGTGTCGTGCATCCAGCCCATGTTCCACTTGTAGTGAAAGCCCAGGCCGCCGCTTTGCAGGTCCGGGCTGGGTGGGCGGCTCACGCCGGGGAAGGCGGTGGACTCTTCGGCCAGGGTGATGGCGCCAGGCCGCTCGGTGCCGACAATGAAGTTCATGCGGCGCAGGAATTCCATGGCCTCCAGGTTCTCGCGCCCGCCATGCTTGTTGGGAATCCACTGGCCCTCGGCGCGGCTGTAGTCGCGGTACAGCATGGAGGCCACCGCATCCACGCGCAGGCCGTCGATGCCAAAGCGCTCCAGCCAGTAGAGCGCATTGCCCACCAGGTAGTTGCGTACCTCGGTGCGGCCGAAGTTGTAGATCAGCGTGTTCCAGTCCTGGTGGAAGCCCTCACGCGGGTCGGCGTATTCGTACAGGTGGGTGCCGTCAAAATTGGCCAAGCCGTGGGCGTCGCTGGGGAAGTGCGCAGGCACCCAATCCAGGATGACGCCCAGGCCGGCATCGTGCGCCGCATCGACAAAGTCGCGGAACTCTTCGGGCGTGCCAAACCGCGCCGTGGGCGCAAACAGGCCCAATGGCTGGTAGCCCCAGGAACCGTCAAACGGGTGTTCGCTCACTGGCAGCAATTCCAAGTGGGTGAAGCCCATCTCCTTGGCGTAGGGAACCAGGGTCTGGGCGAGCTCGCGGTAGTTCAGCCAGCGCCAGCCGTCGGCCTTGCGCCAGGAGCCCAGATGCACCTCGTAGATGCTCATGGGCTTTTCAAACTGGTTGGCCTGGGCGCGGTCTTCGCGCATGGGGCGGCGCGGCAGCAGCGGGTAGACCACGCTGGCATTGTCGGGACGCATCTGTGACAGAAAGGCGTAGGGGTCGGCCTTGAGTGCGATGCCGCCGTCGGCACCCAGGATTTCGAACTTGTAGAGGTCGCCCTGCGCCAGACCTGGGATGAAGATCTCCCACACGCCACACTCCCGGCGCAGCCGCATGGGGTGGCGTCTGCCGTCCCACTGGTTGAAGCGGCCTACCACGGAGACCCGTTTGGCATTGGGCGCCCAGACGGCAAAGCGCACGCCATCCACGCCCAGCATCTGCGTCAAGTGCGCGCCCAGGGCTTCAAAAGGGCGCTGGTGCGAGCCTTCGCCCAGCAGCCAGACATCCATTTCCTGCAGCACAAAGGGGAAGCGGTAGGCGTCTTCCAGCACCTGCGTCAAAGCCGTGGTGCGGTCGGGAGCTGGTTTCCAGTCCACCTGGAACTGGTATTCAAAGCGCTCCTTGGCCTGGGGGATGGCGCCGCTGAAAACCTCGGTGCCCGTGATCCGCTGCAGCGTGGCGCGGGGCGTACCGCTTTGGCGGTCCAGCACGACCACGCTGTCGGCGCCGGGCATGATGGCATTGACCCAGACGGCGCCGTCGTGCTCGTGCATGCCAAGGACGCTGAAGGCGTCGCCATGGTCGGCGCGCATCAGGGCTGAGATGTCGTTTGCGGTGAGCATGTTCTTCTTATCCGTTTGTGGCATTGCAGTATGGTTACCGATTTGGAGAACAAGCCCTAGGCTATACCCTAAAACACGCTTGCGCTACGTTCGTTCGGAACAGGTACGTAACTTTTCATCGGCTACGCCCCGCCCGGTAAGAGGCTTTGTTCTTGGTTGTGCCCGCCAGAGCGTTGCCCGCGCCTATGCCATCGGCGGCGGCCAGGCGGGCCATGGCCTTGCCGGCATGGGCATGGGTAATGGCCAGTCCCAACGCATCGGCCGCGTCGGTGCCGGGCAGGCCACTCAGGCCCAGCAGGCGCTTGACCATTTCCTGAATCTGACTCTTCTGGGCACGACCATGTCCGGCCACCGCCTGCTTCATCTGCAAGGCGGTGTATTCCGCCACCGGCAGGTTCTGTGAAACCAAGGCGGTCAGCAGTGCACCGCGTGCCTGGCCCAGCAGCAGGGTGGATTGCGGGTTGACGTTCACGAACACGATTTCCACCACCGAGCAGTCCGGCTGGTAGCGCTGCACCACTTCGCCAATGCCATCGAACAGGATCTTCAGGCGCTCCGGCAACGCCCTAGTATCCAGGTGCTGGGTGCTGATGGTGCCGCTGGCCACATAGCGCAATTGCCCCGCGTGTTCATCCACCACGCCGAATCCGGTGGTGCGCAGGCCAGGGTCTATGCCAAGTATTCGCATGGGTTCCTACAGATCAAAGTACCAGCGGGCCGAATGAAAGAATACCGGTGCCGCAAAGCACAGGGCGTCCACCCGGTCCAGCAAGCCACCGGCGCCGGTGACGGCGCGGCCTTCCTTGCCCCAGCTCGGAATGCCGCGGTCGCGCTTGAGCGCCTTCATCACAAAGTGTCCCAGCGAGCCGGCCAGACAGGCAATGAAAGAGAACGCAAAGGCCGTGCCCGGCACCCACGGTGTGATACCTGCCAACGCTGCACCAAACACGCTGGCCACGCTGATGCCTATCCACCAGCTGGGCCAGTTGAAGCTGGTGCTGATGGCCGGTGCCACAGGCTTGCGTTGCAGCCAGCGGCCCATCAGATGCTGGGTCACCATGCAGACCTGCACCACCATGACCAGGAAAAACACCATGAAGGCATTGCGGTGGTCGTAACCCGGAAAGTGCAGCATCAGCAGCGCCGGCACATGGCTCATGCCGTAGATGCAGACCATGATGCCCCACTGCAGCTTGGCATTGCGCTCCAGGAAATGCTGCGGATCATTGGCAAGCGCGCTGACTACCGGCAGCGCCAAAAAGACGAACACCGGAATGAAGACCGCAAACATGTCGAAGTGTTCCGCTGCCACCAGCCAATACTGGACGGGGAGCACCACAAAAAACGCCAGCACCAGGCTGCGGTGGTCGCCGCGCCGTGTGGGCGAGAGCGTCAGGAACTCGCGCAGGGCAAAGAAGGACACCAGGGCAAACAGCGTGAGCGCCACGCGGTTGCCCATCATCCAGCCCAGCCAGAACACCACCACCATGAACCAGCTGGTGCGAAGAATGCCGTTGATGCTGCGCAGCTGGACGCGCCGGTTTTCGGCCTGGGTCTCGTCGGCAAACTCGCGGATGGTGAACGAAAACGCGGTGATGCTCGCTGCCAGCAGCAGGCCGAATACCAGCACAAACAGGGCGCCTATCTGCTGGGTGGGGGACAGGTTCTTCAGGTAGAAATACATGGCTTGGAATTCAGACGTCGCGCAGGGCGATCACGGCATTGCGGGCGCGGTCCAGGAAGGCTCGCCTATCCTCGCCAGGCTCCAGATGCAAGGGGGCACCGAAGGTGACCGAGCACAGCACCGGCACCGGCACCACTTCGCCCTTGGGGAGCACGTGCTGCACGTTGTTGATCCAGGCGGGCACCAGTACCGCTTGCGGAAACTTGGCAGCCAGGTTGTACAGGCCCGCCTTGAAGGCCTGTGGCAACCCCTGGTGGCCGCGCGTTCCTTCTGGAAACAGGATGATGGAGTCGCCGCGGCCCAACGCTTCGATCAGCGGCTCCAGCGGGTCTTCGTCCGCCGTGCGCTCGCGTGACACATAGATGACATTGAACACGGCAGAGGTCAGCCACTGCCTGAAGGGAGTCTTGGTCCAGTAGTCGCGCGCCGCAATGGCGCGGGTCACATGGCGCAGTTCCTCGGGCAACGCCGCCCAGATCATCACCAGGTCGGCATGGCTCTGGTGGTTGGCAAAGTAGATGCGCTGTTCGGCCTTGGGCGGACATCCATACCAGCGCGCCTGAGAGCCGGTCAGCAACCGAACCAGGCCCAGCAAAAAATAGCCCATCAACTTAGCCAGCATGGCGGCCATGATACAGATGCAGGCGCAGGTACCAATGCACCGGCAAGTCAGGGCAGACGGGCATCCGCCATGCGCCCTGTGATGACGCTGGCGCGGCCCGACAGATAGGCGGAGTTGGACATCTTTTCGAAGTACTTGGGACGCGGCAGCATCACCACCAGGCGGGCGGCCTCGTAGGCTGTGAGTTTGGAAGCGGGCTTGCGGAAGTAATGCTGGGCAGCGGCCTCGGCGCCAAACACGCCCTCGCCCCACTCCACGCTATTGAGATAGATCTCCAGAATGCGCTGCTTGCCCAGCAGGGTCTCCAGTGCCATGGTGAGCACAAATTCCTGGGCCTTGCGAAACAGCGTGCGTTCGCCCGAGAGGAATAGGTTCTTGGCCAGTTGCTGCGAGATGGTGGAGCCACCCACCACCTTGGGCGGCTTGCTGGTGCCTCGGAGTTCGGCACGCTGTTCCGCCTTGCTGTTCTTGGCCCAGGCTTTTTCCAGCGCATCCCAGTCCACGCCATCGTGGCTGGAGAAGCCGTCGTCTTCGGAGGCGATCACCGCGCGCTTGAGGTTGTCCGACAGTTGGGCATACGGTACCCAGGTCTGTGCCCAGGGCAGTGCGCCCTTGTCCTTGGCAATGCGCCAGGCTTCGGAGCGCTGGAATGCCGTGGATTGCGGATCCACCGCGACCATGACGGCAATACGGACCAAGAAGAAAATTTGCAGACACAGCAAACAGAGGGTCACCAGACCCAGCCAACGCCACACCGCCCTCATGGTGCAGAACTGACCCGCGCTTGCAGCGTTTCGTCGCGCGTGAACTTGAAGCGCGATACCACCAGAATCTGGTCGGCCTGCTTGCGCATGGCCGGTGTGAAGGGGCCAAAAGGCCCGGCAGCACGCGCAATGGCAGCCGCGCGGCGGTCCAGCAGGCTGCTGCCCGAGCTCTCCACCACTTCGGTGCCGAGTACGCGGCCATCAAAGTTGACAGTCACAATCATGGTCAGTTCGCCATAGAGCTTCTTCCCGTTGAAGGCCGGGAAGTTTTCGGTGCCGCGGTCTTCGATCGTGCGGCGCAGCGTGTCGTAGTACACGGCATAGACTTCCTCGCGGGTGGAAGGGCTGATATAGCGCTTCTTGGGTCGCGAGTTTTCACTGTTGATGCGCCGTTCGATCTCGGCCAGCAGGTTGAGCAGCTGCTTGCGCTTTTCCTCGCGCTGCTGCGCTTCGGTCTTGTTGCTCAGTTCCTTGGGTTCGGGTTGGGGCAGTCGGGCAATCTGTTCCTGCACCGTGGACAGCAGCACGCTTTGCTGCTCCTGCAGGCTTTGCAGCTTGCTGGCATTGACCATTTCCAGGGTCTCGCCGGTGTCGGTCAGAGGGGCTGGCGGCAGCGGGCTGGTGGCGCGGCCTTTTTCGGCATCGCCGCCACCGGCCAGGCTGGCTTGGGCGATGGCCTTGGCCTTGTCACTCTTCTCGTTGGTACGGGCGTTGACCAGAATGACTTCCAGCGGCGTGTCCTCAAACACCCGTCGGAACGACTCCGGGTCCACAAATCGCACCGAAAGCAGCACCCCGTGCACCGCAAGCGATGCACCCAGGGCCAACTGCAAAGTGCTGTATTTGGAAAGAATCACTAGGCAGGATTATCGTTAGAACCTTCCGCGCTGTCGCTCACATCTACCGCAATGGCGATCGGGCCGGCCACTTCTTCGTCGTCTTCCTCGGTGGCTTGCGCCGTTTCATCGGCAACCACGGTGTCCAGCCGCTCCAGCACGGTGCCATGCACGTCCAGGGTGATCAGGTCGATTTCTCCCAGCTTGATGCGCAGTTTGGCGCCGCGCGGCAAGCCTTGCGCACCCAGCACCGGCAGCACCAGCGGAAGCTCGTCGGCCCGCACCATGTTCTCCTTGAACAGCGATGCGGTCAGCTCGGTCAGACCGTGTAGCTGCACATAGCGCAGTGTCCAGAAGCGCTCCATTGCGCCCTGGTAGCCGTTGTAGGCGCTGTAGGCCGCGTCAAAACTGCTGATGATGGAGAACAGGTCGGCATCCTTGGGCTTGAACGGTGCTGCCAGCGCAGCCGTCTTGCCGTGGCGTGCGCAGGCAATGATCTGCCACTGGTTGACCAGGTCGGTATAGCGACGCAGCGGCGATGTGCTCCAGGCGTAGCTCTTGACGCCTATGCCCGCGTGCGGCAAAGCCTTGGTGCCCATGCGCACCTTGACGCCGGGCGCCAGCGAGGCCTGGCTGCGGTAGATGGCGGGCACGCCCAGCTCGGCCATCCAGCTGCCCCAGGTGCTGTTGGCCAGGATCATGGCCTCGGCCACGATCAGGTCCAGCGGCGCGCCACGCTGGCGCACACTGATCTGCACCGTCTCTTGCCCGGTGGGCTCGGCGCCGTCATTGCCCACCAGTCGGAAGTTGTAGTCCGGGCGGTTGAAGGTTTCGGGTTTGCCGCGCACCACTTCGCGCTTCAACTTGAGGTCCTTAGCCAACCGGTAGAGGAAGGCCAGTTCCGTACGCAGTTCCGTCATGGACTGCGGCTCACTGTCGTGGTTGAACGCCGGGTCCAGCAACCAGGGCTCGGTCACGATGGCATCGAGCTGGTCGTGGCGCAGGTTGCGGGCAATGGGTACGCGCTCCAGCCGGGTTTCGCTGCTCTTGATGTCCAGTGTGGTTTCGTCCAGCGTCACATACAGCGACACTGCAGGGCAGGCACGGCCCTCCTGCAAGGTGTAGATCTGCACCACATCGTCGGGCAGCATGGTGATCTTGTAGCCCGGCATATAGACTGTGGACAGGCGCGCACGCCCCAATTGGTCCACCGGGCTGCCCGGCAGTACAGCCAGGCCGGGCGCTGCGATGTGGATGCCCACGGTGACCGTGCCGCTGCCCAGGCCTTGCAGGGAGAGTGCATCGTCGATTTCGGTGGTTTGGGAGTCGTCGATTGAGTAGGCCTGTACCGGGGCCAGCGGCAGCTCGTCGGCAATGGCTGGCGCGCTGACAGCGGGAAAACCATGACCCTTGGGGAAGTTCTCCAGCAGGAAACGCTTCCAGTGGAAGAGGTAGGGCGAGTGGATGGCGCCGGCCTTTTGCAGCAGTTCCAGCGGTGCGGTGTGGGTGGCACGCGAGGCCTCGACCACGGCCTTGTACTCGGCGGCGTTCTTGTCGGGCTTGAACAGGATCTTGTAGAGCTGCTCTTTGATGGGTTCGGGGCAAGCGCCCTGGCCCAGCTCGCCGGCCCAGGCGGTGATCTGCTCGGCAACCAGGCGCTTCTTTTCGATGGCGGCCAGGGCCTGGGCAATGATGTCGGCCGGCGCACGCTTGAAGCGGCCCTTGCCGGCGCGGCGGAAGTAGTGCGGCGCCTCAAACAGCTTGAACAGCATTCCAGCCTGCTGCTCGATGCTGGCGTTGGCCGAGAAGTAGTCGCGCGCCAGATCGGCGAAGCCAAATTCCTCTTCCGGCGCGAATTCCCAGGCCATTTCCAGCTCAATGCCTTCGGCCTGCTTTTGTGCGGCCTGCACAAAGGCCGCCGGCGCGGGCTTTTCAAACCGGATCAACATGTTGGCGGCCTTGACCTTGACCCGTTTGCCACTATCCAACTCCACCTGCGCAGAGGACTCAGCCTCCGACAGCACCCGACCGGCCATGAACTTTCCGGCTTCTTCAAACAATAAAAACATGGGGGGATTGTCCCTGTATTTGTCTTCAGTCCCCGGTGATATGGGCCATGACCGTGGGCAGGTGGCTCTCATAGTCGGAGATGGCGTGGTTGCCGCCTTCGAGCAGAAGCACTTTGCACGCTGCATAGCGCGCATGCATTTCGCGCCAGTCCAGCACCTCGTCGCCCTTGGCAATGATGCAGAAGTAGTTGCGCGGTCGGCCCAGCGGCCCGCAGACCAGATCGCGCAACTCCTGCACGTACTCAGGTTGGAAGTAGAAGCTTTCCTGTGGATCGTGCCAGTGCGTCTGCTCGCCGATGTAGGCGGCCAGGTCCCGCGCCGGGTCTACCGCCGGATTGAGCAGCACCGCTCGGCAGCCGGTGCGCTCGGCAATCCAGGTGGCATAGAAGCCGCCCAGGGATGATCCCACGACGGCCATGCTCTCCAGCGGCCAGTCTGCGATGCCTTGCATGACCATTTCCATGGCTTCGTGCGGCGATGGGGGAAGCTGGGGGCACCACCAGACGATCTCGGGATGGCGCTTTTGTAGCGCAGCAAATGTCTGCTGCGCCTTGGCCGATTGTGGGGAGGAGCGAAAGCCGTGCAGGTAAAGCAGGTGGGTGGTGGTCATGTGGTGGCGGTGGTTTGTTCGCTTGGCGGGATAATTGGGCTCATGTCATCCACATTTTCTCAGCCGTCCCTGCGCCAGCGCATTGCGCCCTGGTTTGCAGGCTTTGACGGCCCGCTGGCGTTCGCGGTCTTTCTGCTGGCCTGCGCCGGTTTGCTCACCATGTATTCCTCCGGCTGGGACCATGGCACCCGCTTCGAGGACCATGCACGCAATATGCTGATTGCGGCCGGCATCATGTTTGTCGTGGCCCAGATTCCGCCCCAGCGGTTGATGGCGCTGGCCGTGCCACTGTACACGGTGGGGGTCGCGCTGCTCATTGCAGTCGCTATCTTCGGCATCACCAAGAAGGGGGCCAAGCGGTGGATCAACGTGGGCGTGACCATCCAGCCTAGCGAAATTCTCAAGATCGCCATGCCGCTGATGCTGTCCTGGTGGTTCCAGAAGCGCGAGGGCCAGTTGCGCCCGCTGGACTTTGCGGTGGCTACAGTTCTGCTGGCCGTGCCGGTGGCGCTGATCATCAAGCAGCCCGATCTGGGCACGGCGCTGCTGATCTTGACGGCTGGTATGTCGGTCATTTTCTTTGCCGGCATGAGCTGGAAGTTGATTGTTCCGCCCATTGTCCTGGGACTCATTGGGGTAGCCCTACTCGTGATCTTCGAGCCCACACTGTGCGCCGATGGCATGCGTTGGCCGGTGCTGCACGACTACCAGCAGCAACGTATCTGCACCTTGCTGGACCCTTCGCGCGATCCGCTGGGCAAGGGGTTCCACATCATCCAGGGCATGATTGCCATCGGTTCGGGCGGCGTCTTTGGCATGGGCTTCATGCAGGGCACGCAAACCCATCTGGAATTCATCCCCGAGCGCACCACTGACTTCATCTTCGCCGCCTTCTCGGAAGAGTTCGGCCTGCTGGGCAATCTGTGCCTGATCGCATCCTTCATCTTCCTGGTGTTGCGCGGCCTGGCCATTGCACTGGAAGCCCCCACACTGTTCGCCCGCCTGCTCGCGGGCAGCGTGACCATGATCTTCTTTACCTACGCCTTTGTGAACATGGGCATGGTCAGCGGCATCCTGCCGGTGGTGGGCGTGCCTTTGCCGTTCATCAGCTACGGCGGTACTGCGATGGTGACGCTGGGGCTGGCGTTGGGCATTCTGATGTCGATTGCCAATTCGAAGCGGTTGGTGCAGTCTTGACCTATTAGTTTTGGGGTTGGGGTTGGATCGGTTCCTTGCGGGGATTTTGTAGGTCCCCTTCCCACCAGCAGGGTCTACCAACAATAAGGTCTTGAACCATAAACCGCCACACTCCAACCGTGGCGCCTAAAATGGCCCAATGATCTCTCGCGAACCCACCATCGAACGCCTGGCCACGGCCAAGTCCCTGTTGCTCACGCCGTTTGGCCTGGATGAATCCCATCTGACCCGCGCGCTCAACGAAATCAAGGCGCACAAGGTCGACGAAGCGGACCTGTATTTCCAATACACCCGCTCCGAAGGTTGGAGCCTGGAAGAGGGCATCGTCAAGACCGGCTCCTTCAGCATCGACCAGGGCGTGGGCGTGCGCGCGGTGAGTGGCGAGAAGACGGCCTTTGCCTATTCCGATGATATTTCCGAGGCGTCGTTGCTGGATGCCGCACGCACTGTGCGCACCATCTCCAGCGCAGCCAAGTCAGCGCGTGTGAAGGCCTCGGCGAACAAGATCGCCGGTGCGCGCAGTCTCTATACGGCAGTGGACCCGATTTCCACGCTGGACAGTACCACCAAGGTCGAGCTGCTGGGCAAGGTGGAGCGCCTGGCGCGTGCCAAGGATCCGCGCGTGGCGCAGGTCATGGCCGGTCTGGCGGCCGAGTACGACGTGGTGCTGGTGGCCCGCGCCGATGGCACGTTGGCGGCGGATGTGCGTCCTTTGGTGCGGTTGTCGGTGACGGTCATTGCAGAGCAAAAAGGCCGACGCGAAGTTGGCTCCAGTGGTGGTGGCGGCCGTTTCGGGCTGGCCTATTTCACCGACGCGCAGATCGAGGAATACGTCAACCAGGCCGTGCATGCGGCACTGACCAATCTCGATGCGCGCCCCGCCCCCGCAGGCGAAATGACGGTGGTGCTGGGTTCCGGCTGGCCCGGCATCCTGTTGCATGAAGCCATTGGCCATGGGTTGGAAGGCGACTTCAATCGCAAGGGTTCCAGCGCATTCAGTGGCCGTATCGGCCAGCGCGTGGCGGCCAAGGGCGTGACCGTGCTGGACGACGGCACCATTGCCGACCGCCGCGGTTCGCTCAATGTGGATGACGAGGGCAATGCCAGCCAGCGCAATGTGCTGATCGAAGACGGCATCCTCAAGGGCTATATCCAGGATTCCATGAATGCCCGCCTGATGGGTGTCAAACCCACAGGCAATGGCCGCCGCGAGAGCTATGCCCACGTGCCTATGCCGCGCATGACCAACACCTACATGCTGGGTGGCGACAAGGCCCCCGAGGAAATCGTGGCCAGCATCAAGAAGGGCCTGTATGCCACCAATTTCGGCGGCGGTCAGGTGGATATTACATCCGGCAAATTCGTGTTCTCTGCCAGCGAAGCCTATTGGGTGGAAAACGGCAAGATCCTCTACCCCGTCAAGGGCGCCACCATCGTGGGTAACGGGCCGGATGCGCTGACGCGCGTCACCATGATCGGGGCAGACATGAAGCTCGACAGCGGAGTGGGTACCTGTGGCAAGGAAGGCCAGAGCGTGCCGGTAGGCGTGGGCCAGCCCACGCTGCGCATCGACGGTCTGACCGTGGGCGGTACGGCCTGACAGGTTGCTGCCTTTGCGTCCATTCGTAGCCGGTGCGCGTGACACCTTTCCGATGCTGGTGGGTGCGGCGCCTTTCGGGGTGATATTCGGTGCATTGGCGATCGGCTCCGGCCTTCCGGTGTGGATGACCCTGGGCATGTCGGCCCTGGTGTTTGGCGGTTCGTCCCAGTTTGTGGCCGTGAGCCTGATTGGCAGCGGTACGGCGCTGCCGGTCATCTGGCTGACGACGTTCGTCGTAAATCTGCGCCACGCGCTCTACAGCGCGACCCTGCTGCCCTATGCGCGCACATTGCCGGCACGCTGGCGCTGGGCACTGTCCTTCTGGCTCACGGATGAAACCTTCGCGGTGGTGGAAAACCAGTTGCGTCACCACGTCGACGTAAAGGACGGCGCCTACTACTGGTTGGGCTCTTCACTGTCCATGTACGTCAACTGGTTGG
This sequence comes from Rhodoferax sp. GW822-FHT04A08, assembly GCF_058801025.1. Taxonomy (NCBI): domain Bacteria; kingdom Pseudomonadati; phylum Pseudomonadota; class Betaproteobacteria; order Burkholderiales; family Comamonadaceae; genus Rhodoferax; species Rhodoferax sp. GW822-FHT04A08. The sequence goes on from NZ_JBXAMW010000005.1 coordinate 262,973, forward strand.
TGTGGACCACGGTGGGGGTACTGCTGGGACAGAGCGTGCCGGGGCTGGCAAACCTGGGGCTGGACTTTGCCATGGTGGCGACCTTTGCCGCCATTGTGGCGCTGCAATTGCGGGAGCGGCCCATTCTGATGGCCGCTCTGGTGGCGGGCGTAGTGGCCATGCTGGCGCGCGGACTGCCTTACAAGCTGGGCCTGATGCTGGCAGCTGTTGCGGGCGTTGCCGCAGGCGTCGCCATGGAAGTATGGGCTGCACGCGTTGCGCCTGCAGAAGACAAGAGGCCCGCGGCATGAATACCGATTGGCTATGGATTTTGCTGGGCATGGTGGTGGTGACCTACGGCATACGTCTGAGCTTTCTGGTGTTTGGCCATGGGCTGGCGTTCCCTTCATGGTTGGAGCGTGCCTTGCGGTATGTGCCTGCGGCGGTTCTGACGGCACTGATCACGCCCATGGCGTTGGCACCCCAGGGCGTGGTGGATGTGTCACTGCACAACGCCTATCTGCCCGGCACCATCGTCGCCACGCTGGTTGCGTTGATCAGCCGGCATACCCTGGGTGCCATTCTCAGCGGCTTTGTTGCCTACGGACTTTGGCGCTACTTTGTCGCCTGAATGGGCGCTGTCAAAAACTTGTGCTACATTGCCAACCATGCATTCAGCAACTTTCTTCTTTAGCTACTTTTGGTTCTCAAGCGCCTGCGGCGGTAGAGAGATCTGAGCGTACCTGTAGAAAAGGTCCCGAATCTTCCAAAAACCGCCGGCACCCCCGGCGGTTTTTTTATGTGCATTTTTGTTTTAACCAGGAAATCGCCATGACTACCAAAGCCCATACCAGCGCCGACCGCACTGGCATTACCGACGACGAACGCATCAAGGACATTACCGTGTTGCCACCCCCCGAGCATCTGGTCCGCTTCTTCCCGATCCAAGGCACGCCTGTTGAAAAGTTGATTTCCGACACGCGCCACACCATCCACAACATCATGGCTGGCAAGGATGACCGCCTGCTAGTGATCATCGGGCCGTGTTCCATCCACGATCCATCGGCGGCACTGGAATACGCCCGACGTCTGAAAGAGCAGCGCCTGAAATATGCCGACACGCTGGAAATCGTCATGCGCGTGTACTTCGAAAAGCCACGCACCACGGTGGGCTGGAAGGGGCTGATCAATGACCCCTACCTGGATGAGAGCTTCCGCATTGATGAGGGCCTGCGCATTGCGCGCCAGTTGCTCATCGAAATCAACCGCATGGGCTTGCCGGCTGGCAGCGAGTTCCTGGATGTGATCTCACCGCAGTACCTGGGCGACTTGATTTCCTGGGGCGCCATTGGCGCGCGTACCACCGAAAGCCAGGTGCACCGCGAACTGGCCTCGGGTCTGTCTGCGCCCATCGGTTTCAAGAATGGAACGGATGGCAACATCAAAATCGCCACCGACGCTATCCAGGCTGCCGCGGGCGGGCACCACTTCCTGTCGGTGCACAAGAATGGCCAGGTGGCGATTGTGCAGACCAAGGGCAACAAGGATTGCCACGTCATCCTGCGCGGCGGCAAGGCGCCGAACTACGATGCAGAAAGCGTGGCTGCAGCCTGCGCCGACCTGGAGAAGGCCAAGCTGCCTGCAACCTTGATGGTGGATTGCAGCCACGCCAACAGCAGCAAGCAACATGAGCGGCAACTGGTCGTGGCGCGCGACATTGCATCGCAAATTGCCGCGGGCTCGCACAGCGTCTTTGGCGTGATGGTGGAAAGCCACTTGCACGCTGGTGCGCAGAAATTCACGCCGGGCAAGGACGACTCGGCCAAGTTGGAGTACGGCAAGAGCATTACCGACGCCTGCCTGGGCTGGGATGATTCTCTGGAGTCTCTGGAGGTCTTGTCTGCTGCCGTGAAGGCACGTCGTCGCTAGTCAGTTTGCCATGGAGTCGCCACGCTTGCCTTTTGTCAGCGTGGCGACAATTCATTTGCGTTAATCTTGTGCCATCAACAAGACACAGGAGCACCAATGCGCAACGAAGTGAACGTGACCGTGGGCGGACAGAGCTTTTCGTTCGCCATGGATGGCAAGGAGCCCATGGCCAATGACCTGGCGCGCAAGTGGCTGGACGATCAGTTCGTGGCCTTGGAGTGCGAACCCTTGCGCGCTTCCGGCAAGGTGTTGCTGGCCGACAAGGTGGTCGTGGTGGCCCGCGAGGCAGGTGTCGTGCGCTTTGCCGATGCCCAATGGGGCGCCCAGTTTGCCGCTGCGGCTACGGCGGTGTTGGGCAAGAAAAGCCTGCAGGTAGACGCAGACAGTCTGACTGTGACGTATTGAGTTGGTTCTAGCGCTGGCGCAGGGCCAGTTCCAGCTTCGCATGGATGCCGCCAAAGCCGCCATTGCTCATGCACAGAATGTGGTCGCCGGGTTGGGCGTGGGTTGAAACCAGCGCCACGATGGCGTCCACCGTGTCGGCAACAAAGGCGCGCTGACCCATGGGGCTGAGCGCTTCAGCTGCATCCCAGCCAAGGCCGCCACTGTGGCAAAAGGCCAGGTCCGCTTCTTCCAGACTCCAGGGTAGCTGGGCCTTCATGGCGCCCAGCTTCATGGTATTGCTGCGAGGCTCAAATACGGCCAGGATGCGTGCTTTGCCGACCTTGCGGCGCAAGCCGTTCACCGTGGTCCGGATGGCGGTTGGATGGTGGGCGAAGTCGTCGTAGATGGTGACCGGGACAGCGGCGGCACTGCCGTTCAGTGTGATTTGTGCCCGCACTTCCATGCGACGTTTGACATTCTCAAAAGTACCCAAGGCTGCCGCAGCCTGTTGCGGGCTCACGCCTACGTGTTCGGCGGCCGCGATCGCGGCCAGGGCATTGAGCTGGTTGTGAACGCCGCCCAGATTCCAGCGCACGTGGGCCACCGGTTTGTCGCGGAGCAGCACGTCGAAGTCATGGGGTTCGCCTTGCGTCGTGAAGTCACTCACTGCGGCGCCAAAGCTGCGCACTTCGCTCCAGCAGCCCTGGTGCAATACGCGCGCCAGACTTTCTTCCAGACCGTTGACTACCACTCGCCCGCTGGAGGGAACGGTGCGCAACAGGTGGTGAAACTGGCGCTCAATGGCTGCCAGGTTGTCAAAAATGTCGGCGTGGTCAAACTCCAGATTGTTCAGGATCGCGGTGCGCGGACGGTAGTGGACGAACTTGCTGCGCTTGTCAAAGAAGGCCGTGTCGTACTCATCGGCTTCGATCACAAAGCATGGGCCTTTACCCAATTGGGCGGAGACGCCGAAGTTCATGGGGACGCCGCCCACCAGAAAGCCCGGCTCCAGGCCTGCGCTCTGCAAGACCCAGCTCAGCATGGCCGTGGTGGTAGTTTTGCCATGGGTGCCAGCAATGGCCAGCACGTGCCGACCCTGGAGCACGTGTTCGGCCAGCCATTGCGGGCCACTGGTGTAGGGCGCGCCTGCATCCAGAATGGCTTCCATCAAGGGAAATTTGGGCTCGCCATTGTCAAGGCGCGCGCGGCTAACCACATTGCCCACTACAAACATGTCGGGTTTGAGTGCCATCTGGTCGGCGCCAAAACCTTCCACCAGGTCGATGCCCAAAGCCCGCAATTGGTCGCTCATGGGTGGATACACACCCGCATCGCAACCAGTAACGCGATGCCCCGCTTCGCGTGCCAGAGCGGCCAGACCGCCCATGAAAGTGCCACAGATACCCAGAATATGAATGTGCATAGGGCTATTGTGCACAATGCCGATATGGACTCCGTCAAAGAAGAAATTGCATCGACCGCCGCCCGCATGGTGGTGGAAGAGGGCTTGGAATATGGCGCTGCCAAGCGCCGCGCAGTCAAACAAATGGGGCTGCCAGGACGTACGGCGCTGCCGGACAACGATGCCATCGAACTGGCGGTAGAAGAGTACATAGCCATTTTCTGTGCCGATACACAGCCGGCAGAATTGCGCTCATTGCGTGAGTTGGCGCTAACTTGGTTGGAGAAGATGCATACGTACAGACCCCATCTGGGGGGCGCCGTGTGGCGCGGGACGGCCACACGCCTGTCGGATATTTACATCCAGCTTTTCTGTGACGACTCCAAGTCGGCAGAGATATCGCTCATTGATATGGGCGTGCGCTTTGAAGTCCACTCGGTTCCCGGCTTTCACGGTGAGATGGTGGATGCGCTCAGTGTGCAAGTGGCATGTCCTGCCCTGGAGGCGCACGTGGGGGTGCACCTGCTTGTCTACGATTTGGACGACATGCGTGGTGCCTTGAAACCGGATGCCCGCGGCCGCAAGCCCCGTGGGGATGCAGCGGCCTTGCGCAATTTGTTGCATGATGGACGGCTATGACGGAAGCAAATTCAACCCCCGGTACAGCTGACGAACCTGCGTCGCACCCATCTCGACGTGGCTTGCTGGTGGCTGCCGGCGTGCTGGCGGCATTGGGCGGCGGCTTGGCGTGGTGGAAAAATCAGGCAAGCGACAGTTCCGGGGATGTTGTGCAGGTGGTACCCGACTTTTGGGAGCTGCAATGGGATATGCCACAAGGAGGCGTTCTGCGCTTGCAGGAGTTCCGTGGCAAGCCGTTGTTGGTCAACTTCTGGGCAACCTGGTGTCCACCCTGTATTGAAGAGTTGCCACTGATCAATGACTTCTACCGGAAAAACCGGTCCAATGGCTGGCAAGTCGTCGGCCTTGCGGTCGACAGACCCGATGCCGTGCAAGGATTTCTGCAAAAACTTCCACTGGATTTTCCTGTGGGGTTGGTCGCGGCCACCGGTGCTGGGCTGGCACGCCAGTTGGGAAACCCCTCAGGATCCTTGCCGTTCTCCGTGGCCTTGGATGCACAGGGCGTTGTGGTGCAACGCAAACTGGGCCGTCTGCGGCCGGATGATCTGAACCTCTGGGCTCAGTTAAAATAGCCCCGCTCCGCGTCTTTTGCCCGGACATTGCATGCTTGTCCGCGGCGTGTCATACAAGTATTTAACCTTGAATTGACGACAAATAAATAAAATTGCCAAAAATAGCGGTAATTTTGCTGTAAATTACGGCCCCTGTTACTGAACGTTGTTGGAGACTCCATGGACTTACGCAAACTCAAAACTCTGATCGACCTCGTGTCTGATTCCAATGTTTCGGAGCTGGAAATTACCGAGGCCGAAGGCAAGGTGCGCATCGTGAAGGGAGGCGGGGCTCTGGCTCAGGGTTACGGCCAACCGGTCTACCATCAGGTTCAATCCGCTCCAGCGCCAGTTGCCGCACCTGTGGCTGCTCCCGTAGCGCCCGTGGTTGAAGAGGTTGCTGCCGGTCATGCCGTCAAATCTCCCATGGTCGGGACCTTCTACCGTGCTTCCTCGCCTGGCGCCAAACCTTTTGTGGAGGTTGGTGACAGCATCAAGGAAGGCGAAACCATCTGCATTATTGAAGCCATGAAGATCCTCAATGAAATTGAGGCCGACAAATCGGGGACCGTTACCAAGATTCTGTGCGAGAACGGGCAAGCGGTCGAATACGGCCAGCCACTGTTCATCATCGAATAAGCGCCAAGCCCATGTTCAAAAAAATACTGATCGCCAATCGTGGCGAGATAGCCTTGCGAATTCAGCGGGCCTGCCGCGAGCTGGGGGTCAAGGCTGTGATGGTCTATTCCGAGGCGGATCGGGAAGCCAAATACGTCAAGCTGGCGGAAGAGGCCGTGTGTATTGGGCCTGCGGCTTCGGCACAGAGCTACCTCAACATGCCGGCCATCATCTCCGCTGCGGAAGTGACGGACGCCGAGGCGATCCACCCAGGCTACGGGTTCTTGAGTGAAAACGCCGATTTTGCCGAGCGTGTGGAAAAGAGTGGCTTCCAATTCATCGGCCCCACACCGGAATCCATCCGGATCATGGGTGACAAGGTATCTGCCAAGCAGGCCATGATCCGTGCCGGTGTGCCTTGCGTGCCCGGTTCAGAGGGTGAACTGCCGGACGACCCGGCAACCATTCGTCGTGTGGCCAAGGCCGTTGGCTACCCGGTCATCATCAAGGCTGCTGGCGGCGGCGGCGGACGTGGCATGCGCGTCGTCCATACCGAGGCGGCGTTGATCAATGCGGTGCAGATGACCAAGGCTGAGGCCGGCGCGGCGTTCGGCAATCCCGCGGTCTATATGGAGAAGTTCCTCCAGAATCCGCGCCATGTGGAAATCCAGATCATCGCCGACAAGTACAAGAACGCAGTGTATCTGGGTGAGCGCGACTGTTCCATGCAACGGCGTCACCAGAAGGTGCTGGAAGAGTCTCCCGCACCGGGGATCAATCGCAAGCTGATTGAACGCATTGGCGAGCGTTGCGTGGCCGCCTGCAAGAAGATTGGCTACCGCGGAGCCGGTACGTTCGAATTCCTGTATGAAGACGGAGAGTTCTATTTCATCGAGATGAACACCCGCGTGCAGGTGGAGCATCCGGTGACCGAGATGGTGACCGGTGTGGACATCGTCAAGACCCAGATCATGGTGGCCGCCGGTGAGAAGTTGCCTTTCACCCAGAAGGACATCGTGATGCGCGGGCACGCCATCGAGTGCCGGGTCAATGCCGAAGATCCCTACAAGTTCATTCCGTCTCCGGGACGCGTGACGATGTGGCACGCGCCTGGTGGTCCTGGTATCCGTGTGGATTCGCATGTGTACACCAACTACTTTGTGCCGCCCAACTACGACTCCATGGTCGGCAAGATCATTGCCCACGGTGACACGCGCGAGCAGGCCATGGCCCGCATGCGCACGGCGTTGGCCGAGACGGTAGTGGAAGGTATCAACACCAACATTCCCCTGCATCGTGAGTTGCTGGTGGATGCCAAGTTCATGGCCGGTGGAACCAACATCCACTACCTCGAACACTGGCTCGAGCAGCACAAGCGCTGAAAGTACCAGGCATGTTTGAACTGCGCCTGATGTGCCCGGAGGACCGGGTGGAAAGTCTGAGTGATGCCCTGGATGCGCTCGACGCGTTGAGCGTGAGCGTGGAAGATGCAGATGCCCAGACCGATGCAGAGCAGGCGCTCTTTGGTGAGCCGGGCATGCCGCCTCCCAAGGATGGCTGGCAGCGCTCCCGCGTGATCGCACTATTTGACAAGGAAGAGTCTGCCCAAGAGGCTGCTACTTTGCTGCAGTTGCAGGATTTCTTCAGCAAGTGTCAGGTTCTGGGGCTCAACGCGGTGGCTGACCAGGATTGGGTGCGTCTTACCCAATCGCAGTTCGCGCCAGTGGAGATTACGTTCGATTTCTGGATTGTCCCCACATGGCATGAGCCACCTGCGCAAGCCAGACAAGTCATTCGCCTGGACCCGGGGCTGGCCTTTGGCACGGGCACGCACCCGACAACCCGCATGTGCCTGCGCTGGATCGCCAGTCATCCGGTGGCGCCCCGTGTGCTGGACTATGGTTGCGGCTCAGGCATTCTGGCTATCGGGGCGGCCAAGTACGGCGCTTCGGAAGTGATCGCTGTGGATATCGATGAAGCGGCCGTGCAATCCACACAACTGAATGCCGAAGCCAACCGGGTCGTGCTGGATGCCGGCCTGCCGGACAAGGCGGTGGGTACCTTCGGGCTGGTGCTGGCCAATATTCTCGCCACACCACTTAAGGTGCTGGCGCCCTTGTTGTGCTCCCATGTGGCAAGCGGCGGCAGTCTGGTACTGGCGGGCATTCTGGAGCGGCAGGCCGATGAGCTGATTGCCGCCTACGCGCCGTATTGCAAGTTGTCAGTCGCTGATGCGGAAGATGGCTGGATCCTGATGACGGCTGCTTTTTAGCGCCTGACTTTGCGCTCTACAATGAGCCGCACATGAGTCTGATTACCCAATGCCCGGCATGCGCCACGATGTTTCGCGTCGTGCCGGACCAGCTTCGGATATCCGAAGGCTGGGTGCGTTGCGGTCAGTGTGATGAAGTCTTCGATGCGAATGCACATATGCAATCGCAGGACGCACCTGTCGTGGTGTCAGCACCTGAAGTCAGATTGCCGCCCGAAGCGACTTACTCACCAAGCGACATATCGGATCCCTTGGATCCCGCGTCCAGCATTAATGTGGGTTACGACTGGGGGGCAATTGCGGAGCCGCAGGTACACCCCAGTGCCGAAGAGCCAATTGCCAATCTGAGCGAGGAGTTGCATCACGTCGGTGATGAGCCATCTTCAACGCCAGAAGACGTCTTGAACGAGGAGCCTCCTGCCGAGGTGGAACCCTATCTGGAGCCAAGCCATTTTGACTTGCCCGTGATGGAAGACTCCCTGGCTTCCCAGTATGTGCCACCGATGGAGGACAACTGGCAGCATGCTCCCGAATCGTCGGTTGATGTGTCCGAGGAAGATGCGCCAGCATCAGCCGAAGAAGTTCCGCTGTCTTTCATGCCGCGCGAAGAGCGCACTTCCCGGCTGGGACGCATCTTTGGCAAGCGCATGATGGTTGCGGTGTGCTGCCTGTTGGTGGCCATGCTTGGGCTCCAATTGCTGATGGCAGAGCGTGATCGCGTGGCCACCATCATTCCGAGCATGCGACCGGTACTGGTGGCTGCTTGCGATGTACTCAGGTGCGCTGTGTCCGCGCCCAGACAGATCGAGTCGATAGCTATCGACAGTTCAGCGTTTACAAGCATCAAGCCCGGAATCTACCTGTTGAATGTGACGCTGAAGAACGCCGCAACCCTTGCGCTTGCCAGTCCCGCGCTGGAGTTGACACTGACCGACATGCAGGACAAGCCTTTGTTGAGACGGGTCATTCTTGCAGAGGAGTTTGCGGGCAAGACTCCCGTGATGGAGGCTGGGGCTGAACTCTCCAGCAGCATTCCCGTTGCTGTGCGCGCCGGGTCGGCCATTGAAAATATTGCGGGTTACAAGCTGCTTGCCTTTTACCCATGAAAAAAGCCCAACACCTCGCGGTGCCGGGCTTGCTACTAACCAATTTCTTGATTAGGGTTTGCTGGCCGTAGGGAAGGGCCAAGCGGCCTGCGGGTTCAGAGTGGTCTGAGCAGCAGGGGCCGCAGGAGCGGCAGCGGCAGCGGGTGCTTTCGCGGCTTTCTTCGCAGCCGGCTTCTTGGCTGCCTTCTTGGCTGCTGGCTTCTTTGCAGCGGGCTTCTTGGCCGCAGCAGCTTTCTTGGCGGGAGCCGCCTTCTTAGCAGGAGCTGCCTTCTTGGCGGCTACCTTCTTAGCAGGAGCTGCCTTCTTGGCGGCTACCTTCTTAGCAGGAGCTGCCTTCTTAGCGGCTACCTTCTTAGCAGGAGCTGCCTTCTTGGCGGCTACCTTCTTAGCAGGAGCTGCCTTCTTGGCGGCTACCTTCTTAGCAGGAGCTGCCTTCTTAGCGGCTACCTTTTTAGCAGGAGCCTTCTTCGCGGGTGCGGCCTTCTTTGCGGCCGGTTTTTTTGCAGTTGCCATAACTTTCTCCTTGATCAAGTAACAAAGAGCACTTCTTGTGAGTTGGAGTACAAGAAGCGATTCATACCGTTGGGAAGTTGCCCAGCGGCATGAACGTGGTAACACACCCGCACACCACGCTCTACGGCGCGATTGTTCAGGTGTGAAATTCTAGAAAACATTGTGAGACATCAATCCCAGGAAAGCGCGCCACCCGACTGATACTCAATCACACGGGTTTCGAAGAAGTTGCGCTCTTTTTTCAAGTCAATCATCTCACTCATCCAAGGGAAGGGGTTCTCTTCGTTGGGGAAGAGTGCCTCCAATCCAATCTGGGTGGCGCGACGGTTGGCAATGTAGCGCAGATAGCCCTTGAACATGGATGCATTCATGCCCAACACGCCGCGTGGCATGGTGTCCTCGGCATAGCGGTACTCCAGTTCCACTGCCTTTTCAAACAGCGCCTTGATTTCCGCCTTGAACGAAGGCGTCCACAGATGCGGATTCTCGGCCTTGAGCTGATTGATCAGGTCAATGCCGAAGTTGCAGTGCATGGACTCGTCACGCAGGATGTACTGGTACTGTTCTGCGGCACCGGTCATCTTGTTCTGACGGCCCAAGGCAAGAATCTGCGTGAAGCCTACGTAGAAGAACAGGCCTTCCATCAGGCAGGCAAACACGATCAGGCTTTTCAGCAGGGTCTGGTCGGTTTCCGGTGTGCCGGTGTGGAAGGCAGGGTCCATGATCGCTTCAATGAAGGGAATCAGGAACTCGTCCTTGTCACGGATGGATTGGATTTCGTTGTAGGCATTGAAGATCTCGCCTTCATCCAGGCCAAGGGACTCCACGATGTACTGGTAGGCGTGGGTGTGAATGGCTTCTTCAAATGCTTGGCGCAAGAGGAACTGGCGGCACTCCGGTGCAGTGATGTGGCGGTAGGTGCCCAGCACGATGTTGTTGGCAGCCAACGAATCGGCGGTCACAAAGAACCCGAGGTTGCGTTTGACGATGCGACGCTCGTCTTCGGTCAGACCGTTGGGGTCTTTCCAGAGCGCAATGTCGCGCGTCATGTTGACTTCCTGCGGCATCCAGTGGTTGGCGCAGGTGGCGAGGTACTTTTCCCACGCCCACTTGTATTTGAAGGGGACCAACTGGTTGACGTCGGTCTGACCGTTGATGATGCGTTTGTCTGCAGCACGCACACGACGTGCGGCTTCGGTCAGCAGAGGTGGAGACGTTGCAGCAGGGGCTGGAACCGCGGCACCATCATGCAGGGTGCGCAATCCGAGAGCGGCGTCTTCTTGCGTCAGCGGTGCAGCAGAGTGCGCCGTACGTGAGAAATTTGTTTGCGGTGAGGGCTTGACTTCTTCGTCCCAGGACAACATAGGGTATTCCAATCTGCGGATTATGGGAGCAGTGAAATGAAATGAAAAGTTATCATTCATTTCACCGCCTAAGAGTGTTGTTCAATAGCATCGCAAATGCATGCAATGCGCATCGCCAATCACTGGCACGACTCGCAAGTGGGATCGTCCACACCGCAGAATCGGATGTCGGTCGCAGCGTTTTCGGGCAAGGCCATTTGCGCCTTGGCTGCTGCGGCAGCGGCTTCCAATGCACTCATCTTCTGACCGCCGTTTTCGCTGCCAGACGACACAGCGTTCAGACGCCCAGCGGACACAGTCGATTTCTCAGCATGTGTGGCAGACATGGTGCGCAGGTAGTAGGTAGTCTTGAGTCCGCGCAGCCAGGCGAGCTTGTAGGTCTCGTCGAGCTTCTTGCCGGAAGCACCCGCCATGTAGATGTTGAGCGACTGGGCCTGGTCGATCCACTTCTGGCGGCGTGCGGCAGCTTCCACCAGCCACTGGGTTTCCACTTCGAAGGCAGTGGCGTACAGCTGCTTGATTTCCTGCGGCACGCGGTCGATGGGCGCGAGTGATCCGTCAAAGTGCTTCAGATCCATCACCATTACGTCATCCCAAAGGCCCAGACGCTTGAGGTCGCGCACCAGATAGCTGTTGATCACGGTGAACTCGCCCGACAGATTGGACTTGACGGACAGGTTGCCGAAGCAGGGCTCGATCGACGCATCCACGCCGATGATGTTGGAAATGGTGGCTGTGGGGGCAATGGCGACGCAGTTGGAGTTGCGCATGCCGTCGGCCGCAATCTTCTTGCGCAGGGCATCCCAGTCCAGGGTGGCGGAGCGGTCTACTTCCACATAGCCGCCACGCGCACTGGCCAGCATGTCCAGCGTGTCGGGTGGCAGCACGCCCTTGTCCCACAAGGAACCCTTGTAGCTGGAGTACTTGCCGCGTTCGCGCGCCAGCTCGGTGGACGCCCAGTAGGCGTAATAGCAGATGGCTTCCATGGAGCGATCAGCAAAGGCAACTGCAGCGTCTGAAGCGTAAGGAATACGCAGTGCATACAGGCTGTCCTGGAAGGCCATGACACCCAGGCCCACAGGACGGTGGCGCAGGTTGGAGTCGCGTGCCTTCTTGACGGCGTAGTAGTTGATGTCAATCACGTTGTCCAACATGCGCATGGCCGTGGTGATGGTGCGCTTGAGCTTGTCGTGGTCCAGGTCCTTGCCGTTCTCGCCATCTTTCAGATGGTGCAGCAGATTGACCGATCCCAGGTTGCAGACCGCGGTTTCGGTGTCGGAGGTGTTGAGCGTGATCTCGGTGCACAGGTTGGAAGAGTGCACCACGCCAGCGTGCTGCTGGGGCGAGCGCACGTTGCAGGCATCCTTGAACGTGATCCAGGGATGGCCGGTTTCGAACAGCATGGTCAGCATCTTGCGCCACAGGTCAGCGGCTTGCACCGTGCGGCTGGGCTTGATTTCGCCACGCGCAGCCTTTTCTTCGTAGGCCACATAAGCCTTCTCGAATTCGGCGCCGAACAGGTCATGCAGGTCCGGCACGTTGGAGGGCGAGAACAGTGTCCAGGTGCCCTTTTCCATGACACGGCGCATGAACAGGTCGGGCACCCAGTTGGCGGTATTCATGTCGTGGGTGCGGCGGCGGTCGTCACCGGTGTTCTTGCGCAGCTCCAGGAATTCTTCAATGTCCAGGTGCCATGTCTCCAGATAGGTGCAGACCGCGCCCTTGCGCTTGCCGCCCTGGTTCACGGCCACGGCGGTGTCATTGACCACCTTGAGGAACGGCACCACGCCTTGCGATTCACCATTGGTGCCCTTGATGTGGGAGCCCAGGGCGCGCACGCGCGTCCAGTCGTTGCCCAGGCCGCCGGCAAACTTGGACAGCAGTGCGTTTTCCTTGATGGATTCGTAGATGCCATCCAGATCGTCCGGCACCGTGGTCAGGTAGCAGCTGGAGAGCTGTGAGCGCAACGTGCCGCTGTTGAACAGTGTGGGTGTGGAGGACATGAAGTCGAAGCTGGAGAGCACTTCGTAGAACTCGATGGCGCGTGCCTCACGGTCGATCTCGTTGAGCGACAGGCCCATGGCCACACGCATGAAGAAAGCCTGCGGCAGTTCGATGCGCTTCTTGCCCACGTGCAGGAAGTAGCGGTCGTACAGAGTCTGCAGACCCAGGTAGTCGAAATTCAGGTCGCGGTCGGCCTTGAGTGCGGCGCCAAGTCGCTTCAAATCGAACTGCAGCAGCTTTTCGTCCAGCAGCTCGGCATCCACGCCTTTCTTGATGAAACCGGGGAAGTAGTCGGCATAGGCCTGTGCCATATCGGCCTGGGCCACGTCGCGGCCCAGAATCTCGCGCGAGATGGTGACAAACAACAGGCGCGCAGTGGCGTAGGTGTAGTCCGGATCTTTCTCGATCAGTGTGCGGGCTGCCAGGATGGATGCCTTGTAGACCTCGTCCATGGGAACGCCGTCGTACAGATTGCGCATGGTCTCGGCCACGATGGGATCGGCCTTGACGTCGACGCCCAGGCCGGCGCAAGCAGTCTCGATGCGGGATTTGAGCAGGTCCAGGTCCAGCTCCACCCGCTGACCGTCTTCGGTGACGTGGATGGTGGCCGCCTTGGGTTTGACCTGTTCCACCTGCTTGGCGCGCTCCTGGGTGCGGCGTTCGCGGTACAGAACATAGGCGCGGGCTATCTCGTGGTGGCCACCGCGCATCAGTCCCAGTTCCACCTGGTCCTGCACATCTTCAATATGGAAAGTGCCGCCACCCGGGCGTGAACGCATCAGCGCGCGAATGACTTGCTGCGTCAGGCCATCCACGGTTTCGCGCACGCTGGCCGACGCTGCACCCTGTGTGCCGTGCACGGCCAGAAAGGCTTTCATCATCGCCACGGCGATCTTATTGGGTTCAAACGGAACCACTGCGCCGTTGCGCCGGATGATCTGGTAATGGGCCAACGGATGGGCCTGCGCGTCGGCATATGAGGGAGCAGCCTGGGTACTCAGGACGCCGGTGGACAGTGGGGTGCTTGGAGATGCGTAAGACTGCATGATTTCCTCTTCTAAATCAGTTTTATTGTTGGGGTTCAGGGAAGTCGGGAAGGGCCTGTCATCGGTGCGATCCCCTTGTGTATCCGTGTGAACGTAACACACTATATCTGGGGTCATGGTTGATGGCAAGCCACTACCTGTAGTGTATCCAACGACGATGCGGGATGGCCCATTGCGACTGAAAAAAGTTGCAACAAGGTCTTGCAATGCAGGACTTTTTCTCTCCGCCCGCGCCCAGCCCGCATGAAATGCGGCTCCAACAAAAAGGACGTCGATTTGGCGCGGCTTGGCGGACGTTTTTGTCGCCAAAAGCGCGCCGCGCAAGACCTTTCGTGGCCGGCGTTTTTGTCAGATAAGTGTGCACCTGCGGATGCCGGCTGCACCAGGTCGGCCTGTCAGCCGCCCATCACATATGCTTATCGGGAAAATACGGGGGTAAAAAGCCGCAACGGTTACGCAGATAGTCCCAATCAAAGCCGGGACCGGGGTCGGATTTGCGTCCCGGGGCAATGTGTTCGTGTCCCGCGATGTGCGCAACCGGGTAATGGCCAGCGATCGCGGGCAACAGGGCGAGCAGGGTTTCGTACTGGGGTTGCTCGAAGGTGTTGCCTTCCAGTCCTTCGAGTTCTATGCCTATGGAGAAGTCATTGCAGTTGCTTCGCTCGCCAAAGCGCGACTGCCCTGCATGCCAGGCCCGGTCATCGCAGCTGACGAACTGCCACAACTCGCCTCCACGCTGAATGAAGAAATGCGCGGAAACCTGCAGACCTTCCATTTGCTTGAAGTAAGGGTGTGCGTTCCAGTCCAGCGTATTGCAAAAAAGCTGCTGCACCGCATCTCCTCCGTACTCGCCGGGTGGCAGGCTGACGGAGTGCAGCACCACCAGATCGACAGCCACGTCTTTGGGGCGTGGTCCGAAATTGGGCGAATCACAGCGGCGTGCAAAGGCGTACCAGCCATCTCGCCACGTGATCGGGTCCACGGCAGGGGGGCTATTCATCGGAATCCTCGCCGCTCACGTCTGGTGCATCGATCTTGAGCCTGGCTATGCGGTAGCGTATTTGTCGCAACGTCAGTCCCAGCTGTTTGGCTGCCAGGGTACGGTTGAATCCGGTTTCCCGCAACGCACGCACCAGGATGCTGCGCTCCTGCTCGTCCAGATAGCGTTGCAGGTCGTCCGGCAAGGGCGCTTTGGCCGCCGGGGTCTCCACCGCCTGGGGAGGCGTTGAAGTGCGTTGGGGGGAGGGCATGCAGCGCTCAAGCTCTATGCCCGAGAGTTCGAGGGCGTTGCCTTCGCTGAGGGCCAGCGCACGGTGCAGAATGTTTTCCAGTTCACGCACGTTACCCAGCAAGGGCAGTCCGGCCAGGCGCGCCATGGTGTGGGCGGGGACCTGCCGCATGGGCAGGTCGGAATCCCGGGAAATGCGCTCCAGCAATGTCTGGCACAGCGCAGGCAAATCCTCCGGGCGCTCGCGCAGAGGTGGGATGTCTATGTCAATCACGTTGAGGCGGTAGAACAGGTCCTGACGGAAAGTGCCTGCGACGACTTCGCTGGGCAGATCCTTGTGGGTTGCACTGACGACGCGCACATCCACAATTTCCTCCTGGGTGCTGCCCAGGGGGCGTATTCGCCGCTCCTGGATGGCTCGCAGCAGCTTGGCCTGCATGGGCAGCGGCAGATCGCCAATTTCGTCCAGAAACAAGGTGCCTCCGTTGGCCGCCTGGAAGAAGCCTTCACGGTCATGTGTGGCGCCGGTGTAGGCCCCTTTCTTGGCACCGAAGAACTCCGCTTCCAGCAGGTTCTCGGGGATGGCACCGCAGTTCACTGCAACCCATGGGCCATCGCGGCGGTGGCTGTTGGCATGCAGTGCCTGGGCTACCAGTTCCTTGCCGGTCCCGGATTCGCCGCGCACCATCACCGGCGCCATGCTGCGCGCCACTTTGGCAACGCGCTCGCGCACGGCGCGCATTGCTGGCGAGTCGCCCACCAGGCGCTGCAGTGCCTGCTCCCCCTTTCCGCCTAGCGCTGCAGCTGGTGTATCTGGCGGCGTAGGCAGGACGTCGGAGGCCGTTGCCGCGGCCGTGCGTGCGCCCAATGCCGCGGCGCTCACCACTGCGCGGAACTGCTTGAGGTCCACCGGCTTGGTGAGATAGTCAAATGCACCCGCCTTGAGGGAGTCCACCGCATTCTCGGCAGATCCATACGCGGTGATCACGATGCAACGCTCTTGCCGCTGCTGCGCGCGCAATCCCTTGAGCAGATCGATGCCGGAGCCATCCGGTAGGCGCATGTCGGTGATTACCAGATCAAATCGCTGCCTGTTGAGCTGCTCCCACGCCTCTTGTATGGTCGCGGCGGCATCCACCTGGTAGCCCTCGCGTAGCAGCGTGAGCTCATACAGCGTACGAAGATCTGGTTCGTCGTCAATGACCAGGATTTGGATGTCAGTCAATGGGTGTGTGGAGGCCATACGGATGGGGTTGCTTCCTCATTGTCCGGGACGGCACCGGCGACGCGTACCAGGGTGATGGCAAAGGCATTTCCATCCACCATCTGGCCATCGACTGCGCGCCGGCTGCGTTCATAGGCAATGCTGGCTCCGTGCCCTTCACAGAGTTGGCGACAAATATAAAGCCCCAAGCCACTGGAGCGGCTCTCGGATGAGAAAAAAGGTTCAAACAGGTGACGCTCCACGGTCTGGTCCAGTGGCGGGCCTTCGCTCCAAACCTCCAGAGTGGCAAATTCTCCCTGGGGGACATAAGTCTGTACCCGGATATTGTGAGGCACGTCGCTGGAGAAGCGGCGTGCATTGTCCAGCAGATTGACCAGCACGCGGCGCAGATGGTCACCTTCAAATTGCACGGTGGTGGGTACATCTGCCAATGTGCACAGCAGGCGTTGACGGCAGTGGTTTTGCTCCCCCCATTCGTTGCAGATGCGTTGGGTGGTCGAGTTCAGCGCCACATGCAATGCCGTGAGCCCACCTTCCCGCGGTTGTGCCCGCGCCGCATCCAGAATGTCGTCCACGATTTTGGACAGGCGCTGCGTGTTCTGATGCACCATGCGGGTCAACTTCTTGTGACGCAGTTCGCTCAGGTCTTCCTCCAGCAGCGCATTGGCCTGTGAAATTGCTGCCAGGGGGTTGCGGATTTCGTGCGCCACCGCTGTGGACATGCGGCCCATGCTGGCGAGCTTTTCAGTACGCATGCGTGCTTCCTGCTCTCTCTGGTCCTTCATGAACAGCACGCACAAACTCTCCCCGCCAAGCGCCTGCGGATTGGTGGGCCGGGTGCTCACATGGATGCGACGCGGACCCCTTTCGGGGGAGCGGATACTGATGTCCTCTTCCTGGGCCATTGCCAGGGCAAAGCTGCGCTGCGTCAAATCAAGCAGGGGTTGCCATTCGGCTCTTTGCTGCAGATGGCTGAATGATTCCGGCGACTCCGTGGCGTCCGCCATCAATGCGCGTGCTGCCGGATTTGCCGCGCGGATGGCGCCCTGCCGGTCCACAATCAGCACCCCATCGGGCAGGGACTCAATAACCAGTTCGTTGACCTGCCGTTGCAGGTTGACTGCCGCCTGGCTGCTGCGTACCCGCAAACCCTCACTGGCCAAACGGGTGGACAGCTGATTGGCAAGCAAAGCGATGGCAAAGTAGCCCGCCCCAGTGAGGGCGGCCTGCAGCAGCGTGACAGTGGTGCCGGTGCTGACCTGCAGTAATTCGGGCAGGGTGCTGCCGAGCAGCAGCACCGTCACCCCGGCGGCGGTACCGAGCGCCAGTCGCAAGGACCCCAGCACCGATGCCAACAAGATTGGCAGGGCAAACAACGGCGTGTAGTTGACCGGGCTGCCCTGCAGGATTTGCAGCGAAGAAAACGCCAGCACGTCCAGCCCGACCAGCCGGATCCAGTGGCGGTTGAACCGATCACCGAGAAACAGAGGTTTGCCAAACAGTCCGGTGGTCAGGGTGCTGGCGAAATACGCCACACTGATGAGGAGCAGCCAGATGCTGTGTGTAGAGCCAGTGGCCCGCATGGTGATCTGCATGGCCACCAGCACCAGACCCAGCGTCAGACGGGCCGTCATGAAGCCCTGCCAGATACGAGAGAACTCGCGTGTATCGTCCGTATGGATATCCGTACCCGACGCTGCTACCGGTCCCAGCCAGGAGCGCACGCGGGCAGACACGGACATCAGGGCTCCCGGGCCAGGCGGTGCGCGGCGCTGCAGTACACCGCCTGTGCGCCGTGTACGGCCTCGGTCGCCGGCAGATGCACACCGCAGTGCGCACATACCACCATGGCCGCGGCACCTGGGGGGGGCGCACTCTTGCGCACTGCCTTGTTCACCTTGTTGGCACGGGAGTGACGCCACTGGAATGCAAACACCATGAAGATGAAGAACAGCAGTAGGAACTTCACGGTGCGCGTCCCAGAATGATCTCCAGCACAAAGCGTGACCCCACATAGGCCAGCAGCAAAAATGCCGACCCCATGTACAACACCGTGGTGGCCCGCTTGCCGCGCCAGCCGAAACCAATGCGTCCGACCAGCAGCACCACGAAGGTCAGCCATGACAGTACCGAGAACACCGTCTTGTGGTCCCAGCGCCAAGCGTGGCCATAGACCACCTCGCCAAACAGCATGCCGACCACCAGCGTGGCACTGAGCAGCACGAATCCGGCACCCACGAAGCGATAGGTCAGCCGCTCCAGGGTCAGAAGCGGCAGTCCACTGTGGGAGTCCTTGCCAGAGCGAATGCGTCGCTCCGCGTGGTTCATGAACCATGCATGCACCACCGCCATGCCGAACAGGCCGTAGCAGGCCACACCAAAAGCCAGGTGCACCGGAAGCCAGACCGAGGTGGTGGCGGGCATGACACTGCCCGGAAACAAATAGGCCAGCATGACAGCAATGGCGCCAATGGTGCTGAGCGTCCAGCGCGTCGGGAGCTGCGGGTAAATCAGGCTTTCCACCGCATATACCGCAGCCACCAGCCAGGCGGTGACCGAGAGGGCCGTGGCAAAACCGAAGTGCGGCGGATCGCCCAGCAGTGCCAGCGCCAGCAAAGCCCCCTGCAATAGCCAGGCTACTCCCACCCACAAATGGGCGGACCGCACTCCCATGCGGTTGACCAGAACGGCTGGAAAAGCATAGGCCAGCGCGGACAGAACCGACAGAATCAGCGGAATGGGGGACGCACTGGCTAAAATCATGTGCACAGTTTAGCGTTTTGCATTCCGCCAGCTTCGTCTGGCGCCCAAATACAGGTTCCGGCTTGCCGGACTTTTCACCCATGGCCTCCGCACTCACCGACAAACTCAGCCGCCTCGTCAAAGAACTCCGCGGGCAGGCGCGCATTACCGAAAGCAATGTCTCCGATATGCTGCGGGAGGTCCGCATGGCACTGCTGGAGGCCGATGTGGCACTTCCGGTGGTGCGTGATTTCATTGCACGCGTCAAGGAAAAGGCGCTGGGCCAGGAAGTGCTGGGCTCGTTGCAACCCGGTCAGGTGCTGGTGAGCATCGTCAATCGTGAGCTTGCTGCCACGATGGGCGAGGGCATCAGCGACATCAATCTGGCGGCCCAGCCGCCCGCCGTGATTCTGATGGCGGGTCTGCAGGGTGCAGGTAAAACCACGACCACCGGCAAGCTGGCCAAACACCTGATTGAAAAGCGCAAGAAAAAGGTGCTGACAGTCTCGGGCGACGTGTACCGCCCGGCCGCCATCGAACAATTGAAGACGGTGACAGCGCAGGCCGGCGCCGAGTGGTTCCCCAGCACGCCAGACCAGAAGCCGGTGGACATCGGCCTGGCAGCCCTGGACTACGCCAAGAAGCACTTTTTTGACGTGTTGCTGGTGGACACCGCGGGGCGTCTGGCCATTGACGAAGCCTTGATGCTGGAAATCAAGCAGCTGCACGCCGCCCTCAACCCGGTGGAAACGCTGTTCGTGGTCGACGCCATGCAGGGGCAGGACGCGGTCAACACGGCCAAGGCATTCAAGGACGCGCTGCCGTTGACCGGCATTGTGCTGACCAAGACCGATGGCGACTCGCGCGGTGGTGCAGCGTTGTCGGTGCGTCAAGTCACGGGGGCGCCCATCAAGTTTGCCGGCGTGAGCGAAAAACTTGACGGCCTGGAAGTGTTCGATGCAGAGCGCCATGCGGGGCGTATTCTGGGCATGGGCGACATCGTTGCGCTGGTGGAGCAGGTCACTTCCGGCGTCAACATCGAAGCAGCGCAGAAACTGGCCGCCAAGGTCAAGAGCGGTGCCGGTTTCGACCTCAACGACTTCCTGGCGCAGATTCAGCAGATGAAGCAGATGGGCGGGCTCTCCAGCCTCATGGACAAGCTGCCCGCCGCCATGACGGCCAAGGCTGGTCAGGTCGACATGGAGCGCGCCGAAAAGGACATCAAACGCAAGGAAGGCATCATCCACAGCATGACGCCGCTGGAGCGCGCCAAGCCCGAGCTCATCAAGGCCACGCGCAAGCGCCGCATCGCCGCGGGCGCGGGTGTTCAGGTGCAGGAGGTCAACCGCATGCTCAAGGAATTCGAGCAAATGCAGGAAATGATGAAGAAGATGAAGGGCGGCGGCATGATGAAGATGATGAAGCGCCTGGGTGGAATGAAGGGCATGAAAGGCATGCCCGGCATGCCTTTCTAGGCAAGCACTTCCGTCGTCACCACTTCACCACGTAAGGTGTAGCTGCGCGTCTCGGTGATGCGCACATCCACCATCTGGCCGATCAGCCGGGGTTGGCCGGCAAAGTTCACGACCCGATTGCACTCGGTGCGGCCCATGAGCTCACCGCTGTCACGCTTGGAGCTCCCTTCCACCAGCAGGCGCTGCACCGTGCCCAAGCGGCTTTCGCTGATGCGGGTGATGTTGGCGTTGATGGCGCCTTGCAGGTGTTGCAGGCGGCGCAGCTTCACATCGTGCGGCGTGTCATCGTGCAAGTTGGCCGCAGGTGTGCCCGGGCGCGGGCTGAAGATGAAGCTGAAGCTGTTGTCAAAGCCGATGTCGTCGATCAGCTTCATCATCTTGTTGAAGTCGTCTTCCGTTTCTCCGGGGAATCCGACGATGAAGTCGCTGCTCATGGCCATGTCCGGACGGATGGCGCGCAATTTGCGCACCGTGCTCTTGTATTCCATGGCGGTATAGCCGCGCTTCATGGCCATCAGGATCTTGTCGCTGCCGTGCTGCACCGGCAGATGCAGATGGCTGACCAGCTTCGGGATTTTGTCGTACGCGGCGATCAGGGAAGGCGTGAACTCATTGGGGTGGCTGGTGGTGAAACGCAGGCGCTCAATGCCGGGAATGTCGGCCACGTATTCCAGCAGGGTGGCAAAGTCGGCAACTTCAGAGCCGCCAGTTCCCATAGGTGCGCGCCAGGCATTTACGTTCTGGCCCAGCAACGTGATTTCCTTCACACCTTGGTCGGCCAGTCCGGCCACTTCCACTAGCACGTCTTCAAACGGACGGCTCACTTCCTCGCCCCGGGTATAGGGCACCACACAGTAGCTGCAGTATTTGCTGCAGCCTTCCATGATGCTCACAAAAGCGGAAGCGCCTTCCACCTTGGCGGGCGGCAGGTGATCAAACTTTTCAATTTCCGGAAAGCTGATGTCCACCTGCGGCTTGTTCTGGGCCGCGCGTGCCGCCAGCATCTCCGGCAGCCTGTGCAGGGTTTGCGGGCCAAACACCACGTCCACATAGGGCGCGCGGGCGATGATGGCGGCACCTTCTTGGCTTGCCACGCAGCCACCTACGCCGATCTGCACGCCTTTCTTCTTGAGGTGCTTGATACGGCCCAGGTCAGAGAACACCTTTTCCTGGGCCTTTTCCCGCACCGAGCAGGTGTTGAAGAGAATCAGGTCGGCCTCTTCCACGTCCTGCGTGGGCTCGTAGCCCTGGGCCGCGCCCAACACGTCGGCCATCTTGTCCGAGTCGTACTCGTTCATCTGGCAGCCAAAGGTTTTGATAAAGACTTTTTTGGACATGGAGCAACTCCGCGAAATACAAGGATGCAGCGACGTGCTGCAAAGAGGGGCTGCCGCGCAGGCGGCGAAAGCAAAAGGTGCCAGCCGCCATGGCGGCTGCAGGGGCTACTGCTGGGTGGGCAGTTTGAGTGCGGCTTCCGCGTCGGTCAGTATCCAGACGTCATGCACTTCACCGGTCGGGTTGCGCACGTAGTTCACCACCAGGCTTTGGCCCACGATGGAACCGGACAGCACCAGCAGGTTGTTGGTTCCCCGGATCCGGGAGCCGGGAGAAAGCCGGTCCGACTTGCCATCCATCTGGATGATGGGCGGATAGGTCACCACCATGGTGCCGCGCATGGCGTTGGGCGGGAAGGGGCGCACATTGATTTGCGCCTGTGCCAGGGCGGTCATGCCCAGCAAGGGCAGGGCCAGCAAGGTGCGCCGCAGACGCGACGGGTGTTTGAAGTTGCAGCGGTTCATGGTGTGTATCCAGAGGCTGTGGAGGGAATGGTCGGGATGCTATCACGCGTCCAGAAACCAAAAAGCCCGCCAAAAGGACAGCGGGCTTGGGGAATTTGGTGGTGATAGGTGGATTTGAACCACCGACATCAGCATTATGAATGCTGCGCTCTAACCAACTGAGCTATATCACCGAAGGCCGCAATTATAGCAAGTCCAAAAGGACTTTTGCCAGCGGCCTTTTGATCGGGCTTCAGGCGTTGCGGAATTCGGCCTTGCGCTTGTTCACGAAGGCGTCCATGCCTTCCTTCTGGTCGGCGGTGGCGAACAGTGCGTGGAACAGGCGGCGTTCGAACATCAGGCCATCGGACAGGCCGCTTTCGAAGGCGCGGTTGACCGTTTCCTTGGCTGCCATGGTGGCAATCTGGGAGTAGCCGCAAATCATCAGGGCGGCACCCAGCGCCTCTTCCATCAGCTTGTCCTGCGGAACCACGCGGCTGACCAAACCGGCGCGCTCGGCTTCGGCGGCGTCCATCATGCGACCGGTCAGGGCCAGATCCATGGCCTTGGACTTGCCCACGGCGCGGGGCAGGCGCTGCGTACCGCCGGCACCGGGGATGATTCCCAGCTTGATTTCGGGCTGGCCGAATTTGGCTGTGTCGGAGGCGATGATGAAGTCGCACATCATGGCCAACTCGCAGCCGCCGCCCAGTGCAAAGCCGCTCACCGCAGCGATCACAGGTTTGCGGATGCTGCGAATGATTTCCCAATTGCGGGTGATGAAATCGTCACGGTAGGCCTCGGTAAAGGTCTTGGTGGCCATGGCGGTGATGTCGGCACCCGCAGCAAAAGCCTTCTCACTGCCGGTGATCACGATGCAGCCGATGGCTTCGTCGGCATCAAAAACCTTGAGCGCATGGCCTAGCTCGATCATCAGCTGCTCATTGAGGGCATTGAGCTGCTTGGGACGGTTGAGCGTGATGATGGCAGCCTTCTCGCCTTCCACACGGGTGGTGATGCATTCATAGTTCATGGGGTGGTCTCTCTAAACGGGAAATCAAAACTATAGCGGAGCGGGTCGCTCCAGCCAGCGGTTGACGGCATCGGCATCGCGCTGGGCCAGGCGTACCGCCGTGCTGGGCATCGGCATGGACAGCTTGAGTGTGAGCAACAGCTTGTCGCGTGCCACCGTCACCACCACCTTCTTTGCATTGCCGCAGTACAGCGTCAGATCGTCCAACGTCAGCATGCGCCAGGGGCCGCTGGCTTTGGCAACATCAGCTTGCACGGCCAGCCATTCATCGCCTGCGGCGAAACCGGCTTTTTCGGCCACACCGCCACGCAGCACCTGCTGAATCGTCACCCCGCCAGACTCCTTGACACGCAAGCCCAACTGTTGCGCCACTTGGTCCGGCTCGCGGTGCACCTGCACGCCATTGCGCTCCAGCAGCTCGGCAACCGGGAGCTCCTGCGTGCTATGCACCCAGTGGCTGATTTCCTTGGCAAACGAGCGCTTGCCCAAATCCTGCAGTACGGCCAGCAGGTCCTGCTCCGTCATGGGGCCGGCCTTGCAGCGGGCCCACAGAGACTGCATCACTGCGTCCAGTGTGGTGTGGCCTTCTGCGCGCAAGGTCAGGTCCAGGCACAGCGCAACCAGCGACCCTTTGGTGTAGTAGCTGACGGTGGCGTTAGCCGTGTTTTCGTCCTGGCGGTAGTACTTCACCCAGGCATCAAAACTGGCTTGCGCCACGCTTTGCACCAGGCGGCCCGGCGTTTGCTGTACCTGGTTGATGGTCTTGCCCAGCAGTTTGAGGTAGATGGCGTTGTCAATCAGGCCAGCGCGGCGCAGCAGCAGGTCATCGTAGTAACTGGTGAAACCTTCAAAGAACCACAGCAGCTCGGTGTAGTTCTCCTGTGCGTAGTCGTAACGCGCAAACTCAGCCGGGCGCAGGCGCTTGACGTTCCAGGTGTGGAAGTACTCATGGCTGATCAGGCCCTGCAACACGGTGTAGCCCTCAGGCTGCTTGTGTTTGGTGGGCGCCAGGGTCTGGCGCTCCTTGCGCGGCAGGTCCTTGCGGTTGCAGATCAATGCCGTGGAATTGCGGTGCTCCAGGCCGCCGTAGCCGTCGTGTACCGCATTGAGCATGAACAGGTAGCTTTTGAAGGGTGCCGCTTTGGCGCCCTTGGCCAGTGCGCCGTGCCAGAGGCGAATCTCTGCTTCGCAAATGGCCTTGGTGTCGGCAACCAGCTTGTCGCCATCGAAGCTCTCGGTGGCACCGGACACCACAAAGCGGTGCGGTATGCCGTAGGCCTCGAACTCGGCGCTCCAGAAGGTGCCCATCTCCACCGGACAGTCCACCAACGCGTCGTAATCGTCGGCCTGGTAGCTGCCAAAGCCGGACTTGAGCACGCGCAGCGGGGCAAGGCCGGTAGCCAGCTTCCAGGCTGGGGCTTGCGCAGGCACGGCGATATCCACGGTATGAGGCAGTCCCTCGGCACCGGCTACCTTCAGAAATAGACTTGTGCCGTTGAAGAAGCCACGTGTGGCGTCCAGCCAGGCGGTGCGCACCGAGCTATCAAAGGCGTAGACCTGATACTGCACCTGCAGCGCAACGCCGGGCTTGCAGCTCACCAGCCAACTGGCCTTGTCGCGCTGCGTGGACGCCACGACCCGGCCGGATTGCCGGCATTGGAGCTTCTGCAGGTTCTTGGCGAACTCGCGCACCAGATAGCTGCCCGGAATCCACACCGGCAGCTGCAAGAGCTGCTCGGCCTGGGGCATTGGAATCGTCAGCGTGACATTGAAAAGATGCGCGTGCAGGTCGGCAACTTCAACCTGGTAACGAATGCCTTGTGCGCGGTCCGCGGGAGCTTTCCCCCGGCTCATGACTTGGCTTCAGCCAGGCGTTTTTCGATTTGCTTGGCGTCAATGGCGCCCGGTACACGCGTACCGTCCACAAAGATCAGCGTAGGTGTGCCATTGATCTTGTAGGTGCGGCCCAGTTCCACATTGCGCTTGAGCGCGTTGGTGTCACACATCTGCACGGAGTTTGGAATGGGCACCTCGCGCACCATCCAGTCTTGCCAGACTTGGCCGCGGTCCTTGGCGCACCAGATGGCCTTGGATTTTTCCAGGGAGTCCGGCCCCAGGATGGGGTAGAGGAACATGTGGATAGTGACGTTGTTGACCGTTTGCAGTTCGCGTTCAAAGCGTTTGCAGTAACCGCAGTTGGGGTCTTCAAACACCACCAGCTTGCGCTCGCCGGTGCCGCGCACGATGGTGAACGCATCCTTGTAGGGCAGGGTATCCACCTTGATGGCGGTGAGCTTGTCCACCCGTTCTTCGGTCAGGTTGCGGTGCTGCTTGGTGTCATACAGGCTGCCCACCATCAGGTAGTCACCCTGGGCGTCGGTGTAGTAGACCTCGGTGCCGTTGACACGGATTTCGTAGACACCGGGCATGCCGGTCTTGCTGACCTCGTCAATGGCCTTGAGTTCCGGGAAGCGCTGGGTGATGTTCTTGCGGATAGTGGCTTCCTGGGCAAGGCAGGCTGCCGAGACAGCAAGGGTTAACAAGGCAAGGCCGAAGCGGCGCAAAGTGGCGGTTTTCATAGGGTTCTCTGGGTAAGGGGTGAGGAGATCAGGCGACACCGGGGGCGTTGTGCAACGTGCCCATGGCACGGCCGGTGACCCAGCGCTTGAGCGGTCCGCTGCGTTCGAAACCACGCATGCCGATGCTGCGCAAGGTCTGCCAAGTTGGATGGTTTTGCTGGAATATCTGTTGCAGTGCGTCTCCGGAGCCGCCAACGACTGCGAAATCGGCCTTGCGTGCACGTTCGTAGGCGCGCAGCAACTTGGGGTCACCCACACTGCGCCAGTAGGCGCGCTGGTCCAGGATGCGCACGAGTTCGGCCACATCTCCCAGTCCCAGATTCAGGCCTTGGCCCGCAAGCGGATGCACGTTGTGGGCGGCGTCGCCGGCCAATGCCCAACTGGCACCGTGTGCGTGGCCCACCCAGCGGCGCGCCTGCGCGGCCTGCAATGGCCAAACCTTGCGTTCGCTGCTGAGACTCAACGCACCCAGGGCGCCGTGGCTGGCAGCGTCCAGTTCGGCGCAAAAGTCCGCCGCAGTCGCCGCCTGCATTTCCTGTGCGCGCTCGGGGCGCAGGGACCATACCAGAGCACACACATTTCCTTGAGCACCACCCAGCGGCAGCAAGGCGAGGATGTCGCCATTGTCAAACCACTGGCGCGCCACTTGGGCATGCGGCACTGCGCATTCCACGCGGGCAGCCAAAGCCCATTGGTTGTAGGGCTTGGCATCAAATTCCACACCGAACTCGCGCCGGGTGGCGCTGGCGCGGCCTTCGCACACCACCGTGAGTTCTGCGTTGGCCGGTGTATCCACCATCTCAATCAGGGGCTGAAAGCGCACGGCCTCCTTGAGCAAGCCTTCGAGCACCGGCACATCCACGATCCAGTTCAAGGCATCCACGCTATGCTGTGTCGCGTCGAACACGACGGGCTCGTGCTGCTCGCTTTGCACTTGCATGCGGGTGACAGGGGTGGCATGCAGGGCGTCCGGCCAGCAACGTACAGCCTCCAGTACGCTGCGCGACGCGGGGCTGAGTGCATAGGCGCGCACATCCGAGTGGGCCGCGTCCGCGGGCGCGGCCTGCGCATACAAGGCAACACGCAGCCGCTTGGCCGCCAGGTGCAACGCCAGACTGCGCCCCACAATGCCTGCGCCACGGATACAAACGTCATAAGTTTTCGACATGGGATCATTGTAGAAGGCTGGTGCACTGAAGCACTCCTGGCATTGCATACACTTGGTGTCCAAGCGGGGATTTGTTCGACAATCGCCGACTGACCGCAAATACTCCACAGGGACACGGCCTCCAAGATGCATGTTGACTCGACTCCAATGGCCAAGGGCAGCGTGTGCCGGCAGTGGCGCGGGAGTCTTGTCCCGCATGGGGAGTGCTCGTCTTGAATACTCCCGTAGTTCGATCAATTCCAGCCCCGAAACATGAGTACAAGCCTGTCAGCATTGCGCTGCTGGTTTCTCTGCTGTTCCATGTACTGGTGCTGAGTCTGACGTTCTACGGTGATGGGCTGGGTTTGCCAGGCTTTGAATTTCCCTGGAGAGAAAGACGCTTGCATGCCGACGATTTGCATCTGGTGCTTGTGCCATTGCAGTCTGTGGAAAAAACTGAATCCACTGCAGGTGGGGCAGTTCAAGCCGAAGCCCAGCCGGAGACCAAAGTGCTGGAAGTGGTGGGGGCGAAAGCCTTGGCGCCTACGGAGCCTGTAGTCAGGTTGACGACGCCACCCGTCAACTTGCCTTCTGAAGAAATTCGCCCCGTGCAGCCAGCTCCGGTGCTGTTGGCAGAGCGGGCCAATCCCGCCGCCATCACGGTAGTGCCCCCCGCACCGCCGTCGCCACCCGTTGCGGCGCCCAACATACCCACCCCGGAACCTGCAAAACCCGTGATGCCGGATGCAAACACGGCATTGCCCAAGCAGCCTGATCCGCCGGCTGGTGAGCGGATCATGGAGGCAGTCAAATCCGCGCGGACCGATCAGGAGACGCCGCCTCCGCCGGACCCGTTGGAGACAGCGCGCAAGATGGCAGAACAACAGGACGCCGCCCGCGCACTAGCTGCCCGCCAAGAGGCCGATCGCCAGGAGGCAGCCAGCAAGCTTGTTGCGCAGCAAGAGGCCGCACGTCAGGAAGCGGCCCGGAAGGAAGCCGAGCAGCAGGATGCTTTGCGCAGGGCGGCGGCGCAACAGGAGGCTGCCCGTCAGGATGCGGAGCGGGCGCAAGCCGAGCGCGTGGAGGCAGCTCGCAAGGAGACCGCGCGTCTGGAAGCGCAACGGGCTGAAGCCGCTCAACAGGCGGCAGCCCGGCAGGAGGCGGCCCGCAAGGACGCTGAGCGATTGGAGGCCGCCCGTGTTGCGGCTGCACAGCAGGATGCGGTGCGTCAGGAGTTGGAGCGCGCAGAGGCTGCTCGCAAGGAAGCTGCGCGACTCGATGCCGCACGTCAGGAGGCAGATCGCATGGATGCGGTACGCAAGGAAGCTGCGCAATTGGCCGCGCGGCAAGAGGCGGCCGATCAGGAAAAGGCGCGCCAGTTGGCCCTGCGCGCCGAGCAGGATGCGAAGCGCCTGGAGTCACGTCTGAAAGCGGGGCGGCAAATCAATGAAGAGATGGCCAAGCGCAATTCTCCCTTGCTCCCTTTGTCCATCAGCACGGCGCGCAGGGGGCGCCTGTTTGGACGCAGTGACCCCAATGCCGAACTCATTCGCTACGCCGAGGCGTGGAGCCGAAAGATCGAGCTAAACATGACCTTTGACATGGTCCGCGAAGCGGCGAAGCAGCCCCACACCAATCCGCTGGTCACGGTGGCGCTGCGTAGTGACGGCTCGGTGGAGTCGATCACCTTTGTCATGTCAAGTGGCGTGCCAGCCTTGGATGAGGCCATTCGGCAGGTGGTGCAAAGCCAGGCTCCGTATTCCCAGTTTCCGCAGGGACTGTCCCGGGACTACGATGTGATCGAGATCCGTCGCACCTGGAATGTCGACATGGCCATCCGGTTGTACTGATGCAATTCGGTAGCAGAATGGAACCGTTGGAATGCAAGGCGAGTGCATAGGCGTTCATGGAGTTCAAAAAATGGAATACGAAGAGCGATTCACGCAGGCAGAGCTGGGGTTCGTAATTGAACAGGCCTTGATTTATATGTGTGCTTGCCCGGCGCAAGTGGCGCAGGCCATACTGAAGTTGCGCGAGCTGTACCGCTACCAACTGCATTGCTCGGGCCAGGCCGACAGCGACATCGCGGTGCATGAACTGATATCGCAAAGCACGATTCAGTCGCACGCCATCATGCAGGACTGCATGGAAAAAATCATCGAGATGGAGGGCTGGGACAGGGCCACTCTGGAAATGCCGCAAGGGCTGCGCAAACGGCAATTGAAGGAAATATTGTCGGATGTCAACGGTGTTTAACGTCCTCGTTGGGCTTGCCCAACGTCGGCTCGACCCTGTTCAACACCCTGACCAAGGCGGGTATTGCGGCGGAGAACTATCCCGCTGATCAGGACATCAACATGTCAAGGCCTTCTTAGGATGGCCTTTGTTTTTTGCGGCACCAATTTCGCGGGGTAGTCGGACAACAAGTCGGTTATAAGTGAGTCTGGTTTGACTGGGAGGGCAGGCCATATGACTCAGAGCAGCACAAAAGAAAATCATGTTCTCGGAAAAGCCGCGTACCCGCTTCGGGTCGGCTCCTCTTATAGCCGAAAAGACGTGTTTCGCATCGTTGGCCTAGTACCTGAGCCATCTGGTGGCAATTGCTTCACCGGCTACACCGCTCATGGTGATGATTGGTTCATCTTTTGTGGAGTTTGCACACCTAGCCGCACTGGACATGACTATGGCAACCATTTTGACGGTGATTGGCTGAACTGGTTCGCAAAGACAAATAGCAGTAAGAACTGAATCCAGTGACGGACTTATGCCTAGTTCGCCTGAATTGACATGCAATGCTGCCCCCAGCGCTGACCGTCGAATATTTAACGGTTGTTTAATATATCGAACTAATCGCGTTTCTAAATTGATACAGAACCTTACGCGACAAAAATCAGAGACCAATGGGAGATAGTGAATGAACGGAAAGCTATCGATTTACTTCGATATGGTGCGCTTTATGGCGGCCGTAGTCGTATTGCTGGGGCACCTCGCCGAGCGGTTTCCATTCGGATTTCCTACACCGTTTCCGTCCAAGGATGCAGTTGTTGTCTTTTTTGTGCTATCTGGTTATGTGGTGGCCTTCGTGGTGGATACAAAGGAACGACAACTTGCAGAATTCGCTTTCAGTCGTTTCACGCGTTTGGCTTCCGTGTTTTATCCAGCCATCCTTATCAGCCTGCTGCTAGTGCCGATAGAGGGTCGTGTCGGAGGATATACCGCTGAAGGGATGCAGGCAGCAATGCAATCGGCTCTGCTTAATGCCGCCTTTCTGGGGCAAAATTGGACTTTCAATATAAGCCCGCCGAATAACAACCCTTCATGGTCACTTAATTATGAGGCCTGGTATTACGTAATATTCGGTCTGTTTATGTTGATGCGCAATCCATGGCGCTGGCCTCTGACCTTTCTAGCCGCTCTATGCGCTGGGCCAAAAATTCTATTGATGATGCCACCATGGATTGCTGGATGTATGTTGCACAGGTATGGGCGCAACGTGCGCATGTCGCAAAATGCCGCAACCACTTTATTTGTCGCCAGCATCTTTGCCTATTCTTTGTACTTCCTGTTTGACTTCAATGTGCTAATGCGAGGACGTTTACATGCGGCGGCGCCGGAGTTCATGAGCAATCTGCAATGGTCAAACCGATTTGCCGGAGATTACTTCCTGACCATCATCATCGTAGCGAACTTCATTGCATTGCCATGCATGGATAACGTGGTAACCAGGACCATGCAGCGATATCAGCAGCACATTCGAAGGGCGGCCGGATACACACTATCCATTTACCTCTTCCACATGCCATTGATACTCATTTTTGGGAGCATCCTGAATTCTATGGCACCAGGTCGCACAACCGGATTGGCGGTCCTAGCCATGATCGTGCCTGTTATTGCTCTTCTGGCGAGATGGACGGAGCACAAGTTGCCGACATTAAGAGCTTTTCTACGAAGATCTATACCGATGCTAGCGCGGTCTGCCTGACTGCCATTGGAAGCACATGGGCAAGCAATTTGCGTTGATTGAATGGACGCAATTCGCCCGTAGCAACCAATAAGACTAGGTAGTGATTTTGGGTGTCTTTGCAAAAACTTCCACGATGATGTCGGCAGGAAGTAATCGAAACACCGGCAGTGAAAGGCGCAGGCATGCGTAGATGATTCGACCGACCGTGCCATGGTACGAAACTTTGATTCGCTCCCATAAACCATCTGTCACGAACGTTTCAAGTTTCGTGGAGCCAACATGGTGCAAGCCCGAATACTTCTTTGTAAACCGTTGTAAGGTTGAGGGGCTGAAATAATTGAGATGGGGTGAAGGAAAATCCTTCTGCCACAGGCGCTCCAATGTCCCAGCATGCCCCATTCGCGCCAGAAGCTTTCCCATGCGGTAAATCGCACCTCGGCTACTGGGAAGGTTGAGCACCAATACCCCTTGCGGGGTAAGGAGCTTTTCACACTTCTGCAATGCCTCTACTGGATCCGGCAAGTGTTCGAATACGTCATTGAACACAATGAAGTCGAAAGGTTCATTGAAGTCCAGATCATTGGGGAAAAAGCCATCTGAGACCCTGAATCCCTTCGCGCGCGCAATTTCGGCATGGGGAAAGGATGGTTCAATGGCACATGGCAGCATTCCTCGGTTGCGGGCCTCCTCCAGAAACCAACCTTCTGCGCAACCTACTTCAAGAACGGTTTTTCCGTTCAGAACGTAGCGCTGTTCAAGCCAATCACACATGCTTGTAAAGTTGCGGCGCCTCAAGGGTTCGAGTCCTTCCACTCCTCGTCCGCCGCCTGCCGTGAGTATGGAGGTGTCAAATCCACAATGAGGGCAAGTAAACAGCCAAGGCTGAAGTGGATTCAGCTTTCCGTCGCAAATCAAGCAATTCATAAAAATATTCCCTGAATTTATTGTTTTTCTCTATGTCATACCAAATGTAGCCTTAAATAGAACAGTTGCGTAGCGCGATGATCTACCATCGATGCCCCCTTTACCTGGGCAAAATCGTGGCACCGTTCTCTAAACGCACCATGGGCCATGTGGCTGACCGGTTGCTCCAGCCAGTCTCCAAAATGAGTCCGAAAGAACGAGTCATACCGGCGCTGGCTGGACGCCTTGATGCTGATGCTCTTGGCCTCGCTGACGGTCATTAAAGGCCAATGACCCAGCATCATGCGGAACTGCTTACCCTTCACGCTGGTGGCAATCGGGAACGTTCGTTTGCGAGCATTCAGACGCACGCCAAACCCACTCAGAACCCTGTCCCGAATGATCCTGCCATCTGTGGCGGTGGCCTTGGAAAGCATGGATTCGCTGATAAGTACAATCACGGCCTATTCCCCATGACAAAACGAGGACAAAAAACCGAGGTCGCGTAGCGCTGTCGGTACTTCGTGTTGTCCGTCGCCATCTCCACGTTTTGAAGGGGACTGGCGCCTCCACCGCGCCCACTTTGGGATCGAGGGTGCAGGCGGGGCCTCTAGATATAAGGATATTTCATGAGTTTGAAGTGTGGCATCGTGGGCTTGCCCAACGTCGGCAAATCGACCCTGTTCAACGCGCTGACCAAGGCGGGCATTGCGGCGGAGAACTATCCCTTCTGCACCATCGAGCCCAATGTGGGTGTGGTGGAGGTGCCGGATCCTCGGCTGCAGCAGTTGGCTGCCATCATTTCGCCGGAACGGATTGTGCCGGCCATCGTGGAGTTTGTGGACATCGCCGGCCTGGTGGCTGGTGCCAGCACGGGTGAAGGACTGGGCAACAAGTTCCTCTCGCACATCCGAGAGACGGATGCCACCATCAATGTGGTGCGTTGCTTCGAGGATGACAACGTGGTGCATGTGGCGGGCAAGGTGGACCCGATTGCCGACATCGAAGTGATCCAGACCGAGCTGTGCCTGGCCGACTTGGGTGCCGTGGAAAAGGCTTTGCACCGCGTGACCAAGCTGGCACGCTCGGGTGACAAGGAAGCCGCCAAGCAGGTGGCCATTCTGGAGCGCTGCCAGACTGCACTCAACGAAGCCAAGCCCGTGCGCACCATCGACTTCAGTAAGGAAGAACAGCTGCAGCTCAAGCAGTTTTTCCTGATCACGGCCAAGCCCGCCATGTTTGTGGCCAATGTGGCTGAGGACGGCTTCGAGAACAACCCCATGCTGGACCGCCTGACCGCCTTTGCGAATGCGCAAAAGGCTCCCGTGGTCGCCATTTGCGCCAAGCTCGAAGCCGAGATGTCGGAAATGGATGACGAGGACCGTCAGATGTTCCTGGAAGAGTTGGGCCTGCACGAGCCGGGCCTGAACCGGTTGATCCGCTCGGCCTACGCGTTGCTGGGCCTGCAGACCTATTTCACGGCAGGCGTCAAGGAAGTGCGCGCCTGGACCATCCACGTGGGCGACACCGGCCCGCAGGCTGCCGGCGTGATTCACACCGATTTCGAGAAGGGTTACATCCGTGCCCAGACCATCGCCTTTGATGACTTCATCCAGTACAAAGGCGAGCAGGGTGCCAAGGACGCGGGCAAGATGCGCGCCGAAGGCAAGGACTACGTCGTCAAGGATGGCGACGTGATGAACTTCCTGTTCAGCTCCTGATTTCACGCGCCCTTGCCGTTTTCCGTCTATGACCTGATGGCCCTGGGCGCGGCCGTCTGCTGGGCTTTTACCAGCGTGATGTCGGCGGGGCCGGCGCGCCATCTCGGGGCATTGGCATTCACCCGCTGGCGCATGGGGCTGTTGCTCTTCCTGCTGTGGCCGGTGGTGCTGGTCAGCGGCACCTGGCACAGCCTCAGCTGGGCGCAGTGTGGAGTCATGGCCTTGAGTGGGTTCATCGGCATCTTTGTCGGCGACACCGCGCTCTTTGCCGCCATGAACCGTCTGGGACCACGCCGCACCAGCGTGCTGTTTGCCACGCATGCCTTCTTCAGCGCCGTGCTGGGCTATGTCTTTCTGGACGAACACATGGGCCTGCAGGCCATGTTGGGCGGGGTGCTGGTGATGGGCGGCGTGATGACGGCGACGCTCTTGGGGACCCACAAGAATGAAGTGCACGAATGGGAGGCCAACCGCGGTGGTTGGGGCCTGGGCGTGGCGCTGGCATTGCTGGCGGCGCTGTGCCAGGCCAGCAGTTCCCTGATTGCCAAGCCGGTGATGGTCAGCGGTGTGGACCCGATTGCGGCCACCGCGGTGCGCGTCAGCGTGACCTGTGTGGCTCAACTGGTGCTGTTGTGGTCGGGCTACCCCGCGGCCCGTGCCCAGAACCCCGCCACGCCGCGGGTTCTGTTGCTGGTGGGATTCATCGGGTTTCTCGGTATGGGTGTTGGCATGAGCCTGATCCTGTGGGCACTGAAGCATGGCGATGTGGGCATGGTGGCCATTCTCTCCAGCGTGTCGCCCGTGGTGGTGTTGCCTTTGCTGTGGTGGCGCTTGCGCCGCGCACCGGCACCGGGAGCCTGGTTGGGCGCGGCGCTGACCGTGGTGGGCACCGCGTTGGTGTTGTCCCGCTAAGCGGACATCAACCGCTTGTAGGCCTGGCGCGTCTGCTCGGATACGGAGGCCACGAGCTGGGCGTGTGGTGTGCGGTGGCGCGCCATCATGCGCGCCGTTGCCACGGCCTTGGAGCGGCAGAACCAGTGGCAACTGTGCTGCAGTAGCAGCAGCTCGGCGGTGAGCATATAGGCCTTGTCCCTTTGCGCCAGTCCGGCTTCGTTGCGCACCAGACGGTCCACACCCTCGCTGTGGATGCGCAGCAGGGCGCGCAGATCGGCGCTGGATTGCGGAAACAGTTGCACTGCATAGGGCACCGCTATGGGCAGCGTGCTAAAGCGCGTTGGTGCTGCGTCCAGCTTGGTGACCATGTCGGCAAAGCTGCGGATCTGGTCACGCAAGGTGATTTCGGCTTGATCCAGAACGCCCCACACCTGCTGGCTGCGTTGTGGGTCTTTTTCGCCAAGTGCGCGCAGATAGCCGTCAGCAACGGTTTCCATCAGTCTTTCCACCTGGAACTGCCCCAGGATGCCGGCCAGCAGATGGATGCGGCGCAGTTGCGATCGTTTGTTGACAAACCACGCGCCACCAAGGGCCAGCGATAAGAGAAGGAGTTCCATCAAGCAAATATTCCCAAGAGCGTGGACGTCATGAGCACGTAACGTATGAATTTACCAATCGCCATGTACAACAGGCAGGGCCAGAACGGCAGGCGCAACCATCCTGCAACGGCGCACAAGGGGTCGCCCACCAGAGGCAACCACGCCAGCAGGCAGGCCTTGGGACCGAGCTTCCTGAGCCAGTCCAGGGCGCGCACATGCATTTTGGAGTGGCTGTACTTGTCGGCCACTTGGTGCGCGCCATAGCCCATCCACCAGTCCACGGCACCACCCAGGGTGTTGCCCAGCGTGGCTACGCCGATGACCTGCCACAGCAGCTCCGGATTGAGTCTGATCAATCCGAACACCACCGGCTCCGAACCCAGAGGCAGCAGAGTGGCAGACACGAAGGACACCACAAACACCGTTCCCAGACTGTACTGCGGCAAGGCCAGCAGGGTGATGAGGTGATTGATCCAGGCTTCCATTTGCCACGGAGTATAGGAACTGCGGAATAAAAAATTTCAATTGCTGAAATTTTGAGCAGGTAGAATGCTGCCAGGCCTTTCGCAAACGCTACCCACCCCCACCTCCGTCTTCTTCACAACAATATGCATATTGGTCCGTTTGCATTGGCGAATCCGCTCATGGTGGCACCCATGGCGGGTGTGACCGACCGGCCCTTCCGTCAGTTGTGCAAGCGCCTGGGGGCGGGCTATGCAGTTAGCGAGATGGTGACGTCACGCAAGGACCTGTGGAACACCCTCAAGACTTCCCGACGTGCCAATCACGAAGGCGAGCCCGGCCCCATCGCCGTGCAGATTGCCGGCACCGAAGCACCCATGATGGCCGAGGCTGCGCTCTACAACATCGACCGCGGCGCCCAGATCATCGATATCAACATGGGCTGCCCGGCCAAGAAGGTGTGCAACAAATGGGCCGGTTCCGCGCTGATGCAGGACGAGGCCCTGGCTATTGAAATCGTCGAAGCCGTGGTCAATGCCTGTGCCTCGCGCAATGTGCCAGTCACACTGAAGATGCGCACCGGCTGGTGCCAAAGCCACAAGAATGCGCTGGTGATTGCGCGCGCTGCCGAGAGCGCAGGCGTGCAGATGGTGGTGGTGCATGGACGCACGCGCGAACAGGGCTACAAGGGGCAGGCCGAATACGACACGGTGGCCGCCGTCAAGGCCGCACTGCGCATACCAGTGGTGGCCAACGGCGATATCGACTCACCCGAGCGGGCCCGTGACGTGCTTGCCAGGACCGGTGCTGACGCCGTGATGATCGGTCGCGCAGCGCAAGGCCGCCCCTGGATATTCCGCGAAATCTCGCATTACCTGAAGACAGGGGAACACTTGGCGCCGCCGCTGGTCAGCGAGGTCAAACGGCTGCTGGTGGAGCATTTGCATGACCACTACAACCTGTACGGCGAGTTTATTGGCGTGCGCTCTGCGCGCAAGCACATAGGCTGGTATGTGCGCCAGTTGCCGGACGGGGAGGCCTTTCGAGCCCACATCAACACACTGGATGAATGCCAGCAACAGGTTCAAGCGGTGGAGCGCTTCATGGATCGGTTGAACGCGCAGATGGATCGCATTCCCGCTGCGGGAATCCCGACAGAGAACGACGAAGAAAACCTGAGACAAGAGACAGCATGAGCAAGAAGCAAATTGAAGAGACTGTTCGCAGCAGTCTGGAAGTCTATTTCCGCGATCTGCGTGGTACCGAGCCCGATGGCCTGCACGACATGATGGTGCGCATCGTCGAAAAACCCCTGCTGGAAGTGGTGATGGCGCATGCCGACCACAACCAGTCCAAGGCGGCCGAGTGGCTGGGCCTGAATCGCAACACCCTGCGCAAGAAACTCCTCGAACACAAACTACTGAAGTAAAACCATGAACGCTCTGCTTTCCGTCTCTGACAAGACCGGCATCCTCGAACTCGCGCAGGCCCTGCACGCGCAAGGCATCAAGTTGCTCTCCACCGGCGGCACCGCCAAGCTGCTGGCCGACAACGGCCTGCCCGTCACCGAAGTGGCGCAGATGACCGGCTTCCCCGAAATGCTGGACGGCCGCGTCAAGACCCTGCACCCGCGCGTGCATGGCGGCCTGCTGGCACGCCGCGATCTGCCCGAGCACATGGCCGC
The DNA here is from genome assembly GCF_058801025.1 of Rhodoferax sp. GW822-FHT04A08. NCBI lineage: Bacteria > Pseudomonadati > Pseudomonadota > Betaproteobacteria > Burkholderiales > Comamonadaceae > Rhodoferax > Rhodoferax sp. GW822-FHT04A08. The sequence goes on from NZ_JBXAMW010000005.1 coordinate 300,214, forward strand.
CCTGGCCGAGCACCAGATCGACACCATTGATGTGCTGGTGGTCAACCTCTATCCCTTCGAAGCCACGGTGGCCAAGCCCGGTTGCACCCTGGAAGACGCCATCGAGAACATCGACATCGGCGGCCCGGCCATGGTGCGCAGTGCGGCCAAGAACTGGAAGGACGTGGCGGTGCTGACCGATGCGTCGCAGTACGCCACCGTGATTGCCGAACTCAAGGCCTCCGGCAAGGTCAGCGAGAAGACCAAGTTCGCGCTCAGCGTGGCGGCGTTCAACCGCATCAGCCAGTACGACGGCGCCATCAGCGACTACCTGTCGTCGGTGCAGTTCGGTGACGGCGTGCCCGCTGGTCAAGCACCTACGCTGGCCCAGTTCCCCGGCCAGAGCAATGGTCGCTTCGTGAAGCTGCAGGACCTGCGCTATGGCGAGAACTCGCACCAGCAGGCAGCCCTGTACCGCGACCTCTATCCGGCGCCCGGTTCGCTGGTGACGGCCAAGCAACTCCAGGGCAAGGAGCTGAGCTACAACAACATCGCTGATGCCGATGCCGCCTGGGAATGCGTCAAGAGCTTTGATACCCCGGCCTGCGTCATCGTCAAGCACGCCAACCCTTGCGGTGTGGCGGTGGGCGCCAATGCGCTGGAAGCCTACAGCAAGGCTTTCAAGACCGATCCCACTTCGGCCTTCGGCGGCATCATTGCCCTCAACACGCCGCTAGACGAAGCCGGCGCCAAGGAAATCTCCAAGCAGTTCGTGGAAGTGCTGATGGCCCCGGCCTACACCCCCGAAGCGCTGGCCGTGTTCGCGGCCAAGGCCAATGTGCGCGTGCTGCAGATCGACTTGCCCAAGGGCGGCAACACCGCCTGGGAGCAGGGACGCAACCTGATGGATGCCAAGCGCATCGGCTCGGGCCTGTTGCTGCAGACGGCTGACAACCATCAGCTCACCCTGGCGGACCTCAAGGTGGTCACCGTCAAGCAACCAACGCCGGAAGAACTGCAAGACCTGTTGTTCGCCTGGAAGGTGGCGCAGTACGTCAAGAGCAATGCCATCGTCTTCTGCAAGGGCGGCATGACCATGGGCGTGGGCGCCGGCCAGATGAGCCGTCTGGACTCGGCCCGCATTGCCAGCATCAAGGCCGAGCATGCCGGTCTGTCGCTGAATGGCACCGTGGTGGCCAGCGATGCCTTCTTCCCCTTCCGCGATGGTCTGGACGTGGTGGTGGATGCGGGAGCTACCTGCGTCATCCAGCCCGGTGGCTCCATGCGCGATGATGAAGTGATCGCAGCCGCCAACGAGCGTGGCGTGGCCATGGTGTACAGCGGCATCCGCCACTTCCGCCACTAAGGTCGACGGGCTTGCCCCGTCCGCTCTGGTCCGGTTGGATCAGAGCGGACCGCAGCGTTTGCGCTACGGGGCAGGGCTGGAGGTTCTTACCAAAAGGCCGGCCATGATCAAGGCCGCAGTAGCTGCAAACCACATCAATGCATCGCTGTGCGTGGACTTCATGGCGGCGCCTGCCATCAAGGGCCCGGCAACCGCGCTGGCCGTGTACAGCATGGAAATCGCACTCACATTTTTGGCGATGTTGCCTGATGCCGCCAGCGTGCTGGCAATGAGTGCCAAGGTCAGCAAGGCCGTGATAAAGCCGCCCAACAGGAACACCGCAATCACGATCATCGGGTAGTTCAACGGCAGTAGCAGCGCAACACTGACCACGGCAATGCCCGCCGCAGAGGCTATCGCTGCAAAGCCCACTCCGCGGTGGTCAGCCAGCCAACCCACGCCGTACTGCATGAGCAGGCCACCCAATCCGAAAACGGCCAACAGGTCTGCGGTTTGTCCTACATCCAATCCACGCCCCTGGGTAAACGGGGCAAACAGTCCGGACACGGCGGCTTCCAGCATGCCGCCCAGCAGTGCGATGACCAAGCCCTGGCGGAACACGGTATCGCGCAGTGCTGCGGTGGCCTGTGTGGGTGTCTTTTCAGCGGGGTGGTGTTGCAACTCCTTGGGTGCAGCGCTGGCAAACGCCAGGGGCACGATTGCGGCCAATGTAAAAGCGCTCCCGATCCAGAAAACAGCGTTGCCTTGCAGGCCCAGGTAGCTGGCCAGCATCGGGGCCACGATGGGGGCCAGCGCAATCAGCGTTTCATGAAATCCGACCAGGCGCCCACGCGCTTCGGCGGGCGCGATGCGGTACAGCCAGGGTTCCACGCCAATCCAGCGCAGCCCCAAGCCGAAACCGCAAAGCATTCCCCCTGCCATCCAATACGGCCATACCGAAAACGCCATCCACGGTAGCGCACACACCGTGCAAGCCAAGCCCAGCACGATGACCCACATAGGCCCCAAGCGTTTGCAAAGCCAGGGCGCAATGGCCAGGCCGGGCAGTTGGCCAAGCCACAGGGAGGCCGCGAACATGCCCAGATGGGCGGCGTCCAATCCATGTTCGGCAAGCCACACGGGCAACACCACAAAAGCAATGCCAAACTGGCCTATCTGCGCCAGGGTGGACACTGCGTTCAACGCAGCAATGGTGCGCCAGTCAAATTCAGTTTCGGCAGACATAAGGGCGTTTGCAGCTATGCCGCTCTGTTTTCCTGCAAGTGGTTGCCCCCATCGACGACCATCAGCTGACCGGTGATGTAGCTGGCGCCCGGGCTCACGAGAAAGGCGACCATGGCCGCAATTTCCGCAGGCGTGGCCGCCCGCCCCATGGGGGTGTGCATGGACGCCTTGCGTTCCGTCTCCGTCTGGGAGGCAGTGGCAACCCATCCGGGTGCCACCGTGTTGATCGTGATACCTTGGGCGGCAACTTCCAATGCAATGCCCATGCTCATGCCAACCATGGCGGCCTTGGCTGCGCTGTATGCCGCTTCCCCCGGATTGCTGCCCATGGTGCCTGTAGTGGACGCGATATTGACGATGCGGCCATAGCGGCGCTTCAGCATGCCCGGTATGACGCGCCTGGTCACGTTGTAGCCCGTGGTCAAATTTCTGGCGATGGACACGTCCCACTCGTAGTCGTCCATGGCATCAAACAGTTGAAAGACCTCGGGCGATCCTTCCTTGGACATGCCAGCATTGTTGACCAGCAGATCAATGCGTCCAAAGTCGCGTTCCACCTGGGCAACCAGTTCGGCGGTGGCAACCCGGTCTGTCAGGTCCGCCGTGTAACCCCTTGCCTGCCTGCCTTTTGCCTGAAGGGTCCTGGCGCGGTCGTGTATGCGCGGGCCGGTTGCAGCGATGGCTACCTGTGCGCCCATTTCCGCCAACAAGTTGGCGCAGGCAAAGCCGATCCCGTCCGGACTTCCGGCTCCGGTGATGAGGGCGACCTGGCTTTGGAGATTGAACAGCGGGTGCATGGGTTTGCGCTTTGGTGAACGGCGGGCCCCAGGTTGTATCGCAAGCGCATCGCCTGCCCAGTACCCCTTTTGTAGCGGTCAAAAGGTCCAGTGACCACCAGCCCCTTTAGGCGGTCACTCCCACTTGGCGTAGACCACGGCACACAGAGCCGCACCAATCGCCCACAGCATCCAGGTTTGGGTGACGGCGTAGGGGTAGAGCATCAGGGTCACGCCAGTCCACTTGAGCGGGTTGCTCTGGACTTTTCTGCCACGGCGGAAGGCGACATAACCGTAAATCCCGAACAGCAGTCCGCCCAACAGATAGGCCGGCGTGGGCAGGGTCAGGTCCATGCGCGGCGAACGCTCAAAACCGTCGCCTGAAGCCCAGGCTCAGGAAGTCCTCGCCATTGGCGCCGTAGTCATTGAGCACGTCGTAGATGGCGCAACGGTGGTGCAGGCGCACAAAGAGCTCGTTATTTTTGTCGGAGGGTCGATAGAACGTAGCCTCCAGGAACAGCCAGTTCAAGGTCTGGCTGCCTTGTCCGTTGCGGCCACGCTCCAGGGGGCTGACGCTGCTGGTATAGCTGATGCCAAGTGGAGCGGCGCGCAAGTCAATGCGCAGGGAGTCGCCCAAGGACAGTCCACTCCAGCGCAAGGCCGGGGCTAGGGCAATTTCACTCAGTGATGCCTTGCCTTCCTGCCAGCCCACCATGCCATCCAGTTCCAGCGTCAGGGGCAGTGTGTCTGCTTGCCAAAGGGTCTTGCTACCCGTGAGTGCCAGCAGGTAGTGGTCTTCAAAACCTGCGCGGCCGGTCAACGCACCAGCTGGCTCCGTGTCGTAGTACTTGCCAATGTAGGCTCCAACACCCCATTCGGGCTCTTGCGCCGCAGCGGATGGGATAAGGCTTGCGGCCAGGAAAACGATTGCGCCGCAAAGCGCTGCAAACCGGGCGATTGCACAAGCCATATGTGATGCTCCTTATGCTTCAGAAGCTGGCAAATATCTCGCTGGCCGCCTGCACGGTTTCCGCGATGTCGGCATCGGTGTGGGCCGCGCTCATGAAGCCAGCTTCGTACAGGGCGGGGGCGATGTACACCCCACGGTCCAGCAGACCGTGGAACAGCGTGTTGAACCGTGCGTTGTCGGTGGTCATCACCTTGGCGTAGTTCTGGGGCAATTCGGGGAACAGGAAGAAGCCGAACATGCCGCCTTCGCTGTCGCCGCAGAACGGAACGCCCGCTTTGGTGGCCGCAGCGGTCAGGCCGCTGATAAGCGACTGTGTCTTGCGGCTCAGGTCTTCGTAGAAGCCGGGTTTGCCGATCTCGGCCAGGGTGGCCAGACCGCAGGCCGTGGCTACCGGATTGCCCGACAGCGTACCTGCCTGGTACACCGGACCCAGGGGGGCGAGTTGCTCCATCAGGGCGCGCTTGCCACCAAAGGCCGCCAAGGGCATGCCGCCGCCAATCACTTTGCCCAGTACCGTCATATCGGGTTCAAAGCCGGGGATGTCGCGGGCATACACGCTTTGTGCGCTGCCAAAGGCCACGCGCAAGCCGGTCATCACCTCATCCAGAATCAGTAGCGCGCCATATTGCGTGCACAGCTCACGGCAGCGCTTCATGAAGGGCACGGAAGCGCGCACAAAGTTCATGTTGCCGGCAATCGGCTCGATGATCAGGCAGGCCAGTTCCTTGCCGTGCAGGGCAAAGGCTTCTTCCAGTTGCTGCAGGTTGTTGTACTCCAGCACCAGCGTGTGCTGCACCACTTCGGGCGGAACGCCAGCGCTGGTGGGGTTGCCAAAAGTGGCCAGGCCCGAACCGGCCTTGACCAGCAGGGCATCGGCATGGCCGTGGTAGCAGCCTTCGAACTTGATGAGCTTGCTGCGGCCCGTGGCACCACGGGCGACGCGGATGGCGCTCATGCCCGCCTCGGTACCGGAGCTGACCAGGCGCACCATCTCCATGCTGGGCACACGCGCCAGGATGGCTTCTGCCAGTTCCACTTCACGCTCGGTCGGTGCGCCGAAGGAGAAACCTTCGACGGCGGCCTTTTGCACGGCTTCCAGCACGGCAGGGTGGCCATGGCCCAGGATCATCGGGCCCCAGGAGCCGATGTAGTCGATGTACTTCTTGTCGTTGGCATCCCAGAAGTAGGCGCCTTGCGCACGCTTCACAAAGCGCGGTGTGCCGCCAACGGCCTTGAATGCACGTACGGGCGAGTTCACGCCGCCGGGGATGACCTTGCGGGCGCGGTCGAACAGGGATTGGTTGCGGTCTGTCATATCGGTTGGGTCTTCAGTGGCGGGTGTCGTTGGGCGAAATTTCAAAGCTGGATTCCTGGGCGTCCTCTTCTTCGTCTTCATCGGGCTGGGCCCAGAACAGACGGTCGGGAATGACGTTGCCCATGCCGGGCCTAAAGCCGCTGTCCAGGCAGCGGTCCAGGTAACTCAAAGCCTCGGCCACGGCTTCGGTCAATTCGGTTTCACTGGCGATCAGGGCCGTCACGGCAGCTGAGAGGGTCTCGCCCGCGCCGGTGAAGACCGCCTCAAAGCGCTCAAACTTGTGTGAGCACAAGGTGGTGGTGGGCGAGCACAAGGCGTTTTCGATGAACTGGTCCGGCAACGGAATGCCGGTGACCAGCGTATAGGCCACACCAAACTCGTTGGCGGCGCGGGCAATGTCACGTGCACTGGGGCCGCGATCGGCGCTCCAGTCGGGCAGCAGCCAGCGCGAGAGGGTGCTGTGGTTTCCCACCAACACGGTGGTCTGCGGCAGCAGAAGTTCGCTGCAGGCGTCCTGATACATGTCAATCTGGTCTTCACGCCACCACGACAGGTCGGGCATGTAGGTCAGCAGAGGAACCTCGGCATAGTCGGAAGCCAGTTCGGCAATCGCGCTGAGGTTTTCGGGGCTGCCGACGAAGCCCACCTTGATCGCCTGCACCGGAATGTCTTCCAGAATCACGCGAGCTTGCTCGGTCACGGCCTCGTCATCCAGTGCAAAGTGGTCAAACACCTCGGAGGTGTCGCGTACATAGGCGCCAGTCATGATGGGCAAGGCATGTGCCCCGACCGATGCAATGGCCATCAGGTCGGCAGTGAGTCCGGCTGCACCACTGGGGTCGCTGGCATTGAAGACCATTACGCATGCGGAAGGTCCGTCATCGCGTTCACCAGCTTCGGGTTCGGGAATGGGGGATGCGGTCATGTGTGTACCTGTCCTTGAGATTGCCATCAGGCAGAATGGCAGGGTTAGCGCGGACAGTGGCGTTTTGTGCGTCTGTTGCCTCTATACAATCGTTGCATTCTATTCGAAGGCCCTATAAGCTGTGACCGAAACTAAAACTTGGATGTGTCTGATTTGCGGTTGGATTTATGACGAGGCCTTGGGTGCCCCGGAACATGGAATCCCCCCCGGAACACGATGGACTGACGTGCCCATGAACTGGGTCTGCCCCGAGTGCGGTGCCCGCAAGGAAGATTTCGAACTGGTTCAGATTTAGCGCGGTGTGCCCTGACCCGCAAAACAGTCGGGTGGCACAGTGTGATCAGGAGAGGAGTGAGGCCTTGTGAGTACCCAAGATACGGCATTGAAAGTGCTGGTGGTGGACGATAGCAACACCATACGGCGCAGTGCGGAAATTTTTCTCAAGCAGGGCGGTCATGAGGTCCTGTTGGCAGAAGACGGATTTGATGCCCTCTCCAAGGTTAATGATTACCAGCCCGATCTGATTTTTTGCGACATCCTGATGCCGCGCCTGGATGGCTACCAGACCTGCGCCATCATCAAGCGCAATGCCAAGTTTTCCGGCGTTCCGGTGGTCATGCTGTCTTCCAAGGATGGCGTCTTCGACAAGGCGCGCGGTCGTATGGCCGGCGCCCAGGACTACCTGACCAAACCCTTTTCCAAAGAGCAGTTGCTGCAGGCCGTGCAGCAGTTTGGTGCTGCCGTGCAGGGAGTTGCCTGATGGCCATCCAGAAAGTATTGATCGTCGACGACTCCAAGACCGAGACCATGTTCATGACCGACCTGTTGCAGCGCAACGGTTATGTGGTGCGCTCGGCCGAGAATGCCACCGAGGCGTTTGCGCGGCTGGCAGAGGACAGGCCGGACCTGATTCTCATGGACGTGGTGATGCCGGGACAGAACGGCTTTCAGCTCACGCGCTCCATCAGTCGTTCCCCTGAGTTCACCGGCATTCCCATCATCATGTGTACCAGCAAAGGCCTGGAGACCGACCGCGTTTGGGGTATGCGACAGGGTGCGCGCGACTACATCACCAAGCCGGTGGACTCCGTCGAACTGTTCGCAAAAATCAAGGCATTGGGCTGACCCCGTCGATGGCCACGCGCGAAGCACTCCGGGAACTTCAGGCACGACTGGCCAAACGCTTGCAGGCAGCACAGACCGAGGGCATGTCGGTGGCCTGGCTGGCGGTGCGTGCCGGCGGCCACAACTACCTTCTGCCTTTGGGGCAGGCTGGCGAAATCGTGCCGCTGCCACCGGTGCAGCGTGTCCCTTATACGCGAGCCTGGTTTGAGGGCGTACTCAATGTGCGCGGCAATCTCTATGGTCTGGTGGATCTGGCAGCCTTTGTCGCGGCCAATCAGGGGCCGGCGGTGGTTCCCGCCCCGTCCCGACAGGACGCCAGTGTTGTCACGCTGAATGCCACGCTGGAAGTGAATTGCGCGTTGCGTGTGGACAGTCTGGCGGGCTTGCGTGGCAACGACGCCTATGCCTCCATTTCTGCGCCAGTGGCGGGAGAGCCCCCGTTTTTTGGTAACTGTTTTCTCGATGCCGAGGGACAGCGTTGGCAGGAATTGAACCTGCAGGCGTTAGCCCAATTTCCGCCCTTTCTGCACATCGGGATCTAGAGGTGCCCACCATGTCCGTCACTGACCAAATCAAGAACCTCTTTGCCAAGAAGGCACCGGAAGCCGAAAGGGAATCCCGTCTGAGCCTGGCTATGCCGGACGATGGGCCCGACGGCGACTCTCCTGAAACCATACAGGAATTCCCGCCCGAGGCGCCTCGGGCGGCTGCCCCCGCGCCCACACCGGGCAAGCCGGTTGCGCCGAATCCCGATCTGGTGGCTTTGCCCCTGCTGGGTGCGCGGCCCATTGCACAGCAGCTGCGCCTTCTGGGGCTTGCGCTGGGTGCGTCCCTGTTGCTGCTGGTCGGTGTGACTACCTTTGTGCTGCAACAGGCGGACAAGACGGCTCTGCAGTTGGGCAGTACCGGGCAGGCTCTGATGCAATCGCAGCGGCTGGCCAAGGCAGCCACCCAGGCGCTGGCGGGCAATGCCCAGGCTGTGGCCGATGTCAGCGAGAGTGCTGAAGCTTTCGTGCGCACGGCGCGCGCCTTGCACGATGCCGGCAGTGCACCCGAGCTCGATGCCGTTTTGCCCCTGGTGGACCGGGCTGAAAAATCGGCCCAGGCAGTCCTGCAAGCACAAAAGCCCCTGACCCAGGTCGCGCTGGCGCTACCCCTGATCCACACCCAGGCAGCCAAACTGCTGGAGTCGGCGCAAGGTCTGGCCAGCCTCAAGGTGCAGTTGGGCGCTCCGGCATCGGAGATTGCCGCAGCAGGACAGCTGGGCATGCTGTCCCAGCGCATCGACAAGCTCTCCAACGAGTTGCTGGTGACGGAAACCGTGACGCCCGGTGCGTCCGGCCAGTTGCAGAAAGACATGGCCACGTTCAAGGAACTGGCGCAGACCCTTCTGAACACGGCCAAGGACGGCACCACGCACGACGCTGCGGAGTCGGTACTCAAACAGTTTGAAGAACTCAGTGCGCAGGGCGCTGCAGTGCTTGGCAACCTGCCGGTGCTGGGTGCCGCACGGGAGGCCCAACGCAGTCTGGTGACCGACAGCGAGCCGATGCGACGTGCCCTGGAGCAGGTGCAGGATCGTTTGGCATCACATGCGAGCGTGGGCGCGGGCGTCATCGTGTTGCTGGTGCTGGCTGCGGTGGTGGCCGCGCTGGCGGCGGCTGGGCTATCCGTGGTGCAACGGCATGACAGCCGCAAACGCCAGATGGAAGCAGAAGCCCAACGCCGCCAGGCCGAGCAGCACGAGCAGGAAGCCAAGCGCGTCAATGACGCCAACCAGGCTGCCATCCTGCGCCTGATGAATGAGCTGCAGACCGTGGCCGAAGGCGATCTGACCCAGGAAGCCACCGTCACCGAAGACATCACCGGCGCCATTGCCGACTCCGTCAACTACACCGTGGAAGAGTTGCGCTCCCTGGTTGCCAATGTGCAGAACACGGCGGCGCAGGTGGCGCAGACCACTGCGGAAGTGGATGCCACGTCCACCGAGTTGCTGGCAGCGTCCAAGGAACAGCTCCACGAAATCCACGCCACCGGCCAGAGCGTGCTGGAAATGGCCGGACGCATCAACGATGTGTCGGCCCAGGCGCAGGAGTCGGCGCGCGTGGCGCGCCAGTCGCTGCTGGCAGCCGAGTCGGGTCTGACCGCAGTGCAGAACGCTATAGGCGGCATGAACTCCATCCGCGACCAGATCCAGGATACGTCCAAGCGCATCAAGCGTTTGGGCGAGTCGTCCCAGGAGATTGGCGAGATCACCGAACTGATCTCCGACATTACCGAGCAGACCAATGTGCTGGCACTCAATGCTGCCATCCAGGCCGCATCGGCGGGGGATGCCGGACGCGGCTTTGCGGTGGTGGCAGAAGAAGTGCAGCGGCTGGCCGAGCGCTCCGCCGATGCGACGCGCCAGATCTCCGCACTGGTCAAGGCCATTCAGACCGACACCCAGGATGCCATAGGCGCCATGGAGCGCTCCACCCAAGGCGTGGTGGAGGGCGCCAAGCTGTCGGACAACGCCGGTACCGCGCTGACCGAAATCGACCGCGTGTCGCGCCGTGTGGCCGACCTGATCGAGCAGATCTCCAACTCCGCTTCGCGTGAAGCGGGTCTGGCCAATGAAGTGGCCGAAAACATCCAGCATATTTTTGCCGTGACCGAGCAGACAGGCGACGGTACGCGGGTTACGGCGGGTCAGGTGCGCGAGCTCTCGCGCATGGCAGAAGAGTTGCGCCAGTCGGTGTCGCGCTTCAAGATTGTCTGACGCTTGCAAGTCACGGAGACCCATCCCATGTCATCGACTTCTACTGCAGCTTCCGGGGATCCGGTGTTGAACGATCTGGGCCCGCTGGCGTGGGTCCTGGATGAGCTGCGCAAGTCACTGGACGGCGCTACCAAGGCCATGCACCGTTTTGTGCGCGATGCCGAACTGGCGCGTGGTTCGGGCCTGGGCGAGCTCGATGCCAGCCACCTGCGCGTGGCGCGCCAGCAGTTGCACCAGGCTGTGGGTGCACTGGAGATGGTGGGCATGGCCGCACCCGCCAAGCTGCTGCATGCCATGGAGTCTGCGGTGCAGAAGTTTGTGCAGCACCCGGAGCAGTGCAGTGACGACGCGGCCCTGCGGATCGAGCGTGCCAGCTTTGCCCTGACCGAATTCCTGGAGGGTGTGCTCAAGGGAAAGACGGCTTCCAGCGTCGCGTTGTTCCCGCAGTACCGCGCCGTGATGGAACTGGCCGGTGCCGAGCGCATCCACCCGGCCGACCTCTGGGCCAACGAATGGCGCTGGCTGCCCATACCGCAAGACCCCACGCAACGGCCTTTGCATTACGCGCCCGAAGTGCGTGCGCTGATGGACCAGGCGGTGCTTAAGATCGTGAAGACGGCGGATGCGCCCGCCGCGCTTAAGATGGCGCAGCTCTGCACCGCGCTGGCCGCGGGCCAGAAGGCGCTGGAGTCTCACAGTTTCTGGATGATTGCGGCGGCCTATTTCGAGGCCATGGGCCACACCCTGCTGCCCGCTGACATTTACACCAAGCGCACAGCGTCACGCATCCTGCAGCAATACGCCACGCTGGCCAAGGGGGAGTCCACTCCCTCCGAACGCCTGGCGCAGGATCTGGTGTTCTTCTGTGCCCAGGCTCAACCGGCGGAGTCGCTGGAGTCGGGCGCACTGGTTGCGATACGCGCGGCCTATGGCCTGTCAGACAGTGTGGCGGTTGATTACGAGTTGGCCCAGTTCGGGCGTTTCGACCCGGCGCAATTGGCACTGGCGCGCAAGCGCATTGCCACAGCCGCAGAAACCTGGTCCGCGTTGGCCGGTGGTGACACCAGCCGTCTTGCCGCAGCGGCAGAACAGTTTGGTGCGGTGGCGGATTCCATCCTCAAGCTGCATCCACAAAACCGCGCGCTGGCCCAGACACTCACCAGCGTCATGGAAGCCACAGCCCGATCGGGCACGGCACCTTCTCCGGAAGTCGCCATGGAAGTGGCGACCTCGGTGCTGTACCTGGAGGCTGCCTACGAAGACCTGGACCCGACCGACGACCAGATGGTGGAGCGCAGCAACCGCCTGGCCCAGCGCCTGCAAGCCGTGCGCGAGGGCGCAGAGCCCGAGCCGCTGGAAGCCTGGATGGAGGAGCTCTACCGCCGCGTGAGCGACCGCCAGACCATGGGCAGCGTGGTCGATGAATTGCGCACTTCGCTGGGCGAAGTCGAAACCGGGCTGGACCAATTCTTCCGCAACCCGCTGGACCTGGCGCCTCTGCGCGACGTGCCCAGCCGCCTGGCACAGATGCGCGGCGTGTTCTCCGTCCTGGGGCTGGATCAGCCGGCCCTGGCTGCGTTGCGCATGCGTGCCAGCGTGGACCGCTTGCTCATTGGCGATGTGGACATCGCCGCAGCACGTACCGGTCTGTTCGAGAAACTGGGCAACAGCCTAGGCGCGATGGGTCTGCTCATCGACATGTTGAGCTACCAGCGGGCCATGGCCAAAAAACTCTTTGTCTACGACGAAGAGGCGGGTGAACTCAGACCATTGATGGGGCGGGAACGCACGGTGGTGCCTGAAGCGGCGCCTGTTGCCGTGGCAGAGACGCCGCCCGCATCGGAGTCGGCAACGCTGGTCGAAGCAGCGCCCGCAGTGCCTGTGCAGCCCGTGGCGCAGGAAGAGGACGACGACGAAGAGTTGCGCGAGATCTTTCTGGAGGAGGCGCGCGAGGTGGTCGCCAATGGCGAGGCAGCCTTGCAGCAACTCATGTCCGACCCCGCCAATCTGGCCGACCAGACCACGGTGCGACGCGCCTTCCACACGCTCAAGGGCAGTTCGCGCATGGTGCGCCTGAATGAGTTCGGTGAGGCCGCATGGGCGTTCGAGCAATTGCTCAATGCCTGGCTGGCCGAGCAGAAGCCAGCCAGCCAGGACCTGTTGACTCTGTCGACCCAGGCTGTGGCTGCGTTCGGCCGCTGGATTGATGACATCGCGAACAAGGCCGACGCACCATGGAGTGCCGCGGCGTTCCGTGCCGCCGCAGACGCGCTGCGTCTGGACGGTGCGCTGGTACCGCTGAAGGTCCCCGGTTGGGTGGAGCCCGAACCCGAGCCGGTGTCTCAGGAGCCCTTGGCGCCGGAGCTGGCCTTCGCGCAAGATCCGTTGGCGCCACTGGAAGAACAGTCAGAAACCGCCGAGTCCGAATTCATGCACACCCGCTCGGGTGAAGAGATCGACTCCCTCTTGCCGGATGTCGAACTGGGCATTGCCCGGCCCGAATTTGCGGCAACGGCGGTGTTTGATGATCCGCTGCATCCCGGTCATGAAGAAAGACAGCTGCCGCCGGAGCTGGACTTCGCCAGCACGCAGATGTTCGAAACTCCGGCATCCACGCCGCTGCCACAGGATGCCGTTGACTCGGTGAGTCCGGATGATTTTGATCTGGGCAATTTCGACTTTAACGTCAGCCAGCCCAGCGCACCAGAACCTGTTGCGCACGTGCAAGCGCCAGCGCCCGAGCCCGAACCCGCGACCTTTGATCTGGACTTCCCCGAGCAGTTCGAACAAGTCGAGCCCGAGCCCGTGCCACCGGAGCCCGCAGTACAAGAGGCCGTGGTGGCCGAGCAGTTGGTCCCGGAACCGGTGATCGATGAACCGGTGGTCCACGCCGAGCCCACCATGGCGCATGCCGAAGACGAGCAGACCAAGGTGATTGGCGATTTGCGCCTGAGCATTCCGCTCTACAACGTGTATCTGAATGAAGCCGACGAATGGTCACGTCGACTGATCACCGAGCTCAATGAATGGTCGCTGGAGCTGCACAAACCCCTGCCGCAGACGGCCGTGATGCTGGCCCATTCACTGGGCGGCAGTTCGGCCACGGTGGGGTTCACCGCGTTGGCGGAAGTGGCCAGAACGCTGGAACACGCGCTGGAGCATGTGCGCCTGCACGACCAGGGCAATGAGGAGTACGCCAGGGTATTCAACGAAGCCGCCGAGGACATTCGCCGCTTGCTGCACCAGTTTGCCGCCGGCTTCCTCAAGACCGCGGACGCGGCCGTTCTGAAAGAGCTGCAGGACATCCTGGCCACCGAATTCGATGCGACGTTGATTGCGGAGGAATTCGCCGATTCGGACGATTTCGATTCGCAGGAAATGATTGAAACGCGGGCGTCTCCGCTGGAGCCGCAGATTGCGGTCGAAGCCGAAGCGCCTGCACCGGAAGTGGCTGAACCAGTGGTGCAGGAAGCATCGCTGGAGCCAAGCATCGATGCACAGGACCATCTGGACGCCGATCTGTTTCCCATCTTCCAGGAAGAAGCCGCCGAGCTGCTGCCGGCCTTGGGTACGGCGCTGCGCCAATGGGTGGCACGCCCTGAAAACCTGAGTGCGCGCGCCGAAGCGCTGCGCGTGCTGCATACCCTCAAGGGCAGCGCGCGTCTGGCTGGCGCACTGCGTCTGGGTGAAATGGCGCACCGCATGGAATCGGATGTGGAGGCGCTGGGCACCGACGATTTGCAGACCAGTCTGCTGGAGTCCTTGCTGGGTCGCCTGGACCGCTTGCAGAACACGCTCGATGCGCTGGATCTGGCCCCCCGCGAAGACGTCAGCAAGGCGCCGCCGCCAGCGATCGGTGCATTGCTTGATCCCTTGGCGCCGGAGCCACAGGTGGTGGCACCTTCTGTCAGCGGGCCCGCAGTGCCGGTGGAGCAGGTCACGCGTGCCACACCGCGCAGCCTGCCGGTGCAGTCGGTGCGGGTGCGCGCCCAGTTGCTGGACCGGCTGGTGAATCAGGCGGGTGAAGTCATGATCAGCCGCTCGCGGCTGGACAGCCGCATCGTGCAGATGCGCAGCGCACTGACCGAACTCACCAGCAACCTGGACCGTTTGCGCCAGCAGCTGCGCGATGTGGAAGTGCAGGCCGAATCGCAGATGCAGTCGCGCCTGGCCCTGACCACGGACGACAGCAAGGGCTTTGACCCGCTGGAGTTCGATCGCTTCACCCGCGTGCAGGAACTCACGCGCATGATGGCCGAGTCGGTCAACGACGTGGCCACCGTGCAGCGCAATATGCAGCGTGCCGTGGAAGGCGCCGAAGACGACCTGATGGCCCAGGGGCGCCAGGCACGCGAACTGCAGCGTGACGTGCTGCGCACGCGCATGGTCGAATTCGAGGGCATCTCCGAACGGTTGTATGGCGTGGTGCGCCAGGCCGCCAAGGAAACCGGCAAGCAGGTCAAGCTCGACATTGCCGGTGGCAACATCGAAATGGACCGCGGCATTCTGGACCGCATGACGCCAGCCTTTGAGCACATCCTGCGCAATGCGGTGGCGCATGGCATCGAGAGTGCCGAGGCGCGCCATCTGGCGGGCAAGGAGTCCATGGGCAACATCCATATCCGGGTGCATCAGGAGGGCAACGATGTCACGGTGGAATTCGCCGATGACGGTGGTGGCCTGCATCTGGACAAGATTCGCGCCAAGGCCGTCGAGAATGGCTTGATTGCAGCGGACGCGCAGCTCAGCGACCAGGAAGCGGCCAAGCTGCTGTTTGCGCCCGGCTTCTCCACCGCAGCCCAGGTCACTGAGCTGTCCGGGCGCGGCATTGGCATGGACGTGGTGTTGACTGAACTCAACGCATTGGGCGGTCGTGTGGAGACGCAGACCGAGACCGGCAAGGGCACTACGTTCCGGCTGATATTGCCGCTCACCACGGCGGTGACGCAAGTGGTGCTGCTGCGCCTGGGAGACTTCACCATTGGCGTACCAGCCAATCTGATGGAGACAGTGCTGCGCGTGCCGCAGTCCGAGGTGGATGCCGCCTACCAGCAAGGCAGCTACAGCTGGAATGGCCAGCCCATACCGTTCTTCTGGGGTGGAGCATTGCTGCAGGGTTCCGGGCGCAGCACCGACCCGCAAGCGCGCAACCTGCCGGTGGCCATCTTCCGCAGTGCCGGTCAGCGTCTGGCCCTGCATGTGGACGAGGTGCTGGGCAACCGCGAAGTGGTGGTCAAGAACCTGGGGCCGCAATTGGCCCAACTGCCCGGCCTGGCCGGCATGTCCATGCTGGCATCGGGCGCGGTGGTGCTGATCTACAACCCGGTGGCTCTGGCCACGGTCTACGGCGCGCAGGCCAATGCCCTGTCTGCTGCCGCACGGGCTGCGCCGGTGGATGGCGCGCCAACACCGGTTGCCATCCATGCAGGTGAAGCACTCGCGCCCTTGATACTGGTGGTGGACGACTCCATCACCGTGCGCCGTGTGACCCAGCGCTTGCTCAAGCGCGAGGGCTTCCGCGTGGCACTGGCCAACGACGGCCTGCACGCGCTGGAAGTGCTGCGTGAAGAGAAACCCGCCGTGGTGCTGTCCGATATCGAGATGCCGCGCATGGACGGTTTCGAGCTGGTGCGCAACATCCGTGCGGATGAGTCGCTGCGGGACCTGCCGGTGATCATGATCACATCGCGCATTGCGCAAAAGCACCGCGACCATGCCGTGGAGCTGGGCGTGGACCACTACCTGGGCAAACCGTATGCGGAAGACGAGCTGCTGGCGCTGATCCGCTCGTACTGCACGGACCTGGTAGAAGTCTAGGGACTGGCTGCTAGGCGGCTTTTTTCACCACGCCATAGCGCAGCAATGTGCGGGCGCGCGCAGCGGCGTGGTCCACCACCGGTTGTGGATAGTCGCGGCCCAGCACCACACCGGCGCTCTGCAGCTCCAGTGGTTTGGCTTGCCACGGTGCGTGGATGGCCTTGTCGCCCAGGTTCTTGAGCGCCGGCAGGTAGCGTTTGATGAACTTGCCCTGGGCATCAAATTTTTCACTCTGGTTGACCGGGTTGAAGATGCGGAAGTAGGGTTGCGCATCGCAGCCGCTGGAAGCCACCCACTGCCAGCCGCCGTTGTTGGCACTCAGATCAAAGTCGTTGAGCTTTTCTGCAAAGTAACGCTCGCCCCAGCGCCAGTCGATCCCCAGATGTTTCACCAGAAAGCTGCCCGCCACCATGCGCAGGCGGTTGTGCATGTAGCCGGTCTGGTTGATCTGGGCCATGGCCGCATCCACGATGGGATAGCCGGTGCGGCCTTCGCACCAGGCGGCAAAGCGCTCCTCGGCCAGTGCGCCTTCTTCCCACTCGATGGCATCGTATTCGGGCTTGAAGGCGCCGGCGGCCACATGCGGGAAATTGGCCAGGATCTGGAAGTAGAAGTCGCGCCACACCAGTTCCGACAGCCAGGTCTGCGCGCCCGCGCTGCCTTTGGCGATGCGGCGCCGGGCCAGGTTGACCAGATGGCGCAACGACACCGTGCCAAAGCGCAGATGCACGCCCAGGTAGCTGGGGCCCTTCACCGCCGGGAGGTTGCGTGTCTCGTCGTAGCGGTCCATGCGCGCCACAAAGTCGTCCAGTAGGGACGCGGCACCCGACATGCCGGTGGGAATAGCCAGCGACAGGAGGTTGGTGGGTTCAAAGCCAATGGCTTGCAGCGCAGGCAGCACATGGTCATGGGCCGCAGGGCGGGGCGCCAGCTGCGGGCAGTGCGCGGGGAATTTGCTTTCAGGCAAGGGCGCATCGCCCAGCCTGGCCAGCCAGGCGCGCAGGTAGGGCGTGAACACGCCATAGGGCTTGCCGGTCTGGGTCAGTACTTCGCGCTCTTCAAAAATCACATGGTCCTTGACCTGTGCCAATTGAATGCCCTGCGCCAGCAGCGTGTGCTTGACTGCCGCATCGCGGGCCAGGGCCTGCGGCTCGTAGTCCTTGGCGGCAAACACGGCCTGGGCCTTGAGTGCAGCGGCCAATGCCGGTATTTCCTTTTCCGCCAGGCCGTGCAGCACGATCAGGCCCGCTCCGGGTTGGCCTGCGGCGGTGCGCAGGGTCTGGTCCAGCTCCAGCAGGGACGCGTGGATGAACTCCATCCGCCGATCCTGGCGCGGCAGCGCATCCAGAATCGCGGTGTCGAACACAAACACGCAGTGCACCTGGGCACATTGCTTGAGCGCCAAGGCCAGCGCCGGGTTGTCCTGCAGACGCAGGTCGCGCCGCAGCCAGACCAGACCGGTGTGAAAAGGGGTATGCATGCGAGCCGTTAAAATGAAGCCATGTCCGGCGATTCTGCACCCATCAACCTCACCAACCATTTCCTCATCGCTATGCCCGGGCTGGAGGACGACCTTTTTGGCAAGAGCGTGGTGTATGTGTGCGAGCACAGCTCGCGCGGTGCTTTGGGCCTGGTGATCAACAAGCCGGCCGACATGAAGCTGCCGGCCCTGTTCGACAAGGTGGAGCTGCCGCTCAAGCGGGAAGACCTGCAGGCCGAGCCCGTGTACCAGGGCGGCCCAGTGCAGACCGAGCGCGGCTTTGTGCTGCACGAGCCCATCTATATCGGCGAAGACGCCAAGAACGAAACCCTGTACGCCTCCACCATGACCATTCCCGGCGGGCTGGAGATGACCACCTCCAAGGACGTGCTCGAAGCCCTGTCCAGCGGCGCTGGCCCCAAGCGCGTCCTCATCACGCTGGGCTACTCCGCCTGGGGCGAGGGACAACTGGAGTCTGAACTCAGCGAAAACAGCTGGCTCACCGTGGACGCCGACCGCGGCGTGATCTTCGACACGCCCGTAGAGGAGCGCTACGAGCGCGCCCTGGGGCTGCTGGGACTGCAGTCCTGGATGATTTCCAACCAGGTGGGGCATGCATGAGCGTGGCTCCCGTCAGCACGCCCATGTCCGTACCCGCCACGCTCTCCACCTTCATTGCCTTTGACTTCGGCGAGAAGCGCACCGGCGTGGCCGTGGGCAACCGCTTGCTGGGCACAGCACAGCCGCAAGGCTCCATTCACGCGCAGGGCGATGCGCGCTTCGTGCAGATCGCCAAAGCGCTCCAGGAGTGGCAGCCCGATGCCATCGTCATCGGCGTGCCCTACCACCCGGATGGTGCCGCGCATGAAAACACCGCGCGCGCCAAAAAGTTCGGGCGCCAACTGCACGGCCGTTTCAAGCTGCCTGTCTTCGAGGTGGATGAGCGTTACAGCACCACCGAGGCCATTGCCAGCGGCGCCAAGGATGCCGACGCGGCATCGGCCTGCATCATTCTTGAACAGTTTTTAAGGAGTCTGTGATGAGCCACGACAACGACAAGGGGGCCCTGAGCGCCGCCGGGCCGTCCCAAGGCGCGAGCGCCCCCTCGGGGGGCAGCGAAGGTCGCGCAGCGACGAGCGTGGGGGCCTTGTTCCTCGATGCGGAGGCCTTGTACCGCGAACTGCTGCGCGGCGTGCAGATGGTGCGCCATGCCGACACGCGTCTGGTGGGCATCACATCCGGTGGCGCCTGGCTGGCTGAGCGGCTGCAGCGTGACTTGAATCTGCCGGGCAAGCCGGGCGTGATTTCCTCGGCCATGCACCGCGACGATTTTTCCAAGCGTGGCCTGTCCAACAGCGCGCAGACCCAGCTCCCGTTCGATGTGAACGATGCGCATATCCTGATCCTGGATGACGTGCTCTACACCGGCCGCACCTTGCGCGCCGTGATCAACGAGCTGTTCGACTATGGTCGCCCGGCCAGTGTGCAGCTCGCCGTGCTGGTGGATCGCGGCGGACGCGAGTTGCCGGTGCAGGCGGACTTTGCCGCTGCCCGCGTCACGCTGGGAGATGACCAGTCGCTGTCGCTGGCACGCGCTGAAGACGGCGTGTTCCGTTTTGAAGTGAAGAAGGCCTGACCATGCTCTACAAGCGCAACCCCCAACTCAACAAGAACGGCGAGCTGATTCACCTGCTCTCAGTGGAGGGCCTGCCCAAGGACATCCTCACCCACATCCTGGACACCGCCACCAACTTCGTCTCGGTCAACGACCGCGAAGTGAAGAAGGTTCCGCTGCTGCGCGGCAAAAGCGTGTTCAACCTGTTCTTCGAGAACTCCACCCGCACCCGTACCACCTTCGAGATTGCCGCCACGCGCCTCTCGGCCGACGTGATCAACCTGGACATCGCGCGCTCCAGCGCCTCCAAGGGCGAGTCGCTGCTGGACACCATCGCCAACCTGAGCGCCATGGCCGCCGACATGTTCGTGGTGCGCCACAGCGAGTCGGGTGCGCCCTATCTGATTGCCCAGCATGTGGCGCCGCATGTGCACGTGATCAACGCCGGTGACGGCCGCCACGCCCACCCCACGCAGGGCTTGCTGGACATGTACACCATCCGGCATTTCAAGAAGGATTTTTCCAACCTCACGGTGGCCATCGTGGGCGACGTGCTGCACTCGCGCGTGGCGCGCTCCGACATCCATGCGCTCACCACGCTGGGCTGCGCCGAAGTGCGCGTGGTCGGCCCCAAGACGCTGGTGCCAAGCGACATGGCACAGATGGGCGTTCGCGTGTTCCACACGCTGGAAGATGGCATCCGGGGTTGTGACGTGGTGATCATGCTGCGCCTGCAGAACGAGCGCATGAGCGGCGCACTGCTGCCCTCCAGCCATGAGTTTTTCAAGAGCTTTGGCCTCACACCCGAGAAGCTGCAACTGGCCAAGCCCGATGCCATCGTAATGCACCCCGGTCCCATCAACCGCGGGGTGGAAATCGACTCCGCCGTGGTGGACGGCAAGCAGAGCGTGATCCTGCCGCAGGTGACCTTTGGCATTGCGGTGCGCATGGCGGTGATGAGCATTGTGGCGGGCAACGAAGCATGAGCAGCACTACCACCAGCTCCCCTTACTGGAGCATTGGCATCGACAAGCTCAAAGCCTATGTGCCGGGCGAGCAACCGCAGACCGATGGTTGGGTCAAGCTCAACACCAACGAGTGCCCCTATCCGCCTTCACCGCTGGCGCTGCAGGCCATACGCGAGGCCACCAGCGACAAGTTGCGCCTCTATCCGGACCCCAACGGCACCGCGCTCAAGGCCACCATTGCCAAGCACTTTGGCCTGAACCCGGCGCATGTGTTTCTGGGCAACGGCTCCGATGAAGTGTTGGGCCATGCCTTCCTGGGCTTGCTCAAGCACGAGCAACCCATCCTCTATCCGGATGTGACTTACAGCTTCTATCCGGTGTATTGCGGCCTGTACGGCATTGCCTACCAGCAGGTGCCGCTGACAGCAGACTTTGCGGTGAATCTGGCCGACTACGCAGTGCCCAACGGTGGCATCGTGCTGCCCAACCCGAATGCGCCCACGGGCGTGGCCTTGTCGCTGGATGCCTTGCGCAACCTGCTACAGGCCAACCGCGCATCGGTGGTAGTGGTGGACGAAGCCTATGTGGACTTTGGCGCCCAGAGTGCTGCGGCACTCATTCCCGAATTCGACAACCTGCTGGTGGTGCAGACGCTCTCCAAGTCACGTGCACTGGCCGGTCTTCGCGTAGGCTTTGCGCTGGGTCATCCGGCCCTGATCGAAGGGCTGGCGCGGGTCAAGGACAGCTTCAACTCCTATCCGCTAGACCGCCTGGCATTGGTAGGTGCACAGGCCGCCATCGAAGACCAGGCCTATTTCGAGCAGATCACCTCTGCCGTGGTGCAAAGCCGCGACTGGCTGACGGCTGAGCTGGCAACGCTGGGGTTTGCCACGCTGCCTTCCAGCGCCAATTTTGTTTTCACCCACCATCCGCAGCACCAGGCCGCATGGCTGTTGGCGCAGTTGCGCGAGCGGCGCATCCTGGTGCGGCACTTCACGCAAGCGCGCATTGCCGACTACCTGCGCATATCGATCGGCACCCAGCAGGAATGCGAGACGTTGATTGCCGCGCTGCGCCAGATCGTGTCCAACCCCAAGTAAAGGCCTTTGTATGAATATCCTGATTCAAGGCGGACGTGTGATCGACCCGGCCAGCGGCTATGACGCCACCGCCGACGTTGCGGTCGCAGACGGCAAGATCCTCGCCACCGGCGCCATTCCCCAGGGCTTTGTGGCAGATACCGTCATCGACGCAAGCGGCTGTGTGGTGGCCCCCGGTCTGGTGGATCTGTCCATGCGTTTGCGCGAGCCTGGCCACGAGCACGAAGGCATGCTGGTATCCGAGTTGGCCGCCGCTGTGGCCGGCGGCGTGACCAGCGTGGTCTGTCCACCGGACACCGAACCGGTGCTGGACGTCCCCGGTCTGGTGGAAATGCTGCGCTACCGCTCGGAGCGCTTGCACCAGTCGCGCGTCTTCCCCCTGGGCGCGCTGACCCGCAAGCTGGAGGGCGAAGTGCTCACCGAAATGGTGGAACTGACCGAGGCTGGTTGCGTGGGCTTCAGCCAAGCCGACGTGCCCGTGGCCAACACCCAGGCCCTGCAGCGGGCGCTGCAATACGCTGGCACCTTTGGCTATGCGGTGTGGCTGCGCCCCCAGGAGCTGTACCTGGGCAAGGGTGTGGTGGCCAGCGGGCCACTGGCCACACGCATGGGGTTGAGCGGCGTGCCGGTGGCAGCCGAAACGATTGCGCTGCACACCATTTTCGAACTGGTGCGCGCTACGCGCACCCGGGTGCACCTGTGCCGCATCAGCAGCGCGGCTGGCGTGGAACTGGTACGCCAGGCCAAGTCCGAAGGGCTGCCCGTGACCTGCGACGTGAGCATCAATTCGCTGCACTTGACCGACGTGGACATCGGCTACTTTGACAGCCGCATGCGGGTCACCCCGGTACTGCGCCAGCAGCCCGATCGCGACGCCTTGCGTGCAGCGCTGGCGGACGGCACGATAGACGCGCTGGTGTCGGACCACACGCCGGTGGACGAAGACAACAAGGCCCTGCCTTTTGCAGAGAGCGAGCCGGGCGCCACCGGCGTTGAGCTGCTGCTCAGCCTGACCCTCAAATGGGCACAGGAGAGCGGCATCGGCCTGTCGGCCGCGCTGGCCACCATTACGCGCCGCCCTGCCAGTGTCATGGGCACCTCACTGGGGGCCTTGAGCCATGTGCTGGGAACGCTGGCCAGCGGTGCTGCAGCCGACATCTGCGTGTTCGATCCGCAGACGCACTGGACCGTGACTGCCGATGCGCTGCGCAGCCAGGGCAAGCACACACCGTTTGGCGGCTATGAGCTGCCCGGCAGGGTGCGCGCCACGCTGGTGGACGGGCGCATCGCCTACCGCGCCTGAGCCGCAGCCTGTGCGCAGCGCAAAGGCCGTCTGGCGATTGCTACAGGTGCTGCTGCACATCCTGCACGGCCTGTGGACCATCTGGCGTGTCTTTCCCCGGCTGTCGCAGCAGGAGCGGGATGCGCGTGCGCAGGTCTGGGCGAAAGCCCTGCTCAACAAGCTGTCCATCGAGTTGGTGGTGCGGGGCGTGCCTGCCGATGGCCCGGTATTGCTGGTGGCCAACCACATCTCCTGGCTGGACATCGTGGCCATGCAGGCGGTACGGCACTGCCGTTTTATTTCCAAGAGTGATGTGCGGCACTGGCCGCTGGTCGGCATGCTGGCCGCCGGGGCCGGCACCCTGTTCATTGAGCGCGCGTCTCGGCGTGATGCCATGCGCGTGGTGCACCAGATGGCCGATCAGCTGCGTGCGGGCGACGTGCTGGCCGTGTTCCCTGAAGGCACCACCGGCGACGGAACCCAGGTGTTGCCCTTCCATGCCAATTTGCTGCAGGCGGCCATTTCCGTGAATGTGCCGGTGCAACCGGTGGCGCTGGGTTTTGCGGATGGCGTCACCGGTCAGGCCAGCCTGGTGCCGTGCTACATCGGCGACGACACCTTGGTGCAATCGCTTTGGCGCACCGCCTGTACCGACCGACTGCAGGCCATCGTGCAATACGGACAAAGCCAGACCGCGCAGGGGCGCGATAGGCGCACCTGGGCCGAAGACCTGCGCCAAGCCGTTGTGGCCCTGCGCCAGACGTCCTAATAGGTCGAAGAGTTGGACGAGTCGCCCGAGGTGTGGTGGCGTTGCCCGCCGCCCCGTTTGGCGACGTACATGGCGCTGTCTGCCAGCACCAGAAGCTGGTCTGCGCTGTCCGCGTCTTCTGGATACAGCGCAATCCCGATGCTGGCGCCTATGACCAGCAAACGACTTCCGACCGTGTAAGGCTCGCTCACCCTGGCAATCAGCTTCCTGGCGATCTGGCCCGCTTCCGGCGCGCTGGGGTTGTCGGTCATCAGCAGGACAAATTCGTCGCCGCCAATGCGCCCGATGATGTCGGAGGCGCGCACGCATTCGCGCAGCCGCGCGGCCACTTGCTGCAGCAGCAGATCGCCCACGTCATGGCCGTGGGTATCGTTGATCAGCTTGAAACCATCCAGATCCATGAACAGCACCGCCAGGCTGCCCTTCTGGCGTTCGGCCAGGGCGAGGCTCTGCGCCATGCTGGCCTGAAAGGCCATGCGATTGGGCAAGCCGGTGAGCGGGTCGTGGTGCGCCAGATAGCTCATCTGCTTTTGCGATTGCAGCAGGCGGATCACCAGTTCGTTGAAACTCTTGACCATGGCGCCCACTTCGTCATGGCGTATCAGCGGCAGCGGAGCCAGAGGAGTGTCGCCCTTGGCCATGGCCCGCATCTGCGCTGCCGAGTCGACCAGCGGCCGGAAGATGTAGGCAAGGATGACGACCAGAAACAGGATGACCAGAAGGCTCACCACCAGGCCGCCTTTCATGACCTGGGACAAAAGCTTGTCTACAGTCCTGAACGCCTCGCTGCTGGGGGTGCGCACGACCAGAAACCATTGGGCGCTGGGTACGTCCGTGACGGCCACCAACTCCTCCTTGCCCTGGGCATTCACAGTCACCCCGGTGCCTCGCCAGCCCAGCATGGCTTTGTCGTGCAGCGGGTTGCGCCCCACGGCGGGTGTCGGGCTGAGCCGCATGTCCGGGTTGCTGGCGGTGACGAACATTTTGTCGCGCGGGGAAATCAGCAACATGCCACCACTGTTGCCGACGATGCCCTTCTGGACCAGATCCAGAAAGCCGGGTGAATTCAATGCAGTCACCCCCATCAGCACGCCGATGATCTGCTGCTGGTCGTTGCGTATAGGAACCGCCATGTTGATGACGGCCACCTTGGCTGCGCGGCCTATGCTGGGTCTGCCAATGGCGAACTCGCCCTTGTCGCGCGCCTGACGGAACCAGTCCCTGTCGTTGAAGTCCAGCTCGGAGCGGCCAGGCAGCACCGGGTAGTCGGCGATGGCGCCCCTGCCATCTTCTGCGACCACCACCACCCCGAAGCTGAACAGGGGGGCAATCGCATCATTGGACTTCAGCCAGTTTCGCAGTTCTTCCGGGTGGGAGAGCGCATGCCGGGGCAGCTCCTTGCTCAGGCGTTCCAGAAACTGCCGGCGTGCCCTGATCTTGGTGTCAATGTCCTCGGCAACATACTTGCCCATGGAGAGCTGCTGCGCATTGACGACCTCGGTGATGCCGCTCTTCAGCGTGGATTGGATCACCAGATAGCGCACCACACTGCCGGTCAGAACCAGGGTGATTGCGAGCGCGATGAGTTTGATGACCAGACTGTGCGTGTACTTCACTGATTGGAAGTTCTTGAAATGCATGACCCGCTTCCAATGGATGACTGTGACCGCAGACTGCAATGGCGCCGTTTCCGTACAGCGACCACATTGATTTTGAAGAGCGAATTCTAGAGTGCATTGGGGTAACCGAAGTTACCGTTTGGCCAAATAGCGCGGAAGGTCAAGCCCATGGGCGCACGGGTCACGCCAAGCACACGGGCGGTGCGGCAGGATCTAGTGTGGTTTTTCTTGACTTTCGTCAAAAAAGTGAAAGCGATTGCGTCCGGCCATCTTGGCACGGTACATCGACTGATCGGCACGGCGCAGCAGCAGATCTGGGTGTGTGCCATCGCGTGGATAGACTGCAATGCCCATGCTGGCCGACACCTGGAGCTGGGTCCCGTCCACGGTGACGGGTTCACTGGCAGCCTGCAGCAGACGATCCAGCACAGGCTCAGAGTCGTCGCTGTGGTCGAGGTCCACCAGCACCGCGACGAATTCGTCGCCGCCCAGGCGTGCCAAGGTGTCGCCGTCGCGCAGGGCGCCTTTCATGCGCTGGGACAGCACGACCAGCAGTTCGTCGCCCACATCGTGACCATGGGTGTCGTTGACCAGCTTGAATCCGTCCAGGTCCAGGAAGACCACGGCTAGCGCCTGCTTGCGCCGCTGGCTCTGGCTCATGGCCTGGTGCAAGCGGTCCGCCAGCAGCAGCCGGTTGGGCAAATGGGTGAGGGTGTCAAAGTGCGCCAGGTTCTCCAGCTGCTTCTGGTAGGTCTTCATGGCAGTGATGTCGGTAAACAGCATCACGTAGTTCAGTACCTTGCCTTGCGCATCGGTCACTGCACTGATGGTGAGCATTTCCACGTAGGCATCACCGTTCTTGCGCACGCTCCAGATTTCGCCGCTCCAGTGTCCTTCGCCCTTGAGCCCTTTCCAGATGGTCTCCAGGTAGCCATCCGAATGGGGGCCGGGCCGCAAGACATAGGGTTGGGTTCCCATTACCTCTTCGCGCTCATAGCCCGTGATGGTGGTGAAGGTGCGATTGACTTCGACGATACGGGTGTCGGCGTCGGTGATGACAATGCCCTCGCGCGCATGGCTGAACACATTGGCCGCCAGTTGCAGTTTGTCTCTGGAGCGTTTGCGTTCAGTGATGTCTGTCAGACTGGCCAGCACAGCAGGCGCCCCACCGTATTGAATGAGGGTGCCGGTCATCTGCACGTCGACGACGGAACCGTCCACGCGAAAGAGCTTCATGTCCAGTGCAGGCGAATTCAAGCCGGTTTTCTCGCGTTCCTTGATCCGTTGTCGCGTGATTTCCCGGAAGTCCGGATGGGTCATCTCCATGATGGGCAGGCCCATCAATGCTTGCGCACTGGGGGCGCGCAAAATCTGGACTGCTGCCGGGTTGGCGTACACCACATGGGTATGTTGGTGCACGATGATGCCCATGGGCAAAAACTCCACCAGCGTGCGGTAACGGGCCTCGCTTTCGCGCAACTGGCGACCTTCGGTGTCACGCTCGATGGCAATGCAGGCCAGTGCGGCGTACTGCTGGATGAGTACCAGGTCCACTTCCTCCGGCGCCCGCGGCTCGTGGTAGTAGATGGCAAAGGTGCCGAGCACCTTGCCGGAAGATGAAACGATGGGTTGGGACCAGCAGGCCGCCAGCCGCGCCTGGCGTGCCAGCGGACGATACGGTTCCCAGTAGGGGTGGGTGGCGATGTCTTCCACTACGACGCGACTGGCCGTGTAGGCGGCGGTTCCGCAGGAGCCGGCCGCAGGGCCGATCTCCAGCCCGACCAGGGCCGAGGTGTAGAAATCCGGCAGGCTGGGGCCCATGGCATGGGCAACGCGTTTGCCCTCTTCGTCCAACCGTATCAGGCTGCACAGGGCGCCAGGGCGCAGGGCTTCAAAGCCATGCAGCAACACTTCAAAAATGCGGGTGAGGGGGGCGTTTTCCACCAGCAGTTCCAGCACTTGCGTACGGAACTGGGCCTCTTCGCGGTTCAGGACTTCGTTGGCGCCGGATCTGTCAGAAGCAGTCACAGTTTCTCTCCCCCCATGCGCAATGGTACTCCTGAGCCCGCAAAAACACCTTACAAATCGGCTTGTCATCACGGGGCATCCGGCAATAATCACGCCATCAACCGTACAGGCCGCCCATGCAAACCTATCAAACGCTCACACCCCACCAGCACGATCTGGGAGGCGGTTTCATCGTGCGGCGACTCCTGCCCTCGGCGCAGCGCCAGGCCGTCGGGCCGTTCATCTTCTTTGACCATTTCGGCCCGGTGCATGCGCAGCCCAGCGACAACCACGATGTACGGCCCCATCCGCATATCGGCCTGTCCACCGTCACCTATCTGTTTGAAGGCGCCATGATGCACCGCGACTCCACCGGCGCCGTGCAGCGCATGGAGCCTGGAGAACTCAACTGGATGACGGCGGGCAAGGGCATCGTCCATTCCGAGCGCACGCCCGATGACTTGCGCGACAAACCCCGCGTGTCGCACGGCCTGCAACTGTGGATGGCCCTGCCAGCTGAAGAAGAAGAGTGCGAGCCCTTTTTGCTGCATTTCGATGCGCAGGACATTCCCAAGGTGCAGCTGCCCGGTGCGCGCGTGACGGTCATGGCTGGGTCTGCATTTGGTGCCACCTCGCCGGTGCCGGCCAAGTCGCCCACCATCTACCTGGACATGGCGCTCGAAGCCGGTGCCGCATTGCAGATTCCGGCCAACTATTCCGAGCGCGCGCTGTATGCGCTGGACAGCAGTTGCACGCTGGACGGTGAGCCCCTGGCGCAGCACCAGATGGTGGTGCTGCCAACCGGCAGCACGCCTGCCTTGCGTGCCAGCGGCGCGGCGCGCGTGGTGCTGGTGGGTGGCGAGCCGCTGGGTCACCGCTTCATCGCCTGGAACTTCGTCTCCAGCCGTAAGGAGCGGTTGACGCAGGCCAAGGAAGACTGGATCGCCCAGCGCTTTGACCCCATCCCCGGCGAGACCGAGTTCATTCCCTATCCCGCGCCGCGGCCCGCTGCCTGAGCATGGTGCGCGCCCATCGCCGCACGGTGCTGCGCGCCTTGGCACTGTCGCCGCTGGCCGGTGTGGCGCATGCCGCATCCACCGATGCGGCCCGTTGGTCGCCCTGGCCGGCATCCCGTCGCACGCCATCGCTGACCCTGCCCACGCTGGACGGTGCAACCTGGGACCTTACGCAGGTCAAGGGGCAGGCCGTGCTGCTCAACTTCTGGGCTACCTGGTGCGAGCCCTGCCGCGCTGAAATGCCCTCGCTGCAGGCGTTGCAAAAGCAGTACCGCGACCGCAATCTGCTGGTGGTCACGGTGAACTTCCGGGAGTCTCGCGACGCGGTGCAGCGCTACCGCGATGTGCTGGGGCTGGACTTCATGGTGCTGCGCGACTCGTATGGCGATGTGAGCCTGGCTTGGGGTGTGCGCACCTTTCCCACGTCCGTGCTGATAGACCGCGCCGGGCGCGCGCAATGGTCGGTCCAGGGTGAGGTGGACTGGGCTGACTCGGCGGTGCGACAGAAGATCGAAACCAGGCTGTAGTCGGAGTTGGGTACAGTTGGCCCCCTTGATACGCCAACCATTTGCGAGTTCCACCATGACCCTTACACGCCGCCGCATGCTGCAAGCCGGATGCGCCGCCATCGCCACCCCCACCATTCTTGAACGCGCCTTTGCTGCCGAGCGCCGCTTCGAGCCGCAGGTTCAGGGCTGGCGCACCTTTGAAGTCACCACCAATGTCCAGGTCGCAGATGCCAAGGGTGTCACCCGCATCTGGCTGCCGGTGCCTGATCTGGACAACGACTTCCAACGCGCTGGTCTCAACAGCTGGAGCGGCAACGCCACCAGTGCGCGCCTGGTGTCTGACGCCAGGACCGGCACACGCATGCTGTACGCCGAGTTTGCGGCCGACGTGGCCGCGCCAACGCTGTCGCTGACCAGCGCGGTGCAGACGCGCAACCGCGCCATCGACTGGTCACGCAAAGTGGCGGCTCACGAAGACCCCGTCGTGCTGCGCGCCAACCTGGCCGCCACCGAGCTGCTGCCGATTGATGGCGTGGTACTGGAGACCGCCAAGAAGGCCATTCAGGGCGCGGGCAGCGATGTCGAGAAAGTGCGCGCCATCTACCAATGGGTGGTGGACAACGCCTACCGTGAACCCAGCACACGCGGTTGCGGTGTGGGCGACATCAAGGCCATGCTGGAGAGCGGCAACCTGGGCGGCAAGTGCGCCGACCTGAACGCCATCTTTGTCGGCTTGTGCCGTGCGGTGGGCGTGCCCGCGCGCGACATCTACGGCCTGCGTGTGGCGCCTTCCGCCTTTGGCTACAAGGAGCTGGGCGGCAACTCGGCCAGCCTCAAGGGCGCGCAGCATTGCCGCGCCGAAGTCTTCCTGAAGGAATATGGCTGGGTGGCGATGGACCCGGCCGACGTGCTCAAGGTGATGCGCCAGGAAACACCCGAGTGGATCAAGGACGTCTCCAACCCGGTCTCTGCACCCGTGGCCAAGGGCCTGTTCGGAGGTTGGGAAGGCAACTGGGTGGGCTGGAACACCGCCCACGACCTGAAGCTGCCCAACTACTCGCGGCCACAGACGCTGCCGTTCCTGATGTATCCGCAAGGCGAGAACGGCAACGGTCGCTTTGACGAGCTGGCGCCCGACAGCTTCCGCTACACCATCTCGGCCAAGGAACTGACGGTTTAGATAACCTGAACCTGTGCCGCTCCGGTGGCCAGGCGGCCAATCACCGCCGCCTCGCTGAAGTCTTGCGCACGCAAGATGCCCAGCACCTGATCCGCCACATGCGGCGCACAGGCAATCAGCAGGCCGCCGCTGGTCTGCGGGTCCGACAGCATGTTCTGCTTCCACAGCTCGCATCCGGGGGGCAACAGCATGCTGCTGCCGTAACCATCCCAGTTGCGCTTGGAGGCTCCGGTGGCGATGCCACTCTGTGCAATCTCTGCGGCCAGCAGAATCACGGGGACTGCATCAAATGTCACTTGCGCAGACAGCGATGAGCCGCGGCAAATTTCCAGCAGATGGCCGGCCAGGCCAAAGCCGGTGACGTCGGTCATGGCGTGCACGTCGGGCAGGTCGGCCAGGGCGATGCCGGGTGTGTTGAGCTTGGTCGTCCAGCGCACCATGTCGGCATAGCCTTCGGCCGAGAGCGTGCCCTTCTTGAGCGCCGCAGACAGCATGCCCACACCCAGCGGTTTGCTCAGGATCAGCACATCGCCGGCCTGCGCCGCGTTGTTGCGCTTGACCTTGTCGGGGTGCACCAGACCGATGCCGACCAGACCGTAGATGGGCTCCAGCGTGTCGATGCTGTGGCCACCTGCCACCGGAATGCCCGCGGCCTTGCACACGTCCTGCCCACCGGCCAGGATCAGGCGGATTGCTTCTTCCGGAATCTTGCCCAGCGGCATGCCCACCAGGGCCAGCGCAAACAAGGGCGTGCCGCCCATGGCGTACACGTCCGACAGCGCGTTGGTCGCGGCAATGCGGCCAAAGTCATACGGGTCGTCCACGATGGGCGTAAAGAAGTCGGTGGTGGCGATGACGGCCTGCTGGTCGTTGAGCTTGTAGACCGCGGCATCGTCGCTGGTCTCGGTGCCCACCAGCAGGTCCGGCGGCAGCAGCGGCATGTTGCTGCTGGCCAGCAGGCGCGAGAGCACCGCTGGCGCAATCTTGCAGCCGCAGCCGCCGCCGTGGCTGAATTCGGTCAGGCGAATGGCCGCCACGGTTTCGGGGTTGGCAAGGGAGGAGGGGGAGCTGGTGGTCGGCATATAAAATTGCGTCTCTGATTCAACATGCAACGGGACACCCATTGACTTCAATTGATCATACCCGTGCGACTGTTGAGCAGCTGGCCGAGTTCGACACCATCATCGACGCGCGCAGCCCTGCCGAGTTTGCCGAAGACCATATTCCCGGTGCCATCAACTGCCCCGTGCTGGACAACGAACAGCGCATCATCGTGGGTACCTTGTACAAGCAGGCGTCACCCTTCGAGGCGCGCAAGGTCGGCGCGGTGCTGGTGGCGCGCAATGTGGCCAACCATATCGAGACCTACTTCGCCGACAAACCCAAGAACTGGAAGCCGCTGGTGTACTGCTGGCGCGGCGGCCAGCGCAGCGGCGCTTTCACCCACATCCTGCGCGAGGTGGGCTGGTCGGCCAAGCGCCTGCAGGGCGGTTACAAGTCCTGGCGCCACCATGTGATCGAGCAACTGGGTAGCCTGCCACAGGCCCTGCGCTTTACCGTGGTGGCTGGCCCCACCGGCAGCGCCAAGACGCGGGTGCTCGAAGCTTTGGAGCGCCTGGGTCATCAGGTATTGAACCTGGAAGCGCTGGCGCAACACAAAGGCTCGGTGCTGGGCGACCTGCCGGGGCAGCCGCAGCCTTCGCAAAAGATGTTCGAAACCCTGGTACTCGCCGAAGTGTCGCGTTTTGATCCGGCGCGCCCGGTGTTTGTGGAGTCCGAGAGCAAGCGCGTGGGGCAGCTGCGCGTGCCCGATGCGGTGTTTGAAGGCATACAAAGCGGCAACTGGGTGCGCGTGCAAGCCAGCATGGAAGAGCGCGTGCAGTTCCTGCTGCGCGACTATGACTACTTCCTGAGCGGCCCGGTGCTGGAGCAGCAGCTGGACCGCCTCAAGGAATTGTGCGGTGGCGAAACCGTCAAGCGCTGGAAGTCACTGGCCGCCAGCAAGGAATTCGCCACCCTGGTGGCCGAGCTGCTGTCCCAGCACTACGACCGGTTTTACCTGCGCTCGCTGAACAACCACGCCGAGGCCAGTACGCCGCAGGCTACTTTTGTTGCGCAGGATTTGTCGGCCGAGGGGATTGAAGCGCTGGCTCGGGCTATTGGGGCTGCTGCGTCCTGAGTCTGTTCTTCCAATCAATTCGCCCCTAGCCCCAGCCATGTCCCCGCCATTCCACCGTTGCGTTGTACTAAACGGCCCGGTCTCGGGTGTGCATGCGGTGCACATGCACAGCAATCGCGCCTTTAACAGGCATTGCCATGACAGTTTTGGATTCGGGCTGATGGATGCGGGTGGTCAGGTCTCTGCCAGTGGTCGCGGACCAGTGGAATCACTTGCCGGGAACATCATCACCACCAACCCCGGTGAGATACACGATGGTGTGCCCCTGCAGCGGCGTCCACGGTGTTGGCGTATGGTCTATGTTTCTACGCAGCTCATGGCGGATGCGGTGGGCTTGGATACTGTGGAGTTGACCCGCCCCGTGCTGGAGGATGCCGAGCTGCGCCAGACGGTTGATGCACTGCTACGGCACTGGGCGCCCACACAGGGGCCGGACTCTGGCGCAGAGGAAATGCTCACCCACACCCTGGGCATGTTGGTGCAGCGTTATGGCAACCGGGCACTGCCCGATGTGCTTCCCTCTACGTTGTGCGCGGTCCGCGAGAGTCTGCTGGACCAGATGGACGCGCCGCCGTCGCTTGAAGCGCTGTCGAAGTTAGCAGGGCTTTCGCGTTTCCAGTTGGTGCGCCAGTTTGCGCGGACGTTTGGTCTGCCGCCCTTTGCCTGGCTGCAGCAGCAACGGCTGCACCGCGCACAGGCGCGGATAGCCAAGGGATATTCGCTCACGGAATCGGCCCTGTCCTGTGGCTTTGCCGACCAGAGCCACATGACCCGCGCCTTTCAACGGTTCCTCGGCTACACACCGGGCATGTGGCAACACGCGCAGCACAGGCTGCAATAACGTTCAAGACCCGACGGCCCACCCGCAACGAAGATGGCCCCAACACACCACCGGGTGTGTTCTTCATGGCGGAAGGGCCTTTCATGATCAGTCTTGAATTTCTTGTGACCTCGTTGGTGGTGGTCGTCACTCCTGGAACCGGCGTGTTGCTCACGGTTTCCACTGCGCTGTCGCAGGGGCGCTTGGCGGGTGTGTATGCGGCGATGGGCTGCACGCTGGGCATCTTGCCGCACATGTTGGCTGCAGGCCTTGGGTTAGCCGCAGCCATGCACGCTGGCAGCCTTGCTTTTCAGGCGCTCAAGGTGCTGGGCGTGCTGTATCTGCTCTATCTGGCCGTGTTGACCTGGCGTGACCGAACTGCCTTCACGGTTGACGAAGCACGCCCGCCTGTCCGTGCATGGAGTCTGGTAACCAAGGCCATCTTGCTGAACTCGCTCAATCCAAAGCTCTCGCTCTTCTTTCTGGCCTTCCTACCCCAATTTATGGACGCTTCCGCTGCGCAGCCTCTTGTGGCATTTGGCGTGCTGAGTGCCGTTTTCATGACCATGACCTTGGCGGTTTTCGTGGGTTACGGCATGTTGGCTCACGGCTTTCGGAGCATCGTGATTCAGACACCTACCGTGCAGGCCGGGCTGCGCAAGAGCTTTGCAGTGGCCTTCGTCTTCATGGCGGCAAGGTTGGCATGGACCGAGGGCACACCGTAAACTCAGCATAACAATGCTCGTGTTAACGACACCATTTTGCGATCCTGCGTGCTCTTTCAAAAGGAGCACACCAAATGGATTCGTTGACACTTTCCCAAATCTTCGTGGCCTGGCTTGTAGCCTCCGTTCCCGTGAGTTTGTTTGTAGGGCACTGCATCTTCGGCTCCAATCGTTGCGAGTGATAGGTCACCAAACTGCAAACAGACCTTCACGCAGGTCTTCCCGAAGCATATATTTCGATGCGATCAAAGACGCCTTAGCGTGCCTACTCTCGTGTTTGGGCTTGCGTCGCCGCAGCCAGCGTGTAGGTGGTTGAATCAGCAAAAACAGCAGCGTAATTAAGCACTCAGCGCCTCCAGAAGAGGCGCAACATCTTGCGCTAGACTGAGGCTCTTACTTCTTGTAAGAACAATCCGACTCAGCATTTGACGGCGAGAAAGACGTGAATATTTCTCTGTCTTCACCCAACACATCCACTTCGCCTCTCCCCGAAACGAGCCGGCGCATACTGTTTGCGCTGCTCGTATCGGTGGTACTGCACTGCAGCCTTCTCGTCGCCGGCTGGCGGAATGCAGAGCCCATACGTCTTACACCACCAGAGCCCACTTTCCTCACACTGAGGCTGCGGACCCTGCCTCCACCTTCCAACGAATCCACAGAAAGACAAGGTAACACTGTTGACACGGCGAGTAGGATTGCCCGACGTGAGCGGACGGAGCCCTCACCACAAAACGCTTCAGACGCAGGCGTACAGGTCCAGGTTCCTGAGTCACCTGCCCAGGCCAAGCACGATGCACCGGCAAAAGACGACGGCAATTTGCAGCCACTGGACATTTCACCCCAGGCAATTTCCAATGCGGCGCGGCGCACCGGTCCTGAAAGCATCGCGCAAGCCGCCAACCGGCAGCTCAATGCAGGTGGTGTTCCCCCAAGCAATGAGCTAGCCAAAGGGATAGCTTCCGGCACGATACCCGATTGCCTCAACGACTCCACCGATGACATCAAACGAAACAACTCCAAGCCCCTCGGTGGGCTGTTGGCACTGCCGTACTTGGTCTATTCGGCCGCGACCGGAAAATGCAAATAGCAGAAAAGATCTTGGTCCATGACGTCTCTCTCATTCAAACGCCTGGCACTCCTCATCTTTGTCGTTGTCCCCATCGCGGCATGGTTCGTGGTGAAGCCCATACGGGTCCTGGCACCTGGCTTCATCGGTATCACTTGCCCAGTGGATGGCGTCTGTCTGGATGACGCATCCAAATTGGACGAAGCAAAGGCGCTTCATGCGGAAGGCAGAGCATTTGTCGCGTCTGCCTTGACCCCATTGAGCGAGAACCCGAAAGTCATCTACTGCGCAACGGTTGCCTGCGCCGAGTCCTTTGGATTGGGCGCCCGTTCCGCCGTTACCGTTGGCCACTTTGGCACAGTCATTGGACCAAGGGCTTGGAAGCCGTACTACGTTCGGCACGAGATGATTCACGTCTTGCAAGCTGAGCAGATTGGTGTCATTCCTCTTCTTTTCAAACCATCGTGGTTTGTCGAGGGCATGGCTTATGCATTGAGTGAGGACCCAAGGGAGCCCTTGGCGGAACCCTTTGAAACAGATCGGAAGCTGTTCAAGGGCTGGTATCAGGCGACGGGTAAGGATTCTGTTTGGGTAGCGGCGAAGAAGCTGTGATGGTGGGCTTGCATTGCTTTCTGCACATGCGCAAAGGCCACCAGAGTCGACAAATGGCGATGACATGTGTCAGCAAATCCGATACAAGAAAGCAATCTGTCCATTGAACTCTGCAAGGCCCAAGGCAAACCCTTGTCAGCGCCGAAGATGTTGTCACTTGCGCTGGCAGTACTGGCCACAGCGACCGAGTCACTTCGGAGATACGACTTGACTTAACGAAACTTTACTCATTGTTTACCGCCGTAGAACCTGGCAGAAGTCGTACGCCAATAAATTGAACTTCAATCGGAATACCATGAACGATTTCAATTGTGGCTTGCAGGAGACTTCTGTTTCGCCAGTTATTTTTGACAAAAATCGTGGAGACGCAATTGGAATCAATATAGGCAGACTATGGCTTTGGAAAAGGTTGAACCTAAGCTACTGATCGGCATGTTTGCACTAGTTGGTCTGCTTCGTTTTAGTGATTTCGCATTCAGCAATCCGAATCCGGACTTGATGCGCTCGTCTTTTCTGTTGTTATGGGGGGAAGCTGCTGCTCCAAAGTTTGAGACATGGAGAGCGTTGTTGACCAGTTTGGTTCGCGCCGAAGAGGCAGAAAAGATGAAGAAAATTAATGACTTCTACAACAGGAACATCCTCTTCAAGGACTCAACCGAAATTTGGGCAGACAAGGACTACTGGCCAACGCCCAATGAAACGCTTGGACGAGGTGCAGCACATTGCACGGGGTATGCACTTGCAAAGTACTACTCACTGAAGCTGGCTGGTGTTTCCGCAGACAAGTTGCGATTGGTCTACGTTAA
>NZ_JBXAMW010000006.1:0-307266 GCF_058801025.1 Rhodoferax sp. GW822-FHT04A08
TTGTTCCTTGTCCACCAAAGCCTTCAAGAGCTTGGCTACCGCCAGGGGTTGCAGGTCGGCAGCGGTTTCCACCAGGATGGCGCGGTCTGCGCCAATGGCCATGGCGGTGCGCAGGGTTTCCTGGCACTGGGCTACACCGCAGGAGACGGCGATGATCTCGGTGACCACGCCCTTCTCTTTGAGGCGCACGGCCTCTTCGACGGCGATCTCGTCAAAGGGGTTCATGCTCATCTTGACGTTGGCAATATCCACGCCTGTGCCATCCGTCTTGACCCGGACCTTGACGTTGTAATCCACCACGCGTTTGACCGCGACCATTGCTTTCATGTTGTTACCTTGTGAAGAAGATATCGGGGGAGATTCAGGCGTCGCGCAGGAGGTTTCGGGCGATCACCAGTTGCTGGATCTGGGTGGTGCCTTCGAAGATGCGGAACAGACGCACATCGCGGTAGAAGCGCTCGATGCCGTATTCGGCCAGATAACCGGCACCGCCAAATATCTGCACGGCGCGGTCGGCCACGCGGCCGCACATCTCGGATGCAAACATCTTGGCGCAGGCCGCCTCGGTACTGACGTTGTGGTCATCGTCGCGCAAACGGGCTGCGTCCAGCACCATGCAGCGCGCGGCATAGATGTCGGCATGGCTGTCGGCCAGCATGGCCTGTATCAGCTGGAACTCGCCGATGGCCTTGCCGAACTGCTTGCGCTCTTTGGCGTAGCGGATCGCATCGCGCAGGATGCGCTCGGCTGCCCCCACGCTGGCCGCGGCAATGTTGATGCGGCCCTTGTCCAGCACCTTCATGGCG
Source organism: Rhodoferax sp. GW822-FHT04A08 (assembly GCF_058801025.1). Taxonomy (NCBI): domain Bacteria; kingdom Pseudomonadati; phylum Pseudomonadota; class Betaproteobacteria; order Burkholderiales; family Comamonadaceae; genus Rhodoferax; species Rhodoferax sp. GW822-FHT04A08. Next base: position 807 of record NZ_JBXAMW010000006.1, read on the forward strand.
GTCTTGAAGCCAATGCCTTCCACGCCGCCAATCAGGTTGGTTGCGGGCACGCGCACGTTGTCGAAGATCACGTCACAGGTGTGCGCTCCCTTCTGTCCCATCTTCTTGTCGATGGTGCCCAGCGACAGCCCCGGCGTGCCCTTCTCGACGATGAAGGCGGAGATGCCGTCTGCGCCCTTGCGGGTTGTGTCGCTGCGCGCCATCACGGTGAAGATGCCAGCCTCGGGCGCGTTGGTGATGTAGCGCTTGGTGCCGTTGATCACATAGACGTCGCCCTCACGGACTGCGCTGGTGCGCAGGCTGGCGGCGTCCGACCCGCTATCGGGTTCGGTGAGCGCAAACGATCCGATGATTTCGCCGGTGGCAATGCGCGGCAGATAGAAGTCCTTCTGCGCCTGCGTGCCATCCAGCACGATGCCCTGTGCGCCAATGCCGTTGTTGGTGGCAAAGAGCGAGCGAAAGGCGGGCGAGGTCTGCGCCACCGCAAACCCGGCCAGCACTTCTTCTTCCATGGTCAAGCCCATGCCGCCATAGGCTTCGGGGATGGACATGCCAAAGAGACCCAGTTCCTTCATGTCCGCCACGACGTCGTCGGGAATCTGGTCGGTTTCGGCCACCTGGGCTTCCAGCGGTACCAGACGTTCATTCACGAAGCGCGCAATGCTGTCTTGCAGCAGCTTGATGGTTTCCGGGTCTCTGATCATGGTGTCATCCTGTGCGTGGTGGGTCTACTTGGCGTACTTGCGGAAGTCGGGCTTGCGCTTTTCACGGAAGGCATTGCCGCCTTCGGCAGACTCTTCGGTCTGGTAATACATTTTCAACGCATGCATGGCCAGGCCTCCCATGCCGCGGATCATTTCGGTGTCCACGTTGAAGGACTTCTTGGCCAATGCCAGTGCGGTGGGACTCTTCTCCAGGATCTCGTCGCACCATTTGCGCACTTCGGCGTCGAGCTGGTCGGCTGGCACCACGGCGTTGACCAGTCCCATCTGAAGCGCCTCCTGCGCGCTGTAGCGGCGGCACAAGTACCAGATTTCGCGGGCCTTCTTTTCGCCGACCACGCGCGCCAGCAATGCTGTGCCAAAGCCGGGGTCGACCGAGCCGACCTTGGGACCGACCTGGCCCAACTGGGCATTTTCGGAGGCGATGGCCAGGTCGCAGATGGTGACCAGCACATTGCCGCCGCCGATGGCAAAGCCATTCACGCGGGCGATGACGGGCTTATTGCAGTCGCGGATGGCGCTTTGCATTTCTTCCACCGGCAGGCCGATCACGCCGCGGCCACCATAGCCGCCGTCCTGCGTGCCCTGGTCGCCGCCGGTGCAGAAGGCCTTTTCGCCTGCGCCGGTGAGCACCACCACGCCCACGCTGCGGTCAAAGTCCGCATCCTTGAAGGCACTGATGATCTCCTCGCAGGTGTTGGCGGTGAATGCGTTGTAGGCCTTGGGCCGGTTGATGGTGATGGTGGCGATGCCGTCTGCCTTGGTGTAGAGGATGTCGGTGTAGTTCATGGTGTTTCCTAGAGCAAATTGAAGGGGATGGGGATCAGCCGACCATGGTCAGGCCGCCGGACACGCTGATGACCTGGCCGGTGATGAAGGCCGCGTCGTCGCTGGCCAGGAAGGCAATGGCGCCGGGAAGATCGGCGGGCTGGCCCAGTCGGCCGAAGGGAATGGCGCGGGCCAGACCCTGACGCAGCTTGTCGGCCTGCTCACCTTCGCCAGCAAAGTCGGCGAACAGGGCGGTGTCGGTTGGACCGGGGCAGACCACGTTCACGCTGATTTGCTTGCGAGCGAGTTCACGTGCAATGGTCTTGGAGAAAGCAATCATTCCGCCCTTGCACAGCGCATACACGGCTTCGCCGGTGGAGCCCACGCGTGCCGCGTCCGAGGCCACGTTCACCACGCGACCACGGCCACGCTCGGACATGCCGGCCAGCACGGCGTGGTGCATGTACAGCGAGCCATAGAGGTTGATGGCCACGATCTGTTCCCACAGCGCCTTGTCGGTCTTGAGGAAATTACCCGCGCGGTCCCAGCCGGCGTTGTTTACCAATACGTCGATGGGGCCCAGTGCCGCTTCGATGCGGGCTACACCGGCTACCACCTGGTCCTGCTTGGTCAGGTCCAGCGCGAAGGCCTGGGCCGTGCCACCGGCGGCGGCGATTTCTTTCACCACGGCATCTGCCGCGGCCTGGTTGATATCCACCACGGCTACCTTGGCACCTTCTTCGCCGAACCGTTTGCAGGTTGCTGCACCAATGCCGCCGGCGCCGCCGGTGACCAGTACGACTTTGTCTTTCAATCCACGCATTGCTATCTCCTGTTAAAAAGTAAAAATTGATCTGCAGGTTGGAAGGCTTCCATTACCATCGCCCCTGATTCATTCCATTCACGTCTGCGAAACCGTTCCATGTCCGACCTTCGCTCCGAAAAAGACCACGCCGTTCACGAGATCAACAACCGTCTGTTCTTTCGCCTTTTTCAGGTGGCGAACACCTTGCACACCAAGGGCACGCAGGCGATTGAGGAGTTCGGTGTGACGACGCAGCAGTGGTCGGTGTTGGGTGCACTGTCGCGCCCGCAGGCAGAAGAGGGCATGTCCATCAACGACTTGTCGCGGCTGCTGCTGGTGAGCCGGCAGAACCTCACCGGCGTGCTCTCGCGGCTGGAACGCGACGGGCTGATCGAGCGCGCCACCAACGAAGAGGACCGGCGCTCGCGCAAGGTCAAGCTCAGCAAGCAGGGGCAGGCCTTGTGGCTCAAGCTGCAGGACCCGATCCACCAGTTCTATGACAAGGCCTTGAAGGACCTGTCGTTTGATGATCGGCTGGCGTTCATCCACTACTTCACCAAGCTGCAGACCAATATGTCCAAGCTCTGAGGCGTTCATCGCTCAGGCCTCAGGTCAGACGCATGCCCGATTTTTCGCGGGCAATGATCATCTTCATGATGTTGGCAGTGCCGTCGCCAATCTGCAGGCCCAGCACGTCGCGGTAGCGTTGCGCAAACGCGTAGTCACTGGCATAGCCGCCGTGGCCGTGGGTCAGCAGACACTGGTGGATGATTTCGCAGGCCAGCTTGGGTCCCCACCATTTGCACATGGCCGCTTCGGCCGAGTGGGGCCTGCCGTTGTCCTTGAGCCAGAGGGTGCGCAGGCAGTGCCAGCGCAGTGATTCCAGATAGGTCTCGCTCTCGGCGAGCGGGAAGCTCACGCCCTGGTGCTCGATGATGGGCAGGCCGAAGGTCTCGCGGCCTTTGGCGTATTCCCAGGCCTCGTCCAGTGAAGCGCGGGCCACACCCAGGCACTGCAGGCCTATCAATGCGCGGCTGTAGTCAAAGCCCTGCATCACTTGAATAAAGCCCTTGCCCTCAGTGCCCAGCATGTGGTCGGCGGGCACACGCACGTTGTCAAAGAAGATGGAGCCACGGCCCACCGCACGGGTACCCACGTCGTCAAACGCAGTACGGGTCAGGCCGGGCAGGTCCATGGGCACCAGAAAGGCACTGATGCCCTTGGCGCCATCGGCATCGCTGCCGGTGCGGGCAAACACCACGGCCACATCCGACTGGTCAGCCAGGGAGATGGACGTCTTCTCGCCATTGATGGTGAAGTGATCGCCATCACGCACGGCCTTGAGTTTGAGACGGGCTGCATCGGAGCCGGCGCTGGGCTCGGTCAGGGCGATCGCCACCAGTTTGTCTCCAGCCAATATGGGCCGCAGCCAGCGCTCCTTGAGAAACTCCTGGGCATGGGTGGAGATGATCTGGCCGCACAGCGAGGTCAGCAGATTGATGTACGACATGTTGAAGTCGCCATAGGCAATCTGCTCCAGCAGCAGGCCGCTGGTGACGCAGTCCACACCAATGCCGCCGTATTCCTCCGGTAGCTCCGGCCCCAGGAAGCCCAGGTCCCCCATGGCCTTGACCATGGCACGGTCCACCCGCCCACTCTTGTCCCCTGCCTTGTAGCCCGGTGCCAGCTTTTGCACCGCAAAACGGCGCGCACTATCGACCAGTGCCTGCTGGTCATCGCTGATTTGAAAGTCCATCCGTTTGCTCCTTTTGTGATGTTTTGAAGTTTAGGCAGTTTTCTGCATATAAGTCAATATCTTTACATAAAATGCCATTTGGGTGTTTGTTATGCGATGTGCAGGCTTTCTCTCGAGAATGCCCACAAAAATAATAAATAAGAGTGAAAAACACTAGGGAAAATACTTAGATAAATCTTTGGAAAAGTTGGTTCTGGCCTATTGCGGAAAATCATTTACGACAATACATTGTCTCAATACCGGCGACGCTTTCCTTTTTTGACGTCCGCCGCCATAGTGGAGACCCGCATGCAATTTGATCCCGTACTCATCGCTGGACGCCTCAAGGCCATGACCGAAGCCGGTTACTGGCGCAACCAGACCATCAACGACTTCATGGCCCAGGCACTGCGCGAGTGTCCTGACAAGCCCGCCGTAGTGGGCTACCGGAGTGACCGTGCAGACGCTGCACGGCTGAGCTATAGCGAGCTGGAGTCGCGTGTGGTGCGCATTGCGCGCAACTTCACCCGTCTGGGTGTGGGGCACTCCGACGTGGTGAGCTTTCAGTTGCCCAACTGGTGGGAGTTCATTGCCGTGGCATTGGCATGTGCGCGGGTGGGGGCGGTGGCCAATCCGATCATGCCGATCTTCCGCCAGCGCGAACTCAAGTTCATGCTGGACTTCGGCGAGTCCCGGCTGTTCATCGTGCCCAAGCGCTACAAGGGTTTTGATTACGAAGACATGGCCCACGACCTGTTGCCTCAACTGGAAGCAAAGCCGCGACTGGTGGTGGTGGACGGTCAAGGGCAAGACAGTTTTGAGCACGCCTTGCTGGGGGATACCGACACGGCGCTGCCGACCACCACACTGGGGTCCAACGATGTGTCGCTGCTGATGTACACATCAGGCACCACCGGCGAGCCCAAAGGCGTGACCCACACGTCCAACACCCTGTTCTCCAATCTGCACGGTTTCATTGGCGCTTACCACCTGGGTCGTGATGACGTCATCCTGGGCGCTTCGCCCATGGCCCACCTGACCGGCTTCGGCTATCTGGCGATGATTCCGCTCATCCTCAACGCCACCACCGTGCTGCAGGACATCTGGGATGCCAAGCAGGCGCTGGAGTTGGTGCGCCGGGAGGGCGTCAGTTTCAGCATGGCATCCAGCCCCTTTGTCTCCGACCTGTGTGCGGCGGCCGAAGCGGGCGGCCCGGTATCGCCACGCTTTACCAATTTCTGTTGTGCCGGTGCGCCGATTCCTCCGGTGCTGATTGAACGCGCCTTGCGCGTGCTGGGCTTGCGCGTGAGCTCGGCCTGGGGCATGACGGAGTGCGGCGCCGTGACCGTTACCGAACCCGAGCGCACCAGCGAGAAGTCCGGCAGCACCGATGGCAAGCCGCTCGACGGCATTGAGGTGAAGGTGGTGGATGCCGACGGCAAGCCTTTGCCCACCGGGCAGACCGGCGCATTGCTGGTACGGGGCAACTCGCTGTTCGCGGGCTATCTGAAACGCCCGCACTTGAACGCCACCGATGCCGATGGCTGGTTTGAAACCGGGGACATGGCCTACATCGATGCCGAGGGCTATATCCGTATCAATGGCCGCAGCAAGGACCTGATCATTCGTGGCGGCGAGAACATTCCAGTGATGGAAATCGAGAACCTGCTCTACAAGCATCCGGCCGTGGCCATGGTGGCCATCGTGGGTTATCCCGATGCGCGCCTGGGCGAGCGTGCCTGCGCCTTTGTCACGCTGCGCCCGGGCCACAGCTTTTCGCTGGAGGAGATGAGCCGCTATTTATCCGAACATCAGGTCACCCGCCAATACCATCCTGAGCGCCTGGAGCTGATGGAAGACCTGCCCAAGACGCCCAGCGGCAAACTGCAGAAGTTCAAGCTGCGCGAGTCGGCCAAGGTCTTTGGAGGTCAGGCATGAGCGCCGCTACGGTGTTGAGCGAGGTGCGTGGGCGTGTCGGCATCATTACGCTGAACCGCCCCGAAGCCATGAACGCACTCAATGACGCGGTGATGGATGGCTTGCGCGACGCGCTCAACGCGTTCGAGGCAGATGCCAACATTGGTTGCGTGGTGCTGACGGGCAGCGAGAAAGTGTTTGCTGCCGGGGCCGACATCGTGGCCATGCAGAACATGGAATACGCCGATGCCTATGGCAGTGATTTCATCACGCGCAATTGGGAGCGCCTGCGTACCTTTCGCAAACCGGTGATTGCGGCCGTGGCAGGTTTTGCTCTGGGCGGCGGGTGCGAGCTGGCCATGATGTGCGACATGGTATTTGCCGCCGAGACGGCACGCTTTGGCCAGCCCGAAATCAAGATAGGCACCATTCCTGGAGCAGGCGGCACGCAGCGCCTGCCACGGGCAGTAGGTAAAGCCTTGGCCATGGACCTGTGCCTGAGCGGGCGCCTGATGGATGCCAACGAGGCTTTGCGCGCTGGTTTGGTGTCACGCGTGCTGCCTGCGGATGAATTGCTCAGCGTCGCGCTACGTACGGCTGAAAAGATAGCCGGCTTCTCACTGCCCGCGCTGATGATGATGAAGGAGTCGGTCAACCGTGCCTACGAATCGTCACTGAGCGAAGGCATTCTGTTTGAGCGACGCACCTTGCATGCCACCTTTGCCCTGGCTGACCAGAAGGAAGGCATGCAGGCCTTCGTACAGAAACGCGAGCCGCGTTTCATCCATCGCTAAGCCCCACACGCCAGCGCGGCCGACCTAGGGAAAACGCTCCCAGGGCCGTGCATGAAATGTCCGGTTATTGGCACGAAACGTTGCAGCACTTGTCCGGGTGGCGCCACAAAATTCGGCACCTTTGGCACAGCCCTGCGACTGGCTGTTCCACCCCTATTTTTATAACGAGACACCATGACTCCTGCAGACACCACCGTAGCCATCGTGACCGGAGCCGCTGACGGCATTGGCTGGGCTACGGCACAGGCGCTGGCACGCGACGGCCACACCGTGGTGTTGCTGGACCTGCGTGCGGATGCGGTGCAGGCCCGCGCCGCCGAATTGGGTGCTGCCCATATGGCCATGGCCTGTGACGTCACCGATGACGCCAGCGTGACGTCGGCAGTGCAGGCCGTGGTGGCCCGATTTGGACGAGTGGATGTGTTGGTGAACAACGCTGGCATTGGTGACCAGGCCGGCGCCACGATAGACCAGAACAGCGCTGCATTCGATCGGGTTCTGGCCGTGCATCTGCGTGGCACGTTTCTGATGAGCCAGGCCGTGGGTCGTGTGATGTTGCAGGCGCAAGTGCCCGTGGGGCAGCAGCGCGGTGCCATTGTCAACCTGGGCTCTATTGCCAGCACCGTCGGCTTGCCTATGCGCAATGCCTACAGCGCAGCCAAGGCCGGTGTGCTGGGAATGACCCGGGCGCTGGCCAGCGAGTGGGCACGCAGCGGCATCCGGGTGAATGCGGTGGCACCCGGCTACGTGAACACGGCACTGGTGGCCGACCTCCACCGCAAGGGCATGCTCGATGCGCGTGGCATTGCCCACCGCACGCCGTTGGGCCGCATGGCCGAGCCGGCGGAAATTGCCGATGCCATCTGCTTTCTGGCTTCGCGTCGCGCCAGCTACATCACCGGCATCGTGTTGCCGGTGGACGGTGGCTGGACCTGCTTCGGCGCGCCGGAATCGGCGCTGGCCGAACTTCCCTCTGCATAAAAAGATGATGAAAAAACGGAGACCATTTTGCTGACGATCAACCTTTTCAACGGACTGACCTACGGCGCATTGCTGATCGTGATGTGCTCAGGGCTGGCCCTTATCTACGGGCTGCGCCGGGTGGTGAACTTCGCGCACGGCTCGCTCTACATGCTGGGTGCCTACATCGGCTACTCCATTGCCGGCGCCAGCAACTTCTGGGTGGCGCTGGTGGGTGCGCCGCTGGTGATGGCTTTGCTGGGCGTGTTGCTGGACCGCTACGGCTTTCGCCTCTTGCAGGACCGCGACCCGCTCACCGTGGTACTGGTCACCTTCGGCCTGCTTCTGGTGATCGAAGACTTTGTGCAAACCGTGTGGGGCAAGAGCAATCTGTCGGTGCAGGCACCGGCTGCGCTGAACTTCTCGGTGGACCTGTGGGGCACGCCCGTGCCGGCCTACCGCATCGCGGTGATCGCCGTGGGCCTGGCCGTGGCGCTGGGCCTGAGCCTGTGGCTGCGCTACTCCAAGGTAGGCCTGTTTGTGCGGGCTTCGAGCACCGACCCCACCACCACCGCCATGCAGGGTGTGAATACCGACGCCTTGAGCGCCGGGGTGGTGGGACTGGGGACCGCGCTGGCCGGCCTGGCCGGTGTGGTGGCTGCACCGTTTCTGTCGCTCTCTCCCAGCATGAGCAGCGACGTGATCATCGACTCCTTCGTGGTGGTGGTGGTGGGCGGCCTGGGCTCGCTGGCTGGCGCCTTTGTCGCCGCTCTGGTGTTGGGCATGGTGCAGTCGCTGGGCGCGGTGTATCTGCCCGATGAGTCTGCCGTGCTGCCCTTTGCCATCATGGTGGGCATCCTGATCTGGAAGCCCGCAGGTTTTGCCGGTAGCCGCACCTGAGGAGCACACCATGTCGATACAAAAAATCTCCCTGACCACGGTTGGCGCGCTCGCACTGGGCGCCGCCGTGATGACCTTCGTGAGCTCGGGCACTGTGCTCTCCTTGCTGACACAGGCCACCATCTACGCGGTGTTTGCCATCGGTGTCGGGCTGCTGCTGCGCCAGAACGGCATGGTCAGCTTCGGCCACGCACTGTTCTTTGGTAGCTCGGGCTATGCCGTGGGTTTGCTGCTGCAGTCCAAGGCCGTGCCGGCGGAAGTTGCCATCGTGCTCACGCTGGTGGGCCTGCTGCTGGTGGCCTTTGTCATCGGGCTGGTGATCGTGCGTGTGCCCGGTGTGTCCTTTGGCATGCTCACGCTGGCCGTGGGGCAGATGTTCTTTCTGACGGCCTCGCGCTCCCGCGGGCTCACCGGAGGGGCCGACGGCATGAACATCGAGTGGCCCTCCAGCCTGTTCGGTGTGTCCATGTCGGTGCTGACGCGGCCAAGCAGCATGTTCATGCTGAGCTGGAGCACGCTGGTCATCGTCATCCTGCTGCTCACCCTGCTGCTGGCAACGCGCTTTGGCAGCATCACCGAGGCCGTGCGTGACAACGAGGAGCGTGCCCGCTTCATCGGTATCCGTACCCTGCTGCCGCGCGCTGCGGTGTATGCGCTGTCGGCCCTGGTCACCGGCGTGGCCGGCTTGCTCTCGGCCCTCAACACCGGCTTTGTGTCGCCGGAGAGCCTGCACTGGAGCCTCTCGGGTGTGGCGCTGATGATGGTGGTGGTGGGTGGCTACAAGGCGCTGTGGGGTCCGGCCCTGGGTGCGGTGGTGTATTTCCTGGCCAAGGACATTCTGGGCGACTACGCCAGCCACTGGATGGCCATCTTCGGTGTGGCACTGATTGCGGTGATCGTGTTCTCGCCCAGCGGCATCGCCGGCATTCTGGACAGGTTGTTGCTGGGACGGCGCCTGGCCCACAAGCCCCACGCTGTCCCCACCGCTGCCACCGTGCGCCACTAGGAAGGAAACCCCATGACGGACTTTGTAATGCAGGCCGACGATGTGGCCATCCACTATGGCGGCGTCAAGGCGCTTGACGGTGTGTCGCTCACCTTGAAGCAGGGCCAGATCCGCGGCCTGATCGGCCCCAACGGTGCAGGCAAGACCACGGTGATCAATGCCATCACCGGGCGCCAGCCGCTCACCCGCGGCAAGGTCATGCTCCAAGGGCAGGACGTGAGCCACACCGATGCAGTGCAGCGGCGCATGCGCGGGCTCTCGCGCTCCTTCCAGCGCACCAGCGTGTTCGGTCAGATGCCGGTACGCAAGCAGGTGGAGCTGGCCTCGCACATGATGGGTGTGCCCGACTCCGGTGCCGATGCCGATGACGTGCTGCAGGAGCTCTCGCTGGCGCACCTGAGCCACTCCACCGCACAAGACCTGGGCTATGGCGAGCAGCGCCGCCTGGACTTGGCGCTGGCGCTCGTAGGCCGCCCGGCCGTGCTGCTGCTCGATGAGCCCATGGCGGGCCTGTCGGTGCAGGAGTCGCTGGACCTGGCGCGCCATCTGCAGGCGCTCACCTCGCGGCGCAACGTCTCGGTGCTGCTGGTGGAGCACGACATGGATGTGGTGTTTGGCATCTCGGACGCCATCACCGTGTTTGAACTGGGCCGCGTCATTGCGCAGGGCACACCGGCCGAGGTGCGTGCCAATCCGCGGGTGCGCGAAGCCTATCTGGGGAGCGCCGCATGAAGACCCTTTTGCAACTCGATCAGGTGGACGCGTTCTACGGCGCGGCCCACATCCTGCACCGTATGTCGCTGGAGGTAAAGGAAGGCGAGCGCGTGGCGCTCATTGGCCGCAACGGCGTGGGCAAGACCACGGTGGTCAACACCGTGCTGGGGCTGGCCGCGATGAAGGGCGGCGCCATCCAGATGGCGGGGCGCGGCGTGAACCGCCCACGCACCTACATGGCAGCACAACACGGCATTGCGGTGGTGCCGCAGGGGCGCTGCATCGTGGCCAATCTGACGGTGGAAGAGAACCTGCAGCTGGGCGCGGCCGTGGCTCGCAAGGGGTTCTGGAACGTGCCGGAAATCTACAAGCTGTTTCCCATCCTGCAGGAGCGCGCTCATACGCCGGGCACGGCGCTCTCGGGTGGGCAGCAGCAGATGCTGGCGGTGGGCCGCGCGCTCATGGCCAACCCTTCGCTGATCCTGCTGGATGAGCCCACCGAGGGTCTGGCACCAGTCATCGTGGACCAGCTCGGCGAGATCTTCAACAAGGTCGCCGATCAGGGCACGGCGTTGCTGCTGATCGAGCAGAACATGACTCTTGTCACCCGCGTGGCCAGGCGCTATGTGGCCATGGCCAAGGGCGCTGCCATCGCCCAGGGCGAGGTGCATGCAGGCAGCCTCCATGAACTGCATGAACACGTGATGGTTTGACGCATTTCATAACGGCACCGGACCGTATCCGGCATCCACTACAGAGGAGACAACCCATGAAATCTATGAATTTTCCCCGCCGCACTGTCATCGCCTTGGCGCTGCTGGCCGCACTGCCTGGTGTGACATTGGCGCAGGGCAAGGACCCGGTCAAGGTCGGACTGGTCAGCTCCAAGTCTGGCGTGTTTGCGCAGCAGGGCGAAGAAGTGATTCGCGCGGTCAAGTTCGCCATTGACGAAGCCAACGCCAAGGGTGGCGTGGACGGCCGCAAGGTGGAAGTGGCAGAAGCCGATGACGAAGGCACGCCCGACGCGGGTCGGCGTGTGGCCGAGAAGCTGGCACGCGATGGCTACAACCTGCTGATAGGTGCCATTCCTTCGTCCATCTCGCTGGCACTGGGCGCCAACCTGGACCGCTGGGATGCCGCGTACTTTGTGGTGGCCAGCAAGTCCGACAAGATCACCGGCGACTCCTGCAAGCCACGCATGTTCCGCACCAACCATTCCGATGCGATGGACATCGCCATGATCAGCGAATGGGCCAAGAGCTTCAAGGAAAAGACCTATGCCACCCTGGCGGCGGACTACGTGTGGGGACGTGACTCTTCCGAGTCCTTCACCAAGGCGGTCAAGGGCCAGGGCAAGGAGGTCAAACTCAACCTGTACGCGCCGCTGGGTACCAAGGACTTCTCGCCCTTCATCGCCCAGCTCAAGGACGCCAATGTGGACGCCATCTGGGTGGCCGAAACCGGGCGTGACGCCATTGCCTTTGTGAAGCAGGCGCAGGAGTTCGGCCTGATCCCCAAGACCAAGCTCATCGGCCATTCGCTGATCCTCAACTTCATGATCAACGGTACCGACAAGGCACTGGAAGGCACGCCAGGCACCACCGGCTACACCCCCGATATCGACAACCCGCGCAACAAGGCGTTCGTCTCCACATGGAAGGCCAAGTTCAACCGCCTGCCCACCGACAACGAAGGCCAGGCCTACAACGGCGCGCAGGTCATGTTCGAGGGTGTGAAGAAGGCCGGCAGCACCAAACCCGGTGACGTGGCCAAGGCCTTGTCGGGCACCACCATCGACAGCATTTACGGCTCGGTGCAGATGCGTGCCGCGGACAACCAATTGGTATTGCCCAATTTCGTGGGCCGTGCCAAGGTGGTGGATGGTGTGCTGCGACCGGTGATCGAGCAAACGTTTGCTCCTTCGCTCACGCCTGCAGCATCGCCTCTGTGCAAGATGTAAGCTGCATGACCCATGCCCCACATCCTGATCGATTACACCGCCAACTTGCAGACACTGGTCGACGAGCGCGAGCTCGTGGACACATTGCATGGCGCGGCGGTGCGGTCCGGGATATTTCCGGTGTGGGGCATCCGTACCTTTGCCCGCCCGGTCCCGCACTACCGGGTGGGCAATGGGGACCCGGCCAACGGCTTCATCCAGGTGGTGGTGCGCATTGGCCCGGGGCGCGATCTGCCGTTGCGCCAACACATTGCCGCGCTGCTGTTTGATGCTTTGCTCGATGCCGTCGGCGACAGTTTTGAGGGCAGGCGTCTGGCTTGCCAGCTGGAGGTCATGGAGTTTGACCCCGCGCTCACCTTGTTTCAAAACAATCTGGTCGATGGGGCCGACACGTCTGCGGTGCTGCGCCGCTTTCCGGCGCCCGAGGCAAGCGCGAAGGGCTGACTGCGCGCAAGGGCGCCGGCGCGCTACTTGGTCAAGATCAGCTTGCCCGCCTTGGTGATCTGTAGCCGGTAGACCTGCTCGCCATAGGCGATGTTGATGCCTTGCGCATTGCCCAGCAAATCGGACAGTTGCACCAGCTTGCGCTCACCGGCGACCGACTCGCCGGTTGTGGCCGCAGGTGCGGCCTGCCGCTCCTGCGGTGCGTGGGGCGTGCGGGCTGGATCTTTCAACGTGCGGGCTCCGTCACAAATGCGATCTTGCGCAAGCCGGCCTGCTTGGCCATGGCCATGGCCTGGGCCACGTACTCATAGCGCACGGCCTTGTCGCCCTGAATGTGCAGCTCCGGTTGCGGCTCCTTGCCGCTCTCGGCTTGCAGGGTGTTGGCCAGTTGCGTGGCATCCACGCTCTGGCGGTCCAGGAAGAAGGTGCCCTGTGCGTCCACGCTGAGTTGCAGCACGACCGGCTTTTGCTGCAGCGGCTGGCTGGATGCCACGGGCAGATCCACCGCCACTGCATGTTTCATCACCGGCACGGTGATGATGAAGATGATCAGCAGCACCAGCATCACGTCCACCAGCGGCGTCATGTTGATCTCGTTCATCACCTCGCTGTCGGCGTCGGTGCTTGCATCCTGTATTCCGAAGGCCATGGCATCAGGCTTTCTTCATGCTGAGCACGACGTTGGCCGCATGGCCTTCCGGTTGCACGGCTCCCACGCGGGCACCTGTGACGAAGTAAGCGTGCAGGTCGTGCGCAAAGCGGGTGAGCCGGGTGAGGGCCGACTTGTTGCCGCGCACCAGTGCGTTGTAGCCCAGCACTGCGGGGATGGCCACGGCCAGGCCCAGGGCAGTCATCACCAGGGATTCGCCGATGGGGCCGGCCACCTTGTCTATGCTGGCCTGGCCGCTGGCGCCAATGCCCATGAGGGCGTGGTAAATGCCCCAGACCGTTCCGAACAGGCCCACGAAAGGCGCGGTGGAGCCGACGGAAGCCAGAATGGCCAAGCCCGATTGCAGACGCGCCGTGCTGTCGTCCATGGCGTTGCGCAGCGCGCGGCTGATCCAGTCGCTGATGTCCAGTGCATCGTGCAGCTGCGCCTGGGTGTTGCGATGGTGGCTGCTGGCCTCAAAGCCCGAGCGCGCCAGTTGCACAAACGGGTTGGCCGCCTGTGGCCCCAGGGCGTTGAGACCCAGCGCAAAGTCCGGGCTGTGCCAGAAGGCTTCGGTGCTGCGCGCCAGTCGCTTGAACTGGATCAGGTCAATGACCTTGAGCAGGATCACCATCCACGAGGCCAGCGACATGGCCAGCAGCAGCAAAGCGACCAGCCGGATGATCCAGTCGCCCTGGCTCCACAAAGAAATTAGTCCGATGGGGGTTTGCATAAAGACTCCAAAAAAATTAATCGAGAACAAAGACCAGAGGGACGTTGAACCACATGGCCTCGGGAATTCCGGAACGTTTGCCGGGCACGTAGCGCCACTTCAAGGCAGTCTCCACAGCCGCACGGTCCAGGCGTTCAAAACCGCTGGAGCGCAGGACTTCGGCCTGCTGCGCCACGCCATCGGCACCAATCAAGGTGCGCACCACCACCTTGCCGGTTTCGCCCAGGCGGCGGCTCATGGCCGGGTAGGCGGGCTTGGGGTTGTGCAGATAGTCGGCATCCGACGAGGGCAGCTGCACAGCGGGTGGCGCGGGCGCCGGGGCGACTGCAGCGATGGCGTTTGCGCTCGCGGCGGGAACTGCCGCCGGTGTGTTGGGTGTTGCCGGACCGGCGGCAACCGCCGTTACCGGTGCAGGCACCGGTGTTGCCTCGGTTACCTGTGTCGGCGTTGTTGGTGGTAGCTGCGGGGCAGGGCGCGACGGCGCTATGGGGGTGATCTTGCTGGGCTTGACCTGCGGTGCCGGTGGTGCAGGCGGGGCATCCATGGGCGTGATCTCCACCAGCATTTCGGCTGGCGTGACCAAGTCTTCTGGAGGACGCTGCAGACCGCTTTGCAGGGCCCAGAGCGCCGCACCGTGGGTCAGCAGAACCAGCGCAAAAACAGCGGGCTGGCGGTGTCGGATGAGTTCCATCATGTATCGGCCCACATGCGCAGCAGGTTGTGGTAGCAGCCGGTGAGCTTGACCACTTCCGCTGTGTCGCCACCCTTGCGGCGCAGGTCCAGGATGGCCATGTCCATGTCGTACAGAAGGCGGCGCTGCGCGTCCTGGCGCACCATGCTTTCGATCCAGAAAAAGCTGGCGATGCGTTCGCCGCGGGTCACCGGTTCGACCCGGTGCACCGAGGTGCCGGGGTACATCACCAGGTCGCCCGCGTCGAACTTCACGCGCTGCTCTCCATAGGTGTCCTGCACCACCAGCTCGCCGCCGTCGTAGCTGTCTGGGTCACTCAGGAACAGGGTGCAGGAGATGTCGGTGCGCACATGCTTGGCCGTGGCCGCATGGGTGCGCACGGCGTTGTCGATGTGGTCACCGAAGGCATTGCTCTCACCACCGTAGCGATTGAACAGCGGCGGGTAGACCGTCTTGGGCAGGGCGCCGGTGACGAACTGCGGATTGCGCGCCAGCGCCACCGACACCAGGTGCCGGGCCTGCTGCGCGTTGGCGCAGTCTTCCGGCAGTTGCCGGTTGTTCTTGACGGCCGCACTCTGGGTGCCTGCGGTGACGCGCCCGTCGACCCAATCTGCGCTCAGGAGCAGATGGCGGATCTGGTGCAGTTCGTCAGCGGTCAGTGCCTGGTGGATTCGCAGCAGCATGGTGAGAGGTTTCCTGTCGGGTTCAGAGGTTGGCGGTCCAGGTCAGACGCACGCTACGTCCCGGTGCCAGACTGGGCCAGCCTTGGTAGAGCGAGCTGTAGTAGACGGTGTCACCCACGTTGTCGATATTGAGCTTGAGGGCGTTGCGTGGGTTGATCTGGTATTCGACCAAGGCATCGGCCTTCACATAACCGGGCGCGGTGTTGGCCAGGCTTGCAGCGCTCGAAGAGGCCGGATGGTTTTCGCTCACCGCTGTGATGCCGCCGCCAACGCGCCATTTGTCATCCAGGCGGTAGGTGGTCCACAGATTGGCTTGCTTGGCAGGTGTCAGGCCGGGGTTGAGGCCGACCGTGGCTTGCGACGCGGCACTGGATCCCGCCTGGTCGATCACACCGTTCATGAACACCAATCCGGCAAAAATTTCCCAGCGTTCAGTCAGCTTGCCCTGGACTTCAAACTCCAGCGAGTCGGTGTGGCGTTGGCCCGAGAGCAGGTATTCACCGGTGCTCTGGTTGATGTCGGTATTGCGTTCGTTGTACTTGTCGGTGCGGGCCAGTGCCGTGCGTACCGAGAGGTCGCCATCGGCCAGCTCCCACTTGATGCCGACTTCTATGTTGCGGCTGCTCTCCGGTGGTGTGTTGGCCGTGTTGGCGTCGTACTGGTAGAGGTCGCCCGAGGTGTTGAAGGAAGTGCCGTAGGAAGCGTAATAGCTCACTGCATCGGTGGGTTGGTACATCAGGCCCAGGCGCTTGCTCCAGACCGAGTCGGTGCGTGACAGGGTGCCACCGGTCAGGCGGTCATAGTCGCCGCCGAACTGGTCCCAGCGCAGACCCGCCACCACTTTCCAGAAGTCGGTGAGGGAGACGGTATCCTGGACATACAGGCCCAGCGTGGTGGCTTTGAACGTGTTGGCCCAGTTCTTGATGCGAGTGTCTGCGACTGCGGCATTGCTGGCTGCGGCCACAGTAGTGGCCGGTTTGGCCGGTACGTTGGAGTAGGTATAGCGGGTGGAGCGCTCCAGTGC
The DNA here is from genome assembly GCF_058801025.1 of Rhodoferax sp. GW822-FHT04A08. Taxonomy (NCBI): domain Bacteria; kingdom Pseudomonadati; phylum Pseudomonadota; class Betaproteobacteria; order Burkholderiales; family Comamonadaceae; genus Rhodoferax; species Rhodoferax sp. GW822-FHT04A08. The sequence continues at coordinate 17,312 of NZ_JBXAMW010000006.1, forward strand.
GTATTCAGCGCCCAGCAGCAGTTCCTGCTTCAGGTTGAACCATTCGCCTCGGGTCAGGTAGTCGCTCTGCAAGAAGGTGTGGTGCTCTTCACCGGCGCGGGTCTGGTTGCCGCGGTTGACGGTGGTGTTGCCGTTCAGGTTGTCTTGCGTGACGGTATTCGCAAAGGCGTTGAGCTGTGTTGCCCACAGGTCCCGACGGTATTGGCCGTCACGCACCTTGGTCTTGAGGCTGCTGCCGTCATCAAAGTAGTGTGTGTACGAAGCGGTGGCGATATCGGCACTGTCGCGCTGGTAGTCGGAATCCACGCCATACCACTTGTCGGTGGGCAGTGGTGCCGGCGCGCCCTGCAGCCAGCGGCCGCCCAGATCCGGCTTGTCGTTGTAGTCCAGGTGGTACACGCTGAAGTGCCATTCGTCCGTGGTGCCCAGACCGATGCCGTAATCGGCGGCCAGCCCGCGGCGATGGGTGCCAGCCTTGTCTGCGCGGCCATCCCAGTCGGTGGACATGAGGTCGAAGCGCAATGCCGAATCTTCACTGGTGGCGACGTTGAAGTCACCATCCAGGCGCAGGTAGTTGTCGGTGCCTACGGTGGTGTTGATCTCCGATGCGGTTCCCTTGTGTGCCTGCTTGCTGACCTGGTTGACCACGCCGCCAGTAGAACCGCGACCAAACAGCATGGAGGCGGAGCCGCGCAGCACTTCGATGTTCTGCAGGTTGAAGGTGTCGCGGTTGTACTGGGCGATGTCACGCATGCCGTCCAGATAGATGTCGCCAGCCACGGTAAAGCCACGCAGGCGGATGTTGTCGCCGATGCGCCCGCCTTCGCCGGCTTCAAAGGTAATGCCGGGGACGTTTTGCAAGGCGCCCTTGAGCGTGTCCTTGCCTTCGTCGTGAATGAGCTTTTCGGTGACAACCGTCAACGATTGTGGGATGTCCTTGGCGGCAGCCTGTGTCTTGCCCACCGACACCACGCCGCTCTGGTATGTCTGGCTGTTGCGATCCCGTGTGCCGGAAATGGTGACCGGCTTGAGCGTTTTGGTCTCTTCACCTGCTGGAGTGTCCTGCACGGCCTGGGCACATACGTTGAGCGAACCGGCGAGCAACAGCGCCCCCAGTGGCAGCAGGGCCGTGGCAGATGTCGGCGAGCAGTGCATAGGCATCGCGGCGGCGTTGCGAAGGCGTTTTTTGGAAGAAAGAGAACGTGGCATAGCTAAACAGACCTTTGGGTTTGATTTGGCTGGCTATGGCACGTACAGCGGGATGCTGCGTGATGTGGCTGGCTGGGGTTAACGGACGCTTTACATTATACACAAATGAGAACCATTCGCATTAACGGATGTCGAACCGGTCTATAGAATGGGTCTAAAAACAACATCTGTCTTATGACCACTCCCACACCGACTCCCGTCCGTCCCTTGCTCACCGATATTGAAGCCCGCGTCCTGGGCACGCTGATGGAAAAAGCGCGCACAGTGCCCGACAGCTATCCTTTGTCCCTCAACTCACTGACGCTGGGGTGCAACCAGAAAACCAGTCGCGACCCCTTGATGGAACTCGATGAGTCCCAGGTGGCCAGTGCGGTGGCCAGTCTGCGCGAGCAAGGGCTGGTGCACGAGACGACCGGTGGACGCACCACCAAGTTCACCCACAACTTTCAGCGCGGCGTCGGTGTGTATGAGCAAGCGGCGGTGTTGCTGGGCATGCTGATGCTGCGCGGACCGCAGACAGCCGGTGAGCTGCGGCTCAATACCGAGCGCTGGTACAAATTTGCGGACATCTCTTCCGTGGAAGGTTTCCTGGAGGAGCTGCTGGAGCGGTCAGAAGAAAAAGGCGGGCCATTGGTCGTCAAGTTGCCACGCCTTGCCGGCACCCGTGAGCAGCGTTGGGCACATCTGTTGTGTGGTGAAGTGGATGTGCAGGCCCTGGAATCGGGTCGTGTGAGCCACGGCGCAAGCGGCAACAACGAGCGCATCGAAAGGCTGGAGCGAGAAGTGGCCGAGTTGCGCAGCATCGTGCACAAGCTCTGCGGCGAGTTGGGGATCTCGGCGGACGCTGCGGCCGACACCCCGAACTAAAGCCGGTCTACATCGGCCAGGTATCGGACAGCCGGTAGCCCGAAGGGTAAGGGTCCGTAGGGTCCAGCGTGTGCTGGTGCGTGCCCGTGATCCACGCAGTGCCCGATATCACGGGCAGGATTGCGCTCTGACCGCCAATCGTGGTCGCTGATTCAATATGGCATGCAAATTCACTGCCGATGATGGAGCGTGCCAGGTAGCGGTCTCCCACTTGCATCAGACCCTTGGCATGCAGTACGGCCATGCGTGCAGAGCAACCGGTGCCGGTGGGGGAGCGGTCTATTTTTCCGGGACGAATGGCAACCGCATTGGCGCCCGTCCAGATACCGTTCTCCTGCTTGAGCGGACCGGCGAACTGGCAGAAAGATATATGTTTCCAGTCCGGGTTGGTGGGGTGCACAAAACCTAGTTGTTCAGTCGCTGCCTGTGTGATGCGCATACCTAGTTCAGCTAATTCGCGCGCCTCATTCGGTGTTATGGAAAAGCCCAGTTTTTGTGCATCCACAATCACAAAACTATCACCACCGTATGCCGTATCTACTACCAAAGTGCCAAGGCCTGCTACCTCCAAATGCGAATCCAATTTAGCTGCAAACGACGGCACGTTGCGAACTGCGATGCGCTCGGCTTTCCCGTCCTTGCATGTGGCCGTGACTTCGATCAATCCACCAGGTGGTTCGAGCACCATTTTGGTCACAGGCTCCTGCATCGGGATGATGCCGGTCTCCAATAAAACGGTCGCTACACAGATGGAGTTGGAGCCCGACATGGGCGGTGTATCACTGGGCTCCATGATGATCCAGCCCATTTGTGCAGCCGGGTTTTTCGGGGGTACTAGCAGATTGACATGACGGAACACGCCACCGCGCGGTTCGTTGAGAACGAAGTTGCGCAGTGTCTCGTCACGCGCGATGAAACGCGACTGCTCCCAGATGCTGTCCCCTGGTGGCGGCGCGACTCCACCGACGATGACATCGCCGACTTCACCCGCTGCATGGCAGCTCACCACGTGGATAACTTTGTTGGTCTTCATGGCTATAAATAGTGATTTGTGCTGTGTGCATCATGTCATGATTAGACTTGCATCAAAAGTGCACCAACTAAAAGCATGACTTAAGGGTTTACACGCTACAAGTTTAGGCCCGCATCTTGCATAACCGGAACTGTGTTTTTTTTCTTAATAGAAAGTTAGTTCGTATGAAATTTCAATCCAAGCTTATGCCCCTGGTGGCAGCTGCAGCCGTCGTGTGCATGGCAGGCTCTGCATACGCAGAAGACATTACCGTGAAGATTGGCCACACTGGCCCACTCTCCGGTTCCAATGCCTTTGCTGGTAAGGACAATGAAAACGGTATCCGCATGGCCGTTGACGACATCAACGCCAAGAAAATGACGGTTGCTGGCAAGACCTTGAAGCTGGAGCTGGTGTCTGAAGACGACCAGTGCGATCCCAAGGCCGGTGTGGCCGTGGCACAGAAGATGACCGATGCTGGCATCAAGTTCGTGATGGGACCCTATTGCTCTGGTGTGGCCATTCCTGCTTCCAAGGTGTATGACGAAGGCGGCGCCATTCTGTCCACCGTGGGCAGCAACCCCAAGGTCACCATGGGCGGATACAAGAGCGTGTTCCGTATCATTGCTGGCGACAACTTGATTGGTACCAGCTTGGCACAGTACGCCTTCCACACCATGAAGGCCAAGACTGCCGGCGTGATCGACGACCGTACCGCTTTCGGCCAAGGTCTGGCTGAAGAGTTCATCAAGGAAGCCAAGGCACTGGGCCTGACCATCGTGGGTCAGGAATACACCACCAACCAAGCTACCGACTTCAACGCCATCTTGACCAACATGAAGGCCAAGAACCCTGACGTGATCATGTACGGCGGTTACGCTGGACAAGCTGGTCCTCTGACCAAGCAAATGAAGGGTCTGGGCATCAAGGCCAAGCTGCTGGGTGGCGATGCCATCTGCGTGGCTGAGACCGGCAAGCTGGCTGGTGATGCTGCCAACGACACCGTGTACTGCGCACAGGGCGGCGCCATTCTGGACAAGGTTGCTGCTGGTCCTGCATTCAAGGAAGCCTACAAGAAGCGCTTCAACCAGGATCCGGATGCTTACGCTGCTTCCTTCTACGACCAGACCCAGATGGTTGCCAGCATCATGTCCAAGCTGGGCACTACCGACGCAGCCAAGGTCAGTGCAGAGCTGCACAAGGCCAGCTACAAGGGCATCGTGACCACCTACGCGTATGACGAAAAGGGCAACCTGCAAAAGGCGCCTATCACCGTCTACACGTTCAAGGCAGGCATGCCTACACCGGTGCAATAATCATCGGCACGCTTTACGCGTGATCAAGGCAGCAGCTGTAATGGCTGCTGCCTTTTTTCATTGACAGAGCAGGTAGGAAACTATGGCTAACGTTGCGGTGATCGGTGCGGGATTTGTGGGTTTGTCATCGGCCTATTGGCTGATGCGGGATGGACATCAAGTCACCTTGTATGACCCGGTCGGTGCGGCTGGTGGTGCGTCGTTTGGCAATGCCGGCACCTTTGCCAACTACGCCTGCATACCGGTCAACAACCCCACGGTGTTTCGCGATCTGCCGCGCTACCTGTTCTCGCCCAGCAGTCCCTTGCGTTTGCGCTGGGGCTATCTGCCGCAACTCATGCCTTGGCTGCTGGGCTTTTTGCGCAGCTCCACCACACAGCGTTACACCCGTTCGGCCACGGCGCTGGCGCAACTGCTGGGTCGTGCGCAGAGCGGGTACACCGACATGGTGGCGCAAGCCGGTCTGGACGGCTTCATCTGTCCGCGCGAGTGCTTGTACCTGTATTCGAGTGCGGCCAACTTTGAGGCATCCCGCCCCACTCTGGAATTGCGTAGCGCCCTGGGCGTGAAGACACGCATTCTGCAGAAGGCCGAAGTACGTACCTTGGAGCCATCGCTGCAGCCTCTGTTTGAACGCGGCGCATTGTTTGAAGGCTCCTGGCATCTGTCGGATCCTTCGGCCTTTCTGCATACCTTGCAGAGCTGGCTGCTGGATAAGGGGCTGCAGGTTCGCGCTACGCAGGTGCAGTCGCTCAAGCCCCTGCCAGACAACGTGATACTGGGAACAGCAGACGGCGAGATACAGCACGACCATGTTGCCCTGTGTACCGGTGCCCATTCCGGTCCCTTGGCCGCGCAGTGTGGCGATAAGGTTCCGTTGGAAGCAGAGCGCGGCTACCACCTGATGTATCCGGGTACTTCGCATCTGATATCCCGACCGGTGGGCTGGGCGGAGCGCGGCTTCTACATGACGCCGATGAAGCAAGGTATACGCGTCGCGGGGGCCGTGGAGTTGGCGGGACTGGGGCCAGCAAAACATCTGGGCCTGCTGGACCTTCTGCATTTCTCGTCCCAGCGCGCACTGCCGCAACTGGGCTCACCCACCGCGCCCTGGTTGGGGTTCCGCCCCACCTTGCCGGATGGCCTGCCGGTGCTGGGCCGATCCAGTGCGTCCGCACGGGTCATCTACGCCTTCGGCCATCAGCACATTGGATTGACGCTGGGTGGTTTGAGCGGCATGGTGGTAGCAGACCAGATCGCCGCTAGGGAGTCGGTGCTGGATCTGAGGCCATTTGCGGCAACGCGCTTCCAATAAAAAAACGGGGGCATTGCTGCCCCCGTTCCTGTCACTTCACGGCGAAAAATCAGGCCATTGCTTTTTCCAGCACGGCGTTGAAAGTTGCGCTCGGACGCATGACATCCGTGACCTTCTGCTTGTCGGCCAGGTAGTAGCCGCCGATGTCCGCCGGCTTGCCTTGCACTGCTGAGAGTTCGGCCACGATGGTAGCTTCGTTCTCGGTCAGGGTCTTGGCCAGCTTGGTGAACTGTGCGGCCAGTGCCTTGTCTTCAGTCTGCGCCGCGAGTTCTTGCGCCCAGTACGTGGCCAGATAGAACTGGCTGCCGCGGTTGTCGAGCTGGCCGGTTTTGGGCGACGGGCCCTTGTTGTTGTCCAGCAGTTTTCCGGTGGCTGCATCCAGTGCCTTGGCCAGGATCACGGCCTGCTTATTTCCGGTCTTCAGACCTAGGTCTTCCAGGGAAACTGCCAGCGCCAGGAATTCACCCAACGAGTCCCAGCGCAGGTGGTTTTCTTCCACCAACTGCTGCACGTGCTTGGGGGCAGAGCCGCCAGCGCCGGTTTCGTACATGCCGCCGCCTGCCATCAGGGGCACGATGGACAGCATCTTGGCCGAGGTGCCCAGTTCCATGATGGGGAATAGGTCGGTCAGGTAGTCGCGCAGGATGTTGCCGGTGGCGCTGATGGTGTCCAGACCGCGGATGACGCGCTCCAGTGTGTAGCGCATGGCGCGCACTTGGCTCATGATCTGGATGTCCAGGCCGGTGGTGTCGTGCTCATGCAGGTACATCTTGACCTTGGTGATCAGCTGGGCTTCGTGCGGACGGTAGCTGTCCAGCCAGAACACCACGGGCATGCCGGAGTTGCGGGCGCGGGTTACGGCCAGCTTGACCCAGTCGCGGATGGCAGCGTCCTTGCATTGGCACATGCGCCAGATGTCGCCGGTTTCCACGTTCTGGCTCAGCAGCACTTCGCCGGTTTCCAGATCGGTGATGTTGGCCACGCCGTCTTCGGGGATCTCGAAGGTCTTGTCGTGCGAGCCGTACTCCTCGGCCTGCTGGGCCATCAGACCGACATTGGGCACCGTGCCCATGGTCTTGGGATCGAAGGCGCCGTGCCACTTGCAGAAGTTGATGATCTCTTGGTAGATGCGGGCGAAGGTCGATTCGGGCATTACGGCCTTGACGTCCTTCAGGCGGCCGTCGGCGCCCCACATCTTGCCGCCGTTGCGGATCATGGCGGGCATGGAAGCGTCCACGATCACGTCGTTGGGCGAATGGAAGTTGGTGATGCCCTTGGCAGAGTCCACCATGGCCAGTTCGGGGCGGTGCTCGTGGCAGGCGTGCAGGTCGCGCTTGATCTCGTCCTGCTTGCTTTGCGGCAGTGTGGCGATCTTGGCGTACAGGTCGGCCATGCCGTTGTTGACGTTGACACCCAGTTCCTTGAACAGATCGCCGTGCTTGGCAAATGCGTCCTTGTAGAAGATCTTGACGCAGTGGCCGAACACGATGGGGTGGGACACCTTCATCATGGTGGCCTTGACGTGCAGGGAGAACATCACGCCGGTCTTGTGTGCGTCCTCGATTTCCTTCTCGTAGAACTCCAGCAGCGCCTTCTTGCTCATGAACATGGAGTCAATGACTTCACGGTCCAGCAGGGCGACCTTGGGCTTGAGGACAATGGTCTTGCCGCTCTTGGTGATGAGTTCCATCTTGACGTTGCGGGCGCGATCCAGCGTGATGGACTTTTCGCCGTGGTAGAAGTCGCCATGGTGCATGTGGGACACGTGCGAGCGCGATGCCTGGCTCCACTCGGCCATGCTGTGCGGGTTCTTGCGGGCAAATTCCTTGACGGCCTTGGGTGCGCGGCGATCCGAGTTGCCTTCGCGCAGCACCGGGTTCACGGCAGAGCCAATGCATTTGGCGTAGCGTGCGCGGATGGCCTTTTCTTCTTCGGTCTTGGGATCTTCCGGATAGTCAGGAATGGCGTAGCCCTTGCTCTGCAGTTCGCGAATGCATGCAATCAGCTGACCCACCGAGGCGCTGATGTTGGGCAACTTGATGATGTTGGCTTCGGGCTTGAAGGTCAGCTTGCCCAGTTCGGCCAGGTTGTCGGGAACACGCTGGGACTCTGTCAGATATTCCGGGAAGGTGCCCAGCACGCGGGCCGCAACGGAAATGTCGCTCTCAGCTACCTCAATGCCGGCCGGAGCGGCGAAGGTGCGGATGATGGGCAAAAACGCGCAGGTGGCCAGAAAAGGGGCCTCATCGGTCAGCGTGTAGATGATTTTTGACTTTTGTGTCGTCATTGATGTCCTCTTGAGCGAAAGGGATATGGGGTAAAAAGAAGAAAACCGCTGAATTGTGATCAACCCCCTATTATCCCGTTCAAAACCTGCATGTCTCTGACAGATACTGGTGGAAGCAAAATTCCCGCTCAGCTATCCTGGCAGCATGGTCACTGACCTGCCTCAAAACCATGGCCTGCAAGTTCGGCAACACTGCCCTGCGCAATCCCCTAGAAAGACATTTTCATGAAACGTGACCGTTCCCAAACCGCTTCCAGCCACAGCGACGTGCAACCCATCAGCCACGACGTGCTGAAGGAGAAATACCTCAAACCGGGTGAAACGGGACTGGAAGACGTGTTTCGGCGCGTAGCCCGTGCCTTGGCCAGTGTGGAAAAGGAGTCCGAGCGCGGCCATTTCGAAGCCGTGTTCCTGGAAAACCTGTACGCAGGCGCCATTGGTGCCGGGCGCATCATGAGTGCCGCCGGGACCGACATCCAGGCCACTCTGATCAATTGCTTTGTGCAGCCCGTGGGTGATTGCATCCAGGGCGTGGACGACGCGGGCTACCCCGGCATCTACGAGGCCTTGCGCGAGGCCGCAGAAACCATGCGCCGTGGCGGTGGCGTGGGCTATGACTTTTCGCGCATCCGCCCCAAGGGCGCCGAGGTCAAGGGCACCCACTCCATGGCCTCCGGCCCCTGCAGCTACATCAATGTATTTGACCAGTCCTGCTCCACGGTGGAGAGCGCCGGGGCACGCCGGGGCGCGCAGATGGGTGTGTTGCGTATCGACCATCCGGACGTATTGGAGTTCATTACCGCCAAACGCACGCCGGGGCGCTGGAACAACTTCAACGTGTCAGTTGGCATGCCCGACAGCTTCATGCGCGCGCTGGACGACAACGCCTCCTGGGAGCTGGTGCACCGCGCCAAGCCCGGTGCCGATCTCATGGCCCAAGGTGCCTATCAGCGTGCCGACGGTATGTGGGTGTACCGCACGCTGCCTGCCCGCGAGCTGTGGGACACGGTGATGCGCTCCACCTATGACTTTGCCGAGCCCGGCATCCTGTTCCTGGACCACATCAACGAAGACAACAACCTGTCGTATTGCGAAGACATTGCGGCCACCAATCCCTGTGGCGAGCAACCGCTGCCGCCGTATGGCTGTTGCGACCTGGGCCCCATCATCCTGACGCGCTTTGTGCGCAATGCCTTTGGCTTTGACGGTATTGCCGCGTTTGACTTTGAGGCATTTGCCAAATCGGTGGCAACCCAGGTGCGCGCACTGGACAACGTGCTGGACGTGACTTTCTGGCCGCTGCCGCAGCAGCGTGAGGAAGCCGCCGCCAAGCGCCGCATCGGTGTGGGCTTCACCGGCATGGGCAACACACTGACCATGCTGTGCCTGCGCTATGACTCGGCCGAAGCCCGCGAAATGGCCAAGCGCATTGCCACCTGCATGCGCGATGCGGCGTACCGCGCGTCGGTCGAGCTGGCGCAGGAAAAGGGTGCCTTCCCCAAGTTTGACGCTGAGGGCTACCTCAAGGCAGGCACATTTGCCAGCCGCCTGCCAGCCGACATCCAGGCATCCATCCGTGAACATGGCATCCGCAACAGCCACCTGCTGTCCATCGCGCCCACGGGCACCGTGAGCTTGGCATTTGCAGACAATGCATCCAACGGCATCGAACCAGCGTTTTCCTGGATGTACCGCCGCAAGAAACGGGAATCCGATGGCAGCACCAGCGAATACGCGGTGGAAGACCATTCCTGGCGCCTGTACCGCGAGCTGGGTGGCGATGTGAACAAGTTGCCCGACTACTTTGTGTCGGCGCTGGACATGGCGGCATCTGACCACATTGCCATGATGGAAGCGGTGCAGCCGCTGGTGGACACGGCCATTTCCAAGACCGTGAACGTGCCCGCCGATTACCCATACGAGGACTTCAAGGGCCTGTACCAGCAGGCGTGGCGTGCCCGTCTCAAGGGACTGGCAACCTACCGACCCAACGCCATCCTGGGTTCCGTGCTGGATACCGGCACACCCAAGCCGCCGCCAGCTGCCGATTCCATGGCCGCTCCGGCCGACCCCATGCGCACCGTGATCGAAAAGCGGCCCAAGGGCGGCTTGTCTGCCGTGGCGGAGAAGGTGGAATACTGGACCCAGGAAGGCCACAAGACGCTGTACATCGTGGTCTCCTTCCTGCCGGTGCCCACGGCCGACGGCAAGGGCACGGTGCAGCGCGCCATCGAATTCTTCATGCCCCTGGGGCAGAGTGGCGAGTCGCAGCAATGGATCACCTCCAGCATGCGCCTGCTGTCACTGGCGGCACGCGGCGGCTTTCTGGAGCGTGCGTTGCGCGATATGCGCAAGGTTGCCTGGGACCGTGGCCCAGTGCGGCTGGGCACGTACCAGAAGGCCGATGGTGGCTTGGTGCCCCTGTGGCACGATTCGGAAGTGGCGGCCATTGCCTATGCCATCCAGCAGATCATCGCGCACCGCAACGAGAGCGCAAGCCATGCCGACACTGCGGTAGCGCCTGCACCCGCTGCTCCGGTAGTAGCCACACCGGCCATGCCACCGGCGATGGTGGGCAAGAAGTGCGGTGAATGCGGGGCCTATGCGGTGATCCGCAAGGACGGGTGCGACTACTGCACCCAGTGTGGCCATGTGGGTACTTGCGGTTGAGGCACTTCTAGAAGTTCACCTCTAATTTGTTGCATTGCAGCAAAAAGCGCTTGCATACGGCAGAAATCGCCGTAAGATTGCGTCCATGCTGCACTGCAACATAAGTTGATCTGGTCCATGTTCGTAGCGCAGAAGTTTCTTAACCCTTTTGGAGAATCGCATGACTACATTGAACGTTGAACAAATCCTGGCTGCCAACAAGACTGCCGTTGCCGAAGCCCAGGCCCTGGCTGCATCCGCATTTGCCGGTTTTGAAAAGCTGGTCGCACTGAACCTGGCTGCTACCAAGTCCGCTCTGTTTGACACCGCTGACCTGACTTCCGTGCTGAGCGCCAAGTCCCCCACCGACGCGCTGGCTGCCCAAGCTTCGCTGATCAAGCCCCTGGCTGAAAAGTCCATCGCTTATGGCCGCTCGGTCTACGCCATTGCCTCCGAAACCAGCGCTGAACTGGCTGCTGCTGCCGAAGGCAAGTTTGCCGAAGCCCAAAAGACTGCTACCGCTGCACTGGACAACCTGGCCAAGAACGCTCCTGCCGGTACCGAGTCCGTGGTGGCCGTGGTGAAGTCCGCTGTGGCTGCCAGCCAGAACGCACTGGACACCGCCAAGGCATCTGCCAAGAAGGCTGTGGAAGTTGCTGAAAAGCAAGCCAATGCCGTGACCGACAACGTGCTGAACGCCGTCAAGACCAACAGCCGCAAGAAGTAATTCAAGCTGCTGTACGGAGCCCTTGCGGCTCCAAAAACAAGAGGCCACCAGCGCAAGCGGGTGGCCTTTTTCATGCCTGCTCCACGGCGGGCGCAGACGGTCCGGCTCAGCGCAGTGCAGGCTTGGATTGGCTGGATGCCACATCTTTTTCGAATTGGGCCATGGCCGCTTCGGTCAGTGCGTCGCCTGCCCATTCCACCAGACTCGACGGTGGCAAGGTGGCTGCGGCTGCGCCACAGGCAATCAGCCGCGCCAGCACATCGGGCGACTTGATACTGGCAGCCAGCAGTGCCGGACCTTCGTTCTGCAGGGCCACACAGGCCTGCATCAGGGGCCAGACATCGCGTCCGTCTGCTACCAGGCGGCCAATATACGGCGCCACATACTGGGCCTGGTGGGCCTGCGCCCAAAGCAGTTGTACCGGGTTGGACAGGCCGGTCAGCAATATAGCCTGGTCGCGCGACTGCATGGCCCGGATGCAGGGCAGCCAGTCCGTGTGGCAAGGCAGTTTGATGGTCAGTGTCACGCCCACATCCGCCGCCTTGGCGCCCAGCACGTCCAGCCACTGAAGAGCCTCCGTGGCATCAGGCCTTGGCAGTTGCAGCATCAGCTCGGGCAAGCCCGCGTCTGCCACAGCCTGCAGCAGCCCGGTGTAAGTTGACAGCGTCACGCTCAGCCCGGCCTGCAGGACCAGGCTGGGGTTGGTGGTCACCCCTTGCACCGGAGGGCAGGAAGCGGGCAGGGCCCAGGAAGCGGGCAGGGCGGAATCAAGAAACAGTTTCACGGTAGTTACCTTTGCGTAGGTCGGCGAATGGCTAATGTAGTGGCAAAATTCGTTGCGTTCTGCGCCCCATGGCGCGTCCGTGCCGCCACGGCATTGGCAACGTACCGTTCCATCCATTCAACATCTTGGTATTGCGCATTCCATGACATCCATTTACGTACTTGGTGAAGCTTTGATGGACTGCGTTGCCAGGCCGGACGGCCTGCTGCATCCCCATGTGGGCGGCAGCCCATTCAACCTGGCCAGGGCAGCAGCGTTGCGCGGGGCAAGCGTCCACTTTCTCAACCGCTTCTCGCAAGACACGTTTGGCGACCAGATGCTGGCCCAGTTGCGCAAAGACCAGGTGCAGACCACCTTGGGTGACAGCCGCTTGCCCACCTCACTGGCGGTGGTTCAGGTGAAGGATGGCCAGCCCAGCTATGGTTTTTACCGCGAAGGCATTGCCGATCGCGATTACCGCGTGGACGAAGTGCTGCGCGCGCTGTCGGTGGGGACTCCGGGCGTGTTGCATACCGGCTCCCTGATGCTGGTGCCACCCGAGCATGAAAAGGTACTGGAGATCCTGCAGGGCGCCAAGGCGCGCGGCTGGGTGATCAGTGTGGATGTGAATCTGCGCCCCAAGCTGGCGGCGGATCTGGCAACCTATGTGGCAGCGGTGAAAGCCGTGGCCTCCCTGGCTGACTGGGTCAAGGCCAGTGATGAGGATCTGCAACTGCTGGGATTCGCTGAAGCCAGCAAGCGCACCGCCGCAGACATCGCCAAGTCTTTCGCGGCCCATGGCGCCAGCCGCATCGCATTGACCTTTGGCGCTGAGGGTGCCTGGCTCAGTGTGGACGGCCATGTTGCAGAAGATGTGGCTCCCAGGGTCCGTGTGGTCGATACCGTGGGCGCCGGAGATACTTTCTGGGGCAACTGCCTGGCCGAATGGACGCTGGAGCAGAACGGCGCTGGCGCGCGGGTCGCATCCACTCTGCAAAACGCCATGCGTGCGGCGGCCATCAACTGCACGCGCGCGGGCTGCCAGCCGCCCACGCGAGCCGAACTGTTCGGACCGTCACAACAACAGTAGCGCTTCTGTCGTCAGAACCGGGGTGTCCACTGGCAGGCCATTTCCAATGGCATGGGTTTGGCAAACAGATAACCCTGGGCGTAATCGCATCCCATGCGCAGTAGTGCCGTCGCCGTCTCACGGTCTTCGATGCCTTCTGCCACGCTGCTCAGGCCCAGTCGTTTGGAGAGCTCCAGTGCGGCCTTGACGATCTGAAAGCTGCGCTCTGAAGTGTGCATCTGCTGCACAAAACTCTTGTCGATCTTGAGACTGGAAAACGGCAGGGTCTGCAAATAATCCAGGCCCGCATAGCCGGTACCAAAGTCGTCCAATGCAATGCCCACGCCCAAGGCGCGTAGACGCTGGGTGATGTCGGTCACTTGGTCCAGACTGGTGATGACCGTGGTTTCGGTGAGTTCTATACGCAGCTCGTGGGGCGGCATGTCCATGGCGCCCAGGCGCTGCTGCACACTTTCCACAATGCCGTCCTGGCACAACTCCGGGCCCGACAGGTTGAGGCTGACAAAGGGCGTTTGTCCCGGCGCTGGATTGCACAGCTCCCGCAGGCGGGGCCAGTCGAGCATGCCCCGGCGCAGCACCCAGTCGCCGATGCGGTGGATCAGGCCGGTTTTCTCAGCCAGGGGAATGAACTCGTCGGGATTGACCAGCCCCATGGTCGGGTGGCGCCAGCGCACCAGGCCCTCAAAGCCGTTCACGGTGTTGCTGGAGAGGCTGATGATGGGTTGGTAAAACAGCTCCAGTTGGCTTGAGCCAATGGCCGCGGACAGGTCGTGCGCCAGGGACAGGGTCCTCACGGCTGCCGCATGCAGGTCGGGTGTGGAGTAGTGCTCGCCCGCGACATTCAGGTTGACCGGTGTGCCGGACGAAGATTGGGATTTGCCGCTGCTGCTGCGAAAGCGTTCCAGCAACAGGCGCAGCAAGTACTGGATTACCGGATCTGCGCGCACCAGCAGTTCCTCCACGTGCACACGGTCAATGCGGATCAGGCTGGTGGGCATGAGGGTCTTGACGGTGGCTGTGCGAGGTTGGTGGTCCAGCAAGGCCACTTCACCGAACATGGCGCCTTCAGCCAGCACCGCCAGGCGCACGGGTGTGTCCGGCGGGCCGCTCAGTATCTCGACGCAACCACTTTCAATGACGTAGGCTGCATCCCCCGAATCACCAGTTTGAAACACTGTGGCATGGGTATCCAGATACTCTCGCTTGAAGCCGCTCGTACTTGCGTTCATTACTCTCCCCAGGAGCCCGCATCGTGCACGGCTTGGCCCAGGTGGTCAACTGCATTCAGGCCCAGTGAACGCAAGCATGGTTTTCGTACCACGTTGCCAATTGGGGATTTACAGAGGTTTCGATGCGATTACGTCGGATTTTCATGGTCGGGGTGAGGAACCCGTTTTCCACCGACCAGGGCTCCGGCACCACCACCAGCATGCGCAGATTCTCGTATTCGGCCAGTACGCTGTTGGTGTCCTTGAGCAATTGGGTCAAGGCGCGTTCCACTTCGGCCCGCACTTCGGGTGTACCAACGCGGGGCCGCACATCTTCCGCCAACACCACCATGCCGAAAGCCGATGCCTGGCCCATGCCCGAGACCATGCTCATTTCGACCAGTGGGTGGGTGTTGAGCAGGTTCTCTATGGGGGCCGGCGCCACGTACTTGCCCTTGGATGTCTTGAAGATCTCTTTCACGCGGCCGGTCAGCATCAGCAGACCGTCAGCAGTGCGGGTGCCCTTGTCTCCGGTGTGAAAGAAACCGTCCTGGGTAAACACCTCCGCATTGAGCTCCGGCCGTTTGTAGTAGCCCACCATGCAGCCGGGCGACTTGATCAGCACCTCGCCGTCATCACCCATTCGCACTTCCACGCCAGGCAAAGGGATGCCTACACAGCCCGGCGCATTGAATTGCGGTGTCGAGGCATGCGAGTACGCAAAGTCCTCGGTCATGGCGTAGCCTTCCATGAGGTTCAGACCCAGGCGACGGTACCAGTGGATCAGCTCGGCGGGAATCGGAGCAGAGCCGCTCGAAGCCAGCATGACTTGATCCAGCCCCAGGCCTTTGAGCACCTTGCGCCCAACCAGCCTTCCCAACAGCGGAATGCTGAGCAAACGGTCCAGTTTTTTTGCGGGAATCTTGGCAAAAACTCCTTGCTGGAACTTCAGCCACAGACGTGGCACCGACTGGAATACGGTAGGCCGCGCACGATTGAGGTCGGCCAGAAAGGTTTCCTGCGATTCGGCGAAGAAGACATGCGTGCGGCCATCCACCAGCGAGGCGCATTCGATCCAGGCACGTTCAAAAATATGCGCCAGCGGCAGGTAGGACAGTACCCGCATTTCCTCTTCCGCCTTCAGGTACTGCTGCAAGTAATGGCACATGCCTACGCTGGCATCGGTGGCGGCCTGGAAGCTGTGCATCACGCCCTTGGGTTCGCCGGTGGAGCCGGACGTGTACATCAGCAAGGCAATGTCGGTGGGCGCGCGCTGGACCTTGCCGGTCAGTGGTGAAGTGCGTCGGGTAATCGAGTCCCAGCTTTCGAATGGAGTCGCGGGTGCCAGTGGCATGGCAATACAGGCCAGGCTGGCTGGCACGCCTGCGGCCTGCTGCTGCCATGTGTCGAGCTTGCCAACAAACAGCAGGCTGGCGCCGCTGTGTTCGAGCACGAAGCGGATGGTGGTGGCAGTTTCTGTCGGGTAGATTGCAACGGTGGTGCCGCCTGCGAGCCAGATGGCCAACTCGGCGATGAAGAAGTGGGCACAGTTCTTGGACAGTATGGCAATGCGCGCGCCTGGCTCCAGGCCCAGCGACTTGATGTGCGTGGCCATGCGCCGTGCCTGGTCCATGGTCTGGGCCCAGGTGTAGTCTTTCACCTGGCCACCGCCCAATGGTTGCGACAGAAAGATGTGGTCCGAACGCGCAGCTTCATGCGCGTAAACATAGTCCAGCATCAGATTACTTGTCGCCACGTACCTCTCCTTGTTTTCTTGTGGGTATGACAGGCATTGTCCG
The DNA here is from genome assembly GCF_058801025.1 of Rhodoferax sp. GW822-FHT04A08. Classification (NCBI taxonomy): domain Bacteria; kingdom Pseudomonadati; phylum Pseudomonadota; class Betaproteobacteria; order Burkholderiales; family Comamonadaceae; genus Rhodoferax; species Rhodoferax sp. GW822-FHT04A08. The sequence continues at coordinate 33,554 of NZ_JBXAMW010000006.1, forward strand.
GATAAATCACCGAGGCGATTCGGTGATTTCCCTATTCACGTTAGCCCCAAGAGCCAGCGGCGCAGGGGCTTTGCGGCGGCGTGTTCCAATGACGTAATGAATCCAGACGCACACACCATATGGCGCGCACCGCAGTGGGCATTTGCCATATTGCTGGCCCTGCTGGGCATGCTGGGGCCGTTCTCCATAGACACTTATCTGCCGGCCTTTTCAGGAATCGCTTTGTCACTGCAGGCCACGCCGGTGCAGATGCAACAGACCTTGTCGGCCTACCTGTTTGGCTTTGCGTTCATGAGCCTGTTTCATGGCGCCATCTCCGACAGTGTGGGGCGCAAACCGGTGGTGCTGTGGGGCTTGACCGCCTTCACGCTGGCCTCGATCGGTTGCGCGTTGGCCCATAGCATCGGGCAACTCGTCTTCTTCCGTGCCGTGCAGGGGCTGTCCACGGGCGCAGGCATCGTGGTGTCACGGGCGATCGTGCGCGACATGTATCCCCCGTCGCAGGCGCAGAAGGTCATGAGCCAGGTCACCATCTTCTTTGGTGCGGCGCCAGCCATTGCGCCCATGTTGGGCGGATGGTTACTGGTGCACGCCGGCTGGCAGGCCATCTTCTGGTTTCTGTGCGGCGTCGGGGTGGTCTTGTGGCTGGCCATCTACCGCCTGTTGCCCGAGACACTGCATGTGGCGCAGCGCCAGCATTTCCATCCCAGGAATTTGCTGGCGGGGTACTGGAAGCTGGGCTCCGATCCGCGTTTCTTTCTGCTGGCGCTGGCCAGCGGTATCCCGTTCAACGGCATGTTCCTGTATGTGCTGAGCGCGCCTGTGTTCCTGGGGGATCATCTGGGGCTGCCGCCAGCGCATTTCTTCTGGTTTTTCTTGTTGACCATAGGCGGCATCATGGCCGGGGCGTGGGTGAGCGGGCAGGTCGCTGGCAAGCTCAGTCCCAAGCGCCAGATCCGCAATGGTTTTCTCATCATGCTGGGCATTGGTGTGATCAATCTGCTGGCCAATATGCTGTTTGCCCCGCATGTGGGATGGGCCATGTTGCCCATGTGCATCTTCGCCTTTGGCTGGGCCATGATGGTGCCGGTGGTCACTCTGCTGGTGCTGGACCTGCACCCTGAGCGGCGCGGCATGGCGTCGAGCCTGCAGATGTTCATTGGCTCCACGGCCAATGGCGTGGTGGCTGGTCTGATCTCGCCCCTGGTCATGCACTCCACCGTTGCACTGGCAGCCACGTCGGTCGGGCTGGCATGCATTGGCGTGGTGGCTTGGCTGGTGATCCGTCGGCGCTGGCCCGAGATCGGGCAACACACGGTGCATGTGTGAGCGTCGGGAAGAGTTGTAAGCAAACATTACATCCCCGGAATTTCCTCTGCTGACTCATAGAATGGGAAAACGGCACATTTGCCGATTTGGAGGAGATTTCCATGTCCAAGCAATCCATTGCAACAGCGCTACTGGTCTGCAGTCTGTTCGGCGCATCCGCGCAGACAACCCTTGTCAAGGTGGAAGACAGGCCCGTGACAACAACGTCCACATCCCGGTTGGTCAGCTCCTACAGCACCTTTGCGGGCTCTCAAAGCAACGCAAAGGCACTGGTTCAGGGCCTGGAAAGCGGTCAGAGCGTGACACTGGCTCCAACTGGCGTGCAAACCCCAACCAATCAGCCAGTCACGTTCACTCCGGCGACGGCCAAGCTGAGCCCGGGGGAGGTGAATATTGCACTTTCCCTGGCAAAGGCCGAGTTGAGCAAGGCAGGCATTACCCAGCCAAGCCCGGCGCAACTGGCGGCGGCCCTGAATGGGGGCAGCGTCACCAGTCCCACCGGTTCACAAGTTCAGATGACGGGTGTGCTGTCTGAGCGAAGTGCCGGTATGGGATGGGGACAGATTGCCCATGCATTGGGCTTCAAGCTGGGCGCGCTGGTCAGCGCTTCCAAGACCGATCAAGCCGGCCAGAAGGAAAAGCATGAATCCAATAGCCGTGAGAATGCCCGAAAGGGTGATTCCGCCGATGGGTCGCATGCGGGTGGCAACGGCGGCGGTGACGGAGGCAGCCACGGCGGCGGCAAAAAATAGCGCGTTTTTTCAGATACCAACCCCAACGAAAATAAACCATGACCCACTTCAACAACCCCTCTACCCTGAAAACTTCCTCACTCGTACTGCTGCTTTGCCTTGCAGCGCTGTCTTCACCCGTGTTGGCTGAAAAACCCGACTGGGCTGGCAATGGCAAAGGCAAGAAGAAGCAGGTGCAGGAAGAGCAGGCCAACGTGGATATCCAGATCGGAGCTTATTTCGGTGAGCGCCAGCGTGCCGCTGCATCCGAGTATTACGAAGCCCAGGGGCGGGCTGGCAAGTGCCCTCCGGGACTGGCCAAGAAACACAACGGATGCCAACCGCCCGGACAAGCCAAGAAATGGAAGCTTGGACAGCGGCTGGAGCGTGACGTGGTGGTCTACCCCGTGCCGCAAGACGTGGTGGTCCGAATAGGTCTTCCGCCTGCGGGCTACCGCTATGTGCGTGTCCTCAACGATGTGCTGCTGGTGGCGGTGGGCTCCAACATGGTGGTTGATGCCATCGAAGATTTGATGCGGTAGGTGGCTTAAAAAGGGCTGCATCGTTATACTGTTTAAATGTACAGTATTTCGAAGTAAGCCTTGCCATGTCTGCCTTGGCGCGTACCTCCGCCGATTCGCTGCACGGCATCCATGCCGATGTCTGGCACGCGCACGCGCTGGCTTCACCTGCGCAGCAGGTGCAGGCCACGGGCGATGCGGTACTGGATGCGCAGCTGCCCGGTGGGGGCTGGCCGGTGGGGGCGCTGACGGAAATCCTGCAGCCTGTGGGCGCGCACTGTGAGTGGCGTCTGTTGCTGCCCGCGCTGGCGCAGTGCGGGCAAGGTCCGGTGGTGCTGGTGGCGCCGCCGCATGTGCCGTTTGTGCCTGCTCTGGCGGCCCAGGGGCTGGTTGCGCACCGCTTGCTGTCGGTTGGCGCGCAGCCCGTGGGCTCTCGCCTGTGGGCTTGCGAGCAGGCGCTGCGCTGTGCCGATGTGGACGCAGTGCTGGCGTGGTTGCCACAGGTGCGCAGCGACCAGCTCAGGCGCTTGCAGATGGCCGCGGCAGAGCACAGCAAATTGTTGTTTGTCATGCGGCCGGCCTCTGCGTTTGCAGATGCGTCACCGGCAGCGCTACGGCTGCAGGTTCAGCCCCAGCAGGAAGCGGACGCGCTGCAGATCCATCTGCTCAAGCGCCGGGGACCGCCGCTGGACAAACCGCTGCATCTGCAGGCGCGTTCGGCGCGCATGCAGGTACAACTCGCATCAAGCCAGGCCTATGCACTGGATCGCACTGCAGCTTTCGCATAAACCGCTTGTACCCGTTGCCGGCGCAGATGCTGCGGTACTGGTAGATGCGGACACGGCACTGGCCTGGTGGGCCTTGCGCTTCACCCCGCTGGTGGCGCGCATGGACACATCGCTGGTGCTGGAGGTGTCCCAAAGCGAGCGGCTCTTTGGCGGCCGCGCTTCGCTGCTGCAGCAGTTGCTGGAAAGCGAGGCGTGTGTGATGCTGGACCATGCACAAGGGGCGACAGCCCTGCTGGCCTTGGCGCGGCTGTGGGCCCGTGCGCCGGACGCGCCCATTCACAGCTTGCCGCTGCATAGCTTGGCGGCTGCGCGCGAGCATCTGCCCACCCTGCAGCGTCTGGGGTGCAACACCTGGGGGCAGCTGCGTGCCCTGCCACGCGGCGGATTGGTGCGGCGCTTTGGTGCGGGACTGGTGGACGCGCTGGATTGCGCCTACGGTCTGCGTCCCGAGGTCTATCCGTGGCTCACACTGCCCGATGTGTTTGCACAGCGGCTGGAGCTGTCTGCTGCCGTGGAGTCGGCCAGTGCATTGCTGTTCGGTGCACGCCGCTTGCTGGCGCAATTGCTGGTGTGGTTGCGTGCACGCCAGCGTGGCGTGCAGGAACTGGAGTTGCTGTGGGAACTGGATGCACGGCGCTCCAACGCCCAGCACATCGATGCCTACCATGATGGCAGTTCACAAGGGCGCATGCTGGTGCGCACGGCAGAGTCCACGCAGGATATGCAACACCTGCAGCGCCTGCTGGGTGAGCAACTGGCGCAGGTCACACTGCCGGCACCTGTGCTCTATCTGCACTTGCGTACCGTGCAAACACAGGCCTTGCACGGCGAGTCGCACAGTCTGTTGCCAGAGGACGTGCGCAAGGGCGACAGCCTGCACCAGATGCTGGAACGCCTGGGTGCACGCCTGGGGCGCGAGCAGGTAACGTGCGTGCAGCAGCAGGAACGACACTGCCCGGAACACATGCAAGTGTGGGCACCTTGGTCATCCGCATCCGGCAAACCGTCGTCTGCTCCGACATGCGTGCGCGCCAACGCAACACATGGCGCAGCGCAGATGGGAGGTGATGCGGGATTGGACAACGCGCTGTTGCCCACATGGCTGCTACCGGTGCCGTTGCCGCTTGGCGTCAAGCAGCAATGCCCGCAGTACCACGGCCCTCTGATACTGCTGGCCGGGCCGCAGCGCATTGAAGCCGGTTGGCTCGAAGACAACAGCATCGCACTGCGCGACTACTTCGTGGCGCGCAGCGAGCATGCCGGTCTGGTGTGGATTTACCGTGAACGCCTGGGGCGCACACACGCCCACAAAAAAACCAGCGCCGAGCCGGGTCTGCGCTGGTTCCTGCACGGCCTGTTTGCCTGATGCAAACACCGTGGTTGCTGTGAAGCTGTGAAAGCCGGCTTAGAAGCGCCAGCCCAGACCCACACCGACCAGCAGAGGATCCACGCGCAACGAACCCAGGCTATTGCCACCCGCGTTGATGTTGGTACCAATCAGGACCTTCTTCACGTCGAAGTTGAAGTACATATTGCCCGACAGAGGAATGTCCACGCCCACTTGCAACGCGCCGCCCCAGCTGGAGCCGTCGGTCGTCACCGCGCCGCCCAGAATGTCATTGGCAGTGAACTTGGTGTAGTTGATACCGGCACCCACATAAGGCTTGTAGCCGTTGAGGTTGAAGTGGTATTGCACCAGCAGAGTGGGAGGCAGTTGCGAGAGTGTGCCGATCTTGTTACCGTTCAAACGCACGTCATGCTGTTGTGGCACCGTCAGAATCAGTTCTGCGGCGATATTCGGTGTGAAAAAGTAGCTGAAGTCCACTTCGGGCAGAACGATGTCATTGACGCTCAAGCCCAAGCCGGTGGAATCCGTATTGGCGCTGGAGAGGCTGACTGCGCGTGCGCGAACCATCCACGGTCCTTCCTTGGCTTGTGCAAATGCCTGCGTGCTTACCAAAGAGGCGGCAGCGATAGCCAAAGCGGTCAGAACGTGTTTTTTCATATGGAATACCTTTATGTAGTTGCCTAGGGAAATACCTAGTAGCAATTTCACAATAGATACATATGGATGTGTTTGCGAAAAATCAAAGCCAGTAGAGAAAGCGCATATACACAAGCTACGTTTCATGTGCCACGGCAGTAAACACCACGAAAAAAACAAGAATGCGTTCGTTGGTCATCGTGATCGGCATACTCTGTGCCGCAACCGCATGGGCTCAAACAGCCACCACCGTACCAGCAGCCAAAGTCAGTGTCGCTGCACCCGCCAAGACCGCTGCCACAGGTGGCGCAGGCAAGGTCTGGGTCAATAGCAGCTCCAAGATCTACCACTGTGAAGGCTCCAAGTTCTATGGAAAGACCAAGTCCGGCGAATACATGAGCGAGGCGGAAGCCAAGGCCAAAGGCAACCACCCGGTCAAGGGCCAGGCTTGCGCGAAGTAGGCAATCAATCATCTAATGATCTAATGCAAACGGGGCGTATTTCGTCCCGTTTGCATGTAACTTCAACTGACGCAGCAAAGGAGCAATAACAATGGTCAGCAACAAAGCAAAATGGTCGGCCGAATTCCTGGGGACTTTCTGGCTCACTCTGGGAGGTTGCGGCAGTGCCGTTCTGGCCGCCGCATTTCCGGGGGTAGGCATTGGTCTGCTGGGGGTGTCTCTGGCCTTCGGCTTGACCGTGGTCACGGGTGCCTACGCATTCGGCCCCATCTCGGGCGGGCATTTCAACCCCGCGGTATCGATTGGTCTGGTCGTGGGCAAGCGTTTCTCGGCTGCCGAGTTGCCGGGCTACATCATTGCGCAGGTGCTGGGCGCGATTGCCGCCGCCGCAGTGTTGTACGTGATCGTCTCCGGCAAAGCCGGGTTCCAGGGCGTGGGTGGCTTTGCCAGCAATGGCTATGGTGCCAACTCGCCCGGCGGCTTCGGCCTGTTGTCCGTGCTGGTGTGCGAGGTGGTGATGACGGCCATCTTTCTGGTTGTCATTCTGGGCGCTACCGCGAAAAAAGCCGCGGGTGGTTTTGGTGGTCTGGCCATTGGTTTGTGCCTGACGCTGATTCACCTGGTGTCGATCCCCGTCTCCAACACCTCCGTGAACCCGGCGCGCAGCACCGGCCCTGCGTTGTTTGCGCAAACCGGTGCGTTGGGTGACTTGTGGCTGTTCTGGGTTGCACCAATTGCCGGTGCGGTGCTGGGGGCGCTGGTCTACAACGCCATCCTGTCTGACGAAGCGTGAGACAAAAGCGTGGCCTGGATGTGAATAGGCTAGAGACTATGCGTGACTAGCTTGAAATCCGGATCATCCGGATAGCTCTTCACGTGGTAGCCCAGGCCGCGCATGAGTTTGAGCATGCCGGAGTTGTTGGCCAGCACCAGGCCTTCGATTTCGCTCAGGCCTTTTTCGCGGGCCACGTCCATGATGCTCTCCATCAGGCGTGAGCCCATGCCCTTGCCATTGAAATCGTCGGCCACCACCAGCGCGAATTCGCAGCTCGATTGGTCGGGGTTGGTGACGTAGCGCGACACACCCACCAGGCGCTCGGTCTCGGTGATTTCACCCTCCTGGTTGGCGGTGCGTTCCTTGATGATGGCCACCAACGCCATCTCGCGGTCGTAGTCGATCAGCGTGAAGCGCGCCAGCATGGCGGGCGGCAACTCGGCCATGCTCGATACAAAGCGGAAATAGCGGCTCTGCGGCGAGAGCTCGCTCACCAGCTTCTTGAGCATGGTGGCGTCGTCCGGGTGGATGGGGCGAATCGTGTATTCGCCACCACCGCGCAGCGGCAAGGTTTTCTCGTAGCGGGCCGGGTAGGGCAGGATGGACAGATGGTGGTAGTCGCTGGCGCGGCCACTGCTGGCTTGGGGTGCGTTGTCGATGACGATGCGCGCATCCACCGCCACGGCACCGGACTCGTCCACGATGATGGGGTTGATATCCATCTCGCGCAGGTGCGGCAGTTCGCACACCATTTCTGACACGCGCAGCAGCACCTGTTCCAGCGCGTCCATGTCCACCGCGCTGGCGCCACGCCACTCGCCCAGGGTCTCGGACACGCGCGAGCGGTCTATCAGGCGGCGCGCCAGGAACTGGTTGAGCGGCGGCAATTCCATGGCGCGGTCATTGAGCAGTTCGATCATGGTGCCGCCCGCGCCAAACACGATCACCGGGCCGAACGGATCATCGGTGACCAGACCCACATAGATCTCGCGGCCACGGCGGGCATGTGCCATCTTCTGTACCGTCACGCCATTGATGCGGGCTTGCGGCATGATGCGCCGCACGCGTTCCACCATGTCGTTGTAGTTGTCGCGCGCACTGGTGGCATTCATGATGTTGAGCGCCACGCCCTGCACATCCGACTTGTGGCTGATGTCGGGCGAATCGATCTTGAGCGCCACCGGAAAGCCCAACTGTGCCGAGATCATCATGGCCTCGCTGGCGTTGCGCGCCAGAATGGTCTGCGTCACCGGAATGTGGAAGCACGACAGCAGCGTCTTGGACTCCATTTCGGTGAGCACCTTGCGCCGTTCGGCCAGCACGCTCTCAATGATCAGGCGCGCGCCTTCGATGTCGGGCTTGCCCAGGGTGGACAGGGGCGGCGGAGTCTGCTGCAGCAGGCGCTGGTTCTGGTAGAAGGTGGCGATGTTGCCAAAGGCACCCACGGCAGCCTCGGGCGTGCGGAAGGTGGGAATTGCTGCAGCGTTGAGCAGCACACGTGCCTCACCCACGGTGGCGTCACCCATCCAGCAGGACAGCAGCGGTTTGCCCATGGACTTCTTGATCTCCGCCATGGCCTTGGCGATGCCGATGGAGTCTGCGCCGGTCTTGGGCGAGAAGATCACCAGCACACCGTCTATGGATGCGTCGTGGTCGGCGGCAATGACGGCGGCCTTGTAGTGTTCGGCCGAGGCTTCTTCAGACAGGTCGATCAGATCGCTCAGCGACGCCAGTTCCGGCACCTTGGCCTTGAGGTCGGCTGCTGACTGTTCTGAGAGCTTGCCCAGGTGCAGATGGATTTCATTGACCCAATCTGCCGCCAGCACGCCGGGGCCGCCCCCGTTGGTGACGATGGCTAGGCGCTGCCCCACCGGGCGGTAGCGCGAAGCCAGGCACTTGGCCGCGGAGAACAGTTCCACAAACGAGGTGACGCGCACCGCACCGGCACGTCGCAGGGCCGCGTCGAACACGTCGTCGCTGCCGACAATGGTGCCGCTGTGCGTCTGTGCCGCCTGGTTGCCTGCGGGCTTGCGCCCGGCCTTGAGCACGATCACCGGCTTGGCATTGGCTGCTGAGCGCAGGGCACTCATGAAGCGGCGTGCGTTGGAGATGCCTTCTAGGTAGACGATGATGCTTTGTGTGCGGGCATCGTTGGCCAGGTAGTCCAGTACCTGGGCAATGTCCACTGCGGTGTTGGGGCCCAGGGAAACCACGGATGAAAACCCCACGGCGTTCTTGCTGGCCCAGTCCAGCATGGAGGCGGTGAGTGCACCCGACTGCGACACCAGTGCCAGCGAACCGCTATTGGCCAGGTCGCCCGCCACGCTGGCATTGAGCTGCAGCAGCGGGTTCTGAAAGCCCAGGCAGTTGGGGCCCAGCAGTTGCACGTTTTCGCGCTTGGCCACCTTCTTCAAGGCCGCGGCCTGTTCGGCGCTGATGCCGCTGGAAATGATGACGGCGGAGCGGCAGGTCATGCGGCCCGCCACTTCCAGCGCAGCCACGACCTCTTCCGCCGGCAAGGCGATGATGGCCAGGTCCGCCCGGCTTTGCGCCAGCTCGGCCAGTGTGCCGCTGCTGTGGATGTCCAGAAAGTGCAGCGTGCCTTTGTAGGTCTGCGCCTTCAGGTTGGCAACCAGCTGGCTGGCCTGCAGTGTGAGGCTCTCCGGGTTCCCGGTGGAGCCGGCGAAGACCAGAATCGATTGCGGGGCAAAGAGGGGGGAGAGGTAGTGTTTGTCCATGGTCTCAATCAGCGCCTATAAGAACCTTGACGTGCGCCGTGGCGCTGCGCGCCAGCGGGCTCAAGACATAGCCTCCTTCAAGGCAGGAAATGACGCGGCCCTGGCAATGGCGCTGGGCCACGGCCATGAGTTGCTTGGTCACCCATTCGTAGTCGGCTTCCACCAGACCCAGGTTGCCCATGTCGTCTTCGCGGTGGCCATCGAAGCCTGCGGAGATGTAGATCAGCTGGGGCTTGAAGGCATCCAGCGCGGGTATCCAGTGGGTGGTCACCGCCTCGCGGAATTTGTCCGAACCCGAGCGCGGTGGCAGCCCCACATTGATCATGTTGGTGGCCGTGCTGTTCTCGCCCGAGAAGGGGTAGAGCCCGGTCTCGAAGATCGAGCACATCAGCACCTTGGGGTTGTTCTGCAGGATGTCCTCACTGCCATTGCCGTGGTGCACGTCGAAGTCGATCAGCGCCACCCGCTCCAGCCCGTGTTGTTCGATGGCATGCAGCACGCCCACGGCCACGTTGTTGAAGAAGCAGAAGCCCATGGCGGCACCGCGTTCGGCGTGGTGGCCAGGTGGGCGCACCGAGCAAAACGCGCTAGGCACTTCGCCCGACAGCACCAGATCGGTGGCTTGCACCGCAGCACCCGCAGCGCGCAGCGCGGCCAGGGCGGTATAGGGGTTCATGCTGGTGTCCGGATCGACGCGGTGGTAGCCCTCCTCGGGTGCGGAGTTGAGGATGGTGTGGATGTAGTCCGGTGTGTGCGCACGTGCCAGTTGCGCCTCGGTGGCCAGGGGCGCGTCGTAGCTGTGCATGTAGTCGAGCAGGCCTTTGGTGAGCAGCATGTCATTGATGGCCCCCAGACGTTCCGGGCATTCCGGGTGCCCGGCGCCCATTTCATGGCGTGTGCAGTCGACGTGCGTGATGTAGGCGGATAGCAAGGCAAATCTCCTGATGACTGCTGGCGCTGGATGTGCTGTTGCGGAGTCTAGGCCAGTCTTGGTTTTGGGGAATTGACGCACATCATCAAGAAGTGCGCCTTCGAGCGTCGCTCCCCAAATTGACAAAGCCCTGACAGCGGCTAGTTTGACGTGGTGCGGGGGTTTGTGGATACTGTGTATAAATACAGTACTCATGCCATCCAACGCTTCCCCATCCCCCGCTTACGCTGAGCTGCATTGCCTCTCCAGCTTCAGCTTCCAGCGCGGCGCCTCGCAGCCGGAAGAGCTGGTCCAGCGCGCCCGTGCGCTGGGCTACCAGGCCCTGGCCATCACGGACGAGTGCTCGGTGGCCGGTGTGGTGCGTGCGTACGAGGAGGCGCGGCAGCAGGGTGTACACCTCCTGCTGGGCTCCGAGTTCCGGGTGGAATTGCCGGCCGGTGGTGTGTTCACGCTGGTAGCGCTGGTACACAACCTGCAGGGCTGGGGCAATTTGTGTGCGTTCATCACGCATGCCCGTATGGCAGCGGCCAAGGGGCAGTACCGCGTCACCTGGGCCGACGTGCAGCAGCAGTCCCTGGCCGATTGCGAAATCCTGCTGACCGGGCTGGATAGCTTGGCCATGGAGTCGGCCTACGCAGTGTGCAGCGGGGTGCGCATGCTGTACGGGGCCAACGCCTGGCTGGCGGTATCGCACCGCCTGTGCGGTGACGATGCCTTGCGTTGGTACCGTGTGCAGCGCCTCGCGCATCTGGCAGGCCTGCTGCTGGTCGCCACCGGCCATGTGCACATGCATGTGCGTTCGCGCAAGCCCTTGCACGATGTGCTGACCGCGGTGCGCGTGGGGTTGCCGGTGGCGCAGTGCGGCTTTGCCCTGCAAGCCAACGCCGAGCTGCATATGCGCAGCCGCGCACGGCTGGCGTCGCTCTTTCCCCCGGAGCTGCTGGCGGCCACGCTGCAGATCGCGGCGCGCTGCACCTTCAACCTGCAGGAGCTGCGTTACCAGTACCCCATGGAGGCCGTGCTGCCCGGTCATACCCCGGCCCAGACCTTGCGCCAGCACACAGAAGAGGGCGCGCGCGTGCGGTACCCGGAGGGCGTTCCCCCCGAGGTGCGTAGGCAGATGGAGCAAGAGCTGGTGCTGATCGCCGAGAAGGCCTACGAGATGTACTTTCTCACCGTCCATGACCTGGTGCGCTTTGCCCGCAGCCGGGGCATTCTGTGCCAGGGGCGGGGGTCGGCGGCCAATTCGGTGGTGTGCTACTGCCTGGGTGTGACCGAGGTGGACCCCTCGCGCATGAAGATGCTGTTTGAGCGCTTCATCAGCCGCGAGCGTGACGAGCCGCCCGACATCGACGTGGACTTTGAACACCAGCGCCGCGAAGAGGTCATTCAGTACATCTACAAAAAATACGGCCGCGACCGCGCCGCCATCACCGCCGTGGTGGCCCACTACCGCCCGCGCAGTGCGCTGCGCGACGTGGGGCGTGCGCTGGAAATCCCTGAAGAGTTGATCAACGCCATGGCCAAGGAGCATCCGGGCATGTACAGCCGGGAGCTGCTGGTGGAGCGGTTGCAGTCGGCCATCGAGCGGGTGCAGTCCCAGGTAGACGCCGACGGCGCACGCGTCGTTCTGCCCGCGCCGCGCCGCTTGCAACTCTGGCTCAGCCTGGCCAGCGAACTGCAGCGTTTTCCGCGCCACCTGAGTCAGCACGTGGGCGGTTTTGTGCTCACCCAGGGGCCATTGACGCGGCTGGTGCCGGTGGAAAACGCGTCCATGAAAAATCGCAGCGTCATCCAGTGGGACAAGGACGATCTGGATGCGGTCGGGCTGCTCAAGGTGGATGTGCTGGCCCTGGGCATGCTCAGCGCCATACGCCGCTGCCTGCAACTGATCGGGCAGACGCGCGGCAGCCCGAAGCAAATGCAGGACATTCCGCGTGAGGATCCGGTTGTGTACGCCATGATCAGCCGCGCCGATACGATTGGCGTGTTCCAGATCGAGAGCCGCGCGCAGATGAGCATGCTGCCGCGCCTGCGACCCCAAGTGTTTTACGACCTGGTGGTGGAGGTGGCTATCGTGCGGCCCGGGCCTATCCAGGGGGGAATGGTGCATCCGTATCTGAAGGCGCGGGCCAACAAGGAAAAGCAGAAGTCCGAATTCCCCCAGCTTGATAAAGCCCTGAGCCGCACCCACGGTATCCCGATTTTTCAGGAGCAGGTGATGCAGATCGCCATGCTGGCGGCGGACTTCACTGCCGGCGAGGCCGACCAGTTGCGCCGCTCCATGGCCGCCTGGAAGCGCAAAGGCGGCGTGCACAAGTTCTATGACCGCCTGGTGAATGGCATGCACGCGAATGGTTATCCGCTAGAGTACGCCGAGCGCCTGTTCAAGCAGATTGAGGGCTTTGGCGAGTACGGTTTTCCCGAAAGCCACGCGGCCAGCTTTGCATTGCTGGTCTACAACAGTTGCTGGCTCAAGTGGTACGAACCCGCCTGCTTTCTGGCGGCCATGCTCAACAGCCAGCCGCTGGGCTTCTACGGCCCGGCCCAGCTGGTGCAGGACGCGCAGCGCCACGGCGTGCAGGTACGTGCCGCTGATGTGGTGTACAGCGATTGGGATTGCACGCTGGAGGCGTGCGAGCCGGATGCGCCCGCAGTGTGCAGCCGTGCCGAAGGCGTGCCGGAGCAGCCTGCCGTGCGGCTGGGCCTGCGCATGGTCAAAGGGCTTTCAGAGAAGGTGGCAGAGCGCATCAGCCAGCAGCGGCAGCAGGCACCTTTTGCGAGTACACAGGACATGGCCCTGCGCTGCCAACTGGACGTGGCCGATTTGCGCGCGCTGGCCAGTGCAGACGCCCTGCAAAGCCTGAGCGGGCACCGCCGCCAGCAGGTGTGGGACGCCTCCGCCCTGCGTGCCGCGCCAGCCCTGTTGCAGGGCGTGCCGATTGAAGAAGCGGCGCTGCAACTGCAGGCAGCCGAAGAGGGTGAGGAAGTGGTGTTTGACTACGCTGCGGTGGGGCTCACCTTGCGCACCCACCCGGTCGCCTTGCTGCGCGAACAACTACACAGCATGCGGTTGCTAACTGCCGAACAGATGCGCTTCTACCCCAGTGGCCGTCTGGTGCGCGCCTGCGGCATCGTCACAGCACGCCAACAGCCGCAGACCGCCAAGGGCGTGGTCTTCGTCACCCTGGAGGACGAGACCGGCAGCGTCAACGTGATTGTCTGGAAGGCCGTGAAAGAAAGCTTTCGCGACGTGCTCTACCACGCCCGCCTGATGGTGGTGTACGGCGTGTGGCAACGCGATGACGAAAGTGGCGGCGAGGTACGCCACGTGGTGGCCAAGCGGCTGGTGGACCTGACGCACCTGCTGGGGGAACTGAGTACGGTGAGCCGGGACTTCCACTAGCCCGGCGCGATATTGCAGTCCCGCCGCAACAGCGCCATGGCGTCATGCAACTCGTAGTCGTGGTCGCTGAGCAGACGGTCTTGTGCGTCTTCCAGGAAGTCCTGCCACATCTGCAGGTAGTCGTTCTGGAACTCGGCGGGCGCATTGCCCAGGATGTACTGCGTTACCAGATCGGGTTTGAGGCCGGACTTGCGAATCTTGCGTACCAGAGTCGCGGCGGCTTTGGGCGTCAGCAAGGTCTTGTGGGAGCTGCCTGCGGCAATGCTGAGGAACAGGGTGAGCAGCGAGCTGTCATCGCTGTGTCCGCCGGTGGCCTTGTTCCATGCGGCGGATGCGGCGCGGTCGAAGTCATCCACTTCGCTCAGAGCATCCTCCACCCAGAAGTAGCGGCCCATGAAAGCGGGGGTCTGGTCAAACAGCTTGCGCGCGGGCAAGGTGCTGTCCAGTATCTTGGGCATGTCAGCCACGATGCTTTTGCGCACACCGTCCACCACCGCCTTGAATTCGGCAGGCAGGTCCTTGGGCAAAGGGATGGACAGACTGGTGACCTTGGAGGCAGCCGCCTTCTTGCGCAGCGCGGCTATCGTTTTCTGGAAGGTCACCCAGTCGGGGAAACGTGTCTGCCGGGTGGCCATCGCCAGCAACGCAGTGCGTATCACCGCCTCGGCATCACGGCCCGCGTCTTCCAGTTCCTCGGCGTCCATGTCCAGTTGCTCGGCAAACCACAGTGCGGCCTGGATGACCTGCGCCACTTGCTGGCGCTTGGCCAGTTCGGCCTGGTAGTCGGCCAGGCTGCGCAAGGACCATTTGGCCAACTGCGGGATGTGGTCGTCGGTAAAGCCGCCATGCTCGTTCATGCCAAAGTGGCTGCTCTGCGGCATGGCAATCAGCGCCTTGAGCATGTCCGAGGCGTTCTTGGAACGCGACAGAAAGCTGTGGTCGCGCAGCGTCTCGGCCGCCTTGTGCAGATCCCCGCCACTGCTGAGTTCCAGGCTCAGGCTGACCAGGTTGACGATGCGGTCGCGTGCCTTCTCCAGCTCCGGGCGCAGGAACTCACTGCCGAAGTAGCGCGCAATCTGCACCATGCCCTTGGGCGCGTCGGTTTGAATGGCGTCCAGCTTGGCTTGGTCGATGAGGCCGTGCTGCAGGCCGTAGACCAGCACCTTCTCGAAGAAGGGGCGGGCATCAAACAGCGCAACGTGCTGGACTGCGGGGGTGGCGCCTTGGTCGTCGGACATGGTGTGCTGGTGTCCCTGCATCAAATGGCCGACTCTTCATCACCTTCCAGCGCAGCCGGTGTGGCCTTGCCGCGATCGGTATCGCTGGTCTCCACCTTGCCATCATCTTCTTCGGCCTCAGCTTCATCGCCCAGGCCCAGATCGTGTGCACGGGCCTTGGCGCGCAGCACCAGCAGCATTTCCACGAACAGGTCGGGGCAGTCGTGGCGCAGCAGCCAAGCCATCTGCATCCAGTCCTGGTCGGCGACCTCGTCCTCTTCGACGCGCGGCTTGATGTAGGCATTGGCGAGCAGGGCCGTCTCTGACAGGATGTCGCCATCATCTTCCACGGCATCAAAAGTGCCGCTACGCGCAAAGGCCTCGATGCGGCTCCACTTCTCGGTGAAGTAGTCGGCCAGCGCTTCGGAGCCGCCTTCGAGGTCGCCGATGGCGTTGAGAAATTCCACCGGGTCGGAGTCTTCGCGGAAGATGATGGAGTTCATCATGCCGCGCAGGTGGGTGCGGCTCAGGTCCTTGTACTGTTTCTCGATGACCACGGCACGCGCAAACTGCTCGGGCGTGACCAGCAGGTTGATGACCGATTCCTTGGAATTGTCGTACTCGCGTATCACCGCCAGGATGTCCTTGGGCGGCAACTGCTCCAGCACCACCATCAGGGCGCGGTCACCCTCGGTATCGGCCAGCTCCACCAGCGCCGCTTCGGCGGCCACGATGTCACCCGCGGCGATCAGGCTTTGGGTTTTTTGGATCAGGGCAAGCGCATTCATAAAATTTTCCTACTCTTTACGGTCAAAGCCTTGCTCGGCCAGCCAGTCGTTGCCGGCATCTTCACGGGCCTGTGCATCGGCTTCTTCCTCGTCGTGGTCTTCGGTGTGGTTGTCGTCGTGGCGTTCTTCACGGCGCGCATCGCGGTCTTCGGCACCGTCTTCGTCCTGGTCTTCCAGTTGCGCCCGCTCGGACGCCGACAGCGGTTTGTGCTGCATGTACTCCAGAGCGCTGGCGATGGTCATGAACCATTCGCCCATGGGTTCCTTCAGAATGGTTTGCACGGTCTCTTGAGCCCAGGGAGCGACATCCACCGTGCCGCTAATGCTGTCCCAATCCGGCAAATCGTCAGCGTCCTGAGCCACCAGATGGTCCATGGCGGCAGGGCTGCCAAAGCGCAGCGCCTGGTGCAGGACCACTGCCACCATCTCCGGGCTGAGTTCCATCATCTGGACCAGAAAACCCAGTTCGCGTCGCTTCTCAGCCAGGCGTTTTTTGAGCACGTCGTGCCCTTCGGAGTCGGAACGCAGATCGTCCAGTTCGGCCTGGTAGGCCGAGCGCAGGTTGTGGAAAAAGGGGGAGATATTCATGGTGTCAACGCGCCGCTTGGCGCAGGGGTTCAAAGTAGGCCTGCCAGATGTCGCGTGCCGTCTCGGCCGGGTTGTCCAGCAGATTGCGGCGGCGGTTGTCGTCGTATGCCTGGCGTTTGGCGTCGTCCGACAGCACCTCATAGGCCTCCTGCACGGATCGAAAGCGTGCCGGTGCATCCGCATCGGTATTGCGGTCTGGGTGGTGCTGCGACGCCTTCTGGCGAAAGGCCTTCTTGATGTCGGCCAGCGTCGCAGAGCTGGTCAGGCCCAGGGCGGTGTAGTGGTCTTTCATGCGGCAGCGGGTGGAGGTTTTGGGGAACGGCCTGCGTTCAGGAGGAGCTTGCCCAGCGGGCAGGCAAGGCCGTATTTTAGTTCCCGTGACTGAGGTGCACCCGGCCTTTGCTATTCAGAGACCGTTATCACCACTTTGCCATTGGCTTGACCTGAGCGAACCCACTCATGTGCCGTGTCTGCGTCATGGAGCCAGAATGGATGGTCATCCAGGCGTGGAGATACCTTTCCTGCTTCCACCAACTTTGTCACTTCCGAGAGGATATTCCCGTGCGCTTCTCTGCCTTGCCCCGTAAGAAGGGGGCGCAAGGTAAAAACGCCGGCATACCGCGCGGAACGGAACGATAGAGGTGCCAGGGAGTGAGTCCCCCAGCCCAGGGAGCTTGTTACGGTTCCAAAAGTTCTGACAGCCTGAAAGGCGGTATCCAAGGCGCCTACACAGTCATAGACAACATCGAATCCTTTTCCGGATGTGTATTGTTCGGTGAAGTGGCTGACAGGTGTTTCCCGGTTGATCGGAGTGGCACCAATGGAACGCA
The DNA here is from genome assembly GCF_058801025.1 of Rhodoferax sp. GW822-FHT04A08. Classification (NCBI taxonomy): domain Bacteria; kingdom Pseudomonadati; phylum Pseudomonadota; class Betaproteobacteria; order Burkholderiales; family Comamonadaceae; genus Rhodoferax; species Rhodoferax sp. GW822-FHT04A08. Next base: position 50,641 of record NZ_JBXAMW010000006.1, read on the forward strand.
AATACTCAGCAGAGTCTGTGCTGTCAAGGCCGTAAGTTTCTGCACCGCGTGCCTTTGCCAATTGAAGCGCCATGTGACCCACGCCACCTGCCGCGCCGATCACAAGGACTTTGTCCCCGGCTGTGACGTTGGCTATGTCCACAATGCCTTCCCAAGCGGTAATGGCAACCAACGGCATGGCTGCGGCTTGCCGCATCGAAAGATTCCGAGGCATTTTGGCCAGCAGGCGGGCGTCGACGTTGGCGTACTCTGCCATTGTTCCTTGAACACCGCCCACTCCACCGGCCATGGCCCACACCAGGTCGCCCACGGAGAAATTGCGGACCCCTTCTCCAACCTGGTAGACCTCACCCGCCAAGTCCATTCCCAAAATGGCAGGGAACGGATGTTGCGCATGTGCGGCGGAGCCTGCCCGGATCTTGAGATCCAGGGGATTTACGCCACTGGCGTGGATTTTGACGACAACTTCCCCATACCTGGCATTGGGCAGAGGCAGTTCAATGTGTTTGAGGGCGGCGTTTGGTGTGTCTACTTGCAATGCACGCATGGTTTTGGCTGACATTTGGTATCTCCAGTTGATTGAAGAACCGAATGTAGGCTAGCAAAATTAGTATGGGAATCCATATTTGTGTAATGTTTCCATGCAAAAATGCATGACTTATGGACTGGGATGATCTTCGAGTTTTCATGACCATTGCGCGGGAGGGAACGCTTGGGGCGGCTGCGCGCGCGTTGGGTCAGACGCAACCCACCATGGGTCGACGGCTCAAGTCCTTGGAAAAAACGGTGGGTCACGTACTCTTCCAGCGCACGCAATTCGGTTTTGTTCCAACCGATGAAGGCCAAGCGCTTCTGTTGCGCGCAGAAAGAATGGAGGCGGAGGCAATCGCCGCAGAGCGCGAATTGTCTGGAGCAGAGGCATTGCTGTCCGGTTTGCTCAGGGTGTCCTGCTCCGACTGGTTTGGAAATTTGCTGTTGGCCCCGGTGATTGCCGAATTCTCTCAGCTGTATCCCGGGATCGTGGTTGAACTGTTGACGGAGCCGCGCCTGTATAGCCTTCCGCACAGGGAGGCCGATTGTGTGATGCGAATTCTTCCATTTCAGGACCCTGACGTAGTCAGCAGAAAACTGCTGCAGACCGAATACGCGGTGTACGGAGTACCTGATAAATGGAACAGTCATGCGAAGGGCGGTGCTGGATGCCGCTTGGTGCTCATGGACACTGCATTTCAGGATATGCCGGATGTGGGCTGGATAACACGCATCCTGCCAAAGGCATCCGTTGCCGCACGAAGCAACAGCCGGGAGGCTCAGGCCCGCCTCTGCGCCCTGGGTGCAGGCCTGGCTGTTCTGCCCAAACCGCTTGGCGATTCGACGCCAGGAATTGTTCCCTACGACTTGGGAGAGTCTCCTCCGAGCCGAGATACCTGGCTTGGCTACCACCACGACATGCGCAGACAGCCGCGCTTGAGTCGCTTTGTGGAATTGGTTGTCCGGCGTTTAAGCAGTGGTTAGACCCCGCAGGTCATCGGTAACAACCATCACCAGCTCCAGACCTTGCGATGCAGAGTGAACCTATTCAGGGGGTGAGAAAGTGCGGGCATTCCACTACCATCCAGTTGACCGTGCCATGGTCAATGGTCGAATGAACAGGGGAGCCAGCCATCTCCGTCACAATGCCTGAAGCGCTGCGGTGTGCGTCCTCCGTACTCGTCCATAGCAATACATCAACCACATGGCCATCCGAGCGCATGCCAACGCGGCGCCATCGGAATCCTGGCTGGCTTTGCAACCAGGGGTCGATATCCTTGTTGGCGGCGACAAAGTCCTTGAGCGAGAGCCCCTTTACCAGTCGGAACGTCGTGATTTCAAGCGCTTCAGACAAGGTAGCCTCCGGCAACCTCTATGGATTGCGCATTGACCCATTCGCTCTCGGTTGAGAGCAGAAAGGAAATGACACGGGCTACGTCCACGGGCTCACCCACTCGGCCAAGGGCTGTTTGAGACGCAAGCAATGCTTCGAAGGCCGGTGTCAGTCCGCCGCCGAGTTCCGTTCGAATGGCTCCCGGTGACACGGAATTTGCCCGGATTCCGCGCTCGCCGAACTCCTTGGCCATATACCGGGTCAGTACTTCCAGCCCACCTTTGGCACATGCATACGGTGCCACTCCGACCGTTGCAACGCGTGTGGTTGCGCTGGTCACATTGACTATGCAGGACCCGCGTGCCAACAACGGCAGAAGCGTCTGCGTCAAGAAGAAGGGCCCTTTCAGATGGACGCGCAACAAACCGTCAAACTCGGCTTCGCTCACTGTCTCCATGGGGTTGAAGAGCCCGTAGCCCGCATTGTTGACCAGCCCGTCAAGCGTCGTGACTTTCCAGATGGATTGCAGCTTTTCCTTGACGGAGTCCCTGAAGGCCACAAAGCTGCCGCTATCCGACAAGTCCAAAGGCAGCGCAACTGCCTTGCCGCCGTGGTCCTGCACTTCTTGCACAACCTTTTCTGCGGCGCTGAATTCCTTGTTGAAGGTGAGAACGACACCATGTCCCTTGCGGGCGCATTCCAGCGCCGTGCGGGCTCCAATGCCGCGGCTTGCGCCGGTGATAAGTACTACGCTCATAGGTAACTCCAAGTGAATTGAGGAGCCCAGAGGTTATGTTTCGTGGGCAATGAAGGGGGATTGAATACTCCTTGGAAGTTGCCTAATCCTGCTATTTTGTTGACACTCGCCCGCGTGGCAAGGCACCATGCCTTCATGCAGACACCACTCGCAGAACTTCAATTTCTCGCATCGACAGCCCGCAATCGACGAACCGAGACCGGAATTCCACGCGTTGCCATGGTGCAGGGTGCCGTTCCGGAGCATCAGTTGTCGGCTGTATACGAGCCCATGGTGAACCTGATACTTCGGGGCAAGAAAACCATGACGGTGGGTGACGTGACGCTGCGTTACGACCCAGCCACCTACTTTGTGATGTCGGTAGATCTGCCGGCCGTGGGGACGGTGCATCCCGACAAACAAGGTGCTCCCTATCTGGCGGTGAGCCTGACTTTGGATGTGCAACTGGTCGCACAGCTGTTGGCGGACTTGCCTCAGACGTCCATTGACCGTGCAGCGCATGCCGGTTTTTCTGTAGCCGCTGTCACCCCTGAACTCATGGATGCCTGGGTCCGGATGTTGCGGCTCATGCGCCAACCTGACGACATTCCCGCTCTGGCGCCCGTGTACGAGCGGGAGATCCTGTATCGGGTTTTGCAAGGCCCCCAAGGTTCCATACTGCGAGGGATCGCAGCGCCTGAGTCAGCCATGTCCCGCATCAGTCGGGCTATTCGACGCATTCGCCGTGACTTCAACAAAGAACTTCGCGTTGAAGTGCTGGCGGACGAAGCCAGCATGAGTACATCCGCTTTCCATCGGCAATTCAAGGCGGTGACCGCACTGAGCCCACTGCAATTCCAAAAGCGCTTGCGTCTGCTGCAGGCTCGGGGATTGATGGTGTCCGGTGGGCTTGGCGCAGGCGCCGCGGCTTACCAGGTGGGCTACGAGAGCACCACGCAATTCAACCGTGAGTACAGCCGCGCATTCGGCCTATCGCCGATTAGGGACGTAGACCGGATTCGCACTCAATTTGCTCCATCCCACTCGATGGATGACACTTTGAACAGCTGAAGTGCAACATACGGAGGGGCGCCTCATTGGCAGAGCGTGAGCATCTGGGCGTGCAGTCCGGGCCCCGCTGCCAATACGCCCGTGGCATGGGTTCCGAAGGGCGATCCGTCGTGGGCAGTTACGGTTCCACCGGCTTCCTGGACGATCAATGCACCGGCCATCCAGTCATAGACGTCCGTCCCAGTTTCCAGATAGGCATCCAGGCGTCCTGCGGCGACATAAGCGAGTTGCAACGATGCGGCTGCCATCTGCCGCATAACGAAGACATTTCTGGAGATGTTTGAAAAAATTCCCAATGCGTGCGCATGCTCTTCTGGTGTGACGCCCGCGAAGGGAGGCAGAGCCGAACCAACGACTGCACTGGAAACATCGTTCTTGGGTGACGTACGGATGGAGACTCCATTGAGCGTCGCGGATTTGCCGGCTTGCGCGAAGAAGAGCTCACGTTGGTGGGGGTCATAAACCAGTGCCATAACGGCTTTTGCATTGTCAACCAGTACCAAGGAACTGGACCACAAAGGGAGCCCTTGCAGGTAGTGGTACGCCCCATCGATGGCGTCGTAGACCCAGTACCGGGAAGAACTGGCGTCGGATGCATGCTGGTCCTCAGAGTCGTTCCAGCCGATCCGGGGATAAGCGACGGCGAGTGCGCAGCGCATGTACGCACTTGCTCTCTTGCTTGTCTCTCGCACCCGATTGATCAATTCAGGAATGCCCTCCTGTTGTACCGGGTGGCGCGCCCCGAAGGCTATCTCATCGGTGATGCCGCGCAGCAGCGAACAGGTGCTTGAAAAGTCGTCTTGTGTCATATGCGTGTATCTCTTACCTAAAAACATCTTGCAGAAGGGGGGTGATGCAAAGAAATGATATGAGCGATGATTCGCATTTCAAACTCGCATTTGCAATCGATGAGTACCAAAGCAAACAAGCGGCTTTTGCCCAGGAAACTTCCGGCCCAGGCACGCTCAGCCGACACAGTTGCAGTCATACTCACAGCTGCTGCTCACATTTTGGATAGCAGCGGCTACGGCAAATACTCGACCAATGCCATTGCAAATCGTGCAGGGGTGAGCGTTGGTTCTCTTTACCAGTACTTCCCCAGCAAGGATGCGATAACCGTCGCACTCATCCAGCAGGAAGGCCAACGTGTGGCTTCATCCATCGAGAAAGTCAGTTTGCAGCAGATCGATTGGCAGGAAGCACTGCGAAAAATGATTGACATTGCCGTGCAACACCAACTCTCCAGACCGCAACTGGCGCGGATACTGGATGTGGAGGAGGCGAGGCTGCGACCGCGCAGCGACACGGTGAGCATCCCATCGCACCTTGAGGAAGTATTAAGACGCGGATTGCCAGATGTCAGCCAATCCAATCTTCAAACACTTGCTCAAGATATCGTTGCTATGACCAAAGGAATTGCCGACGTCGCCGCGGAGCAGCGCAAAGTGAGCCAAGACGATTTAAGGAGGCGGCTCACCAGCGCAGTTTTTGGATATTTGGACAAAGTATCGGAGTGGACCTGATGGCGTCCAATGGGGGCCTCCTGTTCTGGCTGGTTCGCAGCAAGGGGCAGATGCTTCGATGCGTTGAACTTGTTGTTTCAACTTTGCATTGCGTCAAGCCATTCGATGCGAACGCCTCAGCAATAATGCGCTATGGAGTCAGTCAGCATGCTAAAAAATAAGTGGTTGCAACGTTTTCTGTGGGTTATAGGCGTATGGATCGCTGTGTGGTTGCTGGCGTGGCTGGCCTTGCCGCCGCTGGTCAAGCATTTGGCTGAGTCCCGAGGTTCACAGGCGCTGGGGCGCACGCTCACGATTGGCGCCGTGGATTTCAAGCCTTGGACACTGGAGTTCACGGTCTCGGACATCAAAATCGCCAGCGCTGACGGCAAGAGCACCCAGTTCGCCGTGGCGGGTGTGTACGTGGATGCGGAAATCCAATCCCTGTTCCGTCTGGCGCCCGTGATGGATGCCATCCGCATCAGCCAACCCGAGCTGCACCTGACCCATCTGGGTGACGGCCACTATGACGTGGATGACCTGCTGGAACGCTTCAAGCCCGACCCGGCCGCGCCTGCTTCGGCGCCAGCCCGCTTTGCACTGCACAACATCGAGCTGACCGACGGTTCTGTGGATTTCACCGACCATGTGGCGGGCGCCCAGCAGGAGCACCATCTGCGCAAGCTGCAACTGGCGCTGCCGTTTGTGAGCAACTTCGATTCGCAGCGCAACGTGACTGTGCAACCCCGCCTGGCGTTTGAACTCAATGGCAGCACGTTTGACACAGCTGCGCAGGCCACTCCCTTTGCCCAGACGCGCAAGGGGGACGTGGAGCTGCATGTGGCGCATCTGGACGTGGCGCCGTATCTGCCCTATCTGCCTGCCAGTCTGCCGGTGCGCGTCCAGGGCGCGGTGCTGGACAGCAACCTCAAGCTGGCCTTCGAGCAGTCCCCCACCACCAAGGTGACGCTGTCGGGAGACATGGCAGTCTCCAAGCTGCGCGTGGCGGACAAGGCGGGAGGCGAACTGCTGGCCATCGATGCTGTGCGGGCCAAGCTCAAGGACTTGCGTCCGCTGGAGCAGTCGCTGGTGCTGGAGTCGCTGGATATTGAAGGCCCCCATGTCGTGCTCGCGCGCAACCATGCCGGGGAGCTGGTATTGCCTGGCGTTGGCGACAGCAAGCCCGCTGCCAAGGCCGCACCGGATAAGGCTGCCACCAGCACCGCCAATCCGTGGAAGGTGGCACTGGACACGCTGGAGTTGAAGGGCGGGCAGGTGCGCTTCACGGACGAAAGCACGGTGCCGGTGGCCAAGCTGGCACTCACCGACACGCACATCACGGTGCGCGATGTGCACTGGCCTTTTGAGGCCCCGGCAAAGTTTGACGCATCGGCGCAATTGCAGGCGCCGGATGCCAAGAAGGGCAAGCCTGCCGGGATTGCACTGCAGGGCGAAGCCACGGACGCAACCGGCAGTGTCAAGGCCCGTGTGTCCGACTTGGCGCTCACGCTGGCGGCACCTTACCTGAATCCCTACCTGGTGCCTCAGGTGCAAGGCATGCTGGAAGGCGAATTGCTGGCGAACTGGAAGGGCGGTGAGGTGCAGTTTTCCGCACCCCGCCTGGCCGCCCATGACTTTGCACTGCTGCCGCCTGCAGGCAACACCGACATGCGTGCCAAGGACCTGCCGTCCTTCAAACTGTTGCAGCTGACCCAGGTGGCGGCGGATCTGGGCAAGCACAGTGTGACCTTGGGTAGCCTGGCTCTGAGCAGCCCCAAGCTGCGTGTGCAGCGCGACGATGACGGGCAATGGATGTTCAGCCACTGGCTCAAGCCACCGGTCACCCCCAAGACACCGCCAACCCAGAAGACGGTTGCCACCAAGGCCGGACCGGCCTGGATGCTGCGGCTCAATGACTTCGCGCTGGACGACGGCACGCTAACTTATGTGGACAAGGTACCGCAAAAAACGGTTTTCCTGGAGCTGTCCGCCTTGCAGTCGCACGCCAAAAATCTCTCGCCCGACGGCAAGAAGCCAGTGCCGCTGACGCTGTCGGCCAAGGTTCGCTCCGCACGCACCGAGCCGGGCACTCTGCGCTTTGACGGTAGCGTGATGTGGGATCCACTGGTAGCACAGGGTGCGCTGCAAGCCTCGCAATTGCCATTGCAGGCGGTGGCGCCTTATGTGATGAGCCAGTTGCGGCTGGATCTGCTGCGGGCCGATACCAGTTTCAAGGGCCAGGTGCGCTATGCCAGTCTGCCCGCTGGGCCGCAGGTGCAGGTGAGTGGCGATGCGGCGGTGGAAGAGCTTGTGCTCAACAGCCTGTATCCCACCGTGGCGCCCGCCGCAGCCAGCGCTGCCCAGAGCGGAGCCAGCACGGCCAAGGCGCAGCCCCTATCTGCGACGTCTGAAGAGCTGCTGAACTGGAAGGCCTTGTCCGTTCCCGGCATTGAATTCACTATGGCGCCCGGTGTGCCGCTGCGACTGAAAGTGCGTGAGGTCTCCCTGTCTGACTTCTATGCGCGATTGATCATCAGCCCGGAAGGGCGTCTGGTGCTGCAGGACATTGTTCGTCCCGAAGATGTAGGCCCTCCGGTACCCGCGCAAGGTGCGGCACCCCAGGCAAGCGCCGCTGCGTCGTCGCCAGCAGCTGTCGCATCCGCTCCCAGGGCTTCTCCAATGGACCCGGTCATTGACATCGGCACCATCAAACTTGTCAATGGCCGGGTTGCGTTCTCCGACCGTTTCATCAAGCCCAATTACTCTGCCAGCCTGACCGAGCTGGGTGGCAGTCTGAGCCACTTCAGTTCACAGACACCGCAGGGCGGTGTGCAGATGGCGGACCTGGAACTGCGGGGGCGTGCAGAAGGAACCGCCAGCCTGGAGATCACGGGCAAGGTCAATCCACTGGCCAAGCCGTTGGCGCTGGACATCACCGGCAAAGTGCGCGACCTGGAGCTCTCGCCACTTTCTTCCTACGCCATCAAGTACGCAGGCTACGGCATCGAGCGCGGCAAGCTCAGCGTGGACGTGAAGTACAGCGTGGCACCGGATGGGCAATTGCAGGCCAGCAATAACATCATCCTGAACCAGTTGGTTTTTGGTGATGAAGTCGAAGGCGCGACCAACCGCCTGCCGGTCAAGCTGGCGGTGGCGCTGCTGGCGGACCGCAATGGAGTGATCGACCTGAACGTGCCGTTGAGCGGCTCGCTCAACGACCCGCAGTTCCGCGTCTGGCCCATCGTCTGGAAGATCGTGGGCAACATCATTGCCAAGGCCATTACGTCACCGTTCAATCTCATCAGTGGAATCTTCAGTGGCGATGGTGGCGCGGACGAGCTCAGCACCGTTGCGTTTGACGCTGGCACCACACACATCAGCACCGCCGCGCAGGCCAACCTCGACAAGGTAGCCAAGGCACTGGCAGACAAGCCCAGCTTGCGTCTGACCGTGGTGGGCACTGCCAGTCTGGAGCGTGAGGCAGAAGCGATCCAGCGCGAGCGCTTGTCTGGTCTGCTATTGGCCGAGAAGCGGCGTGTTGCTGCCAGCGCGAGCAAGGATGTGACCGCCGTGACTGCCGTCACGCCCGAGGAATACCCAGCCCTGCTCAAGGAGGTGTACCGCCGCTCGGACATCAAGAAGCCGCGCAATCTGGTGGGCTTTGCCAAGGATCTGCCGCAGTCGGAGATGGAGGCTTTGCTGCTGGGCAGTTTTGTGGTCAACGACGATACGGTACGTGAACTGGCCCTGAACCGCAGCATCGCGGTGCGGGACTATCTGGTTGCCCGACAATTGCCGTCTGACCGTCTGTTCATGGGCGCTGCCAAGACCTCGCCAACCGAGGCCGACTGGCAGCCACGAGCAGAGCTGAACATCGAGCATCACTAAGCCATGCACTTGCCGCCACACCTTGCAGAACTCCGTCTGGGCCAGACGCAAGCATGACCTCCCGCGCCCCACTTCCGCTGGCCGCCCGGTGCGTGCTGGCCTTGCTGGTCCTGGGCCTTGCCTGGGGGCTGGACACTTGGCGGCGGCCCGCTGAACCGGGCGCAGCGCAGGCCGTGTTCGCGACTGCATCGGACAAACAGGCTGTAGACGTGCATGCGCTCAAGCCGGTAGCGTCCGGAAAAATTCCCATGCCCGAGGGCGCTCTGGCGGCCCATGCCAGCAATCTGCTGGCCATGCCTGCGGGCAGCAAGGCCGTGTTGACGGCCTTCTGGTTTGCCGGCGACCGCGAGAGTGCGCCCAATGTGCAGATAGCCGCTTCCCAATTCGACCGGGACACTCAGCAATGGCTTGCGGCCCGTTACGTGGTGGATCGCCATGTCATGGGCGAGCAGCTCGGCTTTGGCCTGCGCCGACTGGGCAATCCGGTGGCCTGGTTGGACGCGTCAGGCCGCATGCACCTGTTTGTGGTGGCCACTGGTTGGGGCGGCTGGGCCGCCGGGCGCATCCTGCATCTGGTGCAGCGTAGTGCGGACAACCAGCTGGCTGCAATGGAGTTTGAGCCGGTGCGCGTTTTGCCCTTGTCTTGGTTGTGGAACACCAGTTTTCTGGTGCGCAACAACCCGCTACCTCTGAAAGATGGCGGCATGCTGCTGCCCGCCCATTTTGAAATCGGCATCAAGTACCCGGTGGCCTTGCGCTTTGATCGCGATGGTGAGTTTCTGGGCATGGTGCGCATGTCGCAAAGGCCGTATCTGTTGCAGCCCACGCTGCTACCCCAGTCCGAAACGGCCTGGGTGGCCCTGATGCGAGATCACCGCCCCGACGGCCACGTCACGGCGGTACAGACCCTGGATGCGGGGCAGACTTGGCGTGACCTACCGGACCTGTCCTTGGTGAACCCGGACGCAGCCATTGCCGGATTGGCGTTGGCACCCGGGCAGATGGTGTTGACCCACAACAGCTCGGCCCATTCACGGCAAGTGCTGGACTTGAGCAGCTCTGCCGATGGCATGCAATGGTTATCTCAAGCCTCATTGGCGCGCGGCACTGAAGGGGATGAGTATTCCTACCCAGCCGTGGCCTGGGCCGACGGATCCCTGTGGCTGAGCTATACCGATCACCGTCGCAGCATTGCGTGGCAGCGCTTTGCCGCTGCGGGGCAGGGAACGCCATGAGTGCCGCAATGTCCTGGCTGTCCCCGCTGCTGTCCACCAGCGCTCCGTCCCTGCCGGTGGCCTGGGCCATGCACGCTGGTCTGGCGCTTGGCTGGGCTCTGGTACTTGCCGCCTTGGGCGTCGGGTTGACCTGTCGCCTATCGCTGCGAACCCGTCGAGTGGTTGCCGCCGTTCTGGTGGTTTGGACGCTGTTGCCTGGACCTCTCACGCCAGACTATTGGTTGGGGCTGGCGTTTCATGCACCCAGCCTGTCCGCCATGTTGTTGTGCGGCTGGTGGCTGTGGCGCAGTCTGTTCCCGCCTTCGCACCAATCGAGCACGCCAGCTGCGGGCCCTGGCTTGCTGCTGCTGGTGCCGTTGGCACTGGGGTATGCGCTGTTGCTGGACACGTTTGCGGTGCTTCCATGGCAGGTCTATGCCTGGGGTTTCAGCCCCTTGCTGTTGCTGGTTCTGCTGCTGATGGCACTGCTGCCGTGGGTGTTTTCAGGCGCGTCGCGCGCGCAAGCGGGGTTGACCCGGTGGCTGACGCCTGCGGCCTTGCTGCTGTATGCCGCCACGCGGCTGCCGACCGGCAATCTGTGGGATGCATTGCTGGACCCGTTGCTGTGGCTGTTCCTGCACGGTCTGCTGATCCGCGCCCTCTACAGGCGTTACAAAGGGCTCAAGCGCCCGACTTCACCAGCAGCCACTCGCGGCTGAACAGCCACTCCTGCGGGTACCAGATGTTGTCCCAGGTGATGTCGCCCGGCTTGTGGCGACTCAGGACATGCCAGCGTTGTGCCACCAAGGTGCAGTGCGGCAGGCAAGTGGGCTCTTCCTGGTCATCGTCGTCCTGCAGCCAGACCACGGCATCAAACTCGTTGAGCAGGCGCTCCAGCCGCTGTGGTGCGGGCATGTCCGGGTACAACTCGCCGGTGTTGCGCCCTTCCGCATCGTAGGGGATGGTGCGGGCGCGGCCCAGTACAAAGTGGTAGTTCTCGTACTGGCCAGTAAACCCGTTGGGCACGGCCACGCGCTTGTCTTGCAATGAGGCCACCACCGCGCTGGGGTAGTCGGCATCCGGATGGGACAGTGGAGCCACCATCAGGTTGAAGCAGGCATAGGTTGTGGCACAGGCCACCAGACTGGCATTGCGTGTCCAGCGCGCGTTGAACAGACCCAGAAATACCGCCAGCAGGCCCAGTCCCGCCACGGCCAAGGTGGAGTCACTGAGCCATTCAGAGCCTGCGCCCATGTCGTCAATCACCCATGCGATGCGCGCCAGCATGACCAGCGCAGGCGCAATCAGCAGCAAGGTGGCAATCGACCAGATGCGCCCGATGTGCTGCCACAGCAGGGCCATGGCAATGGCCAATGCAGGCATGGCGGGGATGACGTAACGTTCGGAACGCTGGCTGGGAATGGTGAACACGATCAGCCATACGACGAGCCACACGACCAGTACCCGTTGTGAAGCCGTCAGTGGTGCAAGCCGGCCGGGTCGTACCAGGCACTTGAAGATGAGCCAGCAAAAGCCCAGACCTGTGAGTGCCAGCAGTCCGGCATTCACAGGGTAGGCCAGAAGTTGTTGCCACATGGGATAGGGGCCATTGATGGCGGCCTGCCAGTAGCCCATCTGGTTGGACATCTTGCCGACGTTCTCTGCCAGAACAAATTCGTTCCACACCGCGGATGGATCCGGGTCCAGCACGAACCATAGGCAGAAAATGCCCAGGCCCAGCAAGGCGCTCCAGCACACGCCAGCCGTAGCGCGCACGACGTTGCGCCATTGCCATGGCGTACCCCAGAGTGTTGCGCACCACAGCGCCGCACTGGCCGGTGCCAACAGGGCAAAGGATTTGTAGGCTGCGCCCAGCCCGAAAGCCACCCCTATCAATGAGTAAGCAATCCAACCCAAGGCGGCCGGTACATCTGGGCCTTTGGCTCCGGGACTGCGCTGCTTTGCCTGCAACCACATCAGCCACCACATCGGCAGCGCTAGCCAGAAGGTCTCCGGCGCGGACGTCAAATAGACGCGGCCATAGCGGAAGGTAGAGAAGTACAACAGGTACAACACGGCAGCCAGGCAGGCGGTGCGACGCTTGCCACTCATGCGCCAGGTGAAGAAGCCCAGTAAAGCTGTGGTGGCAAACGTGTAGAAGATGCTGGGTAGCCGCAGAGCCACCAGATTCCAGTGCTGGCCCCAGCCGCTGGCTGCGATGCCTTGCCAGATCAGTAGCGGCGGCTTGGTATTGCGCGTGCCCAGCAACTCACTTTGCAGTGGCAACCAGTGGCCGCTTTCGGCCGTCATGCGCGCAATGTGGATGTACACCATTTCGTCGCCGTTGGTGGGCGCAAACGGGCCGCCGAGTCCGAAAAGATAGGTGGCCACTACCAGCAGCAACAAAGCGGCCCACAGCACGGCGGGGTGGAGCAGGGTGCGCAGATTGGGCATGATTGCCTTCAGTGTGCTTCAGCGACGTTTGAACGTCCAATAGTCATTGGCCAGGAAGTTGCTCACACTGGCCACCACGATGGCAATGACGTTGGCCAGGCGGTAATCCATGTAGCCGGTCAGCACCAGGGTCAGCACGTATTGCAGTGCACTGCCAAAAGCGGAGGCGGCTGCGTATTTGCCGAATTCCCGGGTCAACTGGTTGACGTGCAACTGTTCGGTGTCTTCCAGGTGGGCCAGTTCTGCAGCCTTGACGCGATCAGACCATGTCCACAGCCGGTTCCAGGTGAAGTTGTTGAGCGTCGCAACCGCAATGGCAAAGGCCAGCGAGGCATAGGGTTTGCTGCCGGGCGGCTCCATGGCCGTGAAGAGGTACTCGTGGCCGAAATGCAGCACCAGCAGATTGACCACCGTGCCACTGGCACCGACGATGCCGAATTTGATGTAGCGGAATTTTTCCAGCCAGCGCAGCAGAGCGAGTGCGCCCCGCCGCAAGGGAGATGCATCGCTCATGAAGAAAGGGCGGTGCCCTGTAGAAATTGCAAAGCCTGGTCCAGTACCGGATCGGGCGCTATGCGTTTGAGGCACTGGTTGTCACCATCGCAGAAGGTCAGGCGATGGTTGTAGGCGGTAAGGCAGGGGGAGCAGGCGATGCCACTCTCCAGTACCAGATTGCGGTTGCCCAACGGGCCGTACAGCTTACCGGTCTCCGGCCCGAAAAACACCATGGTCTGGATCGGGGTGAGGGTGGCGAAGTGGCCAGGACCGCCATCATTGGTGATGAGCAAACGGGCAGAGTGGAACAGCATCAGCAACTCGCGGATGCTGCGGGTGTAGCCGGTGAGGTCCAGGCAGGCGTCGCTGCGCACTTGCGCCATCAGGTCCTTGGCCAATTGGGCATCGTCCTTCAGTCCGATCAGGCCCACGGCATAGCCCTTGGCACACAGACCCTGGGCGACGCGCGCGTAATGCGAGGCCGGCCAGGCGCGTTCGGGCAGGATGCCGCCTCCGGCATACATCAGCACCAGAGGACGTTGCGTTGTGACCGGGTGGTCGCGGTGCACTTGTGCCTGGTAGGTCTGCAACTCCGCGGCGGAAAAATCGACGCTCAGCTCGGTTTCGGGGGGCAGGGCGCGTATCGTCGCAGCCTTGTTGCGCGGAACGCTACCGGCAGACTCCAGCGCGTCCACCAGCGACAGAAATTGCTTGCTGATGTGCTGGTAGGGGTTGTAGGGAATGGCGTGGTTGATGAAACTGCCGCGGTACAGACCTTCCTGGGTATGCGGCGTAAAGCCGACCCGCACCGGCGCTCCGGTGGTGAAAGACAGCAGGGCGCTCACGCGCGAAAACAACTCACAGTCGATGACCGCATCCAGACCGAGGCTACGCATCTTGCTGCTGACGGACAGGATGTCGCTGATCAGGGAAGCACCGGAGCTGTCGTCCAGACTGTGCAGGTACTGCGGTTTGGTCAGTTGCAGCAGCTTGGAGACTTCCTGATTCTTCTTGAGTTGCAAGATGTGGACGTTCACGCCCGGGTACTGACGGCGGATCTGCGCAAACATGGGGCCAGCCAGCACGATGCTCCCCATCTCGGAGAGCAGGATCACCAGAATGTTTTTTGGGTTATGGACCGGTTTTACCGGACCGGAGAAAAGTCCGGTAAAACGCACCCAGGCAGACACAAGCCCGCACAGCAGCTGGCCAACCCAGCGGTCAATGAAGCGTTGTGTCTGCAGTTTCATGCTGTCTGCTTACAGGCCGGCGGCGGCGCGCAGTGCGGCAGCCTTGTCGGTACGTTCCCAGGTGAATTCGGGCTCTTCGCGACCAAAGTGGCCGTAGGCAGCCGTCTTTTCGTAGATGGGGCGCAGCAGGTCCAGCATCTGGATGATGCCCTTGGGACGCAGGTCGAAGTGTTCGTTGACCAGCTTGGCGATTTGCTCGTCGGGGATCACGCCCGTGCCTTCGGTGTAGACCGTCACGTTCATGGGGCGGGCCACGCCGATGGCGTAGGCCACCTGAACCTGGCACTGGCGCGCCAGTCCGGCTGCCACCACGTTCTTGGCGACATAGCGTGCAGCGTAGGCAGCAGAACGGTCCACCTTGGATGGGTCCTTGCCGGAGAACGCGCCACCGCCGTGCGGGCAGGCGCCGCCATAGGTGTCGACGATGATCTTGCGGCCAGTCAAGCCACAGTCACCTTGCGGGCCGCCGATGACGAAACGGCCGGTGGGGTTGATCAGGTACTTGGTGTCCTTCAGCCATTCCTTGGGCAGAACCGGCTTGATGATTTCCTCGATGATGGCTTCGGTGAAGCTGGCCTTCATCTTGGTGGAGGTTTCGGACTGGTCCGGGCTGTGCTGGGTGGACAGCACCACGGTGTCGATGCTGTGCGGCTTGCCATCCACATAGCGCATGGTCACCTGGCTCTTGGCATCGGGACGCAGGAAAGGCAGGCGGCCATCCTTGCGCAACTGGGCCTGGCGCTCCATCAGGCGGTGGGCGTAGTGGATGGGCGCAGGCATCAGCTCGGGCGTTTCGTTGCAGGCGTAGCCGAACATCAGGCCCTGGTCGCCGGCGCCGATGTTGAGATGGTCGTCGGACGCATGGTCCACACCCTGGGCGATGTCGTTGGACTGCTTGTCGTAGGCGACGAGCACGGCGCAACCCTTGTAGTCGATACCGTACTCGGTGTTGTCGTAGCCGATGCGCTTGATGGTGTCGCGCGCGACCTGGATGTAGTCGACGTGCGCGTTGGTGGTGATTTCACCTGCCAGCACGACCAGACCGGTGTTGGTCAGCGTCTCGGCGGCCACACGGCTGCGCGGGTCCTGCTTGAAGATTGCGTCGAGAATCGCGTCGGAAATCTGGTCGGCAACCTTGTCGGGGTGGCCTTCGGATACGGATTCGGAAGTGAAGAGGAAGTCGTTCGCCATAAAAAGTTCTCCAAAAGTTCAACAAGTTGCGTTGCTTGGGCTTTTGGGCTTGCAGCGAACGCTTTAGCAGATTGGCCAAATTGGCAGGGCACAATGGCGATCCCGAAAGAAAAGCCACAGTGCATGTCGCCCTGCAAGTAGTTCTGTAACTCAGCGACACGCGCCATTTTATCTCAGCAATGACTTCAGTATTCAGACTCTTATCGCATGGGCCCTTGTGGCTGCTGCACGGCCTGGGCTGGGCCATGGGCTGGGTCGCGTTTCTGGCATCGTCAACTTACCGTCGCCGTTTCCTGGAAAACGCTGCGCTGGCAAGGGTTCCGGGGGCTCAATGGCGAAAGGCGGTAGGCGAGTCCGGGAAGATGGTCGCCGAACTGCCACGGCTCTGGATGGGCTCCGATGTACCCATCTTCTGGGATGGTAAAGAGCATGTAAAAGCCGCGTTGGAGCTGCAGCGCGGTATCGTTTTTCTGACGCCGCACTTAGGTTGTTTTGAGGTGTCTGCCCAGGCTTACGCCGCAGCCTTTGGTATTCACGGCAAACCCATGACCGTGCTGTTCCGGCCCCCGCGCAAGGCCTGGCTGCAGGCCGTGGTGGGCGCGGCGCGCCAGCGCCCCGGTTTGCTCACTGCCCCCACCACGCTGGCTGGCGTGAAGCAACTCATCAAGGCCTTGAAATCCGGGCACTGCATAGGGTTGTTGCCAGACCAGGTTCCTCCCGAAGGCATGGGCGTATGGGCACCATTTTTTGGCAAGAACGCATACACCATGACGCTTTCGGCACGTTTGGCCCTGCAAACCGGAGCAACCGTGCTGGTCGCCTGGTGCGAGAGACTGTCTTGGGGCCGCGGTTTTGTGGTGCACGTCTCCCCGATGGCAGAGGTCCTCTCCAGTGACATGCAGATCGCGGCAGGGCAAATCAACCAGTCCATGGAGCGCCTGATTTGCCAACTCCCATCGCAGTACCTGTGGGGTTATGCACGGTACAAGACGCCCCGGAGCACCGAGTCGTGACGCGATGGATGCTGACGCTGCTGCAATGGATTGCGGTGCTACCGCTGTCCTGGGTGCGCGCTTTGGGGGCGGGGTTGGGGTGGTTGTTGTATTGGACCGTGGGCTCACGCAGACGTGTGGTGCAGACCAATCTGCGTCTGTGCTTTCCAGACTGGAGCGAGGCGCAGGTTCGTGCGTGCAGCCGCAGCACCTTCGTGTATTTCGCCCAGGCATGGTTGGACAGGGGCTGGCTCTGGCACGGTGAGGAGTCTCGGCTGGACAAGCGCCTGCGCATCATCGGCCACACCGAAGAACTGCTAGGCGAAATGCCCACGGTTATTTTTGCTCCGCACTTTGTCGGACTGGATGCTGGCTGGACAGCCATTACGCGGCAATTGCCTCGTCACTTCACCACCATCTATACCAATCAGGCCAATACAGTAGCGGATACCTGGATATTGCAAGGGCGCAAACGCTTTGGGAACGCGCGTCTGTTTGGTCGCATCGATGGCGTCAAACCCATCGTGGCGGCGCTCAAGGCAGGTGACCCGCTCTATTTGCTGCCGGACATGAATTTCGGGCCAGAGGACTCGGTGTTTGTGCCTTTTTATGGCGTGCCGGCGGCAACCGTTCCATCCTTGTCGCGCTTTGCCAGGCTAAGCCGGGCCAAGGTGGTTCCGGTGTTGGCCCGAATGACACCGCAAGGCTATGACATCGAGATATTGCCGGCGTGGGTCGGTTTCCCAACGGCGGACGCAACGGCCGACACCGCGCTGATGAATCAGCGGTTGCAAGCCTATATAGACACCATGCCCGCCCAGTATTACTGGGTACACAAGCGGTTCAAGGATCGGCCGGCGGGGGAGCTGCCTCCGTACTAGGCGCCTTGGGGTGGGCCCATTGCCATAGCAGTTGTGCCACGTCTTCTATGCCCTGGCGCTTGGTGGCTGAGAACAGCTTGACTTCTCCTCCGCCCGCTTGCAGCTTGGTAATGGAGAGCACTTTGGCAGCCTCGGTGCGGGTCAGTTTGTCGGCCTTGGTCAGGACGATCAGGAACTTCAGTCCCTCTTCCACGCGCGGACGGATGACTTCCAGCAGCACTTCGTCCAGCTCGGTCATGCCATGGCGGGGGTCGCACATCAGCACGATACCCATCAGATTCTTGCGCGAAACCAGATAGTTGGCCATGACCTGCTGCCAACGGATCTTGTCCTGCTTGGGCACGGCTGCATAGCCATAGCCGGGGAGATCGGTCAGCACCGCATCCATCACACCCTGCTTGCCTAGCGAGAACAGGTTGATGTGCTGGGTGCGCCCCGGCTTTTTCGAAGCAAAGGCCAATTGCTTCTGCTGCGTCAAGGTATTGATGCAGGTGGACTTGCCTGCGTTGGATCGACCCACAAATGCGATTTCCGGCACATCCAGCGCGGGCAGGAAGTGCAATTGGGGCGCTGTCGTCAGGAATTTGGCGGTATGCAACCAGCCCATGGCTACCGCAGCCGCAGACTTTTCTAGAGGTGTTTGAGGGGGGGCGGTGCCAGCGGAGCGGCTTGGGTTTGGAGGGGTGGTCATTGATCGATAAGGTAAACCCGAAGCCGCATTGTAGAATGCGAGCAGTTTTGCTTCTCAGAAACCACCCCACTATGAAGTTGATTGCCCATTTGCTCATCGCTGGCTTTGTTGCCGCATCCTCTTTCTCAGCTGTGGCCACTGAGGCTGCACCTGCCAAATTCAAGCCGGACTTGGCTAAGGGTGAAGCGAGCTTCGGCGCCGTTTGCGCCGCCTGCCACGGTGCTGATGGCAATTCCGGCACACCCACATATCCAAAGCTGGCGCAACAGCATCCTGAATACATCGTCAAGCAATTGACCGAATTCAAGTCCGACAAGCGTGCCAACGCCGTCATGAAGGGCATGGCATCGGCTCTGTCCGAAGAAGACATGAAGAACATTGCCTACTGGGTGACAACCAAGGCGTCCAAGCCTGGCTTCTCCAAGGAAAAGGACTTGGTCACGTTGGGCGAGCGCATCTACCGCGGTGGTATTGCCGATCGCCAGGTTCCTGCTTGTGCTGGCTGCCACAGCCCCAATGGCGCCGGTATTCCTGCACAGTTCCCACGTCTGGCCGGCCAGCATGCGGACTACGCCGTGGCTCAGCTGACTGCGTTCCGTGATGGTGTTCGCAAGAACAGCGCCCAGATGTCGGGCGTTGCAGCGAAGATGAATGACCGCGAAATCAAGGCCGTAAGCGACTACATCGCCGGACTGCGTTAATCCTGCTGCAGGTTATGCGCCTATGAGCGCTGACCTGCATAGATTGTCTGAAAAGGCGGGCTCCGAAAGGAGTCCGCCTTTTCTTTTGTGAAATAACCTGGGCGGAGGATGACTTTTTCCGCTTGTGTTAGCTTGGCGCACCGGTTTGCCTAGGGCCCATGAAATTGGGGAAAGCTGTAAGAAGCGACGCCATTGTCAGACCAACGCGAAACAAGGACTTTTCTCCATGCTCATCAAATCTCAAGACAATGGTTTCAATCACCTCGTAGCGAGTGAAATCACGCCCCAGGCAATCTATGCACGTAGACGCGAACTGCTCAAGGGTGCTGCCGCGTGGGCTGCAGGCGCGGGGCTGGCGTCGTGGACCGCGCGTGAAGCGTTTGCGGATTCGGCCTGGGGCAGTCGACCGGGCAAATTGGCTGCACTGAATACCCAGGCATCCAAGGTAGAAGGGGCTCTGACCATGGAAAAGGTTACGCCCTACAAGGACGCCAGCGGGTACAACAACTTTTACGAATTCGGCACGGACAAATCCGACCCCGCTGCCAATGCACACACGCTCAAGACCGCGCCCTGGACGGTGGAAGTGGAAGGCCTTATCAAGAAACCGGGCAAGTTTGCGCTGGAAGACTTGCTCAAGCTCAGCCCGCTGGAGGAGCGCATCTATCGTCTACGTTGCGTGGAGGGATGGTCCATGGTCATCCCGTGGATTGGCTATTCTCTGGCGGAGTTGATTCGCAAGGTGGAGCCATTGGGGAGTGCCAAATACGTGGAATTCATCAGTCTGGCCGACCCCAAAACCATGCCGTTTGTGGGCTCACGGATTCTGGATTGGCCCTATGCGGAAGGACTGCGTCTGGACGAGGCCATGCATCCGCTAACGCTTCTCACCTTCGGTATGTACGGCGAAGTGCTGCCCAACCAGAGCGGTGCGCCGGTACGTGCGGTGGTGCCCTGGAAATACGGCTTCAAGAGCGGCAAGAGCATCGTGAAGATCCGTTTTGTTGAAAAGCAGCCCGGTACTGCCTGGAACAAGGCAGCGGCCAATGAATACGGCTTCTACTCCAACGTCAATCCGACTGTGGATCATCCGCGCTGGAGCCAAGCCACGGAGCGCCGTATCGGAGAAGACGGACTGTTTGCCAAGAAGCGCAAGACGTTGATGTTCAATGGTTATGAGGCACAAGTGGGTCAGCTGTATGCCGGCATGGACCTGAAAAAGTACTACTGAGTCTGTTCATGCGTGTCATGCTGAACCGCTGGCTTTCCAGCGCTGTGGCCAAGCCTGTCTGGTTTGTGGTGTCCGTCCTGCCTGTTGCGTGGCTGGTTTGGGGCGCCGTTGCAGACCAATTGGGAGCAAATCCTGCTGAGGCCTTGGTGCGGGCAACAGGAGACTGGACCTTGCGTGCCCTGTGCGTTGTGCTGGCTGTCACGCCGTTACGTACCGTTTCAGGCGTGACGGGCTTGGCCCGCATGCGACGCATGGCGGGGCTGTTTGTGTATTTCTACGCGTTGTTGCATCTGCTGGCCTACGCCTGGTTCGATATGGGCTTTGAGCTGCTCGATATCGCCAAGGACATAGCCAAGCGTCCCTTCATATTGGTGGGTTTCAGCGCATTTGTGTTGCTCACGCCATTGGCATTGACTTCCTTCAATCGCGCCATCAAGGCCATTGGGGCCAGGCGTTGGCAAGTGCTGCATCGTGCGGCCTATTGCGTGGCCGGATTGGCCATACTGCATTTCTTCTGGATGCGTGCGGGCAAAAACAACTTTGCCGAAGTGGCGGTATATGCGGCGGTACTGTCGGTGTTGCTCGGCTGGCGTTTGTTGCGCCGCTTGCAGCGGTCGTAGCCGCTGTTTATTTGGCCGTCGAGGCCGCTGGTGGTGTGGGCAAATACAAAGGGCCGGTCTGCCCGCAACCCGCCAGATTCAACATGCACACACCAAGGACTATCAGGGTGGCTAGAATTTGCTTTGCTTTCAACATCGCCAAATTGTAATGACTGACCTCGAATTCCTGGATCAAGCCGAAGCCCTGCTCAAAGCCGTGGAGGAATGTTGTGATCGCATGAACGACGAAGGCGATGCAGATATCGACAACCAGCGCGTGGGTGGCATGGTGACGATGACCTTTGCCAACAGGAGCCAGATTGTCATCAATTTGCAAAAGCCATTGCATGAAATATGGATGGCGGCAAAGGCGGGTGGCTACCACTACCGGTGGCTGGATGACCAATGGCAGGACACCAAGGGGCAAGGCGAGTTCTTCGCACAGTTGTCGCGTCAGGCCAGTGTCCAGTCTGGCCAGAAGCTGGAATTCACCGCCTGATCAGTTCTTGAACAGATCAATGATCTTCTTCTTTTCATCGGTAGGGACCTGAGCAGGCTCTGACTTCTCTCCTGCATTGAGGCCGGACACGCCATTGCCTTTGGCGAATTCTTCAAAGTACCACTCGCCGCCCACCCGTGTGATGCCTTCGGGCGCAGTCGGCTCCATCACGGGCACACCTTTGAGGGCGGTCTCCATGAAAGAGATCCACACGGGCAGGCTCAAGCCGCCGCCGGTTTCCCGGTCGCCCAACTTGCGTGGTGTGTCGTAGCCAATCCAGGTTACGGCCGTGATGGTGGCCTGGTAGCCGGCAAACCAAGCGTCCATGGAGTCGTTGGTGGTGCCGGTCTTTCCGTAGATATCGGGTCGTTT
Organism: Rhodoferax sp. GW822-FHT04A08; assembly: GCF_058801025.1. Lineage (NCBI taxonomy): Bacteria > Pseudomonadati > Pseudomonadota > Betaproteobacteria > Burkholderiales > Comamonadaceae > Rhodoferax > Rhodoferax sp. GW822-FHT04A08. The sequence goes on from NZ_JBXAMW010000006.1 coordinate 72,272, forward strand.
CAAGGTGGCCTGCGCGCGTGCTGCGGTACCGGAACGGGTGACTTCCTGCAGGAGACTGGTCATCAGGAACGCATTGCGCGCTTCTATGGTGCGCTGTGACTCATCCAGAACCACCGGGGGGGTGTTCACCAGAACCTTGCCGCGCTGCTCACTGATTTTGGTTACCAGCCAGGGGTTGACCCGGTAGCCACCGTTGGCAAAGACTGAATAGGCCCCAGCCATCTGCATGGGGGTGACCGAGCCCGCGCCCAGCGCCATGGTCAGGTAGGGCGGATGCTTGTCCGCATCAAAACCGAAGTTGGTGATCCACTCTTGCGCGTATTGGGTGCCAATGGACTGCAGAATCTGGATGGAGACCATGTTCTTGGACTTTGCCAGTGCACGGCGTAGCGTCATGGGCCCTTCAAAGGTCCCATCGTAGTTCTTGGGCTCCCAGGGTTGGCCGCCGGTTGTTCCTGCATCGAAAAACAACGGTGCATCGTTGATGACCGTGGAAGGCGTGAAACCCTTTTCCAGCGCCGCGGAGTAAATGAACGGTTTGAAGCTGGAGCCTGGCTGACGCCAAGCCTGGGTTACGTGGTTGAACTTGTTCTTGGCAAAGTCAAAGCCGCCTACAAGCGCACGGATAGAGCCGTCCCGGGGGTCTACGGCTACAAACGCACCTTCCACTTCGGGTAGTTGGGTGATTTCCCAGCCGCCTTTGGCAGTTTTCGCCACGCGGATCACAGCGCCGGGGCGCAACTTGATATTGGGCGGCGCCTTGTCGGAAAGGCCGGACTGCGCGGGTTTGAGGCCATCCCCCGTGATTTCCAGGGTTTCACCTGCCGTGCGCATGGCTTTGATGTGTTTGGGGTCCGCTTCAATGACTACGGCCGACATGACGTCGCCGTTGTCGGGATGTTCGTCCAGCGCGTCATCTACGGCGTCTTCGATGTCCTGCTGCGTTGTGGGAAGGGTGATGAACTTTTCCGGGCCACGATAGATCTGGCGACGCTCAAAGTCCATGATGCCTTTGCGTAGCGCCTTGTAGGCGGCGTCCTGCTCGTCGGAATGGATGGTCGTTTGAACGTTGAGGCCGCGGGTGTAGGTCTCATCGCCATACTGGTTGTACATGAGCTGGCGCACCATTTCGGCGATGTACTCGGCGTGGATCTTGTTGCTGTCGGCCCCGCTTTTGACCTTGATTTCCTGCGCTTTGGCGGCTTCGGCTTCCGCTTGCGTAATGAAGCCGTTCTCCAGCATCCGGTCAATGATGTAGAGCTGGCGTGAACGAGCACGCCGTGGATTGCTGATGGGGTTGTAGGCGGACGGTGCCTTAGGCAGTCCGGCCAGCATGGCTGCCTCGGCGATGGTTATGTCTTTCAGTGGCTTGCCAAAGTAGGTTTCCGACGCAGCCGCAAAGCCGTAGGCACGGTTCCCCAGGAAGATCTGGTTCATGTAGATTTCCAGAATCTGGTCCTTGCTGAGCATGTGTTCCAGCTTGAAGGTGAGCAGAATTTCGTAAATCTTGCGGGTGAAAGTCTTCTCCGAGGAAAGATAGACATTGCGCGCCACCTGCATGGTGATGGTTGACGCGCCTTGGCTCTTCGCCCGTCCGACGTTGGCCAAGCCAGCGCGGATCACGCCCATGTAATCGACACCGCCGTGTTGGTAGAAGCGGGCGTCTTCAATGGCCAGAACTGCGTTGGACATGACCTTGGGGATGTCCTTGATGGGGGTCAGATTGCGCCGTTCTTCTCCAAATTCCCCGAGCAGGTCACCTTCCGCCGAGTAGATTCGCAATGGCAGTTTGGGACGATAGTCCGACAGATCAGAAATGTCCGGCAGGTTGGGAAAAGCGACTGACAACGCAATGGCCAACACGATCAAACCGCTGAGCACGGCAGCGAGACCCAAGCCGGATGCCCACAGCAGCACCTTCAACCCCCAATGCATGGTTTTCTTTTTCGCAGGGGATGCCGCCTTGGACGGTTCGGAAGGTGGGGAGGTGGAGGGCATAAAAGAAGGTGGGTTGTCGCCGTCACATTATAAAAATGCATGTAAAGTTCAGGCGCGGGTCGACCGGTATCTTGGCATGGGCGCCGCAAAGCACCTGATGAATGTTCATTTTTTGGGAGATACCTGTATATATCGTCTGCTTTTGACAACGCTCGACCGGAGGTCAGAATTAAAAAACCTTTGCCGGACAACGGGCTTGCTGATAGCATTGAAGTGAATTCTTAAGTAGGACTGGCATGTAGCTGGTCTGTTTCAGGGGACAGTTTTGATCTCATTGGGGTCGCTTTTTAGTCGTCAACCTGCGCCTTTGATCGGGCTTGACGTAAGCACGTCTGGTGTGAAACTGGTCGAATTGGGTCGTGACAAGGCGGGCAACCTGGTATTGGAACGATGTGCCATTGAGCCTCTGGAGCGAGGCTGGATCGCCGACGGCAATATCGAAAAGTTCGACGAAGTTGCGGACGCCATCAGGCGACTGGTCAAGAAGAGCGGCACCAAGACCCGCAACGTGGCTATGGCATTGCCACCCTCTGCGGTAATTACCAAGAAGATCATTCTTCCTGGAGGCATGTCTGACTCTGACCTCGAATTGCAGGTTGAAACGGAAGCCAACCAGTACATTCCCTTTCCGCTGGATGAGGTCAGCCTGGACTTTTGCGTCATGGGGCCCAGTTCAACTTCAGCCGGCGATGTAGAGGTCCTCATTGCAGCATCTCGGCGCGAAAAGGTGCAGGACGTACAGGGGCTGGCAGAGGCAGCCGGATTGACTGCCGTCGTGGTTGATGTGGAATCCTATGCGTCACGGATGGCAACCAATCGACTGATTGAGAACCTTCCTGATCAAGGTAAGGGCCAGATCGTGGCATTGTTTGAGTTGGGGTCGCTTACCACCAGCATGCAAGTTATGCGTGATGAAGACGTGCTGTACGACCGAGACCAAGCCTTTGGTGGCGCGCAGCTCACGCAACAAATTGTGAGGCAGTATGGTTTTTCTGCGGAAGAGGCCGAGGCCAAGAAGCGCAGTGGCGAGCTACCCGAGGACTATGAGTCTGCTGTACTGAATCCGTTTATTGAGACGATGGTTCAAGAATTGGGGCGGGCATTGCAATTTTTCTTTACCAGCACGCCACACAACAAGGTGGACTACATCATGCTGGCGGGTGGCTCTGCGGCATTGCCTGGATTGACTGCAGCAGTGACCCAGCACACATCCTTTCCGTGCACACTTTTGAATCCATTTGATGGAATGGAAATAGGAAGTGGCGTGCGTCTCAAGAAAATGACCCGTGAGGCGCCGTCCTATCTGACCGCCTGTGGCCTGGCCTTGCGGAGGTTTACCCAGTGATTCTGATTAACCTGCTTCCGCACAGGGAGGCCGCGCGTAAACGGCGGCGCGACATATTCAATGTTTCATTGGCTGGATCAGCCTTGTTGGGTGGGCTGATTGCAGGTGCCATTTTCCTTTGGTACGAGTCCGAGATATCTGCGCAGCAAAATTCAAATCAAATCATTGCGAGTGAAATTACCAAACTGGAAGGGCAGATCAAGGAGATCGCCGGCTTAGAGGGGGAAATCGCTGCGTTGAAGGCGCGCCAACAGGCGGTTGAGGATCTGCAGTCTGACCGCAATTTGCCGGTTCACTTGTTGACCGAGTTGGTAAAACAACTTCCTGACGGAATTTTTGTGTCCAAAATGGTTCAGGTGGACCAGTCGGTCACATTGACCGGTACGGCGCAGTCCAACGAACGCGTAGCGGAACTGTTACGCAATCTGGGAAGCAATACGCCTTGGTTCAGCAAGCCTGAATTGATTGAAATTGTGGCTGGAAGTATCACGCTTCCGACCAAAGAACAAAAGCGAGTGTCCAATTTTGTTATCAAGGTGCGCCTCATGCGTTCGAGCGAAGCAGAAAAGGCGGTAGCGCCTGCTGCCGGCGCATCTGCGCCAGCGGCGGCAGCTTCTTCTCCTGTGAAGAAATAGCATAAAGCCATGGCTACCAAATCATTACCTTCGATTGACTTTCAGGCGTTTCAGGACAATCTGAAGAGCCAGTTTTCCAATTTGGACCCTCGCGATCCGTCCGTTTGGCCTTCCATTCCGCGGTATGCGCTTTTTTGCGTAACAACATTGGTGGTGCTGGTTGTTTTGTGGTTCGTATGGCTGAGTGGCTCGCAAGATGCGTTGCAAGAAGAGCAAGCTAAAGAGGTCAAGCTTCGTGAAGATTACAAAGTCAAGTTGGCTAAGGCGGTCAATCTTGATGTGCTGAAGAAGCAGCGCGAACAGGTGCAGCAGTATGTGACGCAGCTCGAAAAGCAGTTGCCCAGCAAGGCGGAAATGGATGCTTTGCTGTCCGATATCAACCAGGCCGGGTTGGGCCGCAGCCTCCAGTTTGATCTGTTCCGCCCTGGTCAGGTGGCCGTGAAGGAGTATTACGCTGAGCTGCCGATTGCTCTGAAAGTGACGGGCAGGTACCACGATATAGGCGCATTCGCTTCGGATATTGCCAATTTGTCCCGCATTGTTACGCTGAACAATCTGACGATTTCCCCCAAGGCGGATGGGGCGCTTGCGATGGACTCCACGGCCAAAACCTTCCGATACCTTGATGATGATGAGGTTAAGGCGCAGAGAAACGCTTCAGGGCCCAAGAAAAAATGAAGCACGCTCATATTACTTTGTTGTTAATTGCCGGGTTTGCACTGGTAGGCTGTGGTTCGTCCAAAGAAGATGATGTTCGAGCCTGGATGGTGCAGGAGCACAATCAGACCAAGCCACATGTTCCCCCCATTCAGCCGCCTAAGCAGTTCATACCTGAACCATATGCCAATACGACGGCGGTGGATCCGTTCAGCAATCTGAAGCTCACGCAGGCACTCAAACGGGACTCATCACAGTCTTCCACCAATGCGAGCCTTGTCGCACCTGAGCTGGCCCGGCGTAAAGAAGCATTGGAGGCCTTTCCTTTGGACTCCATGGCATTGGTTGGAAGCATCATCAAGGCTGGGCAGCCGGTTGCCTTGGTTAAAGTCGACAACTTGCTGTATCAAGTCAAACTTGGAAACTATTTGGGACTGAATTTTGGTCGTGTTACAAAAATCACGGAAACAGAGGTCACTCTTCGGGAAATCGTGCAGGATGCGGTTGGCGAATGGATTGAACGCGTTGCAACGCTCCAGTTGCAGGAGAGGTCCAAATGAATATCAATAATTTTGGGTTAGGGTCTTACATGTGGCGTCGTATCTTCTTTGCACTGTCCTTGATGACGCTTGCTCCTTTGTGCTGGGCTCAGAACGCAATTGAATCGGTGACCGGCTCCATGCAAAGCGGGGTGGAGTATGTGCGAATCGACTTGTCAAAGGCGCTCGACTCAGTTCCTACGGGTTTTACCATTCAGTCGCCCGCTCGCATTGCGTTGGACTTTCCTGGGATCACCAATGCAATGGGTCGATCTTCCATTGAGGTCAATGAGGGCAATCTGAAGTCTGTCAGCGTTGTGCAGGCTGGTGAGAGAACCCGTGTGGTTCTGAATTTGAAACAGGCAACGACATACAAGGCGGAAATCAAGGGCAAATCTTTGTTGGTCGTGCTGGACCCCAGCAGTGCCAGCGCAAAGAGCGCTACAGCGACCTCTACATTTGCAGAAAACCGTACACGCGATGTACAGGCATTGAAGGATGTGGACTTCCGCCGCTCGGCAGATGGTTCCGGTCGCGTGGTTGTCACTTTGCCCAACAGCAATGTGGGGGTGGACATTCGTCAGCAAGGCAAGGCATTGGTTGTTGAATTCATGAAGACATCGCTCTCCGAAGGGCTGCGTCGTCGCATGGATGTTGGCGACTTTGGTACCCCCGTCAAAACGGTTACCACTACGCAAGTCGGGGACCGGGTGCGTATGGTCATTGAGCCGCAAGGGCTTTGGGAGCACTCGGCCTATCAAAACGATGAACAGTTCGTAGTTGAGGTCAAAGAGGTTAAGGTAGACCCCAAGAAGTTGACCCAAGGTATTGGTTATAACGGTCAGAAGCTGTCCCTGAATTTCCAGAGTATCGAAGTGCGTTCGCTGCTGCAGGTCATAGCCGACTTCACCAACTTCAACATTGTTACTTCGGACAGTGTGAACGGATCAGTGACGTTGCGTTTGCAGGATGTTCCTTGGGATCAGGCACTGGACATCATCTTGCAAGCCAAAAATTTGGGCATGCGCAAGAGTGGTAACGTGATCTGGGTTGCTCCAAAGGATGAAATTGCCGCCAAGGAAAAGCTGGATCTGGAGTCCATGACTGCAGTTCAGAATCTGGAACCGGTGAAGACGCAGTCGTTCCAAATCAACTTTGCCAAGGCAGCCGATATTGCTACGCAGATTAGTGGTGCAGGGGCAGTTGCATCGGGTTCCGTTTCTGCGCGGATTTTGAGTTCCAGGGGAAGCGTTATTGCGGAACCCCGTACAAATCAATTATTCGTCACCGATATTCCCAGCCGTCTCGAGCAGGTTCAGGATTTGATTACCAAGCTGGACGTTGCTGTACGCCAAGTGGTGATTGAGGCGAGGATTGTGGAGGCTTCCGACACATTCAGCAAAGCTCTCGGTGTTCGTCTAGGTGGCTCTGATCTGCGTGCCCAAAACGGTGGCGACGGTGGCTATCAACTCAATGGCAGTGACCGAATCGCATTTGGTACCAGTTACAGTAATGCTGTGGCTTCCAGCGGTGCCGGTGGTACGGTTGACCAGACGGCGAGCGCAGTGAATTTGCCGGTGACTGGTACGGCGGCTGGCACCTTCGCTCTGTCCATTTTCAATGCATCCGCCAATCGGTTCCTGAACCTTGAAATCTCGGCCATGGAGTCCGACGGTAAGGGCAAGGTTATTTCCAGCCCCCGTGTAGTGACGGCCGACCAAACCAAAGCGCTTATCGAGCAAGGTACTGAATTGCCCTACCAAGTGGCATCTTCAAGTGGCGCCACGAGTATTCAGTTCCGCAAGGCCAACTTGAAGCTGGAGGTCACGCCCCAGATTACCCCGGAGGGCAGCATTATCCTGACATTGGACGTCAACAAGGACACGGTGGGTCAACTGACACCTGGTGGTTATGCCATTGATACCAAGCACATCCAGACTCAGGCATTGATTGAAAATGGCGGAACCATCGTGATCGGTGGTATCTTTACTGAAGACTCAAGCGATGTTGTGGACAAGGTTCCCTTCTTTGGCGATCTGCCATTTGTGGGTGCCTTGTTCAAGAGAACGACCAAGGGCTCCAACAAGAAGGAAATGCTTGTTTTCATTACACCTAGAGTTTTGGCTGATAGAAGTGCGTCAAATTGAATACTTATGAAATGAACAGGGCACTCACGATGTCAATATTTAAGTCAATAGCCGGGGTCTTGCTGGCTGCTGTGCTGGTAGCTTGTGGAGGTGGCGGCGGAAATGCAAGCTCGCCAACAACATCCACGTCAACCACTACTGCAACTTCTTCTGTCGCGAGCATTTTGCTCACAGCGCCAAATCCGTTGACTCTAGACGCCGACGGCACGTCCACAATTACTTTGACAGTACGTGCATTGGACTCGTCAAATGGCTTAGTCAAAGGTGCGACCATCGGGCTGGCATCTACAGGAAATTCGGTTTTGAGTGCATCAGTGGTTACAACAGATGCCACAACTGGAACTACAACTGTTACATTGACTGCAAACAATGCGGACTTGTCGACCAGAATAGCAACAGTGACTGCAAGTTGCTCTGGTTGCTCCGCTAGTGCTGCGACATTGCAAGTTCAGGTCAACGGTGCAAAGTTAACAGTAACCAGCCCAGCTGGAAGTGCATTAGTTGTTGGTGGCGGTGCCTTCACTTTGAATGCAGTTGTGACAGACGCAAAAGGGGCGGCAGTTGCCAATAAAACGGTTACCTTTGCCGTCACAGATAGTAGTGTATTGAGTTTAGGCGCTGTTACTGCAACGACCAATGCTAACGGATTGGCTACTGTTTCCGTAACTGGTTTAGCTCCTGGATCTGCTAGCGTAAATATTACCTCGCTTGGAAATGCAAAGTCTTTTGCATTTACGGTTACGGGTGGGGCGAGTATTGTAGTAACTTCACCGCCTAATAATTCTGTATTTGTTACAGGGGTTGCGCAACAAATTGTTGTCTCTGCTGCATCAGGTTCCACACTGAATTTCAGTGCGACACGCGGAACTTTCAGTGGTGTTACGGTGAATGGGGGCACCTACACCGCCAACCTGACGGCAACCACCGGAGGCAGGTCAGATATTACGATTTCTGATGGCACACACATTGCGACATTGGTGCTGTACGCTTCCCCGCCCGCTTCTTCTGCGAATCAGGTTATTTTGACAGCTAGTCCCACTACGCTGCCATTGGCAACTAGCACCTCGACGCCAAGTACAAGGATAGTTGCCCAAGCAAAATACAATGGGCAAGGTGTCGCCAATGTCCCTATCTTGTTCTCCTTCACGGGAGGGCCGAATGCAGGCGAATACCTTACGCCGGCCTATCAATTGACAGACGGGACTGGATTTGCGTATGCGGATTTCTACTCAGGTACTTCGGCAACCGTCCAAAACGGCATTACAGTCTCAGCGCAGATACAAAATACAAGTGTACAAACTGGATCTGGTTCATCCAGTGCTCCAGTAGCACTCACGATTGGAGGTCAGGCTTTTTCTGTTTCATTTGGTGCAGCCTCCGTGTTGAGAGAGTCATCGGATAAGACGTTATATATTCAAGACTATGCAGTTCAGGTAACGGATTCAAACAATAATCCGGTGTCAAATGCAACAGTTACATTGCGCGCCAGGCCAGTGGCTTTTAGTACGGGCTCTTTCTGTACAGTGACCGGAACTTATTGTTCAGAGGATGCTAATGGTAACGGGTCGCTTGATGCTGGTGAAGACGGCGTTCGGTCACCAATTACTGTTAACACGACGGGACAGTGCCCAGCATCAAATGCTTTGCCAGCGCCAACTGCAGGTAAATCTGATGGTCTTTTAACCCCTCAAAACTCAATGGGAGGTGCGATACCTTCTTCTGTTCAAACCAATTCAAATGGTTCCGCATCCTTTAGTCTTACGTACTTAAAGGCGTCTGCTATTTGGATTGTTGACAAAATTACTGCAACTGTAGCGAACTCAAGCACCACTGAGTCTGGTAGTGCTTTGATATTCCGATTGCCAGCCAACACAGTCGATATGACTGTGGACAGTAGTGGTACTGTGACTGCTTGCATATTGCCACCCTCACCTTATTGATTTAGGCTTGCGAGTGATTGCGTTAGTCGGTCTTCCCGGTTCCGGGAAGACCACCGTAGGGCGGCAGCTGGCCCGGCGTCTCCAGCTTCCTTTTGTGGATTCGGACCACGAGATCGAGGCCCGCATCGGATGCTCCATTCGTGAGTTTTTCGAGCGTGAAGGCGAAGCACGTTTTCGCGACATTGAGCAGGATGTCCTGGATACCTTGACTCAAGGCGCAGATAAAGTATTGTCGACCGGTGGCGGGGCGGTGCTTCGTCCTGAGAATCGGCAACATTTGCGTGAGCGCGGGCAGGTGGTGTATCTCAAATCGACACCGGAAGAGCTTTTTCGCCGCTTGCGGCATGACTCCAACCGCCCCTTGCTACAGGTGGCAGATCCCATGCACAAACTCAAGACCCTGTATACCGAACGTGATCCGCTGTATCGGGAGGTGGCGCATTTCGTGTTGGAGACTGGTCGACCCTCTGTTTCTACGCTGGTCAACATGATCGTGATGCAATTGGAGCTATCTGGCGCGGGTCAACAGCCCTAAATCTGCGCCGGAGGGAGCTTTTGCAAAAGCTCTAAACTTGAGCTATGAGCAAGCCAAATTTCCAAACAGTCGCCATTGATTTGGCGGAGCGCAGTTACGACATCCATATTGGTTCCCATCTCATGGTTGAAAAAACCATGTGGGAGGCGCTTCCACGGGCCACCTCGGTACTGATCGTCTCCAACGAGACGGTTGCTCCGCTTTATGCAAGGCAATTGGAAGAGTTGCTGCGTGCGAAATTTCCCAAGGTCATTACCTTGTCGTTGCCCGATGGCGAAGCGCACAAGAGCTGGCAGACCTTGAACCTGATATTTGATGCGCTTTTAGAAAACGGCTGCGATCGCAAGTGCCTGCTTGTGGCACTTGGCGGTGGCGTCGTCGGCGACATGACCGGATTCGCAGCCGCAAGTTTCATGCGCGGCGTACCCTTTGTTCAAGTGCCAACCACCTTGCTCTCACAGGTGGATTCTTCGGTGGGTGGGAAAACCGGCATCAATCACCCCCTAGGCAAAAACATGATTGGAGCGTTCTACCAGCCGTTACGGGTGATTTGCGATCTGGACACCTTGAAGACACTTCCTGCCCGGGAAATGAGTGCGGGTCTGGCGGAGGTCATTAAATACGGTCCGATCTCGGATATGGGCTTCATGGAATGGCTGGAGCAGAACATGGATCTGCTGATGGCGCGCGATGTGGATGCGGTGACCCACGCTGTGCGGCGTAGTTGCGAAATCAAGGCATGGGTAGTTGCACAGGATGAGCGTGAGGGCGGTCTGCGTGCAATTCTGAATTTTGGACATACGTTTGGTCACGCCATTGAAGCCGGCATGGGTTATGGCGCGTGGCTGCACGGTGAGGCTGTCGGTTGCGGCATGGTTATGGCGGCAGAGCTATCCAGGCGGCTGGGATTGGTTGATGAGAGCTTTGTCGTGCGGCTGACGGCGCTGGTTGTTCGTGCCGGTTTACCAGTTGTGGGGCCAATATTGGATGCTGCGGACAACGCCGGGCGCTATCTGCAGCTTATGCGTCTGGATAAAAAGTCGGATGCCGGCGAAATCAAGTTCGTGCTGATTGACGGGCCTTCAAGAGCCTGTGTGCGTGGTGCGCCAGATGCAATGGTGCGCGAAGTGATCGATGCATGCTGCACACACTAGATCAATCTTCTTCGGTGGCAACCGGTCTCGCGCCGTATGCGTGTGATCCATCACAGACCCGCGGACGGCGTATTCCTGAGACCAAGGCGCCCACGAGAACGGACTACCAGCGAGATCGGGACCGCATTGTGCATTCCACTGCGTTCAGGCGACTGGTTTACAAGACACAAGTGTTTCTTAACCATGAAGGCGATCTTTTTCGAACACGGCTTACCCACTCGCTGGAGGTGGCGCAACTCGGTCGTAGCATTGCCCGCTCGCTTCATCTGAATGAAGATCTGGTGGAGGCCATAGCCCTGGCGCATGATTTAGGACATACACCTTTTGGTCATGCGGGCCAGGATGCGTTGCATGAGTGCATGACTGAATTCGGTGGCTTTGAACACAACCTGCAAAGCTTGCGCGTGGTGGACTTGCTGGAAGAAAGGTACCCGCAATTTGACGGACTAAACCTGACTTTTGAAACACGTGAAGGGATACTCAAGCATTGCTCGCGCGTCAACGCTACCTTGCTGGAAGCCGCTGATCACAGCTACCCCGATGGCCTGGGCGGGGTGGGGCAACGTTTTTTGACCGGTGCGCGCCCCAGTCTTGAGGCGCAGCTATGCAATCTGGCTGATGAAATTGCGTACAACGCCCATGACATAGATGATGGGATTCGCTCTGGATTGATCACTTTGGAGCAGTTACAAGACGTACCGCTTTTTCTGGAATATTGCGAACAGGCCCAGATTGCACATGCCCACTTGCGGCAACCCAATCAAAAGCGCCGATTGGTGTACGAGAGCATCCGCTTGATGTTGAGCGCCCAAGTGTTTGACGTGATTGATGCTACTTCAGAAGCCATTGAAAAGGCAGGCGTACAACAGCTTGCAGATGTGCGGCAAAGTGGCTCCTTGGTGAAGTTTGACTTGGATATGCAAACCCGGTCTTCACAACTCAAGCACTTCTTGTTTGCGCATCTATATCGGCACCCGCAAGTCGTGCAAACCATGGAGCAGGCCAAGACGGTGGTGCGTGAGTTGTTCGAGGCATATTGTGAGAGGCCTCAGGAGATGCAAGCAGGTTTCGCGCTGAGGTCCCAGTTGGAAACGGTCGCAACCTGGGATGCGGGACCCGCATTGCAGCGGAGCGTGGCAGACTACATCGCCGGCATGACAGATCGTTTTGCTTCCAGGGAACATCACCGCCTTACTGGGCGGCGTGTGCTTCCAACGGTGGCGTGACCGAAATCTAGAAAATGAAAAACGTAGTGGAGGCCCTGTGGGATTTTTGGATCAATTGAAGTCACAGGCGGCGGAGCTGACCAATCAGAATTCAGACAATGCGCGTGACCTTTCTGTCAACTTTGTCAAGACAGAAGCGGCATGCGAAATCGTGTCGCATTACTTGCGTGAATTGGCCAAGCAATTGAATGTTATTGAGCCAACAGGGCCTCGGTTTATTCTGAATGGCAATACGCCTTGGCCTGCCATGAAGTTAGTCAAGTTCAGCGCGGATGCCCGCAAGAAGAGTTTGCGGGATAAGGAAGCTTTTGACACGATCTCCATAGGTTGGACAATGATCCCGAAGATGGGCATTCCTGTCGGTGGAGCGGTGATTGTCAGCTTCTTGCCGGATGCGGACAATGTGCAAAGGATGTTGGATCTAGCCGGTGTTTCTTATGAGCGCAAAGAGCATAGACACCCCGAGCGAAGGAGTCTTCTATCCGTGCGGTTTGAATACACAACCCAGGCGAGAGGAGGCGTGATGGTCACCGCAGATCACGATGCTGCACAACTGGTGTTTCGGGTTGCCAATGCAGAGGGTTTTGGGGTTTTCACAATTCCCATTGAATCGGAGCGCGTCAACAGCAACCTGATGGACGAATTGGCGAAGCTCATAGTGGCGCAGCCAAGCAGGTTTCCATAATGTCTCAAATTTCAGAGAGAGATAAGACCGTGCAGGAGGACACGCGCCGCTGGGTTCAGCGGGCAGTGATTGGTCTCAACCTGTGCCCATTTGCCAAATCCGTCGAAGTAAAACGGCAGGTACGTTATGCCGTCAGCCACGCGTCGCGCGCGAAGGGCCTGCTGGCGGACTTGAAGCGGGAATTGCTGCATCTTGTTGACACCGACGCGGCGATTCTGGACACGACGTTGCTCATTGCGCCGGACGGATTTTCTGATTTCCTGGAGTTCAATGATCTCCTGCAACGTGCTGATCAATTGCTGGTCGATCTGGATCTGGACGGCGTATTGCAAATTGCCAGCTTGCACCCCAAGTACCAGTTTGCCGATACGGATCCGGAAGACATCACCAATTACACAAATCGGGCGCCATATCCCACGCTGCATTTGTTGCGTGAAGAAAGTGTGGATAGGGCGGTGGCGGCATTCCCGAATCCTGAAGCCATATTCGAAACCAATATGCAAACAATGCGACGCCTAGGCGCTGACGGTTGGGGCGCACTGGACTTGGCCGCGCGTGCGACCGACGAAGACCCCTCATGAAGCACACCAAACCACAATCCCGCAAGAGCTCATCCCAAGGGGCGTCCTTAGCTGGCCTGGAAGTCAATCCTTTGGCGGCGGAACTGCGGCCGGGGCAGTCGATTGAATTGCTCAAGGAATTGCACATCCTCACGCGTGAGGGCAAACTCAATCAGGACTCGAGACGCAAACTCAAGCAGGTGTATCACCTGTTCCAGTTCATCGAAAAACTGCTCGATGAACTGCAGACGGAGAAGCACCAGACTTTCAGTCTGGCGGACCATGGTGCAGGAAAGTCCTATCTTGGATTCATTCTGTATGACCTGTATTTCAAGGTCCATGCGGCTGGACACATTTATGGAATAGAGACACGAGCGGAGCTGGTTGACAAGTCAGCCCAATTGGCAGCCAGACTGGGCTTTGACCGCATGTCGTTTCTCAATCTCACGGTGGCCGAATCGGGCCAGAGCAGCAAACTGCCCGACCGCGTCGATGTGGTTACCGCATTGCACGCATGTGACACGGCAACCGACGATGCCATTACCTTTGGGTTGCAGAAGCGAGCCCGGGCCATGGTCCTGGTGCCGTGCTGCCAGGCAGAGGTTGCCCGTCATCTGAACCAAAGCAAGGCTCTGTCACTGTCCCGAACGCCGTTGGCCGAACTGTGGCGCCATCCCTTGCATACGCGTGAGATCGGCAGCCAAATTACCAACGTGTTGCGCTGCCTGTATCTGGAGGCCTGTGGCTACCATGTGACGGTGACCGAGCTGGTGGGGTGGGAGCACAGCATGAAGAACGAACTCATTCTTGCCCGCTATACCGGCCAAAAGAAACGTAGCGCGGCGCAGAGATTGCGCGCAATCCTGCAGGAATTTGGGATTGAATCCCTGCTTGACACCCGCTTTACACACCTGCCAGACAATCAGGCAGACAACGAAATGGCCGTTTAAACCGTTATGGTGCGGTCCCCTCTAAATAGTTTGTGGAGTTCCAGATGAGAAAAGCAATTCGTATTGCTGTGGTTGTGGCCATTGCGGCGGTCTTGGGTGCCTGCGCTTCCAGCAGTCCGGATGTCGTTCAGCGTGGTGAGGCGCAGCGCATGGCGCAGGTGGAAGACGGTGTGATTCTTTCGGTTCGTTCCGTCACCATTGACGGCAGTCAATCTGGTGCTGGCGCCGTGGTTGGTGGCGTGGTGGGAGCCATTGGCGGCTACAGCGGAAGTGGTGTACAGCGCGAGGGGCAAGTTCTGGGTGTGCTGGCTGGTGTGGCGGGAGCTGCGGCCGGTAACATGATTGAGCGCTATGCCACGCGCGATGATGCGTTGGAAATTTTGGTGCAGCTCAAAGGGGGCGAGCGTCGCGCCATTGTGCAAGCCAAAGGTACGGAAAAGCTGGAGGCAGGGGATCCTGTAATCATTGTGACGACGGGCGGCAAAGTGCGCGTTACCAAAGCGCCCAAGTAACCGTGCGCTCCTGCGGCATGGCGCCACCGTACTGCGGGACCGTTTGATATGGCACGCTTGCCCCGTTTGAGCTTCCCGGGCTTGCCCCACCACGTGATCCAAAGAGGGCATAACGGTCAGCCCATATTCCTGCGACCTTCAGATTACCAGTACATGCTGAATCTTGTGCTGGAGTACGCGCGGGAGTTTGACGTGGCCGTGCACGGCTATGTGCTGATGCCCAATCACTTTCATTTGCTTGCGACACCGATCGCCGCCGACGGATTGCCACAAATGCTGCAGTCAATTGGTCGCCGCTATGTGCGCTATTTCAACGATGCACAGGCTAGGACCGGCACTTTGTGGGATGGGCGCTACCGCTGCACGGTTTTGCAACCGGAGAAATACGTTCTTCCTTGCATGGTCTATATGGATGCCAATCCGGTGAGAGCCGGAATTGCGGCCTCCGCCGCGGACTACGAGTGGTCCAGCCACGGCCATTACGTGGGAAGAAGGCAAGACCGGGTGATTACACCGCACGCACAGTTTTGGGGACTGGGTAATACCCCGTTTGCACGTGAAGCCGCTTACGGGGCGTTGGTGCAAGAGGGAATTGCCAGTAGTCTCCAGCAGACGCTGACGGACTCAACCTTGAAGGGCTGGGCATTGGGCGACGCCGTGTTTGTGGAGAAGCTCCAGAAGGAGACCTCCAGACGTCTCACCAAAGGGCAGCCAGGGCGGCCAGCAAGAGAAAAAAAGCAACAGTAGCATAGTCTGGTAATTGGGATTTTATATGTCCCCAATTAATCTAGAGAGAGAATCGGATTCTTAAAAATAGAATCTGACCCTATTTAATTCTTCTTGGCATCTTTGTTGCATTGCATTAAGCTTCACGTCCTCTGTCATTTTCAGGAGCGCGCCATGACAACGGCTGCAGAAGTTAAGCACCTTTCCGAACACGGTCTGTATTCAACAGATCAAGAGCACGATGCCTGCGGCGTGGGATTCGTTGCCCATATACGCGGCGAAAAGAGCCATGCCATTGTCAAGAACGCGCTCAAGATTCTTGAAAACCTGGACCACCGGGGTGCCGTTGGGGCAGACAAGCTGATGGGTGACGGCGCCGGCATTCTGATCCAGTTGCCTGATGCGCTGTACCGCGAAGAAATGCTGGCGCAAGGCGTCACCTTGCCGCCTTTGGGCGAGTATGGCGTGGGCATGATCTTCCTGCCCAAGGAGCATGCATCCCGCCTGGCCTGCGAGCAGGAGATGGAGCGCGCAATCAAGGCCGAAGGCCAGGTGCTGCTGGGCTGGCGTGACGTGCCTGTGAACCGCGACATGCCCATGTCGCCAACGGTTCGCAAGAAGGAGCCAATCCTTCGGCAGGTCTTCATAGGGCGTGGCAATGATGTCATCGTCCAGGATGCACTGGAGCGCAAGCTGTATGTGATCCGCAAGACAGCCAGCGCCGCCATCCAGAACCTGCAGCTCAAGCACAGCAAAGAGTATTACGTGCCCAGCATGTCCAGCCGTACCGTGGTCTACAAGGGCCTGCTGTTGGCGGACCAGGTCGGTGTGTACTTCAAGGACCTGGAAGACGAGCGCTGCGTGTCGGCTCTGGGTCTGGTGCACCAGCGCTTTTCCACCAATACCTTCCCTGAGTGGCCGCTGGCTCACCCCTACCGCTATGTGGCGCACAACGGGGAAATCAACACCGTCAAGGGCAACTACAACTGGATGAAGGCGCGTGAAGGCGTGATGTCCTCCCCGGTTCTGGGACCCGATCTGCAAAAGCTCTATCCGATCAGCTTTGCCGGCCAGTCGGACACTGCGACTTTCGACAACTGCCTGGAACTGCTGACCATGGCAGGTTATCCCATCAGCCAAGCCGTAATGATGATGATCCCGGAGCCCTGGGAGCAGCACACTACCATGGACCCACGTCGCCGGGCGTTCTACGAATACCACGCCGCGATGCTGGAGCCATGGGATGGCCCAGCATCCATCGTGTTCACCGACGGACGCCAGATCGGCGCCACCCTGGACCGCAACGGTCTGCGTCCTTCGCGCTACTGCATCACGGATGATGACTTGGTCATCATGGGTTCCGAGTCGGGGGTGTTGCCCGTGCCCGAAAACAAGATCGTGCGCAAATGGCGTTTGCAGCCAGGCAAGATGTTCCTGATCGATCTGGAGCAGGGCCGCATGATTGATGACGAAGAGCTCAAGGCCAACCTCGCCAACAGCAAGCCGTACAAGCAATGGATCGAAAACCTGCGCATCAAGCTGGATGACGTGGCCATTGCCGAGAAGCGCGCAGACGACAAGTTTGCAGATGTGGTTGCTGGCGTGGAGCCCAAGCGCGTCAGCGACACCGTGTCCTTGTTGGACCGCCAGCAGGCATTCGGCTTTACCCAGGAAGACTTGAAGTTCCTGATTGCCCCCATGGCCACGGCAGGTGAAGAAGCCATTGGTTCCATGGGCAATGACAGCCCGCTGGCTGTTCTGTCCGACAAGAACAAGCCGCTGTACAACTATTTCAAGCAGTTGTTCGCCCAGGTGACCAACCCGCCCATCGACCCGATTCGCGAGGCGATTGTGATGTCGCTGGTGTCCTTCATCGGACCCAAGCCCAATTTGCTGGATATCAACCAGGTCAACCCGCCCATGCGCCTTGAAGTCAGCCAGCCCGTGCTGGACTTCGAAGACATGGCCAAGCTGCGCGACATCGAAACCTACACCCAAGGCAAGTTCCGCAGCTACACACTGGACATCACCTACCCGCTGGCCTGGGGTCATGAAGGTGTAGAAGCCAAGCTGGCTTCGCTCTGTGCCGAGGCAGTCGATGCTATCAAGAGCGGCAAGAACATCCTGATCATCAGCGACCGTTTCATCAGTGCCACCCAGGTCGCCATTCCAGCGCTTCTCGCGCTGTCGGCGATTCACCAGCATCTGGTGCGCGAAGGACTGCGCACCACTGCCGGTCTGGTGGTGGAAACCGGCACTGCGCGCGAAGTGCATCACTTCGGCGTGCTGGCAGGTTACGGTGCCGAAGCGGTGCACCCCTACTTGGCCATGGAAACACTGGCCAGCATCCACAAGGATCTGCCGGGTGACCTGAGCGCCGAGAAGGCCATCTACAACTACGTCAAGGCAGTGGGCAAGGGTCTGTCCAAGATCATGTCCAAGATGGGCGTGAGCACCTACATGAGCTACTGTGGCGCGCAGTTGTTCGAAGCCATTGGCCTGTCGTCACAGACCATTGCCAAGTACTTCACCGGTACACCGAGCCGTGTGGAAGGTATTGGTGTGTTCGAAATTGCCGAAGAAGCCATTCGCATGCACAACGCCGCATTCGGTGACAGCCCGGTACTGGCCAACGCGCTGGAAACCGGCGGCGAATATGCATGGCGCGTGCGTGGTGAAGAGCACATGTGGACACCGGATGCAATCGCCAAATTGCAGCATAGTACCCGCGCCAACAACTGGAACACTTACAAGGAATACGCCCAGATCATCAACGACCAGAGCAAGCGCCACCTGACGCTGCGCGGTTTGTTCGAGTTCAAGATCGATCCTTCCAAGGCCATTCCGGTTGAGGAAGTTGAATCCGCGAAGGAAATCGTCAAGCGATTTGCCACTGGCGCCATGTCTCTGGGCTCCATCTCGACTGAAGCCCACGCCACTCTGGCCGTCGCCATGAACCGCATTGGCGGCAAGAGCAACACGGGCGAAGGCGGCGAGGATTCGGCGCGTTACCGCAACGAGCTCAAGGGTATCCCCATCAAGGTGGGAGATACGCTCAAGAGCGTGATTGGCGCAGAAAACGTGGAAGTAGACTTGCCACTGCAAGCCGGCGACTCTCTGCGCTCGCGCATCAAGCAGGTTGCGTCGGGCCGCTTTGGCGTGACGGCGGAGTACCTCTCCAGCGCTGACCAGATCCAGATCAAGATGGCCCAGGGCGCCAAGCCAGGCGAGGGCGGTCAGCTGCCTGGCGGCAAAGTGTCTGATTACATCGGCAAGCTGCGCCACTCCGTGCCTGGCGTTGGACTGATTTCTCCGCCGCCCCACCACGACATCTACTCCATCGAAGACTTGGCGCAGCTAATTCACGATCTGAAGAACGTGGCACCGCACAGCTCTATATCGGTGAAGCTCGTGTCCGAAATCGGTGTGGGCACCATTGCAGCCGGCGTTGCCAAGTGCAAGAGCGATCACGTGGTGATCGCCGGTCACGACGGTGGTACCGGAGCATCGCCCTGGTCGTCCATCAAGCACGCAGGCAGCCCTTGGGAAATCGGCCTGGCCGAAACCCAGCAGACCCTGGTGCTCAACCGCCTGCGCAGCCGCATCCGCGTGCAGGCCGACGGTCAGATGAAAACCGGCCGCGACGTGGCCATCGGCGCCTTGCTAGGTGCCGACGAGTTCGGCTTTGCCACAGCACCGCTGGTGGTCGAAGGCTGCATCATGATGCGCAAGTGCCACCTCAACACCTGCCCGGTGGGCGTGGCCACGCAGGATCCGGTGCTGCGCCAGAAGTTCTCTGGCAAGCCAGAGCATGTGGTGAACTATTTCTTCTTCATTGCTGAAGAAGTGCGCCAGATCATGGCCCAGCTGGGCATCCGCAAGTTTGACGACATGATTGGTCGCTCCGACCTGCTGGACACCCGCAAAGGTATTGAGCACTGGAAGGCCAGTGGCCTGGATTTCAGCCGCCTGTTTGCCCAGCCGCAAGTGCCTGCCGATGTACCACGTTTCCAAGTGGAATTGCAGGAGCATGGTCTGGAAAAGGCACTGGACAATGTGCTGATCGCCAAGTCCAAGCCAGCCATCGAAAAGGGTGAGCGCGTTCAGTTCATGGAAGTGGCCCGCAACGTCAACCGCTCGGTCGGCGCCATGCTGTCCGGTGCGGTGACCAAGGTGCACCCCGAAGGTTTGCCCGACGACACCATCCGTATCCAGTTGGAAGGAACCGGCGGGCAGTCGTTTGGTGCGTTCCTGTGCAAGGGCATCACCATGTACTTGATTGGCGACGCCAATGACTACACCGGCAAGGGACTTTCCGGTGGCCGTGTGGTGGTGCGCCCCAGCATCGACTTCCGTGGCGATGCCATCAAGAACACCATTGTGGGCAACACCGTGATGTACGGTGCCACTACAGGTGAGGCCTTCTTCAGCGGCGTGGCGGGTGAACGCTTTGCCGTGCGTCTGTCCGGTGCCACTGCGGTGGTCGAAGGTACCGGCGACCATGGTTGTGAGTACATGACGGGCGGTACGGTTGCGGTCCTGGGCAAGACGGGACGCAACTTTGCGGCAGGCATGAGCGGTGGCGTGGCCTACGTGTACGACGAGGATGGTCAATTTGCCAGTCGCTGCAATACCGCCATGGTCAGCCTGGACAAGGTTCTGACAGCAGCCGAGCAACAAGCCTCCGTAGACAAAGCCGTGTGGCACCGTGGCGAGACCGACGAAGCCCAACTGAAGAAGCTGCTGGAAGATCACAACCGTTGGACAGGCAGCAAACGCGCCCGCGATCTGCTGGACAACTGGGAAGCTGCGCGCGTGAAGTTCGTCAAGGTATTCCCCAACGAATACAAGCGCGCCCTGGGCGAGATCCATGCGCGCAAGGAAGCCGCCGCGGCCACCCAGGCAGCTGCTGCGTCTGCCAAGAAGCAAGCGGTTGCTGCCAAGTAAGGCCTCGCCGTACAGCAATTCAAGAGCCAATGGGCCGGTACGCGTGTACCGGTCCGCCAAGGAGTGAGCATGGGAAAGATCACGGGATTCATGGAGTTTGAGCGCATCGAGGAGGGCTACAAGCCCGTTGCCGAGCGGCTCAAGAATTACAAGGAATTTGTCATCGGGCTGGATGATGCCCAGGCCAACAAGCAGGCTGCGCGCTGCATGGACTGCGGCACCCCGTTTTGCAACAATGGTTGCCCGGTCAACAACATCATTCCGGATTTCAACGATCTGGTGTACCGGGGGGACTGGAAGGCCGCTATTGATACGCTGCACAGTACCAACAATTTCCCCGAATTCACCGGGCGCATCTGCCCCGCACCTTGCGAGGCTGCTTGTACGCTGAATGTGAACGAGGAGGCTGTGGGCATCAAGTCGATTGAGCACGCCATCATCGACCGTGCTTGGCATGAAGGCTGGGTGGTCCCTCAGCCTGCCGCAGTCAAGACCGGAAAAAAGGTGGCAGTGGTCGGCTCCGGCCCCGCAGGGCTTGCTGCTGCACAGCAACTGGCGCGGGCTGGCCATGACGTGACCTTGTTCGAGAAGAACGACCGTGTTGGCGGACTGCTGCGCTATGGCATTCCCGACTTCAAGATGGAGAAGTCGCACATCGACCGACGTGTCGAACAGCTCAAGGCCGAAGGCGTGACCATCCGTACCAGCGTGCTGGTCGGTGCAATGCCCAAGGATTCCAAGGTCACCAACTGGGCCAAGGAAGCCATTTCCGCCGAAGACCTCAAAAAGGACTTTGACGCCGTATTGTTGACCGGTGGCTCAGAGCAATCACGCGACCTGCCAGTGCCGGGCCGCGATCTGGATGGCATTCACTTCGCCATGGAATTCCTGCCCCAGCAGAACAAGGTCAATGCGGGCGACAAGCTCAAGGGCCAGCTGCGTGCTGATGGCAAGCACGTCATCGTCATCGGTGGTGGTGATACAGGTTCCGACTGTGTGGGCACCAGCAACCGCCATGGTGCGGTCAGCGTCACTCAGTTTGAAGTGATGCCACAGCCGCCTGAAGTGGAGAACCGCCCCATGACCTGGCCCTATTGGCCGCTGAAGCTGCGCACCAGCTCCAGCCACGAAGAAGGCTGCGAGCGCGTGTTTTCCATCTCCACCAAGGAGTTCATCGGTGAAAAGGGCAAGGTCACCGGCCTCAAGACGGTGCAAGTGGAGCTCAAGGACGGCAAGCTGGTCGAGGTTGCCGGGACCGAAAAGGTCATGAAGGCAGACCTGGTCCTGCTGGCCATGGGGTTCGTCAACCCCGTGGCCACTGTGCTGGAAGCTTTCGGCGTGGACAAGGACGCCCGCGGCAATGCCAAGGCCAGTACCGAAGCGGTTGGTGGTTACAGCACCAATGTGCCCAAGGTATTTGTGGCCGGAGACATGCGTCGCGGCCAGAGTCTGGTGGTGTGGGCTATTCGTGAAGGCCGTCAGGCTGCACGTTCGGTGGATGAGTTCTTGATGGGTGTTAGCGCACTGCCCCGCTGAGTTTTTCCATATCCTTTATGATCCAAAAGCCAGATACATGCTGGCTTTTGTTTTTATGGCAGTCTCATCCTCTACTACTCTCGTTGAATTCCAGAATGTGCGCTTTGGTTACGGCGATCGCGTAGTCCTGGATGACGTGTCTTTCACCATACCCCGCGGCAAGGTCACGACGCTCATGGGTGCGTCGGGCGGTGGCAAGACGACCGCCATGCGCCTTATTGGCGGGCAGTACACCGCCCAGCAGGGCAAGGTGCTGTTGCACGGCAAGCAGGTGTCTGATGGTGTGTTGGACGTAGGCTCCATGGACCGCAGCGCTCTGTACCTGGCGCGTCGCCGGATGGGCATGCTGTTCCAGTTTGGCGCGTTGTTTACGGATATCAGTGTGTTTGACAACGTCGCCTTTCCCCTGCGTGAGCACACCAGCCTGTCCGAGGACCTGATCCGGGACGTAGTGTTGATGAAGCTCAACGCAGTAGGTTTGCGTGGTGCACGTGACCTGATGCCTTCTGAAGTGTCCGGTGGTATGGCGCGGCGTGTGGCTCTGGCACGTGCCATCGCCCTGGACCCCGAGCTGGTGATGTACGACGAACCCTTTGCGGGACTGGACCCCATTTCACTGGGGACCTCTGCGCGCTTGATCCGTCAGTTGAACGATGCCATGGGCCTGACCAGCATCATCGTGTCGCACGATCTGGAGGAGACCTTTCAGATATCAGACAAGGTCATCATCCTTGCCAACGGCAAGATCGCTGCCCAGGGCACACCCGACGAGGTGCGCCACAGCGACAATCCGCTGGTGCACCAGTTTGTCAATGCCCTTCCAGAGGGTCCTGTGCGCTTCCACTATCCGGCTGTCACTGTAGATGTGGACTTTTCTGCAGGAGGGAAAGCATGAGCTGGTATCGTCCCTCCGATGTGGGCTTTGCCCTGCGCGCCAAGTTGGGCGACATGGGCTACGCTGCGCGTTTGTTTCTGCGTCTGCTGGTGTCCATAGGAGCCACACTCAAGCGCCCCGCGCTGCTGCGTGACCAAGTGCATTTCATGGGCAATTATTCACTGGCAATCATTGCTGTGTCCGGTGTGTTCGTCGGCTTTGTGATGGGCTTGCAGTACTACTACGGGCTTCAACGCTTTGGTGCGGCAGAGTCGGTGGGCATGCTCATCAGCCTGAGTCTGGTGCGAGAGTTCGGTCCGGTACTCACGGCCCTGCTGTTTGCCGGTCGGGCTGGTACCTCGCTGACGGCGGAAATTGGCTTGATGAAGGCGGGCGAGCAACTCAGCGCCATGGAGATGATGGCGGTTGACCCAGTTCAGCGCATTCTGGCACCACGCTTTTGGGGTGCCGTGATCGCCATGCCGTTGTTGGCTGCCGTGTTCAGCGCGGTGGGCGTGATCGGTGGCTGGGTTGTCTGCGTGGCCATGATCGGAATTGATTCCGGTGCCTTCTGGAGCCAGATGCAAGGCGGGGTGGAAGTTTGGAAGGATGTCGGCAACGGCGTCATTAAGAGCGTGGTGTTTGGTTTTGCGGTGAGCTTTATTGCGCTGTTGCAGGGCTTTGAGGCGCAACCGACACCCGAAGGCGTGGCCCATGCCACCACCCGCACGGTGGTCATGGCATCGCTCACCGTGCTCGGTCTGGACTTTGTTCTGACCGCCATGATGTTCAGTATTTAGGTTTAGGAGAAGAAAGCATGCAACGTTCTGGTACGGATGTATGGGTGGGCTTGTTCGTGTTGATCGGCGGTGCAGCCCTGGTATTCCTGGCATTGCAGGCGGCCAACTTGTTGACCTTCAACTTCGACAAGGGGTACGCGGTGACGGCCAAGTTTGACAATATCGGCGGACTCAAACCCAAGGCAGCGGTCAAAAGCGCAGGTGTGGTGGTCGGCCATGTGGAGGCCATCACGTTCGACGACAAGACCTTCCAGGCCCGGGTACGCCTGTCCATGGATCAGCGCTACGCCTTTCCCAAGGACAGTTCGCTCAAGATTCTCACCAGCGGGTTGCTGGGCGAGCAGTATGTGGGCATTGAGGCGGGTGCGGATTCTGCCAACCTGGCAGCAGGCGACACCATCACCACCACACAGTCCGCCGTGGTTCTGGAAAACCTGATCAGTCAGTTCCTCTACAGCAAGGCGGCGGACGGACCGTCCGACAAGGCCAAGCCATGACGCGCTTGGCTGGTTGTGGACGTTGGTTGCTGGTGGCTGCACTGGTTGCCTTGCAGGGGTGTGCAACAGTGGCGCATCCGGATCCGCGCGACCCCATGGAGTCGTTCAACCGTGCCATGTTCGGCTTCAACGACAAGGTCGATACTGTGGTGCTCAAGCCCGTGGCCAAAGGCTACCGTGCAGTGACGCCGGACTGGCTACGCAAGGGTGTTGGAAACTTTTTCAACAACCTGGAGGACATGTGGTCAGTTGTCAATAGTGCATTGCAGGGCCGTGGTCAGGAATTCAGCGATAACGTGGGTCGGGTCATGATCAACACCACCTTCGGTTTGTTGGGTGTGGTTGACGTCGCAAGTGACCTCAGCATTGACCGGCACACGGCCGATTTCGGCCAGACGCTGGGGCGCTGGGGCGTTCCGCCCGGGCCCTATGTGGTGCTGCCCATCATGGGTCCGCGCACCTTGCGCGAAGTGGCAGCCCTGCCGGTCGATTGGCAAGGTGAACCGCTCTACAACATTGGCGACCAGGACACCAGGACCTGGCTTCCCGTATTGGACGTCGTGGACCTGCGGGCCAAGTACCTCAATGCCAGTGATGTGCTCGAAGGCGCAGCGCTGGACAGTTACACCTTCCGGCGTGACGCCTATCTGCAGCGCCAGCGCAATATCCAGTATGACGGCAATCCACCGGAAGAGGAAGATACCGCACCTTGATACAGTCTTTACCGCAGGATTACTCGGGAAAATGTGACGAGGTACATAATACAAAGCATGTTCAACTGCTGATCGAAATGATGAAAAGAGAATTCCTGCGCAAACTGTTGGTTGCTTGTTCCCTGATCCTGGGGCTGGGCGTGGCGATGCATGCGCGCGCTGAAGACGAAGCGCCCGATGCGCTCATCAAGCGTCTTTCGGTTGAGGTGCTGGACTCCATCAAGGCGGATAAGTCCATCCGTGCCGGAGACATGAACAAGGTGGTTGCGTTGGTGGATTCGCGCATCTTGCCCAACCTGGATTTTCAGCGCATGACGGCCTCTTCGGTCGGTCCCGCCTGGCGTCAGGCCACCCCTGAGCAGCAAAAGCGTCTGCAGGATGAGTTCAAGATCTTGCTGGTGCGTACCTATGCGGGTGCCCTGGCGCAGGTTACCGACCAGACCATATCCATGAAGCCTCTGCGTGCCAGTCCGGATGACAAAGAGGTCGTGGTGCGGTCCGAAATCAAGGGCAGCGGAGACCCGATCCAGCTGGATTACCGCCTGGCCAAGACGCCTGGACAAGGTGCAGGTTGGAAGATTTACAACATCAACGTGCTGGGTGTCTGGCTCGTGGAGAACTACAAAAGCCAGTTTGCTGCAGAAATCAATGCCAAGGGTATTGACGGACTGATCACCTCGCTGGTAGAACGCAACAAAAGCAACGCCACTCCCAAGAAGTCCTGACATGCTGATCCTGCCCGCCATTTTGACCCAGACACAGGCCAACGACTGTTTGGCCAAGCTCACCCAGGATGTGCAGCGGGAAGCAGAAAAGCAGGTGGTGATAGACGCTGCTCCGCTGAACAACTTTGACTCCTCGGCATTGGCGGTTTTGCTGGCCGTGCGCCGCGAATGCGCACGGGCCGGCAAGCTGTTTGCCGTCAAAGGCTTGCCCGACCGGTTGCGTGATCTGGCCGCCTTGTACGGGATTGAAGGCCTGCTCACAGCAGCTTGAGCCGTCCCAGGTAAAATGACGGTCTCTCATGGCCGCCATCTCTTTTCAATCCGTCTCCAAAGCTTACCCGTCGCCCAAGTCTTCAAAAGCCAGCGCTGCCGGTAGCACCTTTCTGGCGTTGGACGACGTCAGTCTCAACATCGAAGAAGGTGAATTCTTCGGTCTGCTCGGTCCCAATGGGGCTGGCAAAACCACCATGATCAGTGTCTTGGCTGGCCTGACCCGCGCGACCAAGGGCAGGGTCAGCGTACTGGGCCACGACGTGCAGTCGGACTTCGCCCGTGCTCGTCAGAGCCTGGGGGTGGTCCCGCAGGAACTGGTGTTCGATCCGTTTTTCAATGTGCGGGAACTACTGCGTATCCAGTCTGGGTACTTCGGCATCAAGAACAACGGCGCCTGGATTGATGAACTGTTGGAAAACCTGGGCCTGACCGACAAGGCCAATGCCAATATGCGTCAGCTTTCCGGCGGCATGAAGCGCCGCGTGCTGGTGGCCCAGGCGTTGGTGCACAAACCTCCCGTCATCGTGCTGGATGAGCCCACGGCAGGCGTGGACGTCGAGTTGCGCCAGACCCTGTGGCAATTCATCGCCAAGCTCAATCGCGAAGGCCATACCGTGCTGCTCACTACCCATTACCTGGAAGAAGCTGAGGCATTGTGTGGCCGCATCGCCATGCTCAAGACTGGTCGCATCGTGGCGCTGGACAAAACCAGCAACCTGCTCAAGGCCGCATCCAGCAATGTCCTGCGCTTCAAGATTGACAGTGAGCTGCCCAGGGCGCTGGCAGAAAAGGCCCGCATTACCGGTCGAATCGTCCAGTTCCCAGCGCATGACGCGCTGGAAGTGGAGCGCTATCTGGCAGCCGTGCGCGAGGCTGGTCTGGTGGCGCATGACGTGGAAATTCGCAAGGCTGACTTGGAGGATGTGTTCCTGGACGTGATGGCACAAAACAAGAACTCGGTTCAGGGTGTGGGGGTCGCAGCATGAGCGCCGCCGGGCCGTCCCAAGGCGCGAAGGCCCCCGTGGGGGGCAGCGCACCACGCGTAGCGGGAAGCGTGGGGGCCATTTTATGAACGGTTGGCAAACACTGCTGTACAAGGAGTCGCTGCGCTTCTGGAAGGTTGCTTTTCAGACCATCGCCGGCCCAGTGCTGACAGCCATGCTGTACTTGCTGATCTTCGGCCACGCGCTGGAAGACCACGTCAAGGTTTATGACACGGTCAGCTACACCGCCTTTCTCGTACCGGGGCTGGCCATGATGAGCCTGTTGCAGAACGCTTTTGCCAACAGCTCCTCGTCCCTCATCATGAGCAAGGTCATGGGCAATCTGGTGTTCCTTTTGCTCACGCCGCTTTCCTATGTGCACTGGTTTGTGGCCTACGTGGGCGCATCGGTGCTGCGCGGTATCGTGGTAGGTGTAGGGGTGCTGGTCGTCTCGGCTTTCTTCACGCACCTCAGTTTTGTGGCGCCCCTGTGGATACTGGTGTTTGCCGTGATGGGTGCCGCCCTGATGGGGACGTTGGGGTTGATTGCCGGCTTGTGGGCCGAGAAGTTTGACCAACTGGCGGCTTTTCAGAATTTCGTGGTGATGCCCATGACCTTTCTGAGTGGCGTCTTCTATTCCATCCATTCGCTGCCGTCTTTCTGGCAGGGGGTGAGCCATTTCAATCCGTTCTTCTACATGATCGACGGGTTCCGCTATGGTTTTTTTGGCGCGAGTGATGTGTCGCCCTGGTTGAGCTTCTCCGTGGTGGGGGCGACCATGGTGGCAGTCAGCCTGGTGGCTTTGCACTTGTTGCGCACAGGTTACAAAATCCGTAGCTGAAGCGCCTCCTATTACCTTTGGGCTTGCCCGCACTTTCCATGACAGCTGAAGAACTCAAATCCCTTATCACCGCCGGTCTGTCCTGCGAGCGTTGCGAGCTCGAGGGTGATGGCCGCCACTGGTTTGCCACCATCGTTTCCAGTGCATTTGAGGGTAAGCGTCTGATCCAACGCCACCAACAGGTCTACGCCACACTGGGCGCACGCATCAAGACCGATGAGGTGCACGCACTATCCATGAAAACCTACACACCGGCCGAGTGGGCCGCCCAAGCCTGATGGACAAGTTACTGATTCGCGGAGGACGCCAGCTCGCTGGCGAGGTGCTGATCTCTGGGGCCAAGAACGCCGCCTTGCCCGAGTTGTGCGCAGCCCTGTTGACTGCGGACAGCTTGACGCTGCAAAACGTTCCGCGCCTGCAGGATGTATCCACCATGCTCAAGCTGATCCGCAACATGGGCGTGCGCGCGGAAACGCGTGAGGACGGTTCGGTGGAGTTGAATGCGGCATCCCTCAACAACCCGGAGGCGCCCTACGAATTGGTCAAGACCATGCGTGCCTCGGTGCTGGCGCTGGGGCCACTGGTGGCGCGCTTTGGTCACGCCAAGGTATCACTGCCCGGTGGCTGTGCCATCGGCTCCCGGCCAGTGGACCAGCACCTCAAGGGTCTGGCTGCCATGGGTGCCGACATTGTGGTGGAGCACGGCTATATGGTGGCCAAGCTGGCCCATGGCCGCAAGCGCCTCAAGGGTGCGCGCATTGCCACTGACATGGTGACCGTGACCGGAACGGAGAACTTCCTCATGGCCGCCGCTTTGGCTGAGGGGGAGACCATCCTGGAGAACGCTGCACAAGAGCCCGAGATTCCCGATCTGGCAGAGCTGCTGATCAAGATGGGGGCCAAGATCGAAGGCCACGGCACCAGCCGCATCCGCATCCAGGGTGTGGAATCACTGCATGGCTGTACGCACCAGGTGGTGGCGGATCGCATCGAGACTGGCACCTTCCTGTGCGCCGTGGCGGCAACCGGTGGTGACGTGGTGCTCAAGCATGGGCGTGCCGACCATCTGGACGCTGTCATCGACAAGTTGCGTGAAGCAGGTGCCACGGTGACCGCCTTGGAGGACGGCATCCGCGTGCAGTCACAAGGACGCCTGAAAGCCCAGAGCTTCCGGACTACCGAATACCCCGGTTTTCCCACCGACATGCAGGCGCAGTTTATGGCGCTCAACGTGATCTCGCATGGTGCGTCCAAGGTGACCGAGACGATCTTTGAGAACCGCTTCATGCACGTTAACGAGTTGGTGCGCCTGGGTGCGCACATCCAGATTGATGGCAAAGTGGCTGTGATTGAAGGCGTTGAACGCCTGTCGGGCGCTACCGTGATGGCCACGGACTTGCGCGCTTCCGCCAGCCTGGTGATTGCCGGCTTGGTGGCAGATGGCGAAACGTTGGTTGATCGCATCTATCACCTGGATCGAGGCTACGACCAGATGGAAACCAAATTGCGCGGCATTGGCGCAGATATCGAGCGCGTGAAATGATTACCCTAGCCCTCTCCAAAGGCCGCATCTTCGAAGAAACCGTACCGTTGCTCAAAGCGGCGGGCATCGAGGTGCTGGACGACCCCGAGAAATCACGCAAGCTGATTCTGGATACCAACCAACCTGATGTGCGTGTGTTGGTGGTGCGTGCTACCGATGTACCCACCTATGTGCAATATGGCGGTGCCGATATGGGCATTACCGGCAAGGACACCTTGCTGGAGCATGGCAGCCAGGGGCTGTACCAGCCGCTGGACCTGCAGATTGCCAAGTGCCGCATCAGCGTCGCCGTGCGAGCAGACTTTGACTACGCCTCGGCAGTCAAACAGGGTTCGCGCCTCAAGGTGGCAACCAAGTATGTTTCCATCGCACGGGAATTCTTTGCTTCCAAGGGCGTGCACGTGGATTTGATCAAGCTGTATGGCAGCATGGAGCTGGCACCCCTGGTGGGGTTGTCTGATGCCATCGTGGATCTGGTCTCCACCGGCAACACGCTCAAGGCCAACCATCTGGTGGAAGTGGAGCGCATCATGGACATCAGCTCGCGGTTGGTTGTCAACCAGGCCGCCCTCAAGCTCAAGCAGGAACCCATTCGCAAGATCATCAACGCCTTTGCGGGCGCTGTTGGCAAGTAGCACTTCCACCATCCGACCCATCTGCACCCCATGACTTTGCACGCCGCCCCCGTACGCCTGTCCACCATCGACGCAGGGTTTGAAGCCCGCTTCAAGGCCTTGCAGCATTGGTCCGCAGATACCGACGCGGCTATTGAGCAGCGCGTGGCCGACATACTGTCCGACGTGCAGAAGCGGGGCGACGCCGCCGTGCTGGAGTACACCGCACGCTTCGACGGGCTGAAGGCCTCCAACGTGTCCGAACTGGAGCTGTCGCAGGCGGACTTCAAGGCCGCATTTGACGCACTGCCCGAAGCACAGCGCAAGGCTTTGCAGGACGCAGAGCGCCGCGTGCGTAGCTACCACGAAGCGCAGAAAAAAGCCTGCGGCGTGAGCTGGAGCTATCGCGATGAAAACGGCAGTTTGCTGGGCCAGAAGGTGACACCCCTGGACCGCGTGGGCATTTACGTGCCGGGGGGCAAGGCGTCCTACCCGTCCAGCCTGATCATGAATGCGGTGCCAGCGCATGTGGCCGGTGTGCAGGAAATCATCATGGTGGTGCCCACGCCGGTGCGTGGCAGCGTGGCCACTGGCGGCAGTGGCAATTCCGGCGCCACCCGCGGTGAACGCAACGAGCTCGTGCTCGCTGCAGCCTATGTGGCGGGTGTGACGCGTGCCTTTACCATCGGCGGTGCCCAGGCCGTGGCCGCACTGGCTTACGGGACAGCCACCATTCCTGCGGTTGACAAAATTACCGGTCCCGGCAATGCCTATGTGGCCGCGGCCAAACGCCGCGTGTTCGGTACCGTCGGTATTGACATGATTGCCGGCCCCAGCGAGATCTTGGTGCTGGCCGATGGCAGCACACCGCCCGAATGGGTGGCCATGGATCTGTTCAGCCAGGCCGAACACGACGAACTCGCCCAGAGCATTCTGTTGTGCCCGGATGCTGCTTATCTGGACGCGGTGCAACGTGAAATCGACCGCCTGTTGCCCACCATGCCCCGTGCGGAAATCATCGCCAAGAGTCTGAACGACCGTGGTGCCCTGATCCTTACCCGCGACATGGATGAAGCCTGTTCCATTTCCAACCGCATAGCGCCCGAGCATCTGGAAGTCTCCAGCAGCGAACCGCACCGCTGGGAGCCCTTGCTCAAGCATGCGGGTGCGATTTTCCTGGGTGCCTTTACCAGCGAATCGCTGGGCGACTACTGCGCTGGCCCCAACCACGTGCTGCCTACCAGCGGTACCGCACGTTTTTCCAGTCCTTTGGGTGTGTATGACTTCCAGAAGCGCAGCAGCCTGATCGAGGTCAGTGAAGCCGGGGCCCAGGTGCT
The DNA here is from genome assembly GCF_058801025.1 of Rhodoferax sp. GW822-FHT04A08. Taxonomy (NCBI): domain Bacteria; kingdom Pseudomonadati; phylum Pseudomonadota; class Betaproteobacteria; order Burkholderiales; family Comamonadaceae; genus Rhodoferax; species Rhodoferax sp. GW822-FHT04A08. Next base: position 103,564 of record NZ_JBXAMW010000006.1, read on the forward strand.
GGGCCCCATCGCAGCCGAGTTGGCCTATGGCGAGGGTCTGCAAGCCCACGCGCGTGCTGCCGAATTGCGTCTCAAGTAAGAGTTTGCAGCCGCTCCCGACTGACAGGCATGCGTCTACTCCTATCAGCTCCTTCTTCGGGTACCCGTCTGGTGCGCCTGATAGGGGCACTCGCGCTCCTGGCGATGTGTGCTTCGACTGTGCAAGCCATGTCCATTCGCGAGCTGCGCAAGCTGGAAAAATCCGACCCCAAGCAGGGTGCCAACTACATGCGCTATTACTTGGTGGGCACCATGGAAGGGGCGCTGGAGGCGCATGACCAGGCGGTTCGCAGTGGTGCCACCGCCAGCATCTGCTTGAATGGTCGGCGCCTCAGCCCGGACATGGCGGAGGGGCTGTATCGCACCGAACTCAAGCGCAATGCGGACCTGTACGAGGCCGATATGCCGGTGCAGTTGGTAGTCACCAATGCGCTGGCCAACGTATACCCCTGTTGAACCGCCATACGCATGCGCCAAGGCACTGACCCGCTCGCCGCCCTGATTGCCCGCCGCATCCGCCAGGATGTGCAATCCGTCCACGCCTATGCCATTCAGGACTCCAAAGGCATGGTCAAACTGGACGCTATGGAGAATCCGCACCGTTTGTCCGAGGCCTTGCAGGTGGAACTGGGCAAAAGACTGGGCACGGTGGCACTGAACCGGTATCCGGATGATCGGGTGAACGAGTTGCGCCACGCACTGGCTGCATACGCCGACATTCCGGAAGGTTACGACCTGATGCTGGGCAACGGTTCGGACGAGTTGATATCCCTGCTGGCGCAGGCCTGCGCTGTACCGCAGGATGCGGTCACAGGCAAAAGGCCGGTGGTGCTGGCGCCGGAACCCGGATTTGTGATGTATGCCATCAGCGCGCAGTTCCACGGGATGACTTTTGTCGGTGTGCCCCTGCGAGCGGACTTTGCGCTGGATGCGCAGGCCATGGTCGATGCCATTGCCGTCCATCAGCCTGCCATCGTCTATCTGGCCTATCCGAACAATCCGACGGCCAATTTGTGGGACTCCGATTCCATGGCACGCGTTGTGGCCGCAGCTGGTGAAGTGGGCAGTCTGGTGGTGATTGATGAGGCCTACCAGCCGTTTTCCAGCAGAACCTACCGGGATGTGATCGCAGCCCAGCCGCAGCAGCATGCCCATGTGCTGCTGATGCGTACCATGAGCAAATTCGGGCTGGCTGGCGTGCGTATCGGCTATCTGTTTGGCCGGCGGGAATTGATCGCCCAGATCGACAAGGTGCGGCCACCCTACAACATCAGTGTGCTCAATACCGAATGCGCCCTGTTTGCGTTGGAGCACGCAGAAGTATTTGCGCAACAGGCTGCAGACATCAAGGCCCAGCGTGACCGCTTGCAGCAGGCTTTCAGCCGCTTGAACGGCGTACAGGCCTTCCCCAGTGATGCCAATATGATTCTTTTGCGCTTGACCGGTGAGGCTGATGAGGCCGGTGCCGTATTCGAGGCGCTCAAGTCGCGCGGCATATTGGTCAAGAACGTTTCTAAAATGCACCCATTGCTGCGCAACTGTTTGCGTGTCACCGTGGGCACTGCGCCCGAAAATGACCGCTTGCTGGCAGCCCTTCAGGAAATTCTATGAGCAACTATCCACTGACCGAAGTCCCGGCTACCCAGGCCCCGCGCACTGCTGAAGTCAGCCGCAATACTGCGGAAACGCGTATCCGTGTCATCGTCAATCTGGACGGTACCGGCAAGAGTCGCCTGTCCACGGGCATCGGTTTTTTTGATCATATGCTGGATCAGATCGCGCGCCACGGGTTGATCGATCTGGAGATCGAAGCCGATGGGGACCTGCATATCGATGGCCACCATACGGTGGAAGACGTGGGCATTACGCTGGGTCAGGCGGTGCACAAGGCCGTGGGGGACAAAAAGGGCATACGCCGATATGGCCATGCCTATGTGCCTCTGGATGAGGCACTGTCGCGCGTGGTGGTGGACTTCTCCGGGCGGCCTGGACTGGTGATGGATGTGCCGTTCAAAAGCGGCATGATCGGCGGCTTTGATACCCAGCTCACCCATGAGTTCTTCCAGGGTTTCGTGAACCACGCCTTCGTCACTTTGCATATCGACAACCTCAAGGGTGAAAACGCACACCACCAGGCTGAGACTGTGTTCAAGGCCTTTGCACGTGCCTTGCGTTCAGCACTGGAGCTGGATCCCCGCTCCGCAGGCGTCATTCCCTCCACCAAAGGCTCGCTCTAGCATGAAGGCTGTGGCATGAAAAAAGTCGCCGTTGTTGATTACGGCATGGGCAATTTGCGCTCCGTCACCCAGGCGGTGATGCATGTGGCCTCCGATGCCGGTGTGGAAGTGGTCTGGGCACGTACGGCGCAAGAGGTGATGGACGCCGAGCGGGTGGTGCTGCCAGGGCAAGGCGGCATGCGCGATTGCATGCACGAACTGCACGCCAGCGGCATGTTTGACGCCGTCATGCACGCCGCGGCCAACAAACCGTTGATGGGGGTCTGCGTGGGAATGCAAATGCTGCTGGACCACAGCCAGGAGCTGGATACCCGATGCCTGGGGCTCATCGGCGGCGAAGTTGTCAAATTCGAACTGGATGGTCAGTTCCAGCCCGACGGCAGCCGGTACAAGGTGCCGCAAATGGGTTGGAACCAGGTCTGGCAATCAGCGCATGACGTGCCGCGCCACCCAGTTTGGGGAGATGTGCCGGACGGCAGTTACTTCTACTTTGTGCACAGTTATTACGCCAGACCGTCTGATATGCGCCACAGCGTGGGTGAAACCGAGTATGGCCAGCGCTTTTCATCGGCGATTGCACGCGATAATATTTTCGCAACCCAATTTCACCCAGAAAAAAGCGCAGAGCACGGCCTCTCCCTCTATCGCAACTTCCTTCACTGGAACCCCTGATTCTTCCCCTCGGCAAAATCCGCCATCATGCTTCTCATCCCTGCGATTGACCTGAAAGACGGTCACTGTGTTCGCCTCAAACAAGGCGATATGGATCAATCCACTACTTTCGGAGAAGACCCGGTCGTCATGGCCCGCAGTTGGGTCGACAAGGGCGCCAGACGCCTGCACCTGGTGGATTTGAACGGAGCTTTTGCCGGTCATCCCAAGAACGAGCAGGCTATCCGCAAGATCCTCAAGGACGTGGGTAGCGAGGTCGACGTGCAACTGGGGGGGGGTATCCGCGATTTGGACACCATCGAACGCTACCTCGATGCCGGTCTGCGTTACGTGATCATCGGTACGGCGGCCGTCAAGAACCCCGGTTTCTTGCAGGACGCTTGTACGGCCTTTGGCGGACACATCATCGTCGGCCTGGATGCCCGCGACGGCAAGGTGGCAACGGACGGCTGGAGCAAGCTCACCCGCCATGACGTGGTGGACCTGGGCAAGAAGTTCGAAGACTACGGCGTAGAGTCCATCATTTACACCGACATTGGCCGCGACGGCATGCTCAGCGGCATCAACATCGAGGCCACGGTCAAGCTGGCACAGGCACTCACCATCCCTGTGATTGCCTCGGGTGGCCTGTCCAATCTGGCCGATATCGAAGCACTTTGCGAAGTGGAAGACGAGGGCGTGGAAGGTGTCATCTGCGGCCGGGCCATCTACAGCGGCGACCTCGACTTTGAAAAAGCGCAAGAGCGTGCCGACGAGCTCAACGGCTGATATGGCCCCCACGCTTCTCACCGCGTGTAGTGCGCTGCCCCCCGTGGGGGCCAAGTCTCCTTGGCGCGGCCCGGCAGAGACTTCGCATGCTGGCTAAACGCATCATTCCCTGTCTGGACGTGACAGGCGGACGTGTCGTCAAAGGTGTCAATTTCGTTGAATTGCGCGATGCCGGCGATCCGGTGGAAATCGCGGCACGTTACAACGACCAGGGCGCGGACGAACTCACTTTTCTGGACATCACGGCTACCAGTGACGGCCGCGACCTGATCCTGCACATCATCGAAGCCGTGGCTTCGCAGGTTTTCATCCCGCTGACGGTGGGTGGCGGTGTGCGCACGGTGGAAGATGTGCGCCGCCTGCTCAACGCCGGTGCTGACAAGACCAGCTTCAATTCGGCTGCCATAGCCAATCCGCAGGTGATCGAGGACGCGTCGCACAAATACGGCGCCCAGTGCATCGTGGTTGCCATCGACGCCAAGCGCCGCAATGCGGATGACGCCGCGCGCCTGGTGGATGGCCGTGCCATTGGCCCAGGCTGGGACGTCTACAGCCATGGTGGTCGCAAGAACACCGGTCTGGACGCGGTGCAATGGGCCACGGAAATGGCGCGGCGCGGCGCGGGTGAAATCCTGTTGACCAGCATGGACCGCGACGGAACCAAGTCTGGCTTTGATCTGGAGCTAACTCGTGCCGTGGCGGATGCTGTCAGCGTGCCCGTCATTGCCTCGGGTGGTGTGGGCAATCTGGACCACTTGGCCGACGGGGTGCAGCAGGGTGGGGCGGACGCGGTACTGGCGGCCAGCATCTTCCATTACGGCGAATACACCGTCGCGCAAGCCAAGGCGCGTATGGCTGAGCGCGGGATACCGGTACGTTTGTAACCCCCATCGACCTTACGCACTGCGTGTCGCAAGGCCTTTCCCCCTGCTGGGGCGACACCTCCGGCCCGGCGAAGCCGGTTCCGCGGTGTCACTGAAGTTTCATCCAAGCTGCTTTAGTGGCAATCTACAAATCACCGACAATCCTGGGTATGAACTGGTTAGACGAAGTCAAATGGGATGCACAGGGGCTGGTGCCCGTGATTGCGCAGGAGCAGGGCACCAACGATGTCCTGATGTTTGCTTGGATGAACCGCGAAGCTTTGCAAAAGACGGCGGAGCTTGGGCGTGCGGTGTATTTCAGCCGCTCGCGTGCCAAGCTCTGGTACAAGGGCGAGGAGTCTGGCCACGTGCAGACCGTGCACGAAATCCGCCTGGATTGTGACAACGACGTAGTGTTGCTCAAGGTCACGCAGCTCGGCCACGAGCCGGGCATTGCCTGCCACACCGGTCGCCACAGCTGTTTTTTCAGTGTGCTGAAAGACGGTGCCTGGAAAAGTGTCGACCCGGTCTTGAAGGACCCTGCAACCATCTACAACTAAGCCCATGACAAGCACCACATCCCAAGACGCGCTGGCCCGGCTGGCGGCCGTTATCGAAAGCCGCAAGGCGGTCAACGGCGGTGACCCCAACGCCAGCTATGTGGCCAGGCTGCTGCACAAGGGGCCGGACGGCTTTCTCAAGAAGATTGGGGAAGAGGCCACCGAAGTGGTCATGGCTGCCAAGGATGCAGACCATGGCGGTGACAAGACCAAGATCGTCTACGAGGTGGCAGATCTGTGGTTCCACAGCATGATCGCCTTGGCGCATTACGGCTTGACGCCAGCCGACGTAATTGAAGAACTGCAACGCCGCGAGGGCACCAGTGGTATTGAGGAAAAGGCTCTGCGCAAGGCCATTGCGCGGGAGGAGGGCCAGACATGACCCAGAACTTCACCGTGCCGGAGAATCCGGACCAGGCATACCTGCAGCGCATGCAGTCGCTCAATACCGTGGGCACCATCAGCTATGTGCTGCATCTGCTGGTGGCCATCGGTGCGATTATTCCCGGCGGACAACTGGGGCCCGTGCTTTTGATCGCCGCTTTGGTGATCGATCTGGTGAACCGGGAGCGCGCGGTCGGTAGCTGGCATGCATCGCATTTCCGCTGGCGCATTCGCACCGTGCTGATCGCCGCAGGCCTTTACTTGGTGACGGCGCCACTGTGGTTCTTCTTGCTGGTACCCGGTTGGATCGCCTGGACGGCCATTTCCATCTGGTTTTTGTACCGCATCGTTACCGGCTTCATCGCCATGAACAAAGGACAGGAGATAGGACAGGATCTATGAGCGCGCTGATCAAACCCCATGACCCCGACTGCATCTTCTGCAAAATCGTTGCCAAGCAGATCCCTTCTCGCGCGGTTTACGAAGACGAGGAGTTGTATGCCTTCCACGACATCAATCCCTGGGCGCCAGTGCATTTCCTGCTGATTCCCAAGATGCACATTCCCTCCATGGCCCAGATTGGCACGGAGCATGCTGGCTTGTTGGGGCGCATGATGGCCCTTGTTCCCGAACTGGCTTTGCAGCAGGGCTGCAACCCATATCCAGATGGCGGCTATCGTCTGCTGAGCAACACGGGTCGCGAGGGTGGGCAGGAGGTGCAGCATTTGCATTTCCATGTGATGGGCGGGCCGCGTCCCTGGTTGCGCGGGTAAGTGCAGACTAGAATCACATCAATCGTTAGGAGTAATTCATGGGCTCGTTTTCAATTTGGCATTGGCTGATCGTTCTGTTGATCGTGGTGATGGTGTTTGGCACCAAGAAGCTCAAGAACATCGGACAGGATCTGGGTGGCGCCGTCAAGGGCTTCAAGGAAGGCATGCGTGATGGCACAGCCCCGGAGGAAAAGCCAGCTGCAACTACCAACCAGGTGTCCAACGCTGCTACAGACAAAAACACCATTGACGTCGAAGCACGTCACAAGTCTTGATCGCGGCTTCGGCTGTTCCTGGTGTGTTTTGCGTTAGACCCGCGTGATTGATCTTGGCATTTCGAAGATGGCGCTGATTGGCGCCGTCGCTCTGGTGGTGATAGGCCCCGAGAAGCTGCCTCGGGTAGCGCGCACTGTAGGCACTCTGCTTGGCAAGGCGCAGCGGTATGTGTCTGACGTCAAGGCAGAGGTCAACCGCGCCATGGAGATGGAAGAACTCAAGAAGATGCGCGAGACGGTTGAAGGTGCCGCACGCGATGTCGAGAACACCATCCAGACCCATGCTAGCGATTTTGAGAAATCCTGGTCCGATGAGACCCCGGCCCTGCAGCAAGAGCCGGAACCTCCCGTTTACAAGCACCCCGGCAAGAACTGGCGTCTGAAACAAGGTGCCACGCCCAACTGGTACAAGGCGCGCAACGGTGTGCGCACCAAGGCGCTGTCCGGCGCAGCGCGAGTCGCCCGTTTCCGCCCACGCCGCACTACCTGAGGCATTCTGCAAGACTGTTCATGGCCTCTGAAAATTCCAAAGAAGACGAGCTGTCCGGCACGGAGCAGCCTTTTGTTGCCCATCTGGTTGAGCTACGTGACCGCTTGATCAAGGCCGCTTTTGCCATTGGGGTGGCAATTGCCATTCTTGCTTTGTATCCAGGCCCGGCCGCGCTTTACGACATCCTGGCTCAGCCTCTGGTGCATTCCTTGCCCAAGGGTGCAACCATGATTGCCACGTCGGTCATTTCACCATTCATGGTGCCACTCAAGATCATGTTTGTATGTGCCTTTCTGCTGGCGCTACCGTTTGTGTTGTGGCAGGTGTGGGCCTTTGTGGCGCCTGGCCTGTACTCGCATGAAAAGAAGCTGGTGTTGCCCTTGGTGATCTCCAGCACTTTGCTGTTTTTCGTCGGGGTCGCCTTCTGTTACTTCTTTGTGTTCGGCAAGGTCTTTGCGTTTATCCAGAGCTTCGCCCCCAAGAGCATCACGGCGGCGCCTGACATAGAAGCTTATCTGGACTTTGTGCTGTCCATGTTCCTGGCCTTCGGCCTGGCTTTTGAAGTGCCGGTCGTGGTCGTGGTGCTGGCGCGCATGGGGCTGGTCAGCATTGAAAAGCTCAAGGCCTTTCGCAGCTATTTCATTGTGGTGGCCTTTGTCGCCGCAGCCATTGTGACGCCGCCTGATGTGGTTTCGCAGCTTTCGCTGGCGATCCCCATGTGCCTGCTGTATGAGATTGGCATTTGGGCTGCCCAGGTCTTTATACGGGTCACCAAGGCCCCGGAAGAGCCAGCAAGCTAAGCCGGGGTGGCCGTCAGCGCTGAGCGGCTTTGGGCTTGGGACGTACACCCGGTGTGACGGTCAGCACCAGTTCCTGGCTTTTGCGATTGACGGCAAAAGGGGTTGCGTTCCCCGGCTTCAAGGAAGCGACCGCTGACAGCAATTGCGTCACGTCGTTGATCTTGCGTTCTCCCACCCTCTCAATCACGTCACCAGGCTTGATCCCTGCCTTGGCTGCCGGGCCATTTTGCAGCACGCCGGTGATGATCACACCTTCGTTGACCTTGACGCCGAAGGTTTCGGCCAGTTCGGGCGACAGGTCATTGGGTTCCACGCCAATCCAGCCGCGCGTCACTTGACCATCCTTGACCAGGCCCTCGAGCACCTGCTTGGCGGTAGACACGGGAATGGCAAATCCAATGCCCATGCTGCCTCCGGAGCGTGAATAAATGGCTGTGTTGATGCCCAGCAGGTTGCCGTTGGTATCTACCAGAGCGCCGCCGGAGTTGCCGGGGTTGATGGCCGCGTCGGTCTGGATGAAGTTCTCGAAAGTATTGATGCCCAGCTGGTTTCGTCCCAGCGCGCTGACGATGCCGCTGGTTACGGTTTGTCCTACGCCAAACGGATTGCCAATCGCCAGCACCTGATCGCCCACCTGCAGCGAGTCAGAATTGCCCAGAACGATGGTGGGGAGTTTGTCCAGCTCAATCTTGAGCACGGCCAGGTCGCTGTCCGGGTCGGTACCAATGACTTTGCCTTTGGCGTGCCGGCTGTCATTGAGAATGACTTCAATCTCGTCGGCTTCTTCCACCACATGGTTATTGGTCAGGATATAGCCGCTGGGGCTGACGATGACACCACTGCCCAATCCACCCTGGGGCTCGTCGCCCTGGTCGCCGTAGAAGAACTTGAACCACGGATCGTTGGAGTTGGAGCGTTTGCGTGCAGTTTGGCTGGTGCTGATGCTGACCACCGCGGCGGAGGCCCTCTGAGCCGCCACCCGCAGGCTACCCGGCGGAATTTCCCCGGGTGCGTTGCCGGGCGCTTCTATCAGCGCCACGGCGCCACCCACACTGCTAGGAGCACGGTTCAGCCACTGGGGTTTGAGGGTGGCCACCACAAAATAGGCAGCCAGCAGAACCGTCGCGGTTTGCGAAAAAATCAGCCAAAGTCTTTTCATAGTGTCAAATTGTAGGCCGCGCTATCGGTTGGAACTCATGAAGTTATCCAAGGAGCGCGTACATTGCGTATGGCGTCTCCACAAACACCACACTATGCCGCTTCACCAGGTGATACACATACAAACTGAGGCACCCCCTAAGCCAGCGCAGGGCATGGCCTGCAATGGCTGCGGTGTATGTTGTCTGGTCGAGCCGTGCCCATTGGGCGTGCTGCTGTCGCGTAGCCGCAAAGGGCCTTGCAAGGCACTGCAATGGACCGCTGGTCTGAAGCAATACCGCTGCGGCGCGCTGGGAACATCTGTGCAATCGGGGGAACATGCGGTGGAGGGGCTGTCCGGCCTGCAGAGGTCAAGCTTTGCGCGTCTTCGTGCCCGAACGGTCGCGCGGTGGATTGCGGCAGGCTCTGGCTGTGATTGTGCGCTGGAGCCCGTGGCGTCCCCCACAATGGAGTCCCGTGCCGATAAGGACAGCGACTGACACCATGATTGAACGCCAACAGCTTCTGGATACCTTTGACACCTTGCTGCAGCCCGAGCGTTTCAAGGACTATTGCCCCAACGGCCTGCAGGTGGAGGGGAAACAGGAGATTCGCAAGATCGTGTCCGGCGTGACTGCCAGCCTGGCGCTGATAGAGGCCGCAGTCAATGAAGGTGCTGATGCTCTCTTTGTTCACCATGGATTGTTCTGGCGGGGGTATGACGGACGTGTGACAGGTTGGTTGCGCCACAGACTGGGCCTGCTTTTGCAGCACAACATCAATCTTTTTGCATACCACCTGCCATTGGATGCGCATCCGGAATGGGGCAACAACGCGCAGTTGGGCTTGAAACTCGGCTTTGCAGTACAGGAATGTTTTGGCGAGCAGCAACTGGGTTGCTTGGGTGAAGCATCCCAATCCATCATGGCCAGCCCCAAGGCGCTGGCCGAACATATCCAGTTGGTGCTGGGTCGAAGTGTCACGCTGGTGGATGGTAAAAGCGGGCCCATGCGACGCGTAGCCTGGTGCACGGGCGGCGCACAGGGCTATTTTGAGCCGGCCATTGCCGCCGGGGCCGATGTCTTCGTAACTGGAGAGATTTCCGAACCGCAGGCACATCTGGCGCGTGAATGCGGTGTGAGCTTCATCGCCTGCGGTCATCATGCCAGCGAACGCTATGGAGCCCCAGCACTGGCTGCTCATGTGGCCTATGGCCTGGGGTTGGAGCATGTATTCATTGACATAGACAACCCTGCATGACAACCCACGTTGAACACAAGCCCATTGCCATCACGATGGGAGATGCCGCAGGCATAGGCCCCGAAATCATCGCCAAAGCCTACCTGCAGCGCCCCGATCTTCTGCAGGACTGCTTTGTCTGGGGCGACGTTGGCAGCATGCGTCGCGCGTTTCGGCTGGTGCAGCCCGGCGGCGTGCCGCATCCGGTTGCGCACATTGCCAGCCCGCAAGAGTTGACGGAAGTTCCATCACACTGTGTACCGGTATTGCAGGCTGGGGACGTGTTGCCCGATCTGCCTATGGGCAGAGTGCACGCAGTTGCCGGGGCATTTGCAGGACGATGCGTGATGCAGGCCGCAGAGGCGGCGATTCGCGGCGACGTTGCGGCCTTGGTGACTGCGCCTCTGCACAAGGAGGCACTGCACGCCGCCGGCACCCCGTTTGACCAGTTTCCGGGGCATACGGAAATGCTGCAAGCCGTGGCGGCAGGGCATCTGGGGAAGCCCGTGTCGGAGGTCCCGGTGCGCATGATGCTGGCCAATGATGAGCTGCGCACCGTGCTGGTTTCCATTCACGTATCCTTGCGTGAGGCTATTGCGGCGGTGACGGTGGAAAACGTCTTGCAGACCTTGCTCATCACGCATGCGTCACTCGGCCGCGTTCTGAGAAGGGCACCACGCATGGCGGTTGCAGGACTCAACCCCCATGCGGGAGAGGGTGGACTGTTCGGGCGCGAGGAACTGGATGTCATCGTGCCCGCCATGCAAATGGCACGCGCGCAGGGTTGTCTGCTCAGTGGTCCATGGGCGCCGGATACGGTGTTCATGCGGGCCCGCAAGAAGCCGGGACTGGATGCGGAGTTTGACGTCGTAGTGGCCATGTACCACGACCAGGGCCTGATTCCGGTCAAATACCTGGGTGTGGAGAAAGGGGTGAATGTGACGCTGGGCTTGCCGCTGGTGCGTACCAGCCCAGACCACGGTACCGCGTTCGATATTGCCGGACGCGGAATTGCCGACCCGTCCAGCCTGATCGAGGCGGTACGGATGGCGCGTGCGCTGCTTACTTCCTGAGGCTATCGCGGATTTCGCGCAGGAGTAAAACGTCCTCTGCAACTGGCGGAGGGGCTGCCTCCGCAGCGGGTTCGGCCTTCTTCAGGCGGTTGAGCTGCTTGACCATCATGAAGACGATGAAAGCCAGGATGGCAAAGTTCACTGCGATGGTAATGAAACTGCCGTAAGCAAATACCGGTACCCCCGCCTTCTTGATGGCAGCCAGGGTCATGTCGGTTCCAGCAGGTACGGTACCCAAGGTGACAAACAGGTTGGAAAAATCCACTTTGCCCACTACGGCGCTCACCAAAGGCATGATCAGGTCGCCCACAATGGAATCCACGATTTTTCCGAATGCGCCGCCAATAATCACACCGACGGCTAGATCTACCGCGTTGCCCTTGATTGCAAACTCCTTGAATTCTTGCAACATTGCCATGAAAAACTCCTCATTCAATTAAGACAGAGCTGTAGTGTCGCAGAGACGTCGTGATTGGCAACAACCATTGATCCAGCCCAGGGTCGTTGGCCCTTTACGGTCAGCTACAATCGGAGTTTGCCCTTAGTTGTGAAGTTCATCGAGGATTCTCATGAGTGAAACCCTAGTCGACACCAAATCGATCGACGCCAGTAAGCGGACTTGGATGATTGCTTCCGGCTGTGCTGGTGCAGTGGGCGGTATTGCTACCGCGATACCGTTTGTCAGCACTTTCCAGCCATCAGAACGCGCCAAAGCCGCTGGCGCAGCTGTCGAAGTGGACATTGCAGCCATCAAGCCTGGCGAAAAAATCACCGTGGAATGGCGCGGCAAGCCCGTGTGGATCATGCGTCGCACACCTGAGCAAATTGCCGAACTGCCCAAGCTCGATCCTCTGCTGGCAGACCCCAAATCCGAGCGCAAGCGCGGTGAACAGACCCCCGAATACGCACTTAACGAAGGCCGTTCCATCAAGCCGGACGTATTCGTCGCAGTCGGAATCTGCACCCATCTGGGCTGCTCTCCGTCTGACAAGTTCCAGCCCGGTGCCCAGCCTTCCCTGCCGGATGACTGGAAGGGTGGCTTCCTCTGCCCCTGCCATGGCTCCACCTTCGATCTGGCTGGCCGAGTCTTCAAGAACAAGCCCGCACCTGACAACCTGGAAGTGCCGCCGCACATGTACCTGTCCGACAGTAAGCTGCTGATCGGCGAAGACAAGAAAGCCTGAGGACTCAAAACATGGCGACATTCAAGGAAATTTCTCCCAACGCATCGGCGGGCGCCAAGCTCACCAACTGGTTTGAAAACCGCTTCCCGACCGCGTTTGATGCCTACAAGGTGCACATGTCGGAGTACTACGCTCCGAAGAACTTCAACTTCTGGTACATCTTCGGCTCGCTCTCGCTGCTGGTGCTGGTGATCCAAATCGTGACCGGTATTTTCCTGGTCATGCACTACAAGCCTGATGCCGCGCTGGCGTTCGGCTCCGTTGAGTACATCATGCGTGATGTGCCATGGGGCTGGTTGATCCGCTACATGCACTCCACAGGCGCTTCCGCGTTCTTCATTGTTGTCTACCTGCACATGTTCCGTGGCCTGATGTACGGCAGCTACCGCAAACCGCGTGAGCTGGTGTGGATCTTTGGTTGCGCGATCTTCCTGTGCCTGATGGCCGAAGCCTTCATGGGCTACTTGCTTCCCTGGGGACAAATGTCCTACTGGGGCGCTCAGGTGATCGTGAATCTGTTCTCCGCCGTGCCGTTTGTCGGCCCCGACCTAGCTCTGCTGATTCGTGGTGATTACGTAGTTGGCGATGCCACTTTGAACCGCTTCTTCAGCTTCCATGTGATCGCCGTGCCGCTGGTGCTGCTGGGCCTAGTGGTTGCTCACTTGCTGGCCTTGCACGACGTGGGCTCCAACAATCCCGACGGTATTGAAATCAAGGGCCCCGACGCACCGCGTGATGCCGCCGGTCACCCGTTGGATGGCATTCCATTCCATCCGTACTACACAGTGCATGACATCTTCGGTGTCAGCATGTTCCTGATGGTGTTCTCCGCCATCATCTTCTTTGCCCCCGAGTTTGGTGGTTACTTCCTCGAATACAACAACTTCATTCCGGCCGATCCGTTCAAGACGCCGCTGCACATTGCGCCGGTCTGGTACTTCACGCCGTTCTACTCGATGCTGCGTGCCATCACCAGCGAAATGATGTACGTCCTGATCGCTTGTGTGATCGGTGGCGCACTGTTTGGCATCTTCAAGGCCAAGCTGCCCAAGGTATTCAAGCCGGTTATCGCCGTGGTTGCTGCAGCTGTGGTTGCCATGATGCTCTCCACCGACGCCAAGTTCTGGGGCGTGGTGGTCATGGGCGGTGCCGTCGTGATTCTGTTCTTCCTGCCTTGGCTGGACCACAGCCCGGTCAAGTCCATCCGGTATCGCGCCAGCTGGCACAAGTATTTGTACGCTGTGTTCGTGGTGGTTTTCGTGATTCTGGCTTGGCTGGGTACCCAACCTCCATCCCCCGTGGGCGAGCGCGTTTCGCAAATCGGCACGCTGTTCTATTTCGGCTTCTTCATTCTGATGCCCTGGTGGAGTCGCATCGGTGAACCCAAACCGGTGCCAACACGTGTCAACTTTGTTGCCCACTGAGATGGAAACAAACACAATGAAAAAAGTACTCGTATCTCTGCTCATGGCCCTCGGCGTCAGCCTGGGTGTGCAAGCCAACACGGGCGGCATTGCCTGGGACAAGGCGCCCGTCAAGACCAATGACTTAGCCGCTCTGCAAAATGGTGCCAAGATCTTCGTGAACTATTGCCTGAACTGCCATTCGGCCGCCTTCATGCGCTACAACCGTCTGAGAGACATTGGACTGACGGAGCAACAGATCAAGGACAACCTGCTGTTCACCACCGACAAAGTGGGTGAAACCATGAAGTCGGCCATTGATCCCAAGCAGGCCAAGGAGTGGTTCGGTGCCAATCCGCCCGATCTGACGGTGCTGGCGCGTTCACGTTCTGCCCAAGGGCAAGGTACGGGTGCTGATTACCTCTATACCTACATGCGTACCTTCTATGCCGACGACGCCAAGCCCACAGGCTGGAACAATCTGGCTTTCCCCAATGTGGGTATGCCCCATGTGCTGTGGCAGCTCCAGGGCAAGCGTGTTCCAATCTATGAAACCGTTGAAGAGCATGGCAAGGAAGTGCACGTCTTCAAGGGCTGGGAACAGGTCACTCCTGGAACTATGACCCCGGAACAATACGACCAGACCGTGGGTGATCTGGTGAACTACCTGCAATGGATGGCAGAGCCTGCACAAAACACCCGTGTTCGAGTGGGAGTGTGGGTCTTGCTGTTCTTGTGTGTGCTGACGCTGTTTACCTGGCGCATGAATGCGGCCTTCTGGAAAGAAGTCAAGTAATTCACAGTCAAGTCCTGTCGTTCAAAGCGTCAGGACATTGGAGAGTGGGCTCGCATTTGGCAGCCCACTCTTTTTAATTTTTAGGAGTCTCTTGTCATGATGGTTCTGTATTCAGGAACAACCTGCCCCTTTTCCCACCGCTGCCGCTTTGTGTTGTTTGAAAAGGGCATGGACTTCGAGATCCGTGACGTGGACTTGTACAACAAGCCCGAAGACATCAGCGTCATGAACCCTTATGGGCAAGTGCCGATTCTGGTCGAGCGTGACCTGATTCTGTATGAGTCCAACATCATCAATGAGTACATTGACGAGCGCTTCCCGCATCCTCAGCTCATGCCCGGAGATCCAGTGGACCGCGCGCGTGTTCGCCTGTTCCTGCTGAACTTTGAAAAAGAATTGTTCGTGCATGTATCCACGCTGGAAGCCCGTGCGTCCAAAGGAAATGAGAAGGCCCTGGAAAAGGCCCGCGCCCATATCCGTGACCGCCTGACCCAGTTGGCCCCCGTGTTCATGAAGAACAAGTACATGCTGGGCGATAACTTCTCGATGCTGGACGTTGCCATTGCTCCGCTACTCTGGCGCCTGGATTACTACGGTATCGACCTCAGCAAGAACGCGGCACCGCTGCTCAAGTATGCAGAGCGCGTGTTCTCTCGCCCGGCCTACATTGAAGCGCTGACACCTTCTGAAAAAGTCATGCGCAAGTAATTGCAGTTCAGACATGATTGACGCCAAAGACTCGAACTCCACGCGCCCGTACCTGATTCGTGCTTTGTACGAATGGTGTACGGACAACGGCTTTACTCCGTTCATCGCGGTCTTGGTGGACGAGTCCGTGCGGGTTCCTACAGAGTACGTGCGTGATGGCGAAATTGTCCTGAACATCAGCTTTGACGCCACCAGTGCCTTGAAGCTGGGCAATGACTACATTGAGTTCAAGGGCCGCTTTGGTGGTGTGGCGCGCGACATTCTGGTGCCGGTGGATCATGTGCTTGCCATCTATGCACGGGAGAATGGACAGGGCATGGCGTTCCCATTGCTGGCAAGCACCTCGGCTACTGAATCCGGGACTTTGTCCGAGGCCCCAGTGGCAGTAGAAAAAGCGTCTGATACCAGCCAGTCCGACACGCCACCACCTGAGGCTCCACGCCCAGGTGGGAGTGGCAGGCCGTCACTCACGCGTGTGAAGTAAATTCATGTAGTGCGTCGGCATTTCGCCGCTGCACGCTAGGGTAGAATACACCCCGTGCCGCTTTAGCTCAGTTGGTAGAGCAACCGCCTTGTAAGCGGTAGGTCGTCAGTTCGAATCCGACAAGCGGCACCAAGAGTTACTCCAGTAGCGCCCCAATAAAAAAACCCACTTCCGTAATCGGACAGTGGGTTTTATTTTGCATGGTGCTGGGCACCCGGAGGTGCTGGCGGGGCTAGGCCCACAACCGGCTGATCAACGCTTGGAAAAACGGCGACGCGAGGCAATTAGGCCCAACAGACCGGCTCCCAACAGGGCCACCGAACCAGGCTCTGGAGTCTTGTTGGGGTTGCACTGGGACCCGCTCACCGTGCCGGCACAAGTATTTCCGGCTACCGACAGGAGCTTGAACGCGTCATTGCCCTGGTCCAGGGTTTGACCATTGGTGCTTGTTGGGCCATAGGAGGTACTGTAAGCGCTGATTAGCCAGTAGCTTGAGTAGGTGGAGGTGTTGCTGCTGGTTGCGGTATTGCCAGCTTGGGCGCCCACGTTACTGAAATTGCCAATCAGGCTCCAGCCAGAGGACAGCAATCCGCTTAAGCTGGCGCCAGCCATGGTGGGAGGAGTTGTGCTGCCGGTCCAGGCCAGGATGGACAAATCGGAATCGTTATAGGGTGAGGTGCCATTGTCAGTACCGTTCCATCCAATACTCACACTGGACAAGTTCACTGGACCATTGCTGAAGCTCAATAGCATGGCATCGATGCCATTGATGTTGTCCGTTGCATGGGGGCCAGTAGCGGATGCAGACTCATTGCTGGCAACCACGCCCAAGCCGTAGGAACTGCCATAGTTGTATACCGTTGCCGCAGCAAAGGAGCTGCCAGCCGTCGGGTTGGTAATGGTGCCCGAGCCTGTAGACCAGCCACTCAGCGACACGGCGGGGCTTCCGCTGCAGGCTTGGCTTGCAGCGCTCGATGTGCAATCAGCGACCAGATTTTGAGACCACGTTGAACTCGCCCATGCGGATGCACCGCAGGTGCCGATCGCGATCGCAATTGCCAAGTAGATATTTCGCTTCATCATGTTCTCCGTGCAATTCAGGTCAGGCGTCAAATAGATTAACCTGCCACCCTATTCATGCAATTCCAGCAATATTCGAGCCAACAATTAAAATCATTTAAAATCAATAAGTTACGATTTGTCAAAGTGGAATCTTTGATGAAATGTAAAAACCGCCGACATCACTTTGTCGAAATTATCAATTCAATGATTTGAGCAGCGTCTTCGCCTGGTCCGCTCCGTCAAACGAACTACCCGACCTGAGTGCCGATTCCAGCTCCGCCTTTGCCTCCGCTTTGCGTCCAGCTTGCGCCAATGCTGCCGCCAAATGGTAAGCGATTTCCGGATTTCCGGGTTGCCTCAAGCGCGCATCGCGGAGGAGCTGCAAAGCCCTGTCCGGCTGGCCATTCTTGAACAAGATCCAACCCAGGGTATCTATCGTTCCAGCATTACCAGGATTTTTCGCCACAGCCTGTTCCGCGATCTTGATGGCTCCAGAGTCATTGAGCAACAAGAGAATATTGGCCAGATTGTTAAGTGCCTCTGCGTCGTCTGGATCCAATTTCAATACCCTTTCGTAGGCCAGGCGGGCCTGCGGCAGGTTACCGGATCGGGCGTAACCATCGGCCAGTGCCTTCTGGGAAATGATGTCCTTGGGGTGTGTCTTGGTCCATTGCTCCGCCAGTTGGGCTGCTGCCTTGCCGCCATCCTGATCCCCCATGGCGCGCGACAGTCGCAGCAAGGTTTCTGTGGAGGGTTCAAGTTGGTGGGCCTTGCGGTAGTTGTCCAGTGCAGCCGCTTTTTGCCCGCGCGCCATCGATATGTCGCCCAGCAGGCTGTAGCCAACGGCTCGTTTGGGCTGGGATGCAATGATTTCGCGGGCGCGCTTCTCCGCCTTGGCCTGGTCTCCTTGGCGCAAATCGACTTCTGCCATAAGCGCTTGGGCGGGCAAAAAATCCGCCTGACCGGAAAGCGCCTTATCCAAACTGTAAGAGGCTCCTGGAAGGTTGTTGGCGGCGAGCTGAAGCATGGCTATTTGGACTTGCTTCGCCGGATCGTAATCCGCCAATTTGGTGGCTGTCATGAGCAGGTTCTTGGCTGCGGCGATATCACCGACTGCCAATTGGGCCTTTGCGTAAGCCATCAGAACGGAGAGTTCTTCGGGACCCTTTGCAGATGCACTCTTGGCAGCATCCAGGGCAGCTGAGGCATTGGCATTGCGTAAATGAAAGTCAGAAAGTGCCAGGTTCCAACGCTGTTCCTTGGGCCCCGATACATCGACCGCCTTCTCCAGCCAGCGTTGTGCTTCGGGAAGCTTTCCTGTGCGTTCCGAAATAATCGCCATCTCTGCCATGGCTTCGGCATTGCGCGGGTCCACTTTCAGAACGTCATTGAGCCGCTTTGTAGCCGCATCGTAGGCTTTGGTCGCAATGTCAAGACGTGCCAGATTCAGGCTTGGGGGAATATAGGTGCTGACAAGCTTCAGCGATTGCTCGAAGGCAGTACGGGCAGCCGGATAGTTTCTGGACTGCCCGCGGGCCATGCCCAGCAAATTGAAGAATTCCGCGTTGGTGGGCTGTTGCTTGACAAGATCTTCGGCAACGGCAATCGCTTTGGCGGTCTGGCCCGCCTTCAAGTACATGTTAAGCAATGCGGTTGCCGCTCCGGTTTGTTTGGGGTTCTTCTTGTAGGCTGATTCAAGTTCACTGATGCCACTGCCGGATTGGCCACTGCGGATCAGACTCATGCCCAGCACCGTGCGCAGTCCCGGTGCGTCTTGCGTCTGCAAAGCCTTTTTCATGAGCGTAGTGGCGCGCGCGTTTTGTCCCTTCACCATCAACGCAGAACCCAGCATGGTCATGGCTTGGCTGTCGGTGGGTTGCGCCTTCAAATAGGTTTCCAACACCTCAATGGCACGATCGATATTGGGCTCGGACAAATAGATCTGCGCCAAGATCTTGGTCGCCGCGCTGTTGCCCTGGACTTTTTGAAATGCTTCCAGATACTGTTTGGCCTTTTCTCTTTCGTTCAGACCATAGTGCGCCAGTCCGTTGAGCATCAGCAACTGCGGGCGGTAGCGCAGATAGTCAGGTGGAACCGGGTCAATCAGGTTGACCACTTCCTTCAACGCAGTTCGTGCGTCCACAGGCCGGTTGTCCTGCTCTGCCAGCAATGCCTGCAAGTAGGCAACACGGGGCTCGCCAGGCAGGAGCCCCACCAACTGCGTCACTTCGCTTGTGGCTTCTTTCTTCTGTCCCAGGTCCACGTAAATTCCGACCCTTGCAACCCGCACATCCACCCGATCAGCGTCGATGGACAGTGCCTTGCTGTAGGAAGCAACTGCACCAGTCAAGTCTCCTGTACTGTGCTGTACGGAGCCCTTCTGGTACCAGGCTTCAGCAGAGTCCGGAGCCAATGCCATTCCCCGGTCAGCGGCTGCAGCAGCCTCCTTGAATTGCAGCGCGCGAATGCGAATGGGCACTTCCGCCAACCAGGATGAGGCTGATTTTGGATCTATCGCTCGTGCTTCTTCAATGTTCTTAAGGGCGTTGCGCGTATCACCCAGATCCGAGTTGGCGGCGGCACGCAGCAACAATACCTGGATCTGCACAGCAGGTGGCAGGCCTGCAGGATTGAACTGCTGCTGTTGCAGCAATGGAACCAGCTTGCCCTGTGCCATATAGGCCTGTCCCAAGGGGATGACCACTTCGGCGCGGTTGACGCCCAGACGCAATGCCTCATTGAAGGCGACTTCTGCGGCCACTACGTCTCCACTCTGCAGCAGCGCCTTGCCCAATAGCATCTGGACCGGCAGCATGTTCTTGTCGATCTGCAGCGCATTCTTGAGCTGGATGATGGCACCTTCCAGATCTTTCTTCTCATATCGAACCAAGGCATCCTCATAGTATTTTGAGGCCTTTGCATCGGTTGCAAGCGCAGCATGTGGTGTCAACAGGTTCAATGAGCAAAGCAGGGCAAGCGCAATATGGCGAAGCATGCGTTCGCTGAGCTGTGCTGTTGTATGGGGCATGGTGTGTTTGGACAGACGTCGAGAAAATTGGGGGGGTGATGGGGAAGGTTCCGGGGCACAATTGCAGATCCGTGCAGGACGCTCGAGGCGCCCTGGGGGGCAAGCCAGTAGCTAATTTGCCAAGTTGTACCGGCCTGGAGCAATGATGTTGTCCGGGTCCAGCTCGCTTTTCAGTCCTCTGACGATCTCCCAATAGGCGGGGTCACGGGAGACGATATCCGGCATGGCGTCCGATCGTGCGCGATACACCGAGAGCTTTTGTTCATGGATGTGCAGCAACAAGGCATCGGCGCACTCATGTGCTACCTTCACCGACTCAGGTTTGCTACGGTCAAATAGGATATTGATAACCGCCACAAGTGACATGGATGTTTCGATGTTCACGGTCATATACAGCACGTGACCGAATTTGGCAGCAACGGCGTTCATACCGGTCAACAGTTTGGCAACTACCTTTCCATTGGAGGGGAGGGCCGGTGATATGAACATCAGGCCACAATTGGTCTCGTCCAGCTTTTCAGTGCCCCATTCACTGTGGCCGTACTTCCACAAGAGGTTGTCAATGGCTACATTGGTTGGCACCCCCACCGAGAGGTTGTGCAACGGTCGCAGCGCGGAGATGGACGCTGCCAACGCACGCGCCTGTGGAATGAAGCGCAAGGTATTCATCACTGCATACCCCAGATCCAGTAAGCCGTTGCTGACTACGGTGACCCGGGCAAGTTTGCCCATGCGGGACTTGATCTCACGAAGTGCTGCAGTGACCTGGCCCTTGTTGCCTGTGACCGCGCCCAGGCTGGCCCATTCATTGGGAGCCACCAGACTGATGGCCTTCTCTGCCGCTGCGTAGGCCTCGGCCGGAGGAAGGTGGCATTCCTTCTCCAGATAAGTACACATGCCGTACATCATGGATGAGTGCGTGCGCGCGCGATTGGCTATATGGGTTACAGAAACCAACAGACCCTCGCGCTTGAGGTGTGCCAACTCATCAATGAATTCACCCAGTCGCGCACTGTCATAAAGTGCCAAGGAAACAGCGACCTCTTTGGGACGGCGGGGAGTCAGCCGGAAGCAGGCACTGGTGACAATGCCGTAATTGCCCTGAAAGAACAAACCGTCGAGCATGGGGCCCAGGCCGAAAGGGTGGCTGTGAGCCAGAGGTGAATCTTCACCGAGGCGCCGAAAACCGGTCTTCAACAACTTGCCGGAACCACAAACCACTTCCAGGCCAAATACGTCTTCCTTGCGTGGTCCGAAATAACCTACACCGCGGTCTAGCGCATTGCCCAGAATGCTTGTGTCGCGTGCGGAGCCGGAGACATTGAAAGTCAATTCTGGGCAATGCTTCTGCAGAAAATCATAAAGCTGCCCCTGTGTGACGCCCGGCTCCAGAACGGCAACAGGATTGGATAGGGAAATTTCATCGGCATTCAATATGCGGTTCATTCCACTCAGGTCGACCAGATCACATCCCGCCTTTGCCGGAGAGTTCGAGCCGTAGCCCCAGTTGAAGCCTGTCGACACCGGATACAACGCGCGTTTTGCAATGCGGGACTGATTCACCAGATCAATGACTTCCAGGGTGGTAGTGGGTCTATGAATTGCACCTACCGGAAAATCCCGTCCGGTTACATTGGTGGTTTGAATGGCGCCCGTGGAATGCGATGAATTCATATTCTGTCACCCTGGTATTGGAAGGAATCATTGTAGTGAGACCGCTGATATCTCACCTATTATTTCCAAATACAAAAAAGGGGCCCGAAGGCCCCTTTTTGATTCAAAGAATTGCTTCTTGAATTACTTGGCTGCTTTGCGGCGACGCGATGCAACCAGAGCCACCAGACCCAGACCCATCAGGGCCAGGCTTTCTGGCTCAGGGATTTCCAAGTAGAACTGACCTGCACTGTTGCCAACAATCGTGGCACCGAAAATTTGTTCGCCGTCTCTCAGCAAAGTGACCACAGGGCTTGAGAAGTCAGTATGGGAAAGTGCAAAAACAGGCTTTCCAGTTTCAAAGGTAGAAAAGTCAGCGCCTTGTACGCCACCAACATCCTGGAAAAAATAACCCGAGTTAATGGTCGATTGATTTGCGTCCACAACAATCGAGGTAAGCGCCTTAGGAGTCAAATCAGCAAGCAGACCACCGCCACCCGTGATGGCATAGGTAGCCAGCGTAGTTGTTTGTGCAACATTCAAAAATGTCACGCTCCCACCGGTGTAGCTAAAGGTTCCGTTTTGTGTGCCAACGCCCGATCCCACAACGTCAAGCCATCCAACCAAAGTGTGGTTGTAAGAGACACCTACGAGTCCAGTCTGGGTAAAGGTAAAGTTACCGCCCCCAGTAAAACTGTCAGTCACTGTTACTGGGTCGCTACCAAGCGTAAAGCCAGTGCTACCAACAACCTTAATAGCAGCTGCAGCACCCGCGCCATCCGGATCAAACCAGAAAGAAGAATATGCAGCTTGAGCGCCGGAGCTAATCAAGGCCAGGCCTAGCGCAGCGGCAGCGAAGAGTGAACGTTTTACCTTGATCATGTTGATCCCCTTTAAATGAGTTGCAAAAAAACTTGTTGCGCAATCAATAAAGCAAAGGGTGTGCCAAGTTTTTTAGTTCTTTTAAAATCAACGGCTTACGACGTTTGGTCGACTTCTTTGAGGATGGCGTGTAAACAATACCGACATCTTTTTGGGTTGCCGAACGGGTCAATGGCTCCCCAACCACATGCCAGAATAGCACCATGAAAATACTTGTAACTGGCGTGGCTGGCTTTATTGGGGCGGCTACTGCCCTTCGTCTTCTTGCCCGGGGCGACACTGTCGTCGGGATAGACAACCTCAATGACTATTATGACCCAAGCCTGAAACTGAGTCGCCTGGCGCTGCTGGACCGACACCCGGGTTTTCGCTTCATGAAGATGGACCTCGCCGACAGGGAAGAAATCGCGGGGCTTTTCGCGAAGGAAAAGTTCGAACGCGTCGTGCATCTTGGCGGGCAGGCCGGAGTACGCTATTCGTTGCAAAACCCCCATGCCTACGTAGACAGCAACCTCGTGGGGTTTGTGAATGTGCTGGAGGCCTGTCGCAACAACGCCATCGAACACCTTGTGTACGCTTCCAGCTCCAGTGTGTATGGCGGCAATACCAAGATGCCGTTCTCGGAAGTGGACAACGTGGACCATCCGGTCAGTTTGTACGCCGCCACCAAGAAGGCCAACGAGTTGATGGCCCATACCTATAGCCATCTGTTTGGAGTGCCGACGACGGGGTTGCGGTTTTTCACCGTATATGGACCCTGGAGCAGGCCGGATATGGCATCCATCCTGTTTACCAAGGCCATTTTGGCCGGCGACCCTATCAAAGTCTTCAATTACGGAGACATGCGGCGCGATTTCACGTACATAGATGACATTGTTGAAGGGGTTGTCCGGGTATTGGACAAGGTGGCAACGTCTTCGGAAAGCACGGCTCCCTATCGCGTCTTCAATATTGGCAACCACCAACCAGTGCCGCTGCTGGACTTTATTGCATGCCTAGAGTCGGCTCTCGGCTTGCAGGCCAACAAGGAATTGCTGCCCATGCAGGATGGCGATGTTCCGGCTACATATGCCGACACCCAGGCGTTGAATGACTGGGTGGGCTTTGCTCCCGCGACCCCGATCGACAAAGGTGTGCGAAGCTTTGTGGATTGGTATCGCAGCTATTACAAAGTGTAGTGCCGCAGCAATGCGCCGATAGCTGCCTCGCAGAGGTCAAGCACCAGATCAAAGGCCTGTGCATTACTGTGATAGGGGTCGGGTACTTCGGTTCGATCGCATTCGGGGGCAAAGCTCAAAAGCAACCGTAGCTTGTGCGCGTGCTCGGCCGGGCAGATTTTCTGGAGGGCTGCCATGTTCTGGTTGTCCATGGCCAGCACCAGATCGGCATCGGTGAAGTGGCTGCTCGCAATGCGGCTGGAGCGCTGGCGTTTGGCGCTGTAGCCGCGGCGCTCCAGCGCCGCAATGGCGCGCGGGTCGGTGCGCTGCGCGGGCGAGGGTGCGTGGGTGCCGGCCGAATCGATTTGCAACTTTCTGCCAACGCCCAGATCACGTGCCATCTTCTGCGCAACGACGAGTGCCATTGGGGATCTGCATATGTTGGCCGTGCAAACGAACAATAGTTTTGTCATTGGCCGGGATTTTAGTTGCTCACTCAAACTAACCCGTCTTGCACTTCCGGTAAATGCGCTATATTCCACAACTGCACATACATGCAGTCTTTTTGCCTTTTGGGGAGGTCGCCTTGAAATTTCTAAACGCCGCACTGGGCACTTGTTTTCGCTGGGTAGCGCTGGTACTTTTCACAGGCTTGGTTACTGCGTGTGCCAGCAATAGCGTCAGCCTTAACGAAGCGCCAGTTACTGCCTCTTCGCAGGACTACAACTACCTCGTAGGTCCGGGCGATACTCTTAATATTATTGTGTGGCGCAATCCGGAGCTCTCGCTTTCCGTGCCTGTGCGTCCTGATGGCAAAGTGTCCACCCCACTGGTTGACGAATTGGTTGCTCAAGGCAAGACCTCCATTGAAATTGCGCGTGAAGTCGAAACCGAATTGGGTAAATTCGTGCGGGACCCTGTTGTCACCGTCATCGTCACCAGTTTCGTCGGTCCGTACAGTGAACAGATTCGCGTCATTGGCGAGGCCGCCAAGCCACAGGCTCTTCCTTACAAGCAAAAGATGACAGTGCTGGATGTCATGATTGCTGTGGGTGGTTTGACCGATTTTGCAGACGGCAATGCGGCTTCCATCACCCGTGCCTCGGAAGGTGGCAAGCGCTATTCCGTGCGTCTGAAGGATCTGCTCAAGCGTGGTGACATTTCTGCAAATGTTGAAATGCGTCCGGGCGATATTCTGACCATTCCGCAAGGTTGGTTCTGATTCCGGTCGGGTCTCGGCAACAAGGCGGTATTCGCCTTGGCCGCTGGATACTGATTCTTACGATCAAAGAGAAACACCCCCTATGGAAGAGGTAATCGGCCATGTTCTATCTGTTGCTCGCGGCATGTGGAGACACAGGTGGGCGGCGTTGGCGGTCGCCTGGATCGTGGCGATCCTTGGCGCAGGTGCAGTAGTTGCTGTTCCCGACAAATATGAGGCGACAGCGCGCATATTTGTAGATACCCAGTCCATTCTCAAACCACTGATGTCCGGCCTGGCGGTGCAGCCCAATGTGGAACAGCAAGTCACGATGCTGAGCCGCACATTGATCAGCCGCCCCAATGTGGAAAAGCTCATCCGCATGGCGGACCTGGATCTGGGAACCAAGTCCAAGGAGGCGCAGGAAGCGCTGATTGACGAACTCACCAAGGCGCTTGAAATCAAGTCGGTGGGGCGAGACAACCTCTACGCTCTGTCCTACAGAGACTCCAGTCCGGACAAGGCCAAACGGGTTGTCCAGTCACTGGTGTCCATCTTTGTGGAGTCGAGCCTTGGCGATAGTCGCAAGGATTCCGAGGTCGCCAAGAAGTTCATCGATGAGCAGATCAAGGCTTATGAGACCAAGCTGGAAGAGGCCGAGACCCGTCTGAAAGAGTTCAAGCTTCGCAACATCGATATGCAGACTGGCGATGGCAAGGGTGTGGTCGAGCAGATCGGCGCCATCGGAGATCAGCTGAGCCAGGCGCGTCTGGAGCTGCGCGAGGCTGAGAACGCCAGGGATTCGGCCAAACGCCAGTTGGAGCAGGAGCGTGCTTCGTATTCACGCAGCCTGTCGCAAGACACTTCGCCCACGGTCGCGACTCCCGAGATCGATGCCCGTATAGATGCCCAGAAACGCAATCTGGATGCCTTGCTGCAAAAGTACACCGACAAGCACCCCGACGTCACCGGCGCGCGCCGCATGATCCAGGAACTTGAAGAAATGAAGCGCAAGGAAGTTGCCGAATTGCGCAAGGCGGCTTTGGCCAACCCAGGTTCACCCGCCGCCGCCAGCCCGGCGCAGCAGGAAATGAGCCGCCTTTTGGCCAATGCCGAAGTGCAGGTCGCGTCGCTTCGCGCCCGCGTTGGCGAATATTCCGCAAGGTATGAGCGTGCCCGCCAATTGATGAAGAGTGCTCCGCAGATTGAGGCCGAGTTTGCACAGCTCAACCGCGACTACGACATCAACAAGAAGAACTACAACGACATGGTGGCACGCCGCGAGTCGGCGGCGCTTTCCGGCGACTTGGACAATGCGGCCGGGGTGGCTGATTTCCGCCTCATCGATCCGCCGCGCACTTCGCCCAAGCCGGTTGCTCCCAACCGCCTGATCCTGTTGCCCATGGCGCTGGCAGCCGCCATTGCGGCGGGCCTTGGAGTCGCCTTCTTGCTGAGTCAGATACGGGCGGTGTTCTTTGATCCGCGCTCTCTGACTGAAATGACCGGACTGCCGCTGCTGGGAACGGTATCGCTCAATCTGGATGAAGCCGGTCTGGCAAAGAGGAAGGCGGACCTCAAGAAGTTTGCAGGTGCGTTTGGTGTGCTGTTGCTCGTATATGCCATTGGCATGGCCTTAATAATCTTTTTGTCTGGGCGGGCGGGATGAAACAACATGAGTAGCCTGATCGAAAAAGCCGCACAGCGCCTGGAACAACTCAAGCGTGCAGGCGCAGAGGTTCCAGCAGCATCTCCCGCAGCGGTTGCTGCTGCCGTCGCTGCCGGAGCGGTGCCGCCGCCTGTGGCAACAACACAGCCGGCTGCAGAAGCCGCGACTGCGCCTGTCAGTTATTCGCGCAGTGTGGAGATTGACCTGGACACGCTGGCAGCGGCGGGCATCGTCAGTCCGCATGCGCCCAGGTCGTTGATAGCGGACCAATTCCGGGTCATCAAGCGTCCTCTGCTTGCCAATGCGGTAGGCAAGGGGGCCACACCGATTGCCAATGGAAACCTGATCATGGTGACCAGCGCCCTGCCGGGCGAAGGTAAGAGTTTTACCGCCATCAATCTGGCGATGAGCATTGCCACCGAGCTGGATTACACAGTGATGCTGGTGGATGCAGACGTGGCCAGACCGTCGGTGTTGAACCGATTGGGGCTGGAGCCCAGTCCCGGCTTGCTGGACCTTGTGGTGAACGGTTCGTTTGATCTGTCCAGTGTGCTGCTCAAGACCAATATCGAGAAGCTCACCCTGCTGCCCAGCGGTACGCCTCATCCAAGAGCAACTGAACTGCTGGCCAGCGACTCCATGACGCGCCTGCTGGAAGATATTGGCAGCCGGTATTCGGACCGCATCATCATTTTTGACTCGCCTCCTTTGCTGTTGACAACGGAGTCACGGGTGCTGGCCACCCACATGGGACAGATCGTGATGGTCGTCAAGGCCGATTCCACCTTGCGCTCGGATGTACGCAGCGCGCTGAGCACCATAGAAGATTGCCCGGTGAAGTTCGTGCTCCTGAACCAGGCGACAACCCCGTTCAAAGACGGCTATGGATATGGCTACGGGTATGGGTATGGGTATGGTCAGCAAACTGGCACCTAAAGCACATGTGCTGCGCGTATTGCTGCCATGGGGGCTCGCCTGCCTGTCGCCTCTCGCTTCGGCACAGGTAACGGACGACGCGGCAACACCCGG
The DNA here is from genome assembly GCF_058801025.1 of Rhodoferax sp. GW822-FHT04A08. NCBI lineage: Bacteria > Pseudomonadati > Pseudomonadota > Betaproteobacteria > Burkholderiales > Comamonadaceae > Rhodoferax > Rhodoferax sp. GW822-FHT04A08. The sequence continues at coordinate 131,127 of NZ_JBXAMW010000006.1, forward strand.
CCCCAAACCCGCTGTGAGCGTGGTGCCCCGTGTTTCGGTGACAGAAACCTGGACCGATAATGTAAGCCTGAGCAGCGCCAAGAAGGCGGATCAGGTCACCGAAATCAGTCCCGGACTACGTGTCGATGTGAACAAGGCCCGACTCAAGGGCTTTCTTGATTACACACTGACTGGAGCGACCTACGCGCAGTCCAGTTCCCCCAGTCGCACCACCAACGCGCTGGCGTCCAACATGACGCTGGAGGCCGTGGACAACACGTTCTTCATCGATGCCAGCGGCTCCATCAGCCAGCAGGCAATCTCGGCATTTGGCACGCAGTCGACCAGCACCAGCTCGGTCAACTCCAACAGCACCGAAGTTTCCACCTACCGTGTATCACCTTATGTGCAGGGCAGCTTCGCGGGCGCGGTCAATTATCTGGGCCGCTACAGCCGCACCGTCACCAGCGGCGGTTCCTCGGGCGATGTCGCCACCAATGATGCGTCATTTGGATTGAAGGGTGGGAATGGTCAGAGGTACCTGGGCTGGTCTGCCGATGTCACGCACCAAGATGTCAGCTACAGCGCAGGCAGGTCGACCGACAACGACACCGCCGTCCTGGGCCTCAACTATGCCATCACGCCGCAGGTCAATGTCTCGGTCGAGGCAGGTTCTGAATCCAACAACTTCACTAGCCTGGACAGACAAACCAATTCACTGACAGGATTCGGTTTCTCCTGGACACCGTCCGAGGTGACCAAGTTGTCCGCCAGTGCGCGCCATCACGCCTATGGCGATACCTACCAGGTGAGTTTTGACCGCCGCACCAGCCGCACCATCTGGCATTTTTCCGATACCAAGGACATTACCCAGACTCCCAATCAGAACGGTACCGTCTCCGTGGGCACGGCGTATGACCTGTATTACGCGCAGTTTGCCACCGTCGTGCCGGATCCTGGGGCTCGTGCGCAGTTTGTTACTGCCTTCTTGCAGTCCTACGGTATTCCTCTGGGGGCAACGGTTGGCATGGGCTTTACCGCTTCGTCGCTCACCATGCAGCATCGTCAGGAGGCCTCTTTTGCACTGCTGGGTGTGCGCGACACCATTACATTTGTCGCAACACAGTCAGAGAGCAACCGTTTTGATGCGCTCACGACGGCCGTTGATGATTTTTCCACCGCAACGCTGGTACGTCAGACTGGTCTGAGCGTAAATCTTGCCCATCGGCTTACACCGGATTACTCCCTGGCACTTCTGCTTTCGCAGGTGGCCACCACCGGATCGGTGAGCTCCCAGTCCAACACGTTGCGTTCAGTGAACCTGAGTCTGACCGGCAAGGTCGGCCTTCGGTCCAACGTGACACTGGGCTTTCGTCATTCGGAGTCAGACAGCAGTCTGATTCCATATTCAGAAACCGCTGTCACTGGCACCTTCAAACTGCAGTTCTAATTCATGTATGAAGAGTATTACGGGTTAAGCGGCAAGCCATTTCAGCTCAATCCTGATCCGGCCTTTTATTTCGCCAGCAAGCAGCACCGTCGCGCAAGCGCCTATCTCAAGTATGGCGTGCAGCGCAACGAGGGCTTCATTGTCATCACGGGAGACGTGGGTGCGGGCAAGACGACCATCGTGCGCGGCCTGTTGGCCACGCTGGAGGAGGGCAACGTGCTCGCCGCCAATCTGGTCACCACGCAACTGGATGCCGACGATACCTTGCGCATGGTAGGTGCCGCATTTGGCGTACGCGTCAAGGACGTTTCCAAGGCGGACCTGCTCATGTCGCTGGAGGCGTTCTTCGTCAACCAGGTCACCGAAGGTAAGCGCTGCCTGTTGATCGTGGACGAGGCGCAGAACCTCACGCCCAAGGCGGTGGAGGAGTTGCGCATGCTCTCCAACTTCCAGTTCGGCCAGCAGGCTCTGCTGCAGACCTTCCTGGTGGGCCAGCCCGAGTTCCGCACCATCTTGCGCAGCCCTTCCATGCAGCAGCTGCGTCAACGCGTGACGGCTACCTGTCACCTCGGGCCCATGGATCTCGAAGAGACCCAGGGCTATATCGAGCATCGCCTGCATTGCGTGGGTGCCAAGGATCGCCCCAGCTTTGATGCAGAGGCCTACAAAGGCATCTTTGAAGCGTCCGGCGGCATTCCCCGGCGCATCAATCAGATCTGCGACCGTCTGCTGCTGTCGGGATATCTTGCCAGCAAGGATGCCTTTGGCATAGCCGAGGTCAACGAAGTGGTGGGCGAGCTGCAGGAAGAATATGCAGCCCCCTTCGTCGCCGGCACAACCGACAGGAACGATGGTGATTCGATTCTGCCGGTGGAGAGCGGGCAGAGCGCGGTGGACATCGACATCGGCAAATTGCAACTCAAGCCGGCACTGGGCGAGGAGCTCTCGCGCCGGATCGGTGGCCTGGGCGGAGAGCAACTGGACGCGCGCATGCGCAGGCTGGAGCGCAGCGTGCTGCATCTGGAGCGTATCAATCTGGAAGTGCTGGTGCTATTGCAGAAACTCGTAACAGCGCTGGCCAAACCCAAGGAGCCTGGCGAGCCATGATCACCAACGCGCTGACCATCGATGTGGAAGACTATTTCCAGGTCTCGGCGTTTGCACCGCACATTGACCGGGCAACGTGGGACAACTGCGAATGTCGTGTGGAGCGCAATGTGCACCGCATTCTTGCGCTGCTGGAGCAGCACAACACCAAGGCGACCTTTTTTACACTGGGTTGGGTGGCGCAGCGCTACCCCCAACTGGTCCGGCAGATCGTGGAAGGTGGTCACGAACTGGCCAGCCATGGCTATGGCCACGAACGCGCCAGTGATCTGACGCAAGCTGCCTTTCTGGAAGATATACGCTCGGCCAAGGCGATTTTGGAAGACATATCCGGAAGCGCCGTCGTGGGCTACCGCGCGCCCAGCTTCTCCATTGGCAAGAGCAATCTGTGGGCCTTTGATTGCCTGGCAGAAACCGGTCATCGCTACAGCTCCAGCATCTACCCGATAGCGCATGACCATTACGGCATGCCCGACTCCCCCCGCTTTGTGCACGAAGTGCGCCCGGGTTTGATCGAGGTCCCCATCACTACCCTGCGCGCTTTCGGTCGCAACTTTCCTTCCAGCGGTGGCGGCTATTTCCGCTTGCTGCCCTATGCGCTGACGCGCTGGATGCTGCAACGCGTGAACGCCGACGACGGGCAGGCCGGCATCTTCTACTTCCACCCGTGGGAAATCGATACGCAGCAACCGCGCATTGAAGGCATCAGTGCCAAGACGCGCTTCCGGCACTACGTCAATATTGACCGGGTAGAGGCGCGGCTGAACCAGTTGCTGACCGACTTCCGCTGGGGCCGCATGGATCACATATTTCTGGATAAACCATTGCCGCATGCCCACGCCCACTGAGTCCGCATCACTTACCGTCAAGCGCCTGGGTGCCGATGATTCCTCGAACGTTGCGCGTTGGGAAGCCTTCGTCATGGCCTGCCCGCAGGCCACTTTTTTTCATCGCGCCGGATGGCAGAACATCATCGCCAAGGTATTCCGGCACGACACCTACTTCCTGTATGCCGAGCGCAACGGCGCCATCGAAGGCGTGCTGCCTCTGGGGCATGTGAACAGCTGGCTGTTTGGCAACGCCCTTACCGGTCTGCCGTTTACCGTCTACGGTGGCGTGGCCGCAACCTCGGAGCAGGCTGCAGACGCGCTGGAGCAGGAGGCACAACGCATTGCAGTGGATCTGGGCGTCGACCACTTGGAGCTGCGCAATGTGGAGTCCCGTCACCCCGACTGGCCCACGCAGGACCTCTACGTCACCTTTCGCAAGGAAATATTGCCCACGGAAGACGAGAACATGCTCGCCATTCCCCGCAAGCAGCGCGCCATGGTGCGCAAGGGCATCAAGAATGAACTGGTGAGCCACATAGATCCGACCGTGGACCGCTTCTTCAAACTGTTTGCCGACAATGTGCATCGCCATGGCACGCCAGCCATGCCGAAGAAATATTTTCAAGCGCTGCAAAAGGAGTTTGGTGCGGACTGTGAGGTCCTCACGGTCACCACCAACGACGGCAAACCCTTGAGCTCGGTACTCAGTTTTTACTTCCGCGACGAAGTGCTCCCCTACTATGCAGGGGACGATGAAGCGGCACGGGACTTGGCCGCCAACGACTTCAAATACTGGGAGCTCATGCGCCGCGCCTGCGTCAGAGGGCTCAAGGTGTTTGACTACGGACGCAGCAAGCAAGGCACCGGCCCTTATGCGTTCAAGAAGAACTGGGGCTTCGAGCCCAAGCCGCTGCACTATGCGTTCTGCCTGTACAAGCGCGACGCCATTCCACAGAACAACCCCAACAACGCCAAATACAAGCTGATGATCAGCGCCTGGCGGCGCATGCCCATCGCGATGGCCAACTGGCTGGGGCCGTTCATCGTCCGTAACCTGGGCTGACGGGGTTATGGGCAACCTTCTGTATCTGGCGCACCGGTTGCCCTACCCCCCGAACAAAGGGGACAAGGTACGCTCCTACCACCTGCTCAAGCATCTGAGCGCCAGCAACCAGGTGTACCTGGGCACCTTTGTGGACGACCCGGATGACTGGCAGCATGTGGACACGGTGCGGGCACTGTGTACGCAACTGCATGTGGCTGGCTTGAATCCGCGCTGGGCCAAGCTGCGTAGCCTTATCGGCCTGTTGCATCACCAGGCGCTGGGCTTGCGCTATTACCGCAATGCCGGTTTGCAGGCGTGGGTGAATCAGGTGTTGGCCGAGAACCAGATCGACGCCATCGTCATCTTCTCGTCGGTGATGGCGCAATACATTCCAGTGAATTCACAGAAGTCGGTTCCCATGCTGGTGGACTTTGTAGACGTGGACTCTGCCAAGTGGAGCCAATACGCGGCCAACCACCGCTGGCCGCTATCCTGGCTGTATCGACGCGAAGGCGAGCGCCTGCTGGCGTTTGAGCGAGAGGTTGCCGCACGCGCACGCCGCAGCTTCCTGGTCACAGAAAACGAAGTGGCGCTCTTTCAACGGCTGGCGCCCGAGTGTGCCCAGAAGGTGGACGCACTCTGCAACGGAGTCGATGCCGAGTACTTTGCACCGGACCCGCAACGCGCCTCTCCCTTTGCCGTTGGCTCAACAGGTGACGGGGCAGTGTCGCTGGTGTTTACCGGTGCGATGGACTATTGGCCCAACATTGATGCGGTAGCCTGGTTTGTCAGCGATGTCTTGCCCCAGCTGTTGACGCGTTGGCCGGGGCTGCGCTTTTACATTGTCGGCCGCAATCCACCGCCCACCGTGCAGAACTTGGCGTCGCCTTCCGTCGTGGTCACCGGTACGGTGGCTGACGTGCGCCCCTATCTGCAGCACGCTACCTTGGTCGTGGCACCACTGCGTGTGGCGCGCGGCATTCAGAACAAGATCCTGGAAGCCATGGCCATGGCGCGACCGGTGATTGCATCGCGCGAGTGTGCGGGTGCGGTCTCGGCAGTCGAGGGCAAGGAACTCCTGTCTGCTGGCACCGCATCGGAATTTGTGGACCAGATCCAGGCGCTGCTGAATGCACCGGAACGCGCGGTCGCGGTGGGGCACGCCGGTCGCGAATGCGTGGTGCAGCATTACAGCTGGACTGCCCATCTGGGCGGCATTGACCGTTACCTTTCTTCCACGCCCGTATCCTGAGCATGCCATGACCAAAACCTTGACCAGTAACTCAGCCGTGTGGAGACAGGCGCTGACGGCATTTGTCGTGGTGGCTCTCGCATTTGTTCTGCTGTATCTGGACACGGGTGCATCCATAGTCGGCATTTGGTCACGCTCAGACACCTTTGCGCACGGCTTCCTGGTGCTGCCCATCGTGTTGTGGCTGGTCTGGCGCAGGCGGCATGTGTTGGCGGGCATTGCACCCGTGCCCAGCCTGTGGGCGGGCGTGTTGCTGGCGTTGGCAGGGCTGGCATGGTTGCTGGGCGAGCTGGCTGCGGTCAATGCGCTGAGCCAGTTTGCCATGGTCTCCATGCTGGTGCTGCTGGTGCCCACGTTGCTGGGGTATGGTGTCGCCGCCTCTATTGCATTCCCCTTGGCATTCCTGTTTTTCGGCGTGCCCTTTGGTGAATTCGCCATGCCGCAGCTCATGCAGTGGACGGCGGATTTCACGGTGCTGGCCCTGCGCGCCAGTGGCGTGCCGGTATACCGCGAAGGATTGCAGTTCATCATCCCAAGCGGTGCCTGGTCGGTGATCGAAGCCTGCAGCGGCATTCGTTACATCATCGCATCGCTGGCCGTGGGCACCCTGTTTGCCTACCTCAATTACCAGACCTTGCGACGCCGGGTTCTGTTCATGGTGGTTTCATTGCTGGTGCCCGTACTGGCCAACTGGATTCGTGCCTACATGATCGTCATGCTGGGCCACCTGTCGGGCAACAAGCTGGCTACCGGTGTGGACCACATCATCTACGGGTGGGTGTTCTTCGGGGTGGTGATCATGCTGATGTTCTGGATCGGTGCACGCTGGTCCGAGCCGGAACCGGACTTGCAGCCCTCCGCAGCCAATCCAGCCAATGCGGTCAGCGGCAGCGCACCGCGCCCACAGCGCTGGGTGCTTGCCAGTGTGATTGTCTTGATGGTGGTGGCTCTGCCGCCTCTTGGCCGCTGGCAGATACACCGTGCTGTGGCCGGCCTGCCGCAACCCAATCTGGCGGCTCCTGCCGAGCTGTCACCCGGGTGGACCGCTACGCCTGAACCGGCCCCCAAGTGGCAGCCTGTTTTCAATAACCCGTCTTCGCAGCTGACCACCAGCTATGGCAGTGGCGAGCGTGCAGTGAAGTTGTACATGGCGTACTACCGCAACCAGAATGCGGATCGCAAGATGGTCAGCTCCGACAATGTGCTGGTCAAGAGCCAGGTCACCGATTGGGCTCAGGTGGCCAGCGGTGTTCGCACCCTGCAGCTTGCCAACGGTTCGCTCAAGGTCCGCACTGCGGAGCTGCGCGGCTCGCCCATACCTGGCGTCGTCGGCGCCGAACGACTCACGGTGTGGCAGTACTATTGGGTCAACGGCACGCTCACTTCCAGTGACATGCTGGCCAAGATATACACGGCGCTCTATAGCTTGATGGGTCAGGGTGATGACTCGGCGGTAGTGATCGTGTATGCGCCCAAAGGGGAAGCCGGGCAGGGCGAACGTGCGCTGGAAGCATTCATGCAGGCCAACGCCTCGGCCATTGGCGCCTGGCTGCAATCCATTCGGCACTCAACTTACCAGTAACGCATCATGTGTGGCATAGCCGGACTTTTTGACACCCGTGGCAAACAGAACTTTGCCACCGAGCTGATCGCTCGCATCAACAACGTCCAGGCCCATCGCGGGCCGGATGAGCTGGGGCTGCATCAGGAGCCCGGCATCGCGTTCGGTCACCGCCGCCTGTCGGTGATTGACCTGGCCACGGGCCAGCAGCCGCTGTTCAATGAAGACCAGTCCGTGGTCATTCTGTTCAACGGTGAGATCTACAACTACCAAGAACTGGTGCCCGAGCTCAAGGCGCTGGGCCATGTGTTCCATACCCGCAGTGATACGGAAGTCATCATCCACGCCTGGGAGGCCTGGGGTGAGGCCTGTGTGCAGCGCCTGCGCGGCATGTTTGCCTTCGCAATTTGGGACCGCAACCAGCAGACGCTGTTCATGGCACGCGACCGCCTGGGCGTCAAGCCCATGCACTACGCGCTGCTGGACGATGGCACCTTTATCTTCGGCTCCGAGCTCAAGGTCATTACCGCGCACCCCGGCTTCAACCGGGCCATAGACCCGCTGGCGGTGGAGGAGTACTTCGCCCTGGGCTATGTTGCGGACCCCCGCTGCATCTACCGCGGTGCGCACAAGCTCACGCCAGGGCATACGCTCACCTTGCGCCACGGGCAACCCGTGCCGCCGTCCAAGCCATATTGGGATGTGCACTTCAGCCTGGACAACGCCATCAGCAGCCGTGACGCCCAAGCCGAGTTGATGCAACGGCTGCAGGAGTCCGTGCGGCTACGCATGATTGCCGACGTGCCCCTGGGCGCATTCTTGTCGGGCGGCGTGGACAGCAGTGCCGTGGTAGCCACCATGGCGGGACTTACCAGCACGCCCATTCGCACCTGTGCCATCGGGTTTGATGACCCGAACTTCAACGAGTCGGCGTTTGCACAGATGGTGGCTGACCGCTACCACACCGACCACCGGCTGGAAGTGGTGAAGAGTGATGACTTCGATCTGATCGATACCCTGGCCTGGCATTACGACGAGCCGTATGCGGACAGCTCCGCCATACCAACCTACCGCGTATGCCAGATGGCCCGCAAGCACGTTACCGTGGCCCTGTCTGGCGATGGCGGGGACGAGAGCTTTGGCGGCTATCGCCGCTATCGGCTGCATATGGCCGAAGAGAAGGCGCGAGGCATGCTGCCCATGGGCTTGCGTCGGCCGCTGTTTGGTGTGCTGGGCCGGTTGTACCCCAAGGCCGACTGGGCACCGCGCATGTTCCGCGCCAAGACCACCTTTCAGGCACTGGCCATGGACGCCGCAGAGGCTTACCAGCACAGCATGTCGGTGATGCGCAGCGATGAACGCGCGGCGCTCTATTCCGACGGATTCAAGGCACAGCTGGGCGGCTACGGTGCGGTGCAGATCTTTCGCGAGCACGCAGCGCGCTCCGGCACCGACGATCCGCTGGCCATGATCCAGTACCTGGACTACAAGACCTGGCTGGTGGGGGACATCAACACCAAGGTAGACCGAGCTGCCATGGCGCACTCGCTGGAGGTGCGCGAACCTTTGATGGACCACCAGCTCATCGAATGGCTGGCCACGCTGCCCAACAGCCACAAGATTCAGGGCCAGGAGGGCAAGTACCTTCTCAAGAAGGCCTTTGAGTCCAAGCTGCCCCACGAAGTGCTGTACCGGCCCAAGATGGGCTTCTCGGTGCCGTTGGCCAAGTGGCTGCGCGGCCCGCTGGCACAGCGAACGCGCGATTCCGTGCTGGGCCCGCGCATGCTCGACAGCGGCTACTTCAACCCGGCCACACTCAAGTCCATGGTGACGCAACACCAGAGCGGCCAGCGCGATTTCTCGGTGCCGCTGTGGTCGCTGCTGATGTTTGATGCCTTTCTGCGTCAGGCCGGCGACGGTCGGGCACCGCAGTAAGGTGGATTTCCGGGCTGCAGCAACGCACGCGAAACGCGGTCTTCTACCCTCGTCGCGTACGCTTATGATCGTGCCGTACAGGCTCTAAAACACATTTGTTGGGAGTTATTTTGAACAAGAGAAAAGTCGTTTTGGTTGGTGCGGGAAATATCGCCAAAACCCATGCTTCTGCATTGAGGGAAGTCGCCGGAACGGAATTGTTTGGCGTATTCGACATCAATCCCAAGGTTGCCGAGAGTTTCGCAAAGGAGTTTGGAGCCGCAAACGTATTCACCACGCTCGAGAGTGCGGCGGCCTCTGCCGCTGATGCGGTGCATGTCCTGACGCCGCCAGACCTGCATTTGTCCACCGCCATGCCTTTTGTTGAGGCCGGCAAAGCCGTGCTGATGGAAAAACCTGTGGGTGTGAGTACTGCGGAGTGCGACGCACTTGCAGCAGCCGCGCAACGCTCTGGTGCGGTAATCGGTGTGAACCAGAATCTGGTCTTCAACCCAGCCTACGTGCAACTACGGGAAGCCATCACCTCGGGCCGATTGGGGCGTCCGCGTTACATCAATTACGTGTACGAGGCTCCATTGCGCCAGCTCACGGGCAAGCAGTTCGGTCACTGGATGTTTCGCCAACCGCTGAACATCCTGTTGGAGCAGGCTGTGCATCCCATGTCGCAGATCGTGGATCTGGCCGGCAAGGTCAAAGAGCTGGTCACGCTGGCCGAAACGCCTGTAGAAATTTCCCCCGGAGTGGGGCTTCACAATGCATGTCAAGTGTCCATGCTGTGCGAGCGCATGCCTGCGAACCTGCGGTTCCACGTCGGCTCCAATTTCACGGTGTGTCGCATGACGGTGGTCTGCGATGACGGCGTGGCTGTTGCCGACATTTTCTCCAACCAGTTCCATACATTGGAACGCAGTGCCTACATGGAGCCTATCGATAACTGGCTCTCGGCACGTGCAACGGGCAAGCAGATCGCGTCACAGGGTTTCGCCGGACTGCGTGACTATGCGTTGGCCATGGTCAAGCTCAGGCCACGTAGTGATGCTTTCTATCTGGGTATGAAGGGCAGTCTGCAATCTTTCTATGCTGACTTGCAGGCACGTCAGCGACCCCGTATTGATTTGTCCTTTGGTGCCCATCTGGTCAATGTATGCGAGCAGGTGGTTACCGCGTTCAAACCCTTGCCTCCTACAGCAGTCGACCATCCGTCTTCTGCCAAAGCGGCGCCACAGGGCATCATCGTGGCCGTGCTGGGAGGCACTGGGTTCATCGGGGCGCACACGGTGGCAGCCTTGCTGCGCAAGGGATACCGCGTGCGTGCCATGGGGCGTGGCGCCGCAAACCTGCAGCCGGTGTTCTATGAACCGGGGGTGGAGATCGTCCGTGGCGATGTCAAACGCAAGGCAGATCTGGAGCGCGTGATGGCAGGTGCGGATTTTGTCGTCAATTTGGCCCATGGCGGAGGCGGAGCCAATTTCGAGGCAATTCGCGCGGCAATGGTGGATACGGCCGTGGCAGTTGCCGATGTATGCCGCTCCAGCAACATCAAGCGGCTAGTGCACGTAGGCTCCATCTCAGGCCTATATCTGGGCGATGGTGGTGATGTCATCACCGGCGAAACCCCACCCGATCCGCGGCCCTATACCCGCAATGACTACTCCCATGCCAAGGCGTTGGCCGATGCCGAGATGCTCAAGGCGCACCGCCAGGGCCTGCCTGTGGTTCTGCTGCGCCCCGGGCTGGTGGTTGGCGCTGGCACCTCGCCTTTCCACGGCGGTCTGGGCTTCTTCAACAATGACCAGTATTGTGTGGGCTGGAATGATGGCGGCAATGCCTTGCCCTGGGTACTGGTCGAAGACTGTGCGGATGCAATTGTTTCCGCGCTGACCTCTCCCAGCGCGCCTGGCAAGGCCTACAACCTCGTGGGGGACGTGCGCCCCAGTGCGCGCCAATACCTGCAGGATCTGTCCAAGGTGCTGCAGCGTCCCCTGCATTTTGTGCCGTCCTCTCCCACTGGACTGTGGTTGACGGAAATGGGCAAGTGGGCGGTGAAGAAAGTCGCCGGTCAGAAGGTCAAGCGCCCGTACCGACGCGACATCCTGTCGCGCGGTCTCAAGGCAGGATTTGATTGCTCCGACGCCAAGCGCGATCTGGGGTGGACGCCAGCATCCGACCCGCATGTATTCCACCAGCGCGCGCTGGCCGTGCACGCAGAAAGTTGAGACTGGACAGAAAGGTCTGAGCTGATGGCGCGCGTTATATTGCACGGTTTTTCGACATTCAAGTTGGGCGGTCCGCAAGCCCGGTTCGTGCAATTGGCCAATGCGCTGGGACCGGACTACCACCACGTGGTGGCGGCCATGGACAACTGCTTCGAAGCCGGTGAACGCCTGGGGCCGCACGTGAGTTGGGAGCGCCTGCCGTTGCCGAACCGTCGCGGTGGTGGATTGGCAAACCGCTCCACATTGCGAGATGTCTTGCTTGCCCGAAAGCCCGATGTTCTGTTCAGCTACAACTGGGGTGCCATGGAGTGGGCTGCAGCCAATTTGCCCAAGCTGGTTCCTCAGGTCCATGTGGAGGACGGGTTTGGGCCGGAAGAGGCGCAAAGCCAACTGCCCCGTCGCGTGCTGATGCGCCGTGCATTGCTGGGGTGGCGACCCCTTCCCGTGGTGGTGGCGTCGCGCAACCTGCAACGCATTGCGTTGGATGTCTGGAAGCTGCGTGCCCGCTACGTGCGTTTCATTCCCAATGGTGTGGTACTGCACGATGTGCCGCCCAGTGCGACTGCCAGCCCAGATCCGAGTGCACCGCTGGTGGTTGGCACGGTGGCGGGTCTTCGCCCCGAAAAGAACATTGCACGTTTGCTGCGTGCATTTGCCGCGCTGCGTGCGCGCCAGGCCGCACGCTTGGTCATCGTTGGCGATGGCGCCCTGCGGGCCGAATTGCAGCAGTTGGCCACCCAGTTGGGCGTGGCCGCTGACGTCGAGTTCGCTGGTTACCTGGCCGCACCGGGGACACGCCTTGCCCAGTTTGACCTGTTTGCTCTTTCCTCGGACACCGAGCAGCTTCCCATCGCCATGCTGGAAGCCATGGCCGCAGGTGTGCCCGTTGTTGCTACCCGGGTGGGCGACGTGCCGCACATATTGCCGGAGTCGGCAAGGGCGGGCTTGTCAGAACCGGATGATGCATCCTTCTGCGCAGCATTGTTGGGCGCGGTGGATGCACGCGCCGAGTGGCCGCGGTGGGTTGAAGCGGGCCTGAGCCAAGTGCGGCAGCATTATTCGGAGCAGGTCATGGTTGCCCAATGGCGGAAGCTGTTCGATGGTCGTCTTGACCTGGTGTTCGATGCGCCCCATCTTGGCGTGTCGTCAGTGTAGAGGCATTAGCGTATCATCTGAACGCGTTACCCGCGTGCCGCGCCTTCCAGGCATCCGAATGATCTACCGAAAAGAAATGATCTTGTCCATGCGGTCCTGTCTACGATTGCTGGTGTGCTTTGTACTGCTGGCTTGCAGCGTCAGTGGCTCCACTGCCAGTCTGTCTCCCGTTGAACCCCCGTCGCCTCGCAGCGTGGTGGTCGATCCTGCCCAGTGTGCGGAAGCTGTGCCACCAAACCCGGCTTCTCCGGCTATCGTGTTCCAGTTGGTGGACGGCGAGTGTGTGCGTATGATGACCCTGCTAGGGGCACATGGCCCGAACCTGCCCAGCCAGCCAGCGGTGCAAAACGCCACTGTGCCGCAGGCTCCCACCGCAGGGGAATTTCTGGATTGGGCTCAGCGCAGCTACGCGTCCCTGTTTCCTGGCAACCCGGCCAGCCAGAAGACGCAGGGCTACATCTTCCGTTACTACTCTGGCACCCAGATGTTGCTTGGTGTATCGGGCAGTTCCGTATACGCCATGGGGCCGCTGACCAAGGGGGCGCTGGTCCGATTGGGTAACCTGGGAGACTGGTCGTGCGCCGTGGCGCCTTCCCATTGCGAACATCCGGTTACGGCAACCGAAGCGGATGAGTCCGCCAGAAAGGTTGATGGGTATTCGGCCGAAACGTCCTACAGCAACAGCTATTGCAGCGACAACACCTATCCCAGCCAATGGGAGTGGAATCCGGCCACCGTGGACCCACAGGTGGTTGGCGCCACCTCGGGCACACCCCTTATCAAGCACATACGCAACAACGTGGTCATCGCCACCTACAGCCGGCTTTCGGGCGGACGCAGCAGGCCCAACAATGTGGACGGCAAGGACAATTCGGTGGGGCCGTTCCGGCGCCAGCTGTATACGCAGTGGAAGGACGGTGACGTGTTCGAGGTATATCCGGCTGTGTACGAAGGTGAAGATCAGCAGATCTTCATCGGCCCCAACGCCGAGAACGATGCTGCCTACTACGCCAAGCAGTTCGTGGTGCCCAGGAACATCACCGTGCGGGGTGTCACCGTCAACGGCGTGCGGCCCGTCATCAAGCTGCCGGCAAGCGGGGTCAGCAACAACACCCTGGGCCAGGGAATTATCTACATCGGCCAGTCGGAGAACATCACGCTTGAGAACCTCGACGTCGTCTCCAGCGACCGCAACGTACTGGTTGGCAAGGCGGGTATCTATGTCAATGGCGTACACAATCTGACGCTGAAGAATATCCGCGTCAGTGGCTTTCACAGGCAATCGGCCAACGGCATATTCGGCACGAACGCAAACAGCGGGCTGCTGTTGCTGCAGAACGTGGAGCTTGCTGACAACGGCGGGGGCGGTGGGCCCGAGCACAACATCTATATCAATGCCAGCCTGCGTGATCCCAATTTCACGGTCAAGATGACGGGCTCCTGGTCACACAATTCCTACTACGGCCATCTATTCAAATCGCGTGCCCAGATCAATCTGCTGGAAGGCAACTACTTTCAGGGCTCACGGTCTGCGCAGGGAGAGATGCGTGAGTCGTGGTTGGTGGACATCCCTGAAGGGGGAGACCTGGTTTTGCGCAACAATATTTTTGCCAAGAACTATTCCGGTGACTCTACCAATGGTGCTGCCGTTACCTACGGGGTGGAAAAAGGCGCGGGAACCTTTGACATGTCCCGTCCCTGGGCGCTGACCATCGAGCACAACACTTTTGTCACATTCTCGCGTTATTACGACAGCTTGAAGCACGAGACGTATCCTTTCTTCCTCAATAGCAAGGCGCCTGTGGCGCCAGAAAACCTGCACATCCGCAACAACGTATTTGTTGGCTATTGCCAGACCCCATCACCGAACTGGAAGGCTGGCACTTATTTCGGCACCGGTTATTCCATTGTCAATTTCAATGGCATAGACCAGTCGTTCCGCCTTCGCAATCCGATTCAGGTGAATTCCAGCACAGTGGTGGGTACGCCGGGATATCAGCATCAGCAGTTTGTTAGCCCTCGACGTACCAACACTGTTGGTGCCGTGGACTAGGGGGGAGCACGCAGCCGTCCGGCCAAGTGCCTGCGGCCATGGCTTCGAGGCGTGACTACGGTAGAATCAACACCTTTCGCACGAATAATTCGCCCATTCTTTTGCAGCAGGAAAGTGCCCAGACTTTCTGGCTGTCCGCCAACGGGAAGCTGGCTTGGCCCACCCAAACCGCAGAGCAAACGGGTAACTGTCTATGGTTGAATTGCGCGCGTTGACGTCCTTGCGTGGTCTGGCAGCGTTTTACGTGGTGCTGCTACATTTTTCGACTGCCTTCGAGCACCACGCCGTAGCCACCATCCCGTCACTGGCACCGCGAGGGTACCTTGCCGTTGATCTTTTCTTTGTACTCAGCGGCTTCATCATGACGTACTCCTATGCGGCGGACTTCCGACAATACGGATTTGTGCGTGCCGCTCCATCCTTCATGATCAAGCGCGTTGCCCGTCTGATTCCGCTGCACTGGTTTATCACATTTGCACTATTGACCTATACATTGGCTGTATCGCCAGGGTTCACTGGTTCGGTCAAGCCAGCGTTTGAATCCGCGAACCCGGTGCGAGATGTGATTTTCAATCTTTTGTTACTGCAAGGTCTGGGACTTGCTCCCAACATGAATGGTCCGTCCTGGTCAATCAGTGTTGAATTTTTCGCCTATCTGGCGTTCCCCTTGTTCCTGAAACTCGTTTTTCACACAAGTTCTTGGATTCGAGGTCTGTTGGCAGTCGGGGCTGTACTTGCACTGGCAGCAACTGCCATGCATGGGCATCGGCTGAGTCTGGAAACGCAAACGGTATCGTGGACTTTGGTCCGCTGTTTTTCAGAATTTGTGCTGGGCATGGTGGTGTATCACAGCTATTCCATGGATCCCCGTGCAAAGCGCTTTGGCACCGATGTCGTCCTTTCCATCATGTTGTTGATTGCGGCCACCATGATGTTGCTGCGCCTGTGGGACCTTGTGGCGGTTTTGACGTTTCCGTTCATCATCCTGGGCGTTGCATACAACAGCAGTTGGGTGACCAGGGTGCTGGACCATCGCTTCATGTACTTCATGGGGGTGATTTCTTTTTCCCTATACATGATTCACTACCCTATTGCGTACCTGGAGCTCAGTCTGGTCAAGCAACTGCATTCCCAAGCGCTTGGTCAGACGGCGGCCCTGGCCGTTGCGTTTGCCGGCTCACTTACGACCATCCCGATCGCTTGGTGCACCTATCGCTGGATAGAATACCCGGGTCGCGACATCATCCGTTCATTGGCAAGGCGATTTGCTGTAGCCCGTGAATGAAGTCGCTTCAAACAACAAGGGCGTAGCGCTCTATCCAAGGGGGAGTGATCTGGCACATTCATCTGGCACGAAAAGCTCGATGCACACCGATGCAGGTGGAGGTATTTGGAGCTGGGTAGCTGCGCTGCTGACGCTCACGTATGTGCTGCTGTTGGTCCGTTATGCTTGGATTGGCTTTTCCGAGAGTGATGACGTTTTTTATGCCACGGCGGCTCAGCAGTGGGTAGGGCACTTTCACCTGGCAGCAAACCACTGGGGACTGCGTCACGCCATTGTCCTGCCTATGGCTCTGGGGTTTGCGGTGTTTGGCCGCAACGAGATGACACTCGTATTTCCCTCGCTGCTGTACTTCGTGCTGCTTCTCGGTTTGAGCTTTGTCTGTGTGCGCAGGATAGCGGGCTATTACGGCGGCCTTCTCGCCGTAGCGCTGGTGGCCTCCACGCCGGTGATCGTCTCCGGCGCTTCCTGGGTAACGACCGACCTGCCGGAGACCTTTTTCCTGTTAGCTTCCGTTTGGCTGTTTCTATATGCTCTGGAGACGGGAGGCCGCGTCTGGCAGTTCGTCTTGTGCGGCATCTTTGCTGGCTTGGGACTGATCACACGGGAGACCAGTGTGGTTCTTGCCGTGTTCTACGGCATTCTGATGATGCGGAACTATGGCGGGCGGCGTGACATCTACCTCTGGATAGGTGTTGGCGTGGCGCTCGTCCTGGCCATTGACACCGCGTACCTGGCGGGCAGTAGCGGCGACTTGTTGTACAGACTGCATATAAGCCAACAGGGTGTGAAAGGTGACAATCCTGACATGGTGGGCCAATTCCAGACCCAGCAAGGGCTTGACCGGTTTGGCTCGTTGACTGCACCCCGCTGGTTGCAGGCCTGGATTGTGTTGTTCTTCAACCAGAATTTTGGCATCTTGCCGTGGTTGGGTCTGGCGGCAACGGTCTATCTTTCCGTCAAGGCTGTGGCCCGCATCAGAACTATCAGCCGCATGGTTCTATTGCTGGCAGCGGTATGGTTTCTGGTGATGTCATTCGTGTTCACGTTCTTATGGCTCGTGCCGCGTTACCAAATTCTCACAGCCACCGCCCTGGCCATGCCGCTTGCAATCTACCTTGCGGACACGATTCGCAAAGGGCGCATGGTGGTGGCAGTGGGTGTTGTCTGTGCGGCCGCGGGGTTTGCTTTGCTTGCCATTGGTGTATCGGACCGCAATCCTCTCTTTGGGGAAAAGGCGCTGGCACACATTGCAGCACAGGGCACCGCTTCCAGGATAAGTACGGACCCTGGCACTTTGCGAGGTGCGGCATGGCTGCTGGATGCAAACGAAAGCGCACAACGTGTTGTCGCTGAGCCGCCTCGTCCGGGCGATCTGTATTTCTTCTACGACCGGCCAAGACGCGGCCTGCCGAAAGACTGGCCCGTTCAGCGTCCGGGT
This sequence comes from Rhodoferax sp. GW822-FHT04A08, assembly GCF_058801025.1. Taxonomy (NCBI): domain Bacteria; kingdom Pseudomonadati; phylum Pseudomonadota; class Betaproteobacteria; order Burkholderiales; family Comamonadaceae; genus Rhodoferax; species Rhodoferax sp. GW822-FHT04A08. The sequence continues at coordinate 148,433 of NZ_JBXAMW010000006.1, forward strand.
TCCGACTGGATTGAGGTTGCGCAAATGCAGGAGCCGCCACGTCCCATGATCGCGCTGATATTCGGCATGGGCCTGGACCATGTGTTGCCGGATGCCGTGGCACGCAAGCTCAATTTCCAGCCGCGTCACGCCGCCTTGTTCCGCTTGCCCGCGCCACCGTTGCCGGCAGGTGTGCAAGATTCCACCAGCCGCTGAATCGATGCCCCGCCTGCTCCACGACCTGGTCCCACATTGAATAGATAGAATGAAACTATGGCAAACACGAGCTTCCGAAATCTGAAAGTCGCTGTCCTGGTGCCTTGCTACAACGAGGGTCAGACCGTTGCCAACGTGGTGCGAGACTTTCGAAAAGCACTTCCTGAGGCCGTCATCTATGTGTACGACAACAATTCCAAGGATGACACGGTAGCCCGTGCAAAGGAAGCGGGCGCCGTCGTTCGTGGCGAGCGGTCCCAGGGCAAAGGCAATGTGATTCGTCGAATGTTTGCGGACATCGATGCCGACCTGTACGTCATGGTGGATGGAGACGACACCTATGACGCCTCCTGTGTGCCCTCTTTCTTAGAGTACATGCTGGCAAACAACCTGGACATGGTGAATGGTGAGCGCATCCATGAAAGTGAACAGGCTTACCGTTTCGGGCATCAGTTTGGCAATCGCCTGTTGACGGGGCTGGTGGGCACTTTTTTCCGCAAGGAATTCAATGACATGTTGTCGGGCCTGAAGATATTCTCGCGCCGCTTCGTCAAATCCTTTCCTGCGCTCACGCGTGGCTTCGATATTGAAACCGAGTTGACCGTGCATGCGCTGGAAATGCGTATGGCTGTGGGCGAAATGACGGTGGCGTACCGAGAGCGTCCGGAAGGGTCGATCAGCAAGCTGAGCACGTACCGTGACGGTTGGCGGATCCTCACAACCATTGCGCGCTTCCTGAAGGAAGAGCGTCCCATGCAGTTCTTCGGTGCCTGCGGAGCCGTGCTGGCCATTCTGAGTCTGGGTCTCTCCGTGCCGCTGATCATGACTTTCCTGGAAACTGGCCTGGTGCCCCGTCTGCCTACGGCAGTTCTGGTGGTTGGCTTGATGTTGACGGCTGTTCTCAGCGTGACGGCAGGCCTGATCCTCGATACCGTCACCCGTGGCCGCCAGGAGATGAAGCGACTGCTGTATCTCTCGGTTCCTGCCACCCAGGGGGAACGTGTGTGAGCCACGGCGTGCCGCGCGTTCCCGATGCCACAACCCATGCGTGATTTTGCGCGCTTCATGGTGGTGGGGGGAGTCGGCTTTGGGGTCGATGCGGGCGTGATGATGGGCCTGCTGCGATTGGGTGCCCCCCTGCTAGCGGCACGTCTGGCATCCTTCGGCTTGGCCGTCACCGTCACATGGACCCTGAACAGGGCCTGGACGTTTTCACACCCGCAGCCGCGCAGGGCGCGCCGCGCCTACATTGAGTACCTTGCTGGTCAGACCATGGGTGCCGGCATTAATTTTTCAGTTTTTTTTCTCGCCCTGGCATGCTGGACTGACCTGAAGCAGTACCCGCTGGTTCCCTTGGCCTTAGCCTCGGGTGTTGCCATGGTTTTCAATTTTCTGGTGGCCAGGCATCTCGTGTTCAAGCCGGGACGCGGCTAGCTGTGTAGTTCCAAGTAGCATTCGTTTTTGCCACTTCGGAGGCGTTTTGAAAGGGTAGGCATGAAGATTTCCGTTTTTGGTTTGGGGTATGTGGGCGCCGTGTCCTGTGGCTGCCTTCCCGAACTGGGTCACGACGTGATTGGTGTGGATACCAATCCGCTCAAGGTCAAAATGATCAACGATGGCCAGTCACCCGTGGTGGAAGATGGCATCAATGAGCTGATTGCGTCTGCCGTCCAGGCAGGCAAGCTCCAAGCCACTCCTGACGTGGAGTATGCGGTGCTCAATACCGACGTTTCGCTGATTTCGGTGGCCACGCCCTCCAATCCCGATTATTCGCCCAATCTCACGGCGGTAGACGCCGTCATTCGATCCATTGGTCAGGTGTTGCGCAAGAAGAGCACGCCGCACGTCGTGGTATTGCGCAGCACGGTCCCGCCTGGCACCACCGAAGGCCGCATATTGCCCATTCTGGAAGAAAGTTCCGGGCGCAAGGTGGGACAGAACCTGTCGCTGGTGTTCAACCCCGAATTCCTGCGGGAAGGCTCTTCCGTCAAAGACTTTCACAACCCGCCGCAGACCGTCATCGGCAGCCTGGATGAAGCGGGGTACCTGGCTCTGGAGCAGATGTACGAAGGCCTGCCCGGTCAGTTCGTGCGCACCAGCAACGCCGTGGCCGAGTCGGTCAAGTACCTGTGCAATGTGTTCCACGCAATGAAGATCGTGTTTGCCAATGAAGCCGGGTCGGTGCTCAAGGCCACCGGCCTGGATGGTCGCGAGGTCATGAAGATATTCTGCAACGACGCGCAACTCAATATCTCTCCAGCGTATCTGCGCCCGGGATTCGCCTTCGGCGGCTCATGCCTGCCCAAGGAGGTCAAAGGCTTCCTGACACTGGCTCGTGGCCTCAACGTTCCCATTCCCGTGCTGGGGGGCCTCCTGGATAGCAACGAAGCGCACATCAAGCGCGCATACGATCTGATCGCCCGTGACGGACGGCGCAAGGTGGCGCTCTTCGGTCTGGCATTCAAGCCCGGCACGGACGACATGCGTGACTCGCCGCTGGTGGCGCTGGCAGAGCGGTTGCTGGGCAAGGGCTTTGACCTGTGCATTTATGACGGTTTTGTCAAACTCAGCCGCCTGCTGGGCAAGAACAAGGAATTCATCGAGCGAGAAATTCCGCACCTGGACAGGCTTTTGCGCGAATCGCCAGAAGCTGCACTCCACGACGCCGAAGTGCTTGTCATCGGCCATGCCGAGCCGCAGGTGCGACAGCTGATTGTTTCCCGGGCAAAGGGACGGCGCATTGTTGATTTGTCGGGCTATGCGGAGTTGCGCAACCTGGACGGCGTTGAGTACGAGGGCATTTGCTGGTGACGCCACGCAAGCCTCGGCTGGTCTTCGTTTCGCCGGTCTTTCTTTTCCCCAACGATGCGGGCGGGAAGATACGCACCACCAATATTTTGCGTGGACTGAAAGGTGGCGCCTTTGACATCACGCTGGTCAGTGTGGCTGATGAGGCCCAACAGCGGCGTTGGGCTGCAGAGATTGCCGGCGTGTGCGACCGCTTCGTTGCGTGGCAACCGGCACCAGAGCGGCCCAAATGGTTGCGTGCACTGGACTTGTTGCGCGAGCTGCCCGTCAACGTAGTGGCTGACCGCACAGAGGCCGGCGCCAACGCTGTGCGGCAACTGGCGCAGGCGCCGGGTGATCTCATCGTGTTTGATTTCGTGCACAGCGCGGTACTCATGCCTGAGCAACTGCAGCAAGCCAGCGTGTGTTTCACCCATAACGTGGAGGCCGAGATCTTTGCGCGTCACGCCAGCAAGGCAAAAGATGGGGCGCGACGATGGATGTGGTCCTCCCAGTACCGCAAGATGGCCCGCTTCGAACGCGACGCGTTGGAGCGCTTCACCACCGTCATTGCCGTCTCGGAGCGCGACGCGCAGTTCTTCCGGAATTCCTATGCCATAGCAGACTGCCACGCCATTCCCACTGGCGTGGATCTGGATTTCTTTTCCTGGCAGGTTCCGCCGCCCGTGGATGGGGCGCACCCCCCCACAGTGGTGTTTACCGGTTCCATGGATTGGACGGCCAACATCGATGGAGTGCAGTACTTCTTGAATGAAGTCTGGCCTCTCATTCTGCGGCGGCAACCCGATGCGCGCTTCGTGGTCGTCGGGCGGAATCCCCCGAATACGCTGAAGGCACTGGGACAATCCGCGCGCAACGTGGAGTTCACTGGATTTGTGGACGACGTCCGACCCTATGTGCATGCGGCCCATGCCTTTGTCATACCGCTGCTGGTGGGTGGAGGCACACGCATCAAGGCCTTCGAGGCCATGGCGATGGGTTGTCCCATCGTCTCCACGTCACTGGGCACGGAAGGTCTCGGCGCTGAGCCGGAGCGTCACTTTCTGGAGCGTGATGGCGCACAGCCCATGGCCGATGCCGTGTTGGCACTCTTGGAGGATGCGGCGTTGCGGCAGCGCATATCAAGCGAGGCACGCGCAGTTGTGGACCAACGCTTTGGCCACAAGGTTGCGGCTGAAGTGTTCGAGAAGATCTGCCTGGGTGCCTTGGAGCGCCACCGCACCCATGCTGTCACCCGCTGAACCCGTATGACTGCCCGCCCCATCCGAATCCTGCTTTTTTCCACGCTGTATCCGAATTCGGTGCGCCCCATCCACGGCATATTTGTGGAAACCCGGTTGCGCGAATTGCTCAAGTCAGGCCAAGTGCAGGCGAAAGTCGTAGCGCCGGTCCCTTGGTTTCCCTTCACACATGCGCGATTTGGTGAGTACGCCCTGCACGCCCGTGCACCTCGCTTCGAAGTGCGCAACGGCATCGAGGTTTACCATCCACGCTACTTTCTGCCCCCCAAAGTCGGCATGAACCTCGCGCCTTCACTGCTGTGGCGCGGCGCATTGCCAACCATTCGCAAGCTGATTGCCGAAGGATTCGATTTCGACCTCATCGATGCGCACTACTACTACCCCGACGGTGTAGCCGCCAGTTACCTTGCCAAGGCATTGGGCAAGCCCTTCACAGTGACGGCACGCGGCACCGATCTCAACCAGATACCCGAATTTGCGCGCCCGCGCCGCCTGATACTGGAGACTGCCGCCCAGGCAGGTGGCTCGATCGGCGTTGCCAAGGCGCTGATGGTGCGACTGGCCGAATTGGGGGCCGACCCGGCCAAACTGCATGTGATGCGCAATGGTGTGGATCTGGAGCGGTTTTCTCCCCTGCCTCGGGAAGTCGCCCGCCAGCAACTGGGCCTGCAACTCCAGGTCCGTTACCTGCTGTCTGTCGGGCATCTGATCGAGCGCAAAGGGCATGACATCGCCATCTCTGCGCTCCCCCTGCTTCCTCCCGATGTGCAGCTGTTGATCGTTGGCGCGGGCGCAGAGCGTCACAATCTGGAGGCGCTTGCCCAGCGCCTAGGTGTCAAGGAACGTGTGCGCTTTGCCGGCGTGGTGCCCCAGACCGACTTGAAGTGGTGGTACAGCGCTGTCGACGCGCTGGTGCTGTGTTCCAGCCGGGAGGGGTGGGCCAATGTGCTTCTGGAATCCATGGCCTGCGGCACGCCGGTCATTGCCAGCAATATCTGGGGCACGCCGGAAGTGGTCGGTTCCCCCGACGCCGGCGTGCTGATGCCCGAGCGCACGCCAGCGGGATTGGTGCAAGGCTTCGAGGCCCTGTATGCGCACTATCCGGAGCGCGATGCGACGCGCCACCATGCGGAGTCCTTTTCCTGGGACGCTACCACCCAAGCGCAGCTGCAGTTGTTTTCCGACATTCTTGGCAGAATGAACAGGGGAGGTATCACAAGTTGATTGAAGCAGGACTCCTGGCGCTCGCCCTGTTCGGCATGATGCTGTTGATCTGGAATGTCTATCGCTCCAGCAAGCGGGGCGCGCGCAAGACGTTGGGCATTTTTTCGTACGCTGAGTTGCTGGAAAAGCCAGTTAAACCCGCAAAGCCCGGGGCTGCCAAGAAGGTAAATCCGCATGCGTGACCTGATGTTGTTTGGCGCCATGCTGGTGTTTTTTGCACTCGCAGTGGGCAATACCTTCATTGCCTATATGCTGTGGGGCTGGGCGGGTTTGGCTGCCGTCAATTACTACGTCTTCGGCTTCATGCAAACGCAGCCGATCGTGCAGGTATTTGCCATCATCACCCTGGTCCTGATAGTGATGGGCAAGGATGATGAGCGACAGCCTTTTGCCCTCAACCGTACATCCAGCATATATCTGGTCTACACCGCTCAAGCGCTTGTATGCGCAACGCTGGCTTACCCAGATCTGGCGCGAAATTGGGAATTGGCCGTCAACCTCATCAAGACTCTTTTGTACTGTGTGCTGATGCCCATGGTGCTGACCAGTCGTTACCGCATTCACGCCTTTGTCGTCATGCTCGCCATAGCCACTGGTCTGCACGGGCTGCTGGATGGGCTGAAGTTCATAGCCAATGCCGGCAGGCACGTCGCCATGGGCATAGGCAAGTTCGGGGACAACAACCATTTTGCGCTGGTGCTCGTGATGTCGCTTCCCTTGTTGATTTATATCTCGCGCTTCGTCAGCAGCAGGCTAATCAAACTCGGCTTCATGGGTGTCACCGTACTTACCGTGCTGGCAGTTGTGGCCACCCATTCGCGTGGAGGCCTGGCCTGCATGGTCGCAGTGGCCTTGTGGTTCATTGCCACTAGCAAGCGCAAAATGGCGGGATTGCTTCTGGTGTCCGTATCTGCCGTTCTGGTGGTCGCCATGGCGCCTGCAGATTGGACCGAACGCATGAACACCATGCGCGATGCGGGGGCTGACAACTCCTTCATGCAGCGTGTCTCTGCGTGGAAAGTCAGCAGCGCCATCGCCCTGGAAAATCCTGTATTCGGTGGTGGTTTCCACGCGGTGCAGGCTCGCCCGGTGTGGGAGCGATTCCAGAATGCCCCCAGCCTGTTGCCCACCATTCAAGGCATGGACTTCAACATCGCGAGAGCTGCGCACAGCATTTATTTTGAAGTCATGGGAGATGGTGGCTTTCTGGGGCTGATCATTTTCCTGACTGTCTTCCTTAACGCCATTTTCACGGCGCGTACGGTGATCCGAGAAGCGATAGCGCTAGGCCCGGAATTTGAGTGGGCCAGGAACCTTGCAGAAATGCTGCTGTTGACCATCATTGCCTACTTGGCCGGCGGCGCCTTGTTATCTGCGGCCTATTTTGAGATGCCCTACATCGTCTGTATGCTGCTGGAAGTGCTAAAGCTCCACCTTCGCCGCGAACGACGTCTCACAGACTCCAACGGCGCCCGCAAAGTGGTCGCATAGTGGGCGCTGCGTTCAAGCCCGCAGCAAGTTGCGGCCACTGAGGTCCGCTTCGTCCACTTGCAGCATGCCCAGAAGTGTGGGCGCAATATCAAGGATGGAAACCTTCTGCGGGTGTTGCGTATGCCGTCCGGACTTGACCCAGAAGCATCCATCCGGGTGGTGGCGCCCGCTCTTGATTTCCTCAATGCGATAAAAAACACCAAAGAACGGTGTCGCAGATTGCCCCACTCCCAGATTCAACTGGGCATCCGATGCAATTTTCTGGTTCAACTTGCAGCCGAAATACAGACTGGTCTCGGTATTGGTCGGTTCAATACGAAACACTTCCACGCCGTCCACGGTCACCGCTCGCAGGCGCTGCTCTGCGACGTTGCGCATGGCTGCATTGGCGAAATGCATCACGTACTGGTGGGTCATTACGGGGGCAAGCTCGGTCCATGCCAGGCCCAGTGATTTCAGCAGATCCTCAACCCGTCGTGGCCGGTAAAAATGCTGTCCTCCGGTGGCCTCATATTTCAGAAACGGCTGTTGACTGAGGGCTGTGGCGAAAACGAGGGTCGCACCACACTCTTCCTCCAGCTGGAAGAAATCACCCAGAAGCCGGTCCATTTCCTGGTAACCAAACAACACCGCGTCACCGTGCTTTCGAATGTCTTCGTCACCGGGCTTTACAGTGAAGGCATCGGGATCCATGCAACGCCAATAGCTGTGTTGCAGATGCGCCGTGCTATTGGCAAAGAAGGTCGAAAAATCCGGCCGGCGCGTTAGCTGGTAATGACGGAATACATCAAAAAGCAATTTGTCCAGGATGGTGGCACGTCTCCACGCGGATTCACCACCATTGCGCCGCTCCGATAGGAGCTGGCGCAATATAGCCATGACAGTCTTGGCCCTGAGCCCGTGACCCACCATAAAGCCCAGAAAGCGCAGGACGTCGCCCAATTGGAGTCCCCTGTCGGCGTTGCTGTACTCTTGTACTTGGCTGGCTACGAATCGATGGAAGTCCTTCAGCTCGGCAGGGAAGGGTGTCTCACTGGTACACCAAGGGTCAGGAAGGAACACGCTTCGTTCGTGGGCAAGTCCCTTGGTATTCATGCTCGAGCAGTTCCATACCACTTTGTTCTTGTCCAGCAGGCGCTGCCAGATATCGCGCTGGGTGGCACGGGGGCCGTCGGTCAGGTGGAAGACCTGATGGTCTCGGAAGGGAACTCCCGTGTGCAGCGAATACCACTGAATCCAGGGCTCCAGATTAGGAGCCTCCTTCTCATCGGCTTCCGTGACAAAGACATCCGAATTCTCGTGAAATTTCTTGAAGTTGGGGAGCTTCCCTTCGGCCATCCAACGGTCCAGAAGGGATGGGCACAATTCGTTGAATTCAATCAGGATGACAGGGTTCATCTTACGGTTCTCCAATTGTGAAAACGAGACGTGATGCCCTGGCGAGAATCCAGTGTGCATAGCGAATTCCCCCCTTGGGAACCGGGTGAACTCTACACGACTAGTAGAAAACCGAAAAGACCCGCAGATGCGAGCCCTCTGACGACGTTTTCACCACTGACGGCCTGATCAGCCACATGAACTAGAATTTTGTACAAACTAAATAGAGGCTAGAGGCGCAAAGTGCAATTAACTTCCTGGCCATTCACGGGCAAGAGACACAGATATGCCGGCACATGGTTGAGGAGGACTCGCCCCTAATGCACCCCACAAAATTGCTTCCGCTGCGTTACCTTGCGAGCAAGAAACTGTCGGTCTTCCTATTCCACAAGGTGCCGGGCCAGGTTGACCCGTTGATGCCGTACGACCTGGACTTGTGCTCTTTTGAGCAATTGCTGGACTCCGTTGTGTCTGCTTTCAATGTCATTCCCTTGGACAAGGCGGTTGCGGGTTTGCTAGGCGGCAATTTGCCCTTGCGCGCAGCTTGCATCACCTTCGATGACGGTTACGACACCTGGTTGCCGGGCGTCATACCGGCGCTGGAGCGCCGCAATATGCACGCGACCTTCTATATCACCACCGGGCAATTCGAGGGACGGCCCTTGTGGCACGAGCGCATTGCCAATGTGGTGCGTTGTGCGCCTGGCCCGCTGCTGGACATCGTGCATCCGGCGTGCGCCCCGCTGCCCGTTGGGACACTGGAAGAGCGCTCTGCCGCCGTGGTGCAGCTCGAGCGGTTCTTGAAGTACTTCGCAGTGGAAGCGCGAGACGAATTGCTGCACCGTATGGAGTGCGCAGTGGGAACCGGGCCCGAGCACGTGACACGTATGTCCACGCAAGATCTGCGGACCATCCACAACCGTGGCTTTGGCATCGGTGCCCACACCGACAACCACCCCATATTGGTGTACTGCGACCAAGCCGCCGCCATGCGGGAAATAGGTGCGGTCAGGGAAACACTGGCGGGATACGTAGGGGGGCCGGTACGGTCATTCGCGTATCCGAACGGAAGGCCCTACGCGGACTTTTCGGCACAGCACGTGGATATGGTGAAGAAAGCCGGTTTCACGAGTGCAGTCACCACCCAGCGCGGGATTGGATTGGGCGGTGCCGACTGGGTGTACCAGATTCCACGCTTCACACCGTGGGGACGAAGCTCCCTGAGCATTGCCCTGCAGTTGGCCAGAAATCTGCTGACTCCCGCCAGGTTCGTCGATGACTAATGTCTTGGATTGCGCAAGTGCATGACAGCGATCGCCGACGATTGCGTTAGTTGTCAGAGCCGTGCGCTTAACGTTCCTGGTATCTCCATAGGTGCTGAAGTGGTCTGCGATATGGCGTCCAACGCCACTGTAGGCGCCAAAGACCATAGATGGCATCCAAATTGGCGACTGTAACTGCCAACACCTGCGGCCTCGCCAGAGCTGTCATCTACCAGTCCCGTTTCAGTGGTGCTGCTGTCCAATGCGGTGCGGCCCCGTTTTAACAACGGCAGAAATTCGACGAAAGGACTTGAAGCATCGCCTTCTTGGCTAAGCAAGCGTCCCAGGCCATAGCACAGCAAGGCAGTGACAGAGCTATCGCTTTGTTGTGTGGCGTCGGTCAACAGCCAGGGCCAGTGACCATTGGCGAGTTGTACCTCCGCCAGTTTGGTCAATAGTGCTTTGCAAGCGCGTTCGAGGGGTTCACGCATTGTCGGATCGTCGATCTCCATCAGCGTGTCGGTCAACCCCAGCAATTGCCAGCCTATGCCACGTCCCCAGCCGGGTGGGCCCAGTGGCGTCAGGGTCTTTGCGTCGAAACCGTGCGTCACCCAACCCGTCTCGGCATTTTCAGCAAACCGCATGAAACTGTTTAACTGGGCCAAAGCGGTTTCGAGGTAGCGCGAGTCATCGGTGAGGCGACTCAATCGTGCGAGAAATGGGCACAGCATGGCCAAAGTGTCCACCAGCACTTCACTGCGGTGTTCTGCATAGGTGATAAGACCGGCACCTGCGCCCGTGCGGGACAGGTAGCGTTCACCCATGCTTCGCGCTTGCTCCAGATAGCCGCGCTGGAAGCCGTAACCGGATTCCAGCGCCAACGCCGCGTAACCCAGACCGCCCATGTCAATGTGCAGCCGCGATTGTGCTTGGTCCGCGAGCGAAATTTGCGAAAGCCCGTGATCAACCCAGCGTGCTTGCGCGGTCAGTTTGGTTGGCTCGCCATTGAGCAATAGATAGGATAATCCCAGTGGCCAACTGAGCGTGGCCTTAGGTCTTCCCGCTAGCTGGTAAGCGACGCGAGACAATCGCCAGCCAGTGCTGTCAATGATGACACGCAATGGTGCGGAGCGTTTTCCAAGCCACCAAGAGTAGCGATTACCCAAGGCCTGTAAGGCGTTCCAGCGGGCAAATGCCTGGCGATGCATGTTGGTCATGCGCTCTCTCTTGGCGGCCTGATCCAGGGGAACACCTGTGCGACCATCGCCATACTCAAATATCCCAGTGACTGCAGACGACGACGGCCCATAAGAAAGGACCACAGGAATTCGTGTCTGGCTATTGCAATGTCACCTTTCCAGAAATGCATGTAGCCATGATCAAAATGGACTTGCCCCAGCCGCCTGCGAAAGTCCCGTTGCGAAAGATGCGTGTGGTCAGGATTGCTGGTCCCCCAACGTTGCTCCACCATGCACAGAAGCCGAAGCATATGATTGGTCGGTGTGACGCGCGCCATGGTGCTGGCACCATGCGCCCGATAGAGCGACACTACCGCATCCAGTGCGTGCATCTCGGTGACCCTGGATGCGCGGAACCAGAATTCATAGTCCTCGCCGATGCGCATGCCTTCGTTGAATGGGCCAATTTGTCTGCAAACGGATTTGCGCACGACGGCCGCGCTCATGCCTACCAGCATGCCCATCAGCATGCGGTTGTAGCCCCAACCGGAGCGATGGAGATCGGCGGACACCACGTCCCTGCAATCCGGTGCCATGCTGGCTGCAACGGGAAATCGCCTTTCCGGGCCAGCGGACCATCTCAGATAGCGGCCAAAGACGAATCCGACGTCAGGGTGCGCGTCGAAATACCGCACCTGCGCTTCCAACTTGCCGGGAAACCAGTAGTCGTCGGCGTCAAGGAAGGCAATGAATTCACCCCGTGCGTGAGCGATGCCATTGTTGCGGGCCCGAGAAACACCGCCAGCCTGCTGCCGAATGACGCGTATCCGCTTGTCCTTGGCTTCCAGCAAACGGTAGTCCATGTCATCGGAGGCATCGTCGATGATCAGTAGTTCAAAGCTGGAATAGCTCTGTGCCAGCGCACTATCCACAGCCTCGTCGATGAAATCCTTGCCGTTGCGCACTGGCATGATGATGGAGACGCGGGGCAGTCCATCGGCACCGGATTCGGTCTTGCGCAAGGCCGACACTGGAGGCGAAGGACGTAGACCCAGCATTGCTGCATTGACTTCGGAAACAAAGCGCCGAGATTCTTGCTCATATCGCTGTCGTGCAGCATGGATAGTGGCGCGGAGCTCTCTCTCCTGCGCCAATGCCTCCAGCACCGCGGCCACGAAACGATCCTTGTCAAAGGGGGAAGACGGGATGCAGTACTGCGGTAGACCGATCAGGCTAAAAAACCCCGCATGCTTCGTGTCGTAGGCGAGCGCCACACAGGGTGTGCCGGTGCTCGCTGCCAGGATGCAGGAATGCAACATTCCGCCCAAATGAAGGTTCATCCCGGAATAGCCTGCGCAAAGCACGTCCGGGTTGCCGCTGACGACTTCCAGCTCGATTCCGGATGCCATGATCATCTTCGCGATTACGTGTTCGGTGTCGAAATGCACCATGTAACGGAAGCTGCAATGCGTGGCCTGCTGAATTTGCCTGAGCATGGCCACGCACTCTGGCAGATCCTGCCTGATGCGCTGTGCAACTTCCTGGAAATGAAAGGGTAGGTTTATTCCAATGACAGGCCGCACATTACTTTGCATACCTGTCACTTGGGTGAGGTGTCGCCCTTCCTTCGCGTACAGAAATGCCGGATCTCCGACAAGCAGTACCGGTTTATCTGTGTACTGTGCCAGGACACGTTGTGAATCGGCGTCACGCACACTGATGTGGGCACAGCGCTGCAAAAGGCGTCGTACTACTGCCTCATCGGCCGCGGATGTGAAGGGTTGGTCCTTCATGCCCGGCTCAAGGTGGCGGTTTATGCCGATACCGTAGAGCACCACGGGTGCTGCAATCGTTTCCAGTACCTCTAAATCGGCTATCACGCGACGTGCCAACTGGCCATCGTGTTCGAAAGCAATATACCCGCTTCCACATATGCAAATCAGCCGGTTACCTGCTGGCGTGTCAATGAAATTCTCGCGATCTCCCCAGTTGCTGCGCAGGGCACGGCGACCCGGCTGATTTGCGAGAAGCGCTTCAAGCGACGCCAGCACGATGGCTTCGTCTCCGCGGTTGTAAGAAGCAGAGGTGACGTAGTCGCGATAATCCAGCTGAGCCAGCGATCCTCGCTTCCAGCGCAGCGTATCGCGCGCAGCCTTGATTGCGAACTTCGCTTCACTGCGCAAATGGGCGAAAAAGCCCATGGGTGGCGGCGGTGCTGCAACAGCGCCATACAAGACCACCTCGTCCACTACTGGGGTCACAGGTTCGTTGTTTCCCCGTCCCTTCACCATCAGTCCCTTGACCATTTCGAGCGCCTTGTGGAACTCATGCCTCAACGGGTGCCGGAATAGATGCAGTGCCAGTAGCCAGGCTGTGAGAAACAGGAAGGAAACTGCACAGAGACGCAAGAATGGCGAACCCAGACCGTCCACAAGATGGTAGAACAGCAGAACAGTGCCGAGTACTGTTAGTGCCACGCCAGCGCTGTTGGCCAGCGATCGTCTCCATTCCAACGCGCCCATGGCCAGGTGCCATCGCCCCAGCAAAAGATAGGCCGGTATGCCGAGGCACTCAGCCAGCGCAACTGCACGGGCGAATGAAATCAGGGACCCGTCATACAGGCTAAGCGCCAACATAGCCTTGGCGCCCATGGTGCACCCAAGCGGTAGGGCGCTAAGGTACGGTCGACCCATGGCGGTCATGGCCGGTTGCACGATGGCAAAGGTTACCTGGACGCAAACTGCCAAGCACAACCACGGCACCACAGAGGCGCTTTCACTCCATGTTGCGCCGTAAAGGAAAGCAATGAGGTCGTTGGCAATGACTGCGGTGGCGGCCAGTGCGGGCCAAACGATACCCGTCAGCAAGGCGATAGTAGGGACCAGCCTGGTGCTGAGTCTCTCACCTCCATGGTGAACCTTGGCCAGATAAGGTAGCGCAAAGTACTCGATGGTTGGCGCGGTCACCGTGTTCAAGATGTTGACTGTGGAATTTGCACGGCTATAGATACCAACCACGTGCGGTCCGGTCAATTTGCCCAGAATGATGTCCGGCAACGCGGTGTCCAGCGCTTTGATGGACGATGTCAGTATTGCTCCTGCGCCAAACTGCACCACGTTCTTCCAGCCCGTAAATGAAGGTAGTAGCAACCGGTGTTTAGGCATGAGCATGGTGGCCAGCAGGCCGCTGACGACGATGCTGGCCAAGTTGGCCCACGCCATGCTCATGTAGCTGAACTTGAGGGATGCCAACGTAATACAGGTGGCGATATAGGTCACTGTTGCCGCGGCAGTGACCGCGGCTGTCTTCTGTACTTGCAGTTCACGCGAGAGAACAGCCAGTGGGATAGCACCGAACGGGATAAATACAAAGCCCAGCGCGAGCACGGGCATGATTTCACGAATGCCGGGCTGCTGAAAGAAATTGGCAAGCACGCCGGAGAGTAGGTACAGCAATACAGCAAAGGTCCAGGAAGAAGTCAACAAGACTCCCATGGCCGCACGCTGGGCCTGCGGCGTCAGCACCTTTTGGCGTTTGATGAATGCCACCACACCGAAGTCTCGAAAGACATGGGTAAACCCGACAAACACCGCGGCGATGGAGAAGATGCCGACTTCGCTGGGCGACAGCAGCCGCGCCAGCACAACCGTAAGGGCGAAGTGCGCGGCGAAAGAGCCATTGGAAACAATGAACTGAAGGCCTATCTTGCTACGGATGGAGTTCAATGTTCAGCTCCAGATTAGGTTGGTGGGTAGCATGGATCGTCTGTCGTTCAGTTCTGTCGCGGATGGTGGTTGATTTTATAGACCGGAGCGCGATAGGGGTTCCCTTATTCATGGAGTTCCTGTGGGGCAGGGCGTCGTGTCTGCCAACGCTCCCGGCAGGGTGCCGTCGGCACGCGTATGACCGCAGAAATCGTGTGGGACGGCCAGGATCGAGGGGATTCGATCAGGCGTCTTTTTCCAGTTCAAGGACAGCCTGTCTGCATCCTCGAAGGTCGCAGGCATGGTGACCAGCTCGTTCATTTCCAGCTTCCAGGGTCCGGCGTCGCGGTTGCGCAGGCCGCCCTCCAGCAGGTTGCCATAGACGCGTGCCGAAGCCGGGCCGCGGCGCATGGCCACACCGGCTGTATTGATCAGGGTGTTGTGTGCCACCAGGGCACCGACGGAGCGGTTGATGTCCACACCCTCGTCCACGCAGTCCAGCACGATGTTGTTGGCTATCAGGCCGTCCTTGTGCTCGAACACGCACTGCTTGTCACGGCACACGGCGGCCGGGAATGTGCCCCCGCCACCGAAAGACAGGCCGATGCGGGCACCCGGTTGTGCGACATCGCTAGGTGTACAGATCACCAGATTGCGCTCTATCCTGCCGCCGTGACCGGCCCCCTTCATGAAGGCGCCGTAGGAGATCTGGTTGCCGTCCGCCTTGACGAAATTGCTGATCAGGTTGTCGGCATAGACCCAGCGATCGGCGCCCACCAGGTCAATGGGCGTCATCGGTCTGCCTTCGGTTTCGCGTGCGGTGCTGTTGGTGAGGGTATTGAACTGCACCAGTCCGCCGTCCGGCCATTTGTCATCCAGGCCGTTGACCTTGATATGGGCGTTGAACTCCTCCACAAGGTTGTTGCGTATCACGATGTTGCGGGCGTCACCGACCACGTGAAAGGCATGTTCGCAGTTTTTTTGCCTGGCGCAGACGCCGCGGATGGTGAGGTTCTCGAAAATCCAGAATGGGTGGTAGACGACAAAGCCTTCTTCGGTATCAAACTCCAAGGTCACCTGACCGGGAGCGGCAGCCCGGACCGTGATGGGCTGTTCGCGGCTACCGCCCGAGCGGGTGTTGAGCTTTTGCCGGATCGTGTAGTGCCCCGGCGCAAGCAACAGCGTTTGACCTGCCACGGCGCCGCTGATGGCGCGTGCAAGCTCCTCTGCACTCTGCACCAGCACCGCCCTGCCGGACGGCAGGGTGTCGGGTGCGGCGGCAGCGGTTTCTTCCAGGGGCTGGCCCACCTGGGAATAGCGTACCGGTGCCAACGGGTAGCGCCGTTGGCCTTTGCCCAGGTCGGGCAGGCCGGGGGCGTTGGCCGACCGCACGATTTGGTCCTGCAAGCTGTTGAGCGGTCCGAGCGCCAAGGCTTCCAAGTTGGTATGTCCCTGCATGCGGTGCTTGGCATAGCGAATTAGTTCTGCAGGGGAGCGGTTGGCGGACTCGGCCAACCTGTTCACGATGGCTACGGCGTTCAGCAGAACCACGACCAGGCCGAGCGCACCTATGCCGACGCCGAGGGCTGGCCATGTCCACTTGCTGCGTCCGCGTTTCTGCCCTTTTTCTTGTCCGCTTGGATTCTTCACGTGTGTCTCCAGTGCCTGAATTGCCTAGCTAGCCAATGCCGGCCAGCCTGGGCCAAGCCCCGCAAACTGCGCGGCTCAAACGCCACGATGCCCCAGCGCTCGCGTCGTTGCGACATCCAGTCTTGCTTGTAACCATCGTCGCCGGTCAAGTAGTCCACTTCCAGCACGCGGTCGATATTGAACACGTGCTCCATCATGGCCTTTGTCAGCAAGGAGCCCGCCGAATAGCGCTCGAACCCCTGTTTATAGGCCAGTTTGTAGATGTTGGCCTTGCCGTCCTTGATAAGCCACAGCTGGGCCGCAATGGGGTCGCCGTTCAGCGACAGCACGCCCAGACGCAACCAGCCTTGCGCAGCGGCCATGCGAGCCATCTGCGGTATGAAGTCTGGCAAAGGCTCGGGCTGCTTCCAGCTGTGGTTGTAGACCTGCACGAAATCGGCAATCGCCTGCTCCAGCGACGCGGGCTGCGCACATTGGATGCGCAGGTTCCACGGGCCGGCCCGCGTGAGGCGGCGCTGTCCGCGGTCCATGCTGTGGCGCAGGGCAGAAGGCAGGGCGGCCAGATAGGCTGCGAACGTCTGCCCGCGCACAGGAAAGTACCAGTTGCCAAAACAGTAGAAGGTGTCCACCCAGTAGCCCGCGGCGCGCAGCGCATCCTGAAGCGCCTGAAACTGCCGGTCGTCCTTGTCCAGCGGTGACAAGGTGAGCATGGTCGGACGCTGGCGTGCCGCGCGCAACGAGGCACATAGCGCCCGCAGGCAATAACCACTGTCAGCAGATTCTGGGGCTTGTGCGCCTTCGGAATCCCTGTCAGGCGAAGGCCAGCACAGGGGCGAAAAAAGACTGCTGTAATAGTTGCTCAGGCCGGTCCAATTGGATCCGTGTGCCAGCAGTGGCAGGCACACGGCCAGGTGCTTGTCAGAGCCTGTCAGCAGCAACCGGCAATCGGCGGCAGTGGTTGGAAACGGCAAGCCATGGGTAGCAAGGTTTTCCAGCCAAGGCAGGGTGCAGAACACATCTGCCGACTCCGGTACCGCCTGCGGACACAGTCCGCGTGCGCGCAACGCCACCCGCAGCTCTTCGAACGAATGCAATACATCGACACCGGGTTCAACCATATGCAACGCCTACAGCGCTGGATCGGATCGGTGGGGCGGCTTGGGTACTGCACAGTTCAGCGGCGTCTTGGGCAGGCGCGACCAATCCCACGTATCCTTCGCCTACCACTGAGATTTTCATTAGCTGCTCCCGTGCTACATATTGCCGTGGGTATCATACCCAGAGAGGTTTCAATATAAGGAATGCCCGTGGCATTGGAAAAAGAAGTAATGGAGGTATTGGAGGCAGCGTTGAGCTTGCGCGGACGCTCTGCGTCCTTTGGGCGATCGACGGTGTTGCTGGGGGCGCTGCCTGAACTGGACTCCATGGGCGTGCTGAATGTGATCACGATGCTGGAGGAGCGCTTTGGCATCACCATCCACGACGACACGATAGACGGTGCGGCCTTTTCCACCGTGGGCACGCTGGCCGACTGGCTTGCGGCCCAAGTCGGCCCAACGCTGTAGCCAGGCTGTGGTGGACGCGTTTTTCCTGCCAACACCCCAAGGAGAGCGGTTTTGTCTGCTGCATGTGCCGCCTGCCGGTCAACCGTGCAGGGGCGCCGTTTTGTATATCCACCCCCTGGCCGAAGAGCTGAACCGCTGCCGACGCATGGCCAGTTTGCAGGCCCGTGCACTGGCCCGCTGCGGCTTTGCCGTCCTGCAGATGGACCTGCTTGGATGTGGGGACAGTTCCGGTGACTTTTCCGATGCGACATGGGATGTCTGGCTCAGCGACGTAGGCGCGGGGCGTCAGTGGCTGGCCCAGCGTTATGACGCGCCTCTGTGGCTGTGGGGCGTGCGTGCCGGCTGTCTGTTGGCGGCCGCGAGTACCCGGCAACAGCCAGACGTGCCTGCGCGTTTGTTGATGTGGCAACCGGTCGTGGCCGGGCGTCAGCATCTGCAGCAGTTCTTGCGACTGCGGCAAATGGCGGAAGTCGTGCAGGGTGGCGGCAAGATCGGTACCGACGCACTACTGACGCAACTGGAACAAGGGCAAGCCGTGGAGGTGGCCGGTTATGCCCTGGCGCCGGGACTGGCCAAGGGCTTGGCGGAGGCCACCCTAGATGCT
The DNA here is from genome assembly GCF_058801025.1 of Rhodoferax sp. GW822-FHT04A08. Lineage (NCBI taxonomy): Bacteria > Pseudomonadati > Pseudomonadota > Betaproteobacteria > Burkholderiales > Comamonadaceae > Rhodoferax > Rhodoferax sp. GW822-FHT04A08. The sequence continues at coordinate 166,732 of NZ_JBXAMW010000006.1, forward strand.
TTGGTGAACGTCCGGCAAGTGGTATGCCTTGAGGTTGTGGCGCCAGGCCAGGCACAGGGCTATACAGCTTCCCCAGCGTTGGCGGCGCAAATCCAGCGCTGGACCAGCGCCGGCATTGCTACCCAGACCACGGCGGTAGAAGGTGAGGCCTTCTGGCAATTGCCCGAGGCCCAACTCTGCACCGCGCTGATGGACGCCACCGTGGCGGCCCTGGTGGAGGCCTGAGCCCATGCAGTTCACCGAACATGCCCTGTTGATACCTTGCCAAGGCGACGCCATGGTTGGTGTGCTCTCCCGTCCTGGTGTGCCGTCCACTCTGGGCCTGGTGGTGGTGGTTGGTGGGCCGCAATACCGGGTGGGTAGCCACCGGCAGTTTGTACTGCTTGCGCGTCGCCTGGCCAGTGCGGGTTATCCGGTCTTGCGTTTTGATTACCGGGGCATGGGCGACAGCGAGGGCGAGGCCAGAGGTTTCGAGTCCATCGACCAGGACATTGCAGCGGCCATCGATGCGCTGAAGCAGGCCTGCCCCTCGGTAGGCAGCGTGGTGCTCTGGGGCCTGTGTGATGGTGCGGCCGCGGCCCTGCTGTATTGCGGTGCCACGCGCGATGCGCGGGTGGCAGGACTGTGTCTGCTCAATCCGTGGGTTCGTTCGGAGGCGACGCTGGCACGTACCCACCTCAAACACCACTACAGCGCGCGCCTGTTGCAGGTGGATTTCTGGAAGAAAGTGTTTTCAGGCAAATTCCGTGTGCTGCAGTCCCTCAGGGAATTGTGGGGCAACTTCCAAGTTTCGCGCAGCGGCGCATCGCACCAAGGCGCCGAATCGCCCTTCCAAGTGCGCATGGCGCAGGCATTGCGCCAATATTCTGGACGGGTGCTGCTACTGCTGAGCGCAAACGACTACACCGCCAAGGAGTTTCTGGAAACCGCCAGTACCGATACGCTCTGGAGCGGCCTGCTGCACAGGCCGGGTCTGGAGCGTGTGGACGTGGATGGCGCTGACCACACGTTTTCCAGACAGCAGTGGCGCGCGTCTGCCGAACAAGCCGTATTGCAATGGATGGGAACCTTCAAACCATGAGCAGTTTGCACAATACAGGAGGCCTCCTGCACGAACTGGTCGCCGCTTCGGCCCAGCGCACGCCGGAGGCCACCGCACTGGTTCACGGCGAGCAATCCTTGAGCTATCTGGAGCTGAACACCGCGGTCGGGCAGTTCGCCTCGGGCCTGCTGGCATTGGGGGTGCAGCGCAACGAACGCGTCGCCGTCTATCTGGAAAAGCGCATGGAGACGGTGGTGAGCAGCTTTGGCGCCAGCGCTGCCGGTGCGGTGCATGTGCCGGTCAATCCGCTGCTGAAGGCCGAGCAAGTTGCCTATGTGCTGCGTGACTGCAACGTGCGGGTTCTGGTGACATCGGTCGAGCGCCTGGCATTGCTGCATGAGGTGCTGGGAAAGTGTCCTGATGTGCGCCATGTGGTGCTTCTGAACGCACCTCAAGACGAGGTGGGCGCATTCAGCCCCGCTCCGGGGCAGACGGTGATCACCTATTGGGATGATCTGCTGTCGGCGCCTGCAAGCGCCGGCCACCGGGTGATTGATACCGACATGGCGGCCATTCTGTACACATCTGGCAGCACCGGCAGCCCCAAAGGCGTGGTGCTGTCGCACCGGAACATGGTGGTGGGTGCCCATAGCGTGAACGCCTACCTGGAGAACACCGCGCAGGACACCTTGCTTGCAGTGCTGCCGCTGTCGTTTGATGCGGGCTTCAGCCAGCTGACAACGGCCTTTGCGGTGGGGGCACGCGTCGCGTTGCTGAACTACCTGATGCCGCGCGACGTGCTCAAGGCCATGCAACAGCATCGTGTGACGGGGCTGACCGCGGTGCCGCCCCTGTACATGCAGCTGGCCCAGCTGACTTGGCCGGAAGGCGTGACGGGCACACTGCGCTACTTTGCCAACACCGGCGGGCGCATGCCGCAGGAGACATTGCGGGTCTTGCGCGAGCGTGCCCCGCAGGTCAAGCCATTTCTCATGTACGGCCTGACCGAAGCGTTCCGCTCAACCTATCTGCATCCCGACCAGGTGGATCTGCGTCCAGACTCGATAGGAAAAGCCATCCCCAATGCCGAGGTGCTGGTGCTGCGCGCTGACGGTTCTGAATGCGCGGCCGATGAACCGGGTGAGCTGGTTCATCGCGGCCCCCTGGTGAGCCTGGGGTACTGGAACAGCCCGGAGCAGACTGCTGAGCGATTCAAGCCGCTGACGGGCTCCACGCCATGGCATCCAGCTGGCCTGCAGTTGCCCGAATACGCGGTGTTTTCCGGCGACACCGTGCGCAGGGATGCGCAAGGGTATCTGTACTTCGTGGGCCGCAAGGACGAAATGATCAAGACTTCGGGATACCGCGTGAGCCCGACCGAAGTGGAAGAGGCCATCCACGCAACCGGGCGGGTTATCGAGTGCGTAGCCTTTGGCGTGGATCATCCGGTGCTGGGCCAGGTGATCCAGGTGCTGGTGTATTGCACCCCTGATACCATGCAAAGCGATGTCCAGAGTGAACTCCTGGACGCCTGCAGGGCCGGTTTGCCGGCCTACATGGTCCCCGCAGGCGTGCAGGTGGTGGGCCAGCCCTTGCCGCGCAACATGAACGGCAAAATCGATCGCAAGGGCTTGCGTGCGGCCTGGATAACAGACCATCAAGGCACTACGGAAGCAAAGCACACACTGCCATGAACGCACCCCACACCGCATCTGAAACCCCAGCCCGGACGGCCACGCCCGTCCACGTCGCCATGGACCAGTTTGCGCATGCGCAGGGGGAACTGCTCATTGGTGGCCAACGTCTGTCGCAACTGGTGGCACGCGTAGGCCAGACGCCGTTTTATGCCTATGACCGCGGACTGATTGCGCAGCGCATTGGTGAGTTGCGTGCCCTGTTGCCAACGCAAGTCAGGTTGCACTACGCCATGAAGGCCAACCCCATGCCCGCTCTGGTGGGCTGGATGCGCAGTCTGGTGGACGGCGTGGACCTGGCCTCCGCCGGGGAGCTCAAGGTGGCACTGGATGCCGGCGTCGATCCGCATCACATCAGTTTCGCCGGCCCTGGCAAGCGCGATGTGGAGCTGAGGCAGGCGGTGGCTGCAGGGGTTCTGGTGAATGTGGAGTCCGCTCGCGAGTTGGTGGTGTTGCAAGCGGCGTCGCAGGAGCTGGGACTGCCGGCCCGTGTGGCCGTGCGGGTGAATCCGGAGTTCGAGCTCAAGAGTTCGGGCATGAAGATGGGCGGTGGAGCCAAACCGTTTGGTGTCGATGAAGCGCAGGTTCCCGGGCTGCTTGCAGACATCGGTCGTGCCGGTCTGGCATTTGAAGGCTTCCATGTGTACGCAGGCTCCCAGAATCTGCAGGCAGCTTCCATCTGCGAAGCGCAGCAAAAGACGCTGGAACTGGTCGTGCGGTTGGCCGCGCATGCCCCCTCTGCGGTGAAGACGCTGAATCTGGGCGGCGGTTTCGGGGTTCCCTATTTCCCGGGTGAGCGTCGCCTGGAACTGGGCCCCGTCTGCAGCAATCTGGCCGACTTGGTGGCGCAGGCGCAGTCCGCGCTGCCACAAGCCACCCTGGTGCTGGAACTGGGGCGCTATCTGGTGGCAGAGGCCGGCGTATACGTGGCCCAGGTGTTGGACCGCAAGGTGTCCCATGGGCAGGTATTCCTGGTCACCGATGGGGGCATGCACCACCATCTTGCGGCATCGGGCAACTTCGGTCAGGTTCTGCGCAAGAACTACCCGGTCGCCATTGGCAACCGGGTGGATGAATCCGCTACCGAAGTGGCGTCAGTTGTTGGCCCTTTGTGCACTCCGCTGGATCTGTTGGCAGACCGTATGCAACTGCCCGTTGCTCAGGCAGGGGATTGGGTGGTGGTGTACCAATCGGGAGCCTATGGCGCCAGTGCCAGTCCCCAGGCCTTCTTGGGTCATCCCCCTTGTACGGAAGTGTTGGTGTAAGGCTTGTCCGCGAGGTCGTTCCTTTGTGCGCTGATAGCGGCGGCCTCCGGTTTGGCAGGTTTCGCCATGGCGTTGAACCACCCACTCTGGCCCATGGGCATGCTCGTGCTGCAGTCCTGTGTGCTGGTGCTCGAGGTGGCCTACCCCGGAGCGTGGCTGTTCCTGGTGCCTGCCAGCCTGCCTTTCCTGAACTTTTCTCCGTGGACGGGTTGGGTCGCTTTTGAGGAACTGGATCTGATGCTGCTGGCAGTTCTGGCTGGTGGCTACATACGGTTGGTAGTGGGGTATGCCAGTGAACCAGTGGTCGCTGGTTCACGGCGCAATGGGTTGTTCGCTCCGCTGCTGTTTGCATTAACCGTGACGGGCGCCGTGTCCTTTGTACGTGGCGTCACGGATGCGGGGGGCTGGGCGTTCGACTGGTTTGGAACGTATACGCATGCCGTCAATACCGTGCGTGTATCCAAGAGTCTGGTGTATGCACTGTTGCTGTGGCCGCTGATGGACCGGCAGCTGCGTTGCAATCCACAGCGGTCTCAACGCCTGTTCGCTCTGGGGATGATGGTGGGGCTGGCCTGGGTCAGTCTGGCGGTTCTTTGGGATCGCCACAATTTTGTCGGCATCTTCGACACGGATGCCAACTACCGTACGGTGGCAACCTTCTGGGAAATGCATGTGGGCGGAGCTGCCATCGATGCCTATCTGGCGATGGCCACGCCCTTTGCGTTTCTGGCGCTGGCCAGTGCCAGGCGGCCTGTTGCTTGGGGTATGGCATCGGTCCTGACCCTGCTTGCGGCCTATGCCAGTCTGACCACCTTTTCCAGAGGGGTCTATCTGGCGGTGGGGTTACAGCTTCTGTTTGCAATATATGAGTGGTGCAAGTACTCCACGCTGGTAAAGCAGCTGTGGGCACGCTGGCGCATTTGGGGTACCTTTGTCGTGGCGGTCCTGGTTGTGATGGAGATATATGCCGTGCTTGGCGGCGACTCCTACATGAACAAGCGTCTTGCCAGTTCCGGGCAGGACATGACCCGTAGACTGGCGCACTGGTGGTCCGGTGTGGGTCTGCTGAAGAGTCCCGCAGATTGGTTGGCTGGCAAGGGCCTGGGCCGACTGCCCGCAAACTACTCCGCCCAGGTCCCAGGAGAAAACTTCTCTGGAAGTGTTGCCCTACGCAGCGAAACCCTGTCGGACGGAAATGCCCGACGCTACGCCGTTCTGAGCGTCCCGGACAATCTGGAGGACTTGACTGGAAACTTTGCTCTCACGCAGCGCGTGGACCTGTCGGGCAGCAATGTGAATATTGTTCAAATGCGTGTGCGGGTGGACAAGCCGGTCGCATTGACGGTGGTCCTGTGCCAGCGGTACCTTCTGTATGACCGCGATTGCCAGGGGGCTAGCACCCACGTGGAGTCGGGCCTGGGCGAATGGCAGGCGGTGCAATTGCCCTTGTCGGGTCCACCTTTGGTCTGGGGCTCCATACCCATCACTTTTGCTGTGTCCTTGGACACGCCGGGCGCGTCAGCCGACATCACCCAGTTGCAGGTAACTGGTGATGCGGGCCAGGAGCTGCTGCTCAACGGGGACTTCAGCGAACGCATGGCGCATTGGTTGCCGTCGGCACAGAGTTATTACGTGCCCTGGCATATTGACAATCTGTATCTGGAGGTGCTGATCGAACGGGGCGTGTTGGGCGTGTTGGGCCTGGCGGGCCTCATCCTCTGGGCAATGGCCAGCTTCCTGCTCTCACCCCAGGTGCGCGGATCTGCACTTACTGCCACGGCTGCCGGATTGTGTGGCGCATTGGTAGTTGGACTGGTCAGCAGCATCATGGATGTGCCCCGGGTGGCGCTGCTTTTCTATTTACTTCCCATGTTATTGATAGGAAAGAGTAACCAGAGGTAAAAAAGCGCGAAAAAAAGGCAAAATGACAGCGCGCTGGGGCCCCTTGATAGACTTATGCGGTTGGGCCGCCATTACGCCAGGGGTATAGGGGGAAACAATTGATAAAGATTTTCGGTCATTACTTCAATCGTCGAACGCTGTTGCAGGTCAGTTTTGACTTGTTTCTGGTAAGCGGCGTGATGCTGTACGTTTTGCTGGTTCACGACCCGGAGCCCTCCAACAGCCGCAATCTGGCTTTTGTACAAGCATTCACCATGGCATTTGGCGTGTTGCTGATCAATGCCGGATTGGGTTTCTATCTGCGGGTGCACAACCGCACCGTCGGACAAACCTACGCCCGTGCCATCCTGGCTTTGTGTGCTTCGGCTGTGCTGGCCGGATTCATCAAACTGCTGTCGCCCCCATCTGAATTGCTGGTAGTCGCATTGGTTTGTGTGCTGGTGCTGATGCTGATCACGCGGATCTACCTCACCTATATGACGCCGCGCGAATACATGCGCCAGCGTGTGCTTATTTATGGCACAGGCAAGCCCGCCAAAATGGTCGGAGGCAGTCTGAAGGCATCGGACCCTTCGGTGGACGTGGTTGGCTATTACGCCAGCCCCAACGAGGCCAAGCCGGAAGTGTCAGCTTGGGGCGTTTTGGAGGTAACCAAATCGATATCCCAAGTGGCGGACGAACTCAAGGTGGATGAAATCGTCGTTGCGCTTACCGAGCGTCGTGGCGGCAGCATGCCGCTGCGCGAACTGCTGGACTGCAAGCTACGCGGCATCCGCGTAGTCGATATCTCCACCCACTTCGAGAAGACACTGGGACAGATCCGGCTGGATTCGGTATCTGCAGGCTGGCTGATCTTCGGTGAAGGCTTTGTGCACGGATGGGTCAAGTCCTGGGTCAAGCGGATTTTTGACATTGTGTGCGCCAGCATCCTGATTGTCCTGACGCTGCCCATCATGGTCATCACCGGCATCCTGATTGTGCTGGAGAGTCCGGGCAGCATGCTGTACTCGCAGGAGCGCGTGGGGCTCAACGGGCGGGTGTTCAACGTGGTGAAATTTCGCAGCATGCGCAGCGACGCTGAGAAGGACGGCAAGCCCCGGTGGGCGACGGCTGGCGATTCCCGGGTGACACGCGTAGGTCGAATCATTCGCAAGCTGCGTATCGACGAGTTGCCTCAGTTGTTCGTGGTGCTGGGTGGGTCCATGAGCATGGTGGGGCCGCGTCCGGAACGTCCCTATTTTGTGGACCAGCTGACCCAGCAGATCCCTTTCTTCGCGGTACGCCAGAGCGTCAAGCCTGGCGTGACGGGTTGGGCCCAGGTGCGTTACCAGTACGGTGCCTCGGTGGAGGATGCGGCCGAGAAGTTGCAGTACGACTTGTTTTACGTGAAGAATCATTCGCTGTTTCTGGATATCGTGATTCTGTTTGAAACCGTAGGTGTGGTGCTGCTGGGCAAGGGAGCGCAGTAAATGAACCTTGCGGCCTGGGGACAGGCCCTGGTAGGCCTGGCCTACTCCCTGTTTGCCATCCGGCTGATTCAGGTCAAGAGCCAACGGGCGGATGCTGCCACGGCCAATGCGCTGGTCATTTTTGCCATTCTGGCCAGTGCCTTGTGGGGCTGGCTGGGTCTGGTGTCCAGCATTACCGGTGATGCCCGTTGGCTGTTGCTGAGCCGCTGGATGGACTCGCTGCGTTACGCGGGTTGGTATGCATTTCTGCTGGTTCTGATCGGCAGGGGCCACTCCAAGCTGGCGGCCATCAACATCACCACGCTTGCCGTCATTGCGGTGGTGGTGATCGTGTTGGGATTGCCATTTGACCTGCAAGCCTATGTACCCGATGGATTGAGGGCCAGCCTGCTGCGCTGGACACGTCTGGTGTGGATGGTCACGCCGCTGTTTGCACTGGTGCTGTTGGAGCAGGTGTTTCGCAACGTCACGGCGGACTCACGCTGGAACATCAAGCCTTTGTGCATCGGCCTGTCGGGCGCATTCCTGTTTGACATGTACATTTTTTCCGAAGCTGTCATGTTCAACCGGGCGGACGCGGACGCCTTCAACATCCGCGACACGGTGCATGCACTGGTGACACCTTTTCTGTTCCTGGCAATGACGCGCCGCAGTGACTGGGTGTCAAAGATCAGCATTTCACCCAAGGCGGCATTCCACTCCGCCACGCTGCTGATTGCGGGCGTGTATTTGATCTTCATTTCCGCCGTGGGTTACTACGTGCGCTACTTCGGTGGCGAGTGGGGGCGGGCACTGCAGGTGGGGCTGGTGTTTTTCGGCCTGATCCTGATGATCACACTGGCCATGTCCGGTTCGCTGCGGGCCAGTCTGAAGGTGTTTCTGGGAAAGCACTTCTTTCGCTACCGCTACGACTACCGCGAGGAGTGGCTGAAGTTCACTTACACCTTGTCCCAAAGAAACTCGCCACGGGAAATGGGGGAGCAAGTCATTCGCGGCTTGGCCGACATGCTGGAGAGTCCGGCGGGCGCCTTGTGGATGCGGGGGCAGGGAAAGGATGTGCTCACCCAAACGGCCTTCTGGAACATGAGCCCGTCGCAGGAGAGCGAGTCTGCCGATTCGGAGCTTTGCCGCTTTCTGGAGACCAGTGGCTGGGCAGTCAATCTGGAGGAATACCGCTCGTATCCGGGCCGCTACGGGCAGATGAAGCTGCCGCGGTGGCTGTCGGAAATGTCGCAGGCCTGGCTGGTCGTTCCCTTGCTGGTAGGGACGACACTGATCGGCTTTGTGGTCCTTGCCAGTGCGCGCACGCGCATGGACGTGAATTGGGAAGTGAACGACTTGCTCAAGACGGCGGGTCTGCAGGCGGCCAGCTTCCTGGCCCAGATGCAGGCGACCGAGGCGTTGCTGGAGGCACGCAAGTTCGATGCATTTAATCGGATGTCGGCATTTGTGGTGCACGACCTCAAGAACATCGTGACCCAGCTGTCACTGATGATGAAGAATGCACGGCGCTTGAGCGGCAACCCCGAGTTTCAGGAGGACATGCTCAAGACCGTGGAAAACTCGCTGGACCGTATGCGTCAGATGATGCTGCAACTGCGGGAAGGGGCAACTCCTTCCGGGTCGACCTTTGGTGTGGATCTGGCTGGAATTGTGGATAGCCTGGTGGCCATGGCAAAAGGGCGCGACCGTGTTCTGGAAGTGGAGCGCAAGGATCCGGTTGCCACACGGGGCCATGCGGATCGATTGGAGCGCGTCATTGGCCATATTGTGCAGAATGCGTTCGATGCGACCGACAAGTCGGGCCGGGTCTGGTTGCGCCTGGATCGTGCGGCAGGTCAGGCCCGGATCGTTGTCGGCGATACTGGGCAAGGCATGTCGCAGGAATTCATACGGGAAAAGCTGTTCAAGCCTTTTCAAACGACCAAGCAAGCCGGCATGGGGATTGGAGTCTATGAAAGCTTCCATTATCTGCAGGAGATCGGCGGAAAAATAGACGTCCAAAGTGAGGTGGGCGTGGGAACGGTGGTCACTGTGCTGCTGCCGCTGTTTGAGCCTCACAATCAATCTGACCTTCCTTAATTAGAGGACTCATGAGCACCGAAAAAACACGCGGATTGCTGATCGTCGAAGACGATCTGGCACTGCAAAAGCAAATCAAATGGTCGCTGGATCGTTTTGATTCAGTCACCGCACATGACCGCGAAAGTGCGCTCGTGCAGTTGCGCAAGCACGCACCGGCCGTTGTCACCATGGATCTGGGATTGCCACCGGACCCCGATTCGGTATCCGAGGGCTTCAAGCTGCTGGAACAGATCATGGCCACGGCCCCCCATACCCGGGTCATTGTCCTGACGGGACAGAATGACCAGTCCAACGCCTTGCGCGCCATTGCCATGGGAGCATGCGATTTCCTCGCCAAGCCGTTCGAGCCCGAGATTTTGGACGTTATTGTTGAGCGTACCTTCCGGATATCCCAGCTGCAGGCGGAAAACGAACGTTTGCGCAGTTTCCACCATCCCGACGCCTTGAGCGGGCTGATTACGCGTGACCCGGAAATGCTGCGCATTTGCCGCACCATTGAAAAGGTAGCCAACACCAATGCGACCGTCATGCTGTTGGGGGAAAGCGGTACCGGCAAGGAAGTGCTGGCGCGGGGTTTGCACGATGCCTCGTCGCGCAAGAACGGAAAGTTCGTCGCCATCAACTGTGCGGCCATTCCGGAGAACCTGCTGGAAAGCGAGCTGTTCGGGTTTGAAAAAGGCGCGTTTACTGGCGCATCCAAACAGACGCTGGGCAAGATCGAGACGGCCAACGGCGGCACCCTGATGCTGGACGAAATTGGCGACTTGCCATTTTCCCTGCAGGCCAAGCTATTGCGCTTCTTGCAGGAACGCAAGATCGAGAGGTTGGGCGGGCGTCAGGAGATAGCCGTGGACGTGCGCATTGTTTGTGCGACCCACCAGGACCTGCATGCGCTGAGCAAGGAGAACCGGTTCCGGGAAGACTTGTATTACCGGCTTGCAGAGATTGTGGTGAACATCCCGGCCTTGCGCTCACGCGTGGGAGATGCCGCGCTCTTGGCCCATGCCTTTGTCCGGCGTTTTGCGCAGGAACAGAACCGGACCTCCATGTCCTTGAACGAAGGGGCCCTCAAGGCGATCGAGGCCTACCCCTGGCCGGGCAATATCCGCGAGCTGGAAAACCGCATCAAGCGAGCGGTGATCATGGCGGATTCCAACCAGATCACCCTGGAAGATGTGGGGCTGGCCAGCCCGGCACAAGACAGTACGGAAGATAATTCCTTGGACTTGCGCCTTATTCGCGACAATGCCGAACGCGGTGCCGTGATAGCGGCCTTGGGTCGTGTCAACGGGAATATGGTCAAGGCCTCCGAACTTCTGGGTGTCAGTCGTCCCACGCTTTACGACTTGATGCACCGGCTCGGCATCAAGTAGTTTTTTTCTGCTTTTCAATATTCTGTGAGAACAACAATGCGCTCTACAAAAATGGTTCGTGGTGCTCGTCTATCTGCCTTGGTGTTGGCACTGGTTCTTGCTGGGTGCGGACAGAAGCCCGAGGCCATGCTGTCGTCTGCCAAGGATTTCCTGGCGAAAAATGACACCAAGTCAGCGGTCATTCAGATCAAGAACGCACTGCAAGCCAATCCGGACCTGCCGGAGGCGCGCCTCCTCTTGGGCAAGGCATTGCTTGAAGCAGGAGACGCAGTGGGTGCAGAAACCGAACTGCGCAAGGCATTGAATCTCAAGGCGCCAGAAGACCAGGTGGTGCCCCTGCTGGCAACCGCCCTGCTGGCCCAGGGAAAAGCCCAGAAAGTGGTAGATGAATTTGGCCAAACTGCGCTTACGCAAGCCACAGCCAACGCAGACTTGCAGACCACACTGTCCTTGGCCTATGGTTCTTTGAGCAAAGTCGACAAGTCTCAAGCTGCCTTGGGCGAGGCGTTGAAGGCAGACGCCAACTTTGAGCCTGCGCGCTTGTTGCAGGCGCGCCTACGCGCACGCAATGACATGGATGGCGCGCTGGGTGATGTTGACGCAATCCTTGCCAAATCTCCACAAAACTACCAGGGCTGGAAGCTCAAGGGTGACCTGCTGATGTTCGGCAAGAACAAGCCGGACGAGGCACTGGAAGCCTATCGCAAGAGTATCAGCGTTCGGCCTGATTTTGTTGTCGGGCACGTAGATGCGGTCCGCGTGCTGTTCCAGCAGAACAAGCTCGATGAAGTGGAGAAGCAACTGGCCGGTTTGAAGGCGGTAGCGCCCAACCATCCCATGACCAAGACGTTGGAAGCCCAATTGGCGTTTCAACGCAAGGATTTCAAATCGGCGCGCGCCCTGTCTCAGCAGGCGCTCAAGGCAGCACCTGAATATCCAATGGCCCTTCAAGTTGCCGGTGCGACGGAACTGCAATTCAACTCGGTACTGCAGGCAGAGAGTTTTCTGAGCAAGGCAGTGCAGTTGGCGCCTGAGTTGACATCGGCAAGAAGGCTTTTGGCGGCTACCTATGCCCGGTCTGGCAATACTGCCAAGGCAATCGCCACGCTGGAGCCTGCCTTGGCAACTGAGCCGGTCGATCCGGACGTGCTGTCCCTGGCAGGGCAGATATATCTGCAGGGTGGAGACGCCAAGAAGGCCGAGGAGTATTTGGCCAGAGCCATCAAGCAGGATCCGCAGAATGCGCGCAAGCGCACCGCATTGGCAGTGACGCGTTTGGCCGAGGGCAAGGTCGATTCCGGCATTGCCGAACTGGAACAAATTGCCGGATCCGACAGCAGTACGGTGGCTGACATGGCATTGATCAGTGCCCATTTGAATCGCCAACAATACGACAAGGCGCTGAAGGCCATTGATGCGCTGGAAAAGAAGGATCCTGGAAAGGCAGGCACTGCCATACTGCAAGGCCGCGTCTACTTGGCCAAGAAGGATCTGGCCAGCGCACGCAAGAGCTTCGAGAGAGCCATGGGCCTGGACCCCAGTTCTTTCACGCCAGTTGCCAGCCTCGCGGGTTTGGATTTTGCCGACAAGAAGCCGGAAGATGCCAAGAAGCGCTTTGAGGCTTTCCTGGACAAGAACCCCAAGAGTGGCCAGGCCCTGCTGGCCTTGGCTGAACTGGCCGCCAACACCGGCGCCAGCAAGGACGTGGTCGGGACCTTGATCACCAAAGCCGTCACGGCCAATCCCACGGATGTGGCTCCACGGCTGCTCCTGATCGAATTTCATCTTCGTAACAAGGACCTGAAGCAGGCGCTTTCCGTGGCGCAGGATGCCCAGACTGCGCTCCCCGACAGCCCGGAAGCGTTGGAGGCATTGGGACGCGCGCAGCAGGCCAATGGTGATTTGAATCAGGCCATCACGAGCTACAACAAGATGGCGGCCCTGCAGCCCATGTCGCCGCAGCCTTATTTGCGTCTGGCGGACGCCTATATGGCAGCCAAGGACAAGACTGCCGCCGCGCAAAGTCTGCGCAAGGCGCTGGAGATCAAGCCGGATCTGAAGCAGGCCCAAACAGGTAGCGTCATTCTGGATATGGACGCCAAGAATTACCAGGGCGCTGTGGCAACGGCGCGTACCATGCAGTCGCAGGCACCGGCGGATTCTTCGGGGTACGTTCTGGAAGGCGACATCAATGCAATCCTGAAGAAGTGGGACGCGGCAACCACCGCCTACCGCAATGGCCTGAAGCAGGCGCCATCTACCGAACTGGCAATCAAACTGCTCACCGCCCTGCAGGCCTCAGGCAAGTCTGCAGACGCCGACAAGTTCTCTGCCACATGGCAAAAAGACCATCTGCAAGACCTTGCATTCCAGATGTATCTGGCCGATGGAGCGATCGCCCGCAAGGACTACCAGCAAGGTGAGCGTTCGTATCTTGCATTGCTCAAACAGCAGCCCAACAATGCCATGATTTACAACAATCTGGCTTGGATAACGGCGAAGTTGCACAAGGATGGCGCGATTGCCTATGCCGAGAAGGCGGTATCCCTTGCGCCCAACCAGCCGGCATTTATGGACACCCTGTCGGGTTTGTTGGCTGAAAAGGGTGAGTACGACAAGGCCATTGAAATCCAGAAGAAAGTGGTGGAGCTGAGCCGTTCCGCGCCTGGTTTCCAGTTGAACCTGGCGAAGATCCAGCTCAAGGCGGGGCACAAGGCAGAAGCCAAGGTTATTCTGTCCGAGCTGAGTAAATTGGGCGACAAGTTTCCTGGTCAGGCTGAAGTGGCCAGCTTGTTGAAGGACTTGTGACCAACCGCTGTCGGGAAAATTTACAACTCTCTTGCGGGCGTCGTGTTTTTCCCGGTTGTCTGTGGCTTTGCAGAGATAAGTTGTTGAATTTAAATGACTAATTAGCGGAGCTTTGAGCTGGCCTGAAAATTGCGTTCATGCCGCAAAAGGCTGATAATTGCCAAAGTCTGTACTTAACGGGAAGTTTCTATGTCCGAAGAACTCAATACATCACCGTCCAAGCCGTCGCTCGACACCGGGGCCATGGCAGTTGATGCGCTGGCCCGCAGGCGCGTGTTGTTGAGTGGTCTGGGCAAGGGTTCCGTGGTGCTGGCGGCGGCTTCGGTTCCCATGCATACCCTGGCAAGCACTTCGACCCGTTGCAAGACCGATGGTCACACCGGGCAAGTGGTGTGGGCCACCGTGTCGGGATGCCACTCTGCAGTGGGTTCGCGCATTCCTGCAGATACGCCTGTCAGCCAAGGCTACCACTGCTCGCATTACACCCAGAAGTCCTGCTGGCCAGGTTACAACAGCGATCCGCGCAAGGACACTTCTTGCGTGAACAAAAAGTTCAATGATATTTTCCCTGGAACCTCAGACAACAGAACCTGTTATGACATCGTGAAAAACGACAGCTCCAGCAGTAGTTGCCGCTGGGTGACTGCGTTTTTGAATGCGCAGACCTGTGTCTCCAAAAACTACCCTTACGATGCCAATGAAATCGTGACCCACTACCGGCAGGCCGGCTCCAACGGCTATCCTAGCCGCAAGGACTGCGAGAGCTTCTTCGGTACCCACATGGAGTCTTGCTACTCCTGATCCTTGCCTCAGGTACCTGTGGCAAATTTGACTGGAGCGTTCAGGCTGAATCCGGTTGCCCAATTGCATTGGGTCAGCTGGGACGATGAGTACGTAGTTTTTGAAGAGAGTTCGGGGCAGACACATCAGCTGGATGCATTCCGGGCCTTTGTCCTGAACTCGGCACTTGAAGGGGAAATCCAGGTCAGCGACCTGTTGGCGGACATGGTGAGTGCCATGGCCGTTCAAAGCCCGGAAGCGGCGACCCAACTGCTCCACAGCGTCATCGAAGAGTTTGAAACAGTCGGCTTGTTGGAAAGAACATCTGTGTGAACCTGGGTAGCCTGTCGTATGCAGAGATTCGCAAGAAACTCAAACACCCTGGGCTTGCCATTCACGTCGGACCTTTCACCTTTCGTATCGTTTCCAATATAGAGTCGATTGCGGACGGCTTGATCACGCTGTATCCGGACTACCCGGAGGCTGCTGAAGATCAGTTCGTGGACTACACGGTGCACATCGCCGGCGGCGGTGGATTGCGGCGCTGGATGCATCCGCAGGCAATTTTCCGGTTTGACGGGATTGAGCCGTTTACCCCACTTCCAGAAAACCATGCCTTTCCTCTGCTGGAATGGGCCATGAACTGGTGCGTGTCCACACAGGCGCATCAGTATCTGATACTGCACTCGTCAGTGATTGAACGCGAAGGCTGCGCGGTGATCATGCCTGCACCTCCCGGTTCGGGGAAGAGCACGCTGTGTGCCGCCTTGATCAACAGGGGCTGGCGTCTGCTGTCTGATGAGCTTGCATTGATTTCACTGACCGACGCCAGCATCACCCCGGTGGGGCGACCCATCAGCCTCAAGAACCAGTCCATCGACTTGATTCGGCAGTATGTGCCCGGCGCTGTGTTCAACAGCATCACGCCCGACACCACCAAAGGCAGTGTCACCCACCTGAAAGTGCCGACGGAGCAACTGTTGCGCATCCACGAAAAGGCGCGACCACGGTGGGTGATATTCCCGAAGTACGTGGGCGGATCCGCTCCCGAGCTCCAGCGCCGATCCAAGGCCAGCAGCATGCTGGAGCTGGGGCGCAATTCATTCAATTACATGGTCCTGGGACGCACCGGATTTGAAACGCTCTCGGCGGTAGTGGATGCCAGTGATTGCTACGATTTCAGATACAGCCAGCTGGACGATGCGCTGGCGGTATTCAACCAACTGGTGGAGGGGAGAAACGCGTGAACCCTTCCATGCTGGAGTCGTTCTGGGCTCACCCGGACAAGCAACCACAGTGGACCGGCGCTGAATGGGAAACTGTGCTGGGGCAGGCGCGTCAATCCCGACTGCTGGGTCGATTGGCGGCCCATTTTGTCGACAGAGGCTGGATGCCGCAGGTGCGCGTGGGACCTTTTTTGCATCTGGAAAGCGGCCTGCGGCTCACGGAACGCCAGCAGCACGAAGTCCGCTGGGAAGTCAATCGCATTGCACATGCGCTGCGCGACAAGAACGTCGCCGTGGTGCTTTTGAAAGGCGCCGCTTACCTGATGGCGGAGTTGCCCGCAGCGCGAGGGCGCCTGTTCTCCGATATCGATCTGCTGGTGCCGCGCGACAAGGTGGACATGGTCGAGAGTTCCATGTTTGCCGCGGGTTGGATTTCGGATGAGCGCGATGCTTACAACCAGCGCTACTACCGGCAGTGGATGCACGAGATCCCACCACTGCGGCATGTGCAGCGCAACACATACATCGATATCCACCATACGATCACTCCGCCGGTTTCGCGATTCAACGTCGATGGGGCGCATTTGCTGCAGCGTATAGAGCCCATACCTGGCTACCAGAATATTTATGTGCTGGCCCCCGAGGACATGGTGCTGCACAGCGCAGTGCATCTGTTCACCGAAGGCGAGTTCTACGCCGGGTTGCGCGACTTGCTGGATCTGAATGATCTGGTGAAGCACTTTGCGCAGAGAGCCACCTTCTGGAATGTATTGCTGGATCGCGCCATTCAGCTGGGTCTGCAGATACCTCTTTTTCATGCCCTGCACCATCTGGAACGGCTATTTGGAACGGTGCCTCCTGCGGCATTGGTCCCCAGAGTTCAGAAGATGGGGCCCTCTGGTGGGGCGAAGGTGTTCATGGAATGGGCTCTGGGTCTGGCACTGAGGCCTGCCCACCCCAGCAGTGACATGCGCCTGACCGGTCTGGCGCGGTGGCTGCTCTATGTACGTTCCCATGCGTTGCGCATGCCACTGCAGCTGGTAGTTCCCCATCTGGTTCGTAAGGCCTGGAAGCGGCGGTTCACGGAAGAAACATGAAACACCCGATACGTTGGAACCCCTTGCTCCTGGCAACCAGGTGTTTCCTTCTTGTCGCTTTGTTTCTGGGGATTGCCCATGCGGATACGGTTGAGACCATTTCCAAAGTCAAACCCTCTGTCGTCATCGTCGGAACGTATTCCCCTATCAAGACGCCACGATTCGTTCTGCGCGGCACGGGCTTTGTCGCGGGCAAGGGAAACTGGGCCATAACGAATGCGCACGTCATTCCGGAAGGCACCGATCTGGAGCCCGATTCCAAATTGGTGGTCCAGGTGAGAACCAATCCCAAAGGGCTGACCGGCCAGGACGACCTCAGCATGCGGCTGGCGACTGTCGTGGACGTGGACAAGTTGCATGACCTCGCGCTGCTGCAATTTGACGGCGCACCGGCTCCGGCCTTGGCATTGAGAAACTCGGATACGGTTCGAGAAGGGCAGTCGGTGGCATTCATGGGTTTCCCCATCGGAGGCGTTCTGGGCTTTTCTGCGGTGACGCACCGTGGCATCGTGTCGTCCATCACGCCAATCGCACTTCCTTCGGGCAATGCCCAGCAACTGAACGCGCGCACGATAGCCAGTCTGCGCAGCGGCACTTTCAATATCTTTCAGCTGGACGCAACGGCCTACCCGGGCAACAGCGGCGGCCCGCTCTTTGATTCCGAATCAGGCGAGGTGGTGGGCGTAATCAACATGGTATTTGTCAAGGCAACCAAGGAATCGCTGCTGAGTCAACCATCAGGCATCAGTTATGCCATTCCATCCAACTTTGTGACGCAAATACTGCAAAAGCAAGGTTCGAATTGATTAGACTTGAACACGGTCAGGGCGGAGGTAGGCGCATATAACGCATAAGAACCATTTGATGTCTGGGTGGACGGGAAGACAATCAGGCAAATTCAAAATAAACGTAGGGCAGTGGAAATGAAAATCGACGAAACGCTTCGTGCTCGGGTGGTCGACGTCCTGAGAGCCAGCAATGTCTTTGGATCACTCGATGATTTCGTCATAGCAGATCTTGCCAACGATCTGAAGATTCAAACAGCACGCGGCGGTGAAACCGTCTTGCGCGAAGGCGACCCTTCGAACAGCATGATGTTTGTCATTGCGGGAGGACTGAGAGTTTCCCGCAAGGACAGTACCGGCAAGTTGCTGCTGTTCAATGAAGTCCGACCGGGCGAGAGCGTAGGTGAGGCCGGCCTGATTCTTCAACAGCCACGCTCGGCCGACGTGGTGGCTGTGCGGGATTCGACCCTTGCGGTACTGCACAAGGACGAATACGAGGCACTGCTAGCCAAGCACCCGTTGGCGCTCAATCGCGTATTTGTTCAGGCTATCTACAACTACCTGCGTCACAACAACCTGACCAAGAAGCGGCACGCCGAATCCATTGTGGTCGTGCCTCTGCACAACGACGCGGACGCTCTGGAGGTCTCCACGGGGCTTGCGCAGGCCTTTGCAAAGATGGGGTCCACACACCGCTATACCTTGGCGGACAACAGCAAGTTTGCCCAGATTGCGGGCGATCAGGATGTAGAAGAAATCAGGCGCCAGGAATCACTGGAGTCTGATGTCGGGTTTCTGGTCTATGAAGCCGGTATGGACGCAACCGCCTGGACCCAGCGCGCCTTCAGACAGGCGGACCAGATTGTCTTTGTGGGAACGGCGGGCGCATCGCAGGACATCTCCGCACTGGAGAGCCAGCTCATGAAAGAGCCTGGCTACGCCATGAAGCGCAGGCACCTGGTGGTCCTGCATTCGCCCGGCTCCTTGTACCCGTCCGAACGGGGGCATTGGCATCGCGGCCGGGACGTTGAGCGCTACTACCCTACACGTCGCGGCCACTCCGGCGATTACGACCGCCTGGCGCGCTTCATCACCGGGAGCGCAGTGGGCATTGTCCTTGGCGGCGGTGGCGCACGGGGCTTTGCCCACTTGGGCGTGCTGAAGGCGTTGCATGAGTCGGGCGTGCCCATCGACCTGATTGGCGGCAACAGCATGGGCGCCTTGATCGGGGCGCAGTACGCCTGCGATATCCCTCTGGACGAGATCCGCGAACGTACGCAGAAGTTTGCTGCGGGCGGAGAGTTTCCCACCCTGCCGCTGATTTCACTGGTGTCCGGTAACCGGGTCCGACGGGATCTGATCCGCATGTTTGGCGACTTGCAGGTGGATGGCCTGTGGCGTCCGTATTTTTCTGCAGCCTGCAATCTCACCAAGGGCTGCACCACCGTTCAGGACAGCGGGCCACTGTGGCGGGCGGTTCTGGCGAGCAATTCGCCAGCCGGATTGTTCCCTCCGGTACTGGTCAATGGAGAGTTGTTGGTGGACGGGGCCATTCTGGAAAACGTACCCGTAGCCGCCATGCGTATGCGCCTGGGGACCGCACAGGAGCGGCGGCGCGGAAACGGGACCATCATTGCAGTGGATGTCGATGTGCAGGATGAATTGAGCGCGCCTCCCGACTTGCTCAAGTTGTCCGTATGGAAGACGGTAAAAAATTCGCTTCTTCCCAATTCATCCAAGACGCCGACCATCGCCCAAATCATGTACCGCGCCGGACATATCGGTGGTCTCAACCAGCGCGGTCAGACGATTGCACAGGCAGATATCTATCTGGAACCACCGGTCAGCAGCTATTCCATGATGGGATACCGCAGTGCTGCTGAAATAGCTGAAGTCGGCTATCGACACACAATGGAGCGCGTGAGCAAGTGGAAGAGGTAACCGCTAACAATTTGGGCAGCAACGTGTTGCCGCTCTCCCTGAGCCAGCGCGAAGTGTGGCTGGACCAAAGGGCTTGGCCTGGCAGCACGCACCTCATCATCGGTGGGGTGGCATATCTTGAAGGCCATCTTCAGGTGGAGACGCTTGCCGCGGCGCTGAAAATTCTCGTGGCAGAAAGTGACGCAATGCGCCTCGTACCCAATGAGGATGGTACGCAAGTGTTGCTGCAGGACATGGACATTCCACTGGACATCACCACGGCTGCGGTTGGTCAGGATATCCATGAGGCTGCGCAGTCCTGGTGGAAGCAGCATCTGCAGAGCACCTTCTCCTGGAGTGGCCGTCCTCCTTGGCAATTCGGGCTGATCCAGGGGGAAGCAAATCGCAACGCGCTGGTCATGCAATACCACCATCTGATGATTGACGGGTGGGGAACTGCCCGATTGATCCAGCGCTGGAGTGAAATCTACAACCTGCTGCATCAGGGCAAGGCTGTCGAACCGGATGCCTCTGCGAGCTACAGCAGCTTTGTGGATGACTCCAACAAATACATGAAGTCCGCCACATTTGAAAGCGACGGGACCTACTGGCTGGAACAGATGCCAACGCTGCCGCCGGTTCTCATCGACCGGCGGCATTCAAACGAAAGCGACTCCGCCGCATTGGCCGACGCATGGTTGAGCGATATTTCGCTCCCGTTGGCAGACTACGAAAAACTCCGCTCCTCCGCAGCGGAGAGTGGCAGCACCGTATTCAACTACTTCCTGGCCGCGATGGCGGTGTACTTCGCACGCATTACCAACCGCCAATCGGTTGCTATCGGAGTGCCCAATCTGAATCGCGCCGGAAAGAAGTTCCGCAATACGCTGGGCATGTTTGTGGGCGTGTTCCCAGTGAATGTCACGTTGACGCCCGGCATGACGGTGAAGGAACTGCTGGTCTCCATCGGCTCCACCATGCGCGGGGCGCTGCGGCATTCGCGCTATCCGCTGAGCGAGATGGGGCGGGCGCTGGAGGTCATGCGACTGGGACGGGACGGAATATTCGATGTGCTGCTGTCCTTTGAGAGGCAGGATTACGACGTGGCCTTTGGCGACGCCGTCATGGCTGAATCGCGCCAGCTGTTCAATGGGAAAGCGCGCTATCCACTGGGCGTGACGATCTGCGAATTTCAGACCACCCAGCATCCCGAGATGGTGCTGGAGGGAAGTTCCGCCTGTTTCTCCGAGCAGGAAGTGGCACAGATTGGCCAGCGTATCTGGAGCCTGGTGTTGCGCATGAGTGCGACGCCCGACGCGCCCCTCGACTCACTTCCACTGTTGTCCGATTCGCAGCACCTGCAGGTGCGCGCACTGCACCCCAGCACGCAGTGGAACGAGGGCTCCACACCCTACGTTACGCAGTTTGCGGCGCAGGCCCATGCCAACCCCAGCGCCGTTGCACTGGTATGGGACGGCGGCAGCATGAGTTACGCGGAGCTGGATCAACGTTCCAATCTGCTGGCGCGACGCCTGCGTGCTCTTGGCGCCACAACGGATGCGGTGGTGGCATTGGCCTTGCCCAGGTCAGCAGAACTGGTGGTTGCAGTGCTGGCTGTGTCCAAGGCAGGTGCTGCATTTTTGCCTCTGGACCCCGACGCACCGACAGCGCGGCTGGCAGACATCGTGCAGGAAAGCGGTGCCCTGGCCCTGGTCATCCAGGCTCAGGGGCCGGAGCGACTGGCCTCCCTGCATGCCAAGACACTGGTTGTTTCACTAAGCGATCCGTTGGACGACGAAGCAATGGCGCCGTTGGCGGTGGAAGTGACTCCCGAATCGCTGGCCTATGTGCTATTTACCTCGGGCTCCACAGGACGACCCAAGGGCGTGATGATGTCCCATTCGGCTTTGGCGCATCGGCTCAAATGGCTGACCAAGGCCTACCAGGTCACCCCCAGGGACCGGTCTGCACTCAGTACCCAGATTACCTTTGATCCATCGTTGATCGAGCTGTGCCTGCCCTTGATCAACGGGGCCAGCGTGGCATTGCCGCCGCCCGGCCGGCTACTACCGGAGACCCTTGCCGAATTTGCCATCCGCCACGGTGCCACGTTCATCGCATTTGTCCCTTCCACCCTGACCCGGTTTCTGGACAAGGCAGGCGGCCATCCCAACCTGAAACTGCGGGTGGCATGCTGCGGAGGCGAAGTGCTCCCTGCCGAGCTGGTCAATCGCTATCTGTCTTCCACCAAAGCCCGGCTGTTCAATGTGTATGGGCCGACCGAGGCTTGCATTTTTGCCACAGCCTGGGAGTGCGTGAGCGGGCCCGCATCCAATGTGCTGCCCATTGGTTTTCCGGTGGACGATACGTCCATCTATGTGCTGGATTCCAAGTTGCACCAACTCCCGCTGGGAATGCATGGGCAAATATTCATTGGGGGTGCGGCCGTTGCGCGTGGCTACCTGAACCGCCCCGATCTGGATGCACAGGCCTTCTACCCCGACCCCTTCAGGCCGGGTGGACGCATGTACCGCACCGGTGACACGGGCTGGTTCGGCGAGGATGGCAATCTGCATTTTGTCGGGCGTCTGGATCGACAGATCAAGTTGCGCGGCTACCGCATTGAGCTCGGCGAGATTGAAGCCGGACTGCTTCGTGTGGATGGTGTGACTGAGGCGGCGGTGAAGGTGGTGCAAAGAGGCGACAAGCCTGTGCTGCATGCGTGGGTCTCCACGTCGACCAAGCTGGGGTCCGATGAATTGCAGCAAGCTCTGCGTTTGCGTGTGCCCGACTACATGATTCCAGCAGGCATCACCATACTGCCGGAGCTGCCCATGGGGGACACCGGCAAGATTGACTATGCAGCATTGCCCGAACCCTCGGATCTTTTTGTTCCGCAGGCTGCGCGTCCGCCCAAGAACGAAATGGAGCAGAAGCTGCTCGCCATGTGGGAGGACGTTCTGGATGTCCGCCCCTTGAGCGTGTACGACAACTTCTTTGAAGTGGGAGGGGACTCGCTGGACGCCGTCACCATCCTGGCCGGTCTCGAAAAAATGGTGGGCCATTCCGTGCCCTTGTTCCTGCTGACCGAGAACCCAACCGTTGAGGCACTGGCGCAAATGCTGCGCAAGCCCATTGAGGCTCCCAGTTCCATCGTGAGTTTCAATGCGAACTCCAACAAGGCGCCGTTCTACATAGCCGCTTCCGGTCATGGCGACTTGATTCGTTTTCAGGCGCTGGCGCAGGAGTTGCAGGATATCTACGACGTCAGAATGCTGCAGCCCCCGTTGGGCCAGCCTATCTCCGGTGTTTCGCAGCTGGCGGAGCTGTATGCGGACATTGTCGAATCGCAGGATGCGCTGCCAGGATTCATCTCCGGCTTCTCTGTCGGTGGTATCACCGCTCTGGAGACCGCATGTGTGCTGCAGAAGCGTGGGTATCCCTTGCGCGGTCTGATCCTGTTGGACACCTTGTATCCACGCGCGATCTGGGGCGGTACCATTTTCTGGCACCTGTTTGTCTGGCTGGTGAGGAACTTCCGCCTGGGCGACCTGATGATGAACGGCCGAAAGATCAGCGCGATGATCAACGACGCCGCCTTGGTGGGCCAGGTACTGGCCATGGCGGGATACCGTGCGCATCGATTCGAAGGACGTACGCTGCTGGTGAAGACGTCCGGACTTTCACGCTGGGACTGGTTGTTCTTTGCGCCCTGGCGAACATTGCAAAAGGGCAGGCTGACCGAGAGTTTGATTCAGGGACTGCATGGCTCCATCTTCGAAGCCGACCAGATAGCCGGACTGGCCAGGGTCCTTCGGGGCGCAGATCAATAAGCCTATGTCTGCCAGGCATATACGCCACAAGCAGGTGTTGGCAGTGGCTGTGGTTCTGCTTGTGGTGGTTTGCGCGCTTGCGTGGTCGTTTTCACCCTTGCGTGAAGCGCTGGATGTTCCTCGTGTCGTGACGTCGCTACGGCAGATCGCGCAACATTTCGGACTGGTGGCGGCGGTGCTGGCCTTTGCCCTGGCGCTGATCGTTGCCGTTCCATTGACCTTTCTGACCGTGGTTTTCATTGTGGCAATGGGATCGCTGAATGGGTTCCTGTGCGTGATGCTGGGCGCGCAGCTTGGCGCCTTGTGCAGTTACGGCCTAGGCGCTGCGCTGGGCAGGGACATCTTGCGAAAGCTGGGTGGCGAGCGCGCCAATCGACTGAGTCAAAAGCTGGGTGAGCGCGGCTTGTTGGCCATCATTGCCGTGCGCATGGTTCCGGTGGCGCCTTTTGCCGTCATCAACATGGTTGCCGGGGCATCCCATATCCGCCTGGCAGACCTCTTGTTGGGCACTTTTCTCGGAATGGCTCCTGGCACCCTGGCAATTGCGCTGTTCATAGAGAAGGTGCTGGATGCCATTCAGAACCCCGGCCGTACCAGCTGGCTGGTGGTGGTTGTCTTGTTGCTTGCCATCGGTGCGGCCGTATGGGCCATACGCGCATGGCGGCGGCGCGCCTTGCGCCACTGAACTGTCAGGCCTTCACTTCCCGTTTGAACCATATGGCATAGAGTGCCGGGACAAACAGTAGCGTGATGACCGTCCCCACGGCCACACCGCCTATCAGCACATAGGCCAATGCGCCCCACAAGCTATCGTGCGTCAATGGAATGAAGGCGAATACCGCAGCAAAAGCGGTCAGGATCACCGGTCTGGCGCGCTGCACAGCCGCTTCCACAACGCCTTCGAAGGGTGCCATGCCGGCTGCGTCATTGTCGGAAATCTGCTGGGTCAGAATCAGCGTGTTGCGCATGAGAATGCCGGCCAGCCCTATAAGGCCCAGCAGCGCCACGAAGCCAAAGGGTTGGCGAAACAGCAGCAGAGCCAATACCGCACCCATCAGTCCGAGAGGGGCCGTTGCCACGACCACGAAGGTGCCCTTGAAGGAGCGCATCTGAATCATGATGAAGATCATCATGAACGCCGCCATGGCTGGCTGCAGCCTCTGGATGGACAGATCGGCCTTGCCGGACTGCTCCACGGAGCCTGCAACGTCAATCCGGTAGCCCGCGGGCAATTGGCTGCGCACGTCAGCCAGGGCAAGCCATACCGCATCGGTCACGTCGTTGGGTTCAGCATCCTGGATGTCGGCAAAGACTGCCAGAAATCCCTCGCGGTTGTAGCGCTTGATGACCGGATCTTCGTAACGCACCTCGATGCGCCCCAACTGTGCCAACGGCACCTTGCGGCCATCGTGGGTGATCAGTTCCTCTGCGCCCAGGCGCTCGGCTGTCAACCCCGATTCGCTGCGAATGCCGCGCGCCACCAGATCGACGGAGCGCAGGTCCTGCCGCAGCTGTGTCACCGTTGCCCCGTCCAGCAAGAACTGCAACTGCTGCGACACTTCCATGGGCGTCATCCCGAGCAGGCTCAGTCGTTCTGCATCGGTACTCAAGTGCAGCGTGGGTGCCCGCTCGTCCCACTCCAGGTGGGGATCCACCAGGTGCGGGTTCTTGGTCATCACATCGCGGACCTGGTGGGCGATCTTGCGCAGCACCACAGGGTCCGGGCCGACAACCCTCAAGGTCACGGGCCATACGACGGGCGGGCCGTACAGTAGCCGGTAGGGGCGCACCCGTGCCTCGGAATATTCGCCGGCGGCAATGTGCTGCTTTACCAGCGCGATGATTTTGTCGCGCGCTGCAGTGTCCCGGGCAACGGCAATGATCTTTCCGAAAGCCGGATCCGGTGGTTCCGGTGTGGCAGAAATGAAGAAGCGGGGGGCACCGGCGCCCACATAGGAAGACAGGGACTTCACCTCGGGCATGGGCGCCAGCAAGGTTTCGATCTTGCGGATGGTCTTGTCGGTGGCGGCGATTCCACTGCCCTGCGGCTGGTAGACGCTGATCAGAACCTCGGTGCGATCCGAGTTGGGGAAGAACTGTTTGTGCACCAGTACTGCCATGCCAATGACGGACAACACCAGCAGTGCAACCGTCATGGCCACCACGCTTTTGCGCCAGACCACGCACCAGGTGATCAGGCGACGCAGGCGCTGGTAGAGCGGGGAATGGTAAGCACCGTGGTGCGCCTGGGCCTGCGCGTCGGTGAGTGCCGGCAACAGCTTCACCCCGAGGTAGGGAACAAAGGTGACCGCGACAAACCACGAAACCACCAGCGTGATGGCAAGCACCCAGAAAATATTGCCGGCGTATTCGCCTACGGCAGATTTGGCAAAGCCGATCGGAAAGAAGCCTGCAACGGTCACCAGTGTGCCCAGCAGCATGGGGGCGGCGGTAACGGTCCACGCGTGGGCCGCGGCACGCACGCGATCCCAGCCCTCGGCCATCTTCACCAACATCATCTCGACGGAGATGATCGCGTCGTCCACCAACAGACCCAGGGCGATGATCAGTGCGCCCAAGGTGATGCGGTCCAGATTGATATCCAACAGCATCATGATCAGAAAGCTGATGCCCAAGGTGAAAGGCACGGCGATGCCGACGATAAGTCCCGCGCGCAACCCCAATGCCAGGACACTGACGCCAATCACCACGATGACCGCCACCAGAAACTTGATCTGGAAGAGGTCCACCGCGTGATCAATCGCTTCGGCCTGATTGGTCAGCACCTCCAGCGTCATGCCCAGTGGCATGCGGCTGCGTTCTGTTTCGATGAACTTGTCCAGGCGCTTTCCAAGTGCCTGGCCGTTCTCGCCCTTTGCCATGACCGTGCCCAGCAGCATGGCATCCTGGCCCCGCGATCGCACCAGATAGCTGGGCGGGTCTTCATAGCCGCGCCGCACCAGGGCGACGTCCGAGAGCCGGATCAGTTTGGTTCCCACCCGAATCGGCAGAGACTCGATCTGCTTGGGGTCCGATAGGTCGGCATCCAGCCGCAGATAGGCGCGCGGGCCCTGCGTTTCAATCTTGCCGGAAGGTACCAGGCGGTTGCTGGCGTCGATCGCCTCAAACACGGCCTGTGGCGAAAGCCCCAGGTTGACCAGCTTTTCCTGGTTGAACTCGACAAACATGCGCTCGGTACGCTCGCCCAGTATCAGGGCCTTTTGCACACCCTCCACATGCTGCAATCGGTCACGCATGGACTCCATGACATGGGTGAGTTCGCGCATGGGCATGCCAGGTGCGGTCACGGATACCAGTGTGAAGTACACATCGGAGAAATCATCGTTGACGATAGGCCCGATCACGCCAGGGGGCAGGGTGTGGGACTCGTCCTCCATGCGCTTGCGCACCTGATAGAACAGGTCGGGTATGCGCGAGTTGGGTGCATAGTCTTCAAATTCAATCTGCAGGCTGGCCTGTCCGGAACGGATGGTGCTCTCCATGCGATAGAGGTACGGAACTTCCTGCACCCGCTTCTCCAGCCGATCCACCACCTGGGATTGAAGCTCCTGCGGCGTCGCGCCGGGCCAGACTACGGTGACCACCATCGCCCGAACGGTGAACGCGGGGTCTTCAGCACGCCCGAGTGCCAGGAAAGAGAACACTCCGGCAATGCCGGCAATCAGCAGAAAGAACAGGGTGACCGAGCGCTCGCGGACCGCGAGCGCAGACAGATTGGGGAAGCTCACTGAGCCAACTCCCGTACCGGCATGCCGTCCGTCAGGAGATGCGTGCCCATGGCAACCACCTTGGCTCCGGCGGGCAACTCTGCCTGGATATGTGCAGTCTGCCCATCGATGGCGACCAGCTTGACGGGCAGGGCGCGCACATGGCCTTCCTTGTAGATCCAGACCCTGGGGCCTTGGCCGCGCTCATCCACGGCAGCCAGTGGAACCGCCTTGGTGGGGACGGCGCCAGCACCTTCTGGAAACGACGTTTTCACGACACTGCCGAGCACCAGCGCCTGCGCGTTCTCCATGACCGTGTAGCGGGCGCGCAGGGTGCGACTCAAGGGGTCCACGCTGCCGGCAACTTCCCGCAATTTCAGTGGCAGGACGCCTTGGGCATATTGCAGCTTGCCTTCAGTCGGAGGCGGCACGCCATCGGGGAAGTTCACTTCCACTTCGCGCTCGCCTGCCTGTGCCAGCACTGCGATACTTTGGCCGGCCGATATCACCTGGCCTTGCTCGCCCACGACATCCAACATGACGCCGGCAGCGGGCGCGCGCACCAAGCCATAGTCCAGGCCATTGCGGCTTTGCGCCTGGCGCGATGCCGCTGCGGCCAGCCGGGTGTGTGCTTCGCGGGCAGCCAGTTGCGCCATATCGGTGGCTTGCGTGCTGATGAAGCCTTGGTCTTTGAGCTGTTTGGTACGGGCCAGGTCCGCATCTGCCGT
The DNA here is from genome assembly GCF_058801025.1 of Rhodoferax sp. GW822-FHT04A08. NCBI lineage: Bacteria > Pseudomonadati > Pseudomonadota > Betaproteobacteria > Burkholderiales > Comamonadaceae > Rhodoferax > Rhodoferax sp. GW822-FHT04A08. Next base: position 194,467 of record NZ_JBXAMW010000006.1, read on the forward strand.
GGCTTTGGCTGCCTCGGCAGCGGCCACATCGGCTTGCGCCGACTGCAAGGCCAGCTCCAGGTCACGTCTATCCAGCGCAAACAGGACCTGGCCAGCTTTGACTTCTTGTCCTGCGTCAACCATTCGTTTGGCGATCCGGCCATTGACCTGGAACGCTATGGGCGACTCCACCCGGGCTCGAATGGTGCCGGATAATCCAAGATCTTGCTTGGCGCTCTGGGTCGGGGAAATTGTTTTGACAAAAGGCGCGCTCGGTGCCTGGGCAACCGGTTTGGCCTCTTCACCGCATGCAGCCAGGAAAAGACATACCAAAGTCAGGTGCAATGTATGTTTTTGCATGTTGCAGACGCGGGTGAATTTATATAGTCAATAGTGTATTTGGAATGCATTCTTTTCGGGAAGGAAAAATGGGCGTGTTTTATTGGGCAAATCAGGCCAATGCATCGGTAAATACAAAATAATCCACTACGATCAGGTTTCCTGACCCCGGGTCATGGAGCTGCCATATACCCAAGGCCATACTGCTGAATGCACACAAATATGAAAATACTGGTTACCGGCGGTGCCGGTTACATTGGCTCTCACACCTGTTTGGAACTGCTGAAGGCCGGGTACAGCGTCACCTCGCTGGATAACTACTGCAACAGCAGTCCCGAGTCTCTGAATCGCGTTGAGAAAATTGCCGGCAAATCCATTGCGCGGGTGCAGGCCGATATACGGGATGGCGCAGCAATGGAGCGGGCCTTGCGCGAGAGTGGCGCGCAGGCGGTCATCCACTTTGCCGGCCTCAAGGCGGTGGGCGAATCCGTGCAGCAGCCGCTGCGCTATTACGACAACAATGTTGTGGGGACGCTGCGTCTTCTGGAGGCCATGAATGTCTGCGGAGTGAAGACGCTGGTATTCAGCTCTTCGGCCACCGTATATGGCGATCCGCAACGCCTGCCCCTGACAGAGGACCATCCGCTCTCGGCGACCAATCCTTATGGACGGACCAAGCTGGTCATTGAAGACATGCTGCGCGATGCGTTCGCAGGGGATTCCAGCTGGCGTTTTGGCATCTTGCGTTACTTCAACCCGGTTGGGGCACACGAGAGTGGTCTGATTGGCGAAGACCCACAGGGCACCCCGAACAATCTCCTGCCTTTTGTGGCCCAGGTTGCCGTGGGGCGCAGGGAGTTCCTGAACGTATGGGGTAACGACTATGCCACGCCCGATGGCACCGGGGTGCGCGACTACATCCATGTGGTGGACTTGGCCATGGGGCATTTGTGTGCCTTGGAGGCACTGAGCAAGCCGGCAGCCGTCCCGGGCGTGGGGCAATGCGTGGCCATCAATCTGGGCACTGGGGTTGGCTACAGCGTTCTGGAAATGGTCAAGGCCTTTGAGGCTGCCAGCGGCAAGCCCGTACCCTATCAAATACAGGCGCGCAGGCCGGGCGATATCGCGGCCTGTTACGCTGAGCCAACCTTGGCCAAGGAGCTGCTGGCTTGGCAGGCCACGCGCGATTTGAAGACCATGTGCGCAGACGCCTGGCGCTGGCAAAAAAACAACCCCACCGGGTACGCAAGCTAGAGGGTAGGGGCATTCTGTAACGTAACCGGTTTACAGTGCCCTGCTGCTATGTGTCTTCGATGGACTAGAAACAAGGGGATTGAGAAAAATGGCTAAAGGAATGATTCTGGCTGCAGGCCAAGGAACGCGTGTACGGCCTCTGACCAAGGACCTGCCCAAACCCATGGTGCCGATTCTTGGCAAGCCTTTGATGGAATACCTGATTGAGCATTTGGCGCGCCACGGCATCAAGCAGATCATGGTCAACGTGGCTTACCACCACCAGAAAATCGAGCGCTATTTTGGCGACGGGCATCGCTGGGGTGTGGAGCTGGGTTATTCCTACGAAGGCGTTTTGGACCACGGAGACATATTGCCCCGTCCCATGGGATCTGCCGGGGGTATGCGCAAGATTCAGGATTTCAGCGGCTTTTTTGACGAAACCACGCTGGTCTTGTGCGGCGATGCATTGATTGACCTGGATATTGGCGCGGCCTTGAGCGAACACAAATTCAAAGGCGCAATGGCCAGTGTGGTAACACTGGACGTGCCGCGGGAAGATGTCAGCAATTACGGCATTGTTGTCTCGGGTGAAGACGGGCAGATCAAATCCTTCCAGGAAAAACCCAGCCCGGCAGAAGCCAAGTCCACCATGGCCAGTACGGGCATTTACATATTTGAGCCCTCCATATTGGATTTGGTGCCTTCCGGCACCGTGTACGACATTGGCTCCCAATTGTTTCCGCAATTGGTGGAACGCCAATTGCCCTTTTACGCACAAAAGCGCTTCTTCAACTGGATAGATATTGGGCGGGTGAGCGATTACTGGTCCGTGCTGCAACGCGTGTTGCGCGGAGGCGTGGCTGAAATGAATATGCCCGGTGTCGAAGTGCGTCCGGGTGTGTGGGTGGGTTTGAACGTCTGTATCCCCTGGGACCAGGTCAATATCCAGGGGCCGGTTTATTTTGGCTCCAGCGTCAAGGTGGAGCCCGGCGCCACCATTATTGGCCCGGCCTGGATTGGCCACGGTTGCCACGTCAAGGCCGGTGCAGTCATCGAGCGCAGTGTTTTGTTTGAATATACGCGCATCCCCAATGGGACGGCCATTCGGGAAATGATTGTTTCACCGGAGTATTGTGTGGATCGTGCCGGTCGCACCATTTACCGGGGTGACGATTCTTCCGAGTTGCGCTGGGGTGACGCACGGGCGTAATTCTCAATCCATTCAATTTAGCGGCAAACCGGGAATTGGTTTGCCCATTATTTAATCGGACTGAGGACGCATCTGCGCCGTCAGGAATCACTCGGTGAGGGTTTGTCGACGGGCATGCGTGCCAGCAGTTTTCTTATTTCGGCCGCGCTTTCGAACGCACCACAAGACATACCCCAATACAGGGAATCTTCCAGGCTGTCGATTTCTTCCCGCTTCTTCTTGTAGTCCTTTTCCAGGGCATCGCAAAGTTGTGCCGCCTCTTCCAGCGCCTCCCTGCGTCCTGCCTCATACGCAGCCAGAACATCCGCCGAATTGAACCCCGAGAGCTGGACCTTGTTACCTTTGACGACAACACTGTGCTTGGTCTTCTGAGGCAGAGTCCATTTGGTCATGTCTTGTGCTCCTCGATTAACGCGGGGTGGCCGACGTTTGAACCTTTAGCCGAATTGCGCTAACCTCCCAGCCCTTGGTCCGCAAATGGGCTTGCAGCGCGGGCAAAAGTTGTTTGACCTTGGCAGCCACCGCATTGTTGTCAAGGAGCAGGCACCAGACGGAGCCGTCAATGGGCCCGGGGCGCACGCAGGCGCGCAGAGGCCCCGGCAACAGTGGCTCTATCGATTTCAGCCGTTGTGCCGACTCTTCAGCCAGATCGCACAGGCGGCTCAGAGTTTCGGACTCCTGGGTCGCCTGTAGCAGGGAGATGGCGTGGTTGCGGCGGATCATGGCCCGGTGGGATGTTGGGGAAAGGATGGCAATGCAGTTGATTATCACGGATGCACGGTTCAGGAGCCGCACCATTCAGCTCAGCGGGGTGCGCCTGATTGCGTTTGTGCTGGCCGTTTCCCTGTGCCTGATGCTGGTGTCAGCCGGTTTGTACCACTGGGTGTTTTTGAAGGGCGCGCGCGAGGGCTGGCCTGTCATCAGCCAGTTGGTGAAGCTGGTGGTGAAGGACGAAGTGGCGCAGCGCGAGCGCTTCATGCGCGAAAACATCGATGTCATGGCCAGGCGCGTGGGCGAGATGCAGGCCAAGGTGCTGCAACTGGAGTCCCTGGGCGAGCGGGTTTCGGGCCTTGCGGGCATCAACCCTGCCGATATACGGGCCAGACCGGGGCAGGGCGGTGTGCAGGTGGCGGCCCACCCGCTCTCCATGCAGGAATTGCAGGCGGCCTTGTCCGACCTGGACCAGTTGACCAACCAGCACACCGATGTCATGACCGTGATCGAATCGCGCCTGTTTGAACAAAAGATAAAGAAGCTGATGGTGCCCACAGAGCAGCCGGTCAAGGACGTTGCGCTGGGCTCCACCTTCGGTTGGCGCATTGATCCGTTTACCGGACATTCGGCCCTGCACACCGGGCTGGACTTCCCGGCGGACGTGGGTACACCGATCTACGCCGCCGCCGGCGGGGTGGTGGTGGCACAGGAGTTTCACCCCCAGTACGGCAACATGATCGAGGTCAGCCATGGCAACGACCTGATTACCCGCTATGCGCACTCATCCAAGGTGTTCGTCAAGCTGGGGGACCTGATCAAACGGGGCCAGAAGATTGCCGAAGTGGGCAATACCGGTCGCTCTACCGGCGCCCATTTGCACTTTGAGGTGCTGGTTCAGGGCGTACCGCAGGACCCCCAGAAGTTTCTGAATGCCGGCAGTAACCTGGCGGTCTTGGGCAAACGCTAAAATCGTCGTTTTCGCAGGCTGTGTAAGTAGCAAGCGCCCCGTGGCGCTTGTTTTTTGCCGGAATGCCCTCATTTCACCTTGACTAAAAAAGGACTGCGCTGTTCTGTGCGCCCGTGGTGGGCAACAGGCCAGTCTTGCTTGCATGGCCATCAACATTCTTACCAAAATATTCGGAAGTCGTAACGACCGTCTGCTCAAGCAATACCGCTCCGTGGTGTCCCGCATCAATGCGCTGGAGCCGCAGTTCGAGAAGCTCACCGATGAAGCTCTGAAGGCCAAGACCGAAGAGTTCAAGACTCGCGTCGCCAATGGCGAGTCGCTGGACTCCATCCTGCCGGAGGCCTTTGCCGTGGTCCGTGAAGGCTCCAAGCGCGTCATGAAGATGCGCCACTTCGATGTGCAGATGCTGGGTGGCATGTCGCTGCACTACGGCAAGATTTCCGAAATGGGCACGGGCGAAGGCAAGACGCTTACCTCCACTCTGCCGGTGTACCTGAATGCGCTGACCGGCAAGGGTGTGCATGTGGTGACGGTGAATGATTACCTGGCCAGTCGCGACGCGCAGTGGATGGGGCGCCTCTACAACTTCCTAGGCCTGACCGTTGGCATCAACCTGCCGCAGGCGCCGCGTGAGGACAAGCAGGCCGCGTACCGTGCCGACATCACCTACGGTACCAACAACGAATACGGCTTTGACTACCTGCGCGACAACATGGTGTACGAGGTGGCCGACCGGGTGCAACGCGGCCTGAACTACGCCATCGTCGACGAGGTGGACTCCATCCTGATCGATGAAGCGCGTACGCCTTTGATCATCAGCGGCCAGGCCGAAGACCATACCGACCTCTACATTGCCATCAACAAGATCGTGCCGCTCATGGTGCGCCAGGAAGGCGAGGCCGATCCGCACACCGGTGAGGGCGTCACCAAGCCCGGTGACTTCACCGTCGATGAAAAGGCCCACCAGGTCTATCTGACCGAAGCGGGTCACGAGAATGCCGAGCGCATTCTGGCCGGCCTGGGGCTGATTGCCGAGGGCGCTTCCCTCTACGACCCGGCCAACATCACGCTGATGCACCACCTGTATGCAGCGCTGCGTGCCAACCACCTGTACCACCGCGACCAGCACTACGTGGTGCAGCAGGGTGAGATCGTCATCGTCGACGAGTTCACCGGCCGCCTGATGACCGGTCGCCGCTGGAGCGATGGCTTGCATCAGGCCGTGGAAGCCAAGGAAGGCGTGGAAATCCAGGCCGAGAACCAGACGCTGGCCTCCATCACCTTCCAGAACTACTTCCGCCTGTACGGAAAGCTGGCCGGCATGACCGGTACTGCCGATACCGAGGCCTACGAGTTCCAGGAAATCTATGGCCTGGAGACGGTGGTCATCCCGCCCAACCGCGCCAGTCGCCGCGAAGACCAGCTGGACCGCGTCTACAAGACCACCAAGGAAAAGTACGACGCCGCCATCAAGGACATCCGCGAATGCTATGAGCGCGGCCAGCCGGTGCTGGTGGGCACTACGTCCATCGAAAACTCCGAAATCATTTCGACCCTGCTTGAAAAGGAAAAGCTGCCGCACCAGGTGCTCAACGCCAAGCAGCATGCCCGTGAAGCTGAGATCGTGGCCCAAGCCGGTCGCGCCAAGATGATCACCATCGCCACCAACATGGCCGGCCGGGGAACCGACATCGTTTTGGGTGGCAGCATCCAGAAGGCCATAGAGGCGGTGGAAGCCGATGAGGCGCTGGACGAAGCAGCCAAGCAGGTGCGCATCACCGAGATCCGGACCGAATGGCAGCGCGACCACGAAGCCATCAAGGCGCTGGGTGGCCTGCGCATCATTGCCACCGAGCGCCACGAGTCGCGCCGTATCGACAACCAGCTGCGTGGCCGCTCCGGTCGTCAGGGTGACCCGGGCTCTTCGCGCTTTTACCTGAGCCTGGACGATTCACTGATGCGCATCTTCGCTGGTGACCGCGTCAAGTCCATCATGGAACGCCTGAAGATGCCCGAAGGCGAGGCTATCGAGGCCGGCATCGTCACCCGCAGCATCGAGAGTGCGCAACGCAAGGTGGAAGCCCGCAACTTCGACATGCGTAAGCAATTGCTGGAGTACGACGACGTTTCCAACGACCAGCGCAAGGTGATCTACCAGCAGCGCAATGCGATTCTGGACGCGCAGGACCTCAACGCACAGATTGCCTCGTTGCGCGAAGGCTGCTTCCACGACCTGGTGCGCCAGTTTGTGCCGCAGGAGTCGGTGGAAGAGCAGTGGGACATCACCGGTTTGCAGAAGGTGTTGACCGAAGACTGGCAGATCGAGCTGGACCTCAAGAAGCAGGTCGCCGAGGCCAGTGCCATCACCGACGAAGATTTACTGCAAACCGTGGCTACGGCGGCAGACAAGGCCTTCCAGGCCAAGGTCGATCAGGTCGGTGAGGCCAACTTCACCCAGTTTGAACGCATGGTGCTGCTGCAGAGCATTGACAGCCACTGGCGTGACCACCTGAGTGCGCTGGACTATCTGCGCCAGGGCATCCACCTGCGTGGCTACGCCCAGAAACAACCCAAGCAGGAATACAAGCGCGAAGCCTTTGAGTTGTTTGGCCAGCTGCTGGACTCGGTGAAGAACGAAGTCACCAAGACGCTGATGACGGTCAAGATCCAGTCTGCCGAGCAGGCCGATGAAGCGGCCCAGCAAATGGAAGCGCGCGCAGAGTCCATCTCCAACGTGACTTACAGCGCCCCCACGGAAACTGGCGAAGTGCAGACCACTGTCGATGCGGAGACGCTGGGGCAGGCCAGGAGCGCTACCGCAACAGCGGCTGCCGCAGCCGTGGCTGCCATAGGGCGCGTTGGTCGCAACGACCCCTGCCCATGCGGCAGCGGCAAGAAGTACAAGCACTGCCACGGCAAACTCGTTTAAAGGAAGACCATGCCCGTCAATTTGCCCTTGCCCGACTTGGCCACGCTGCACCCCATTGCGGGCGTGCGCATCGGCGTGACCGAAGCAGGTATCCGCAAAGCCAACCGCAAGGACCTTACCGTGGTCCTGATCGACGAAGGCGCCAGCGTTTCGGGCGTGTTCACGTCCAACCGCTTTTGTGCCGCTCCGGTCCAGCTCTGCCGTGAGCACTTGCTCACTCAAAAGGCCATCCGTGCCATGGTCATCAATACCGGCAATGCCAACGCCGGTACCGGTGCCGATGGTCTGAGTCGCGCACGCAGCACCTGCGCGGCTGTGGCCAAACGCCTTGGTGTGGATGCCGATCAGGTGTTGCCGTTTTCCACTGGCGTCATCATGGAAACGCTGCCGATCGACCGCATCGAGGCCGGACTGGACGCCGCCATCGCTGACGCCAAGGCGGATAACTGGCTCAAGGCGGCCGAGGGCATCATGACCACGGACACCCAACCCAAGGCCTTTGGCGTGCAAGGGCTGGTGGGCGGCAAGCAGGTGAGCGTGTCCGGCATCAGCAAGGGTGCCGGCATGATCCGCCCCAATATGGCGACCATGCTGGGCTTTATTGCCACCGACGCCCATGTAGACCAGAGCGTGATGAAGCAACTGGCGTTGGAGTTGGCAGAAGGCTCATTCAACCGCGTCACAGTGGATGGCGACACTTCCACCAACGACTCGCTGGTGGTGATCGCAAGCAACAAGGCTGGCAATACACCCATCACCTCGCTGGACTCCGCAGAGGGGCAGGCACTCAAGGCGCTGATGCTGGAAGTGGCACGCAAACTGGCTCAGGCCATTGTGCGTGACGGAGAGGGCGCCACCAAGTTCATCAGCGTGGTGATCGAAGGTGGACGCAATGCCGAGGAGTGCCGCAAGGTGGCCTACGCAATTGCCCACTCGCCTTTGGTGAAGACCGCTTTCTATGCCAGCGACCCCAACCTCGGCCGAATCCTGGCTGCAGTGGGTTACGCAGGTATCGATGATCTGGACCAGTCGAAGATCGAGCTGTTCCTGGACGATGTGCATGTGGCAACCCAAGGCGGGCGCAATCCGGCATATCGCGAAGAAGACGGCCAGCGCGTTATGAAGCAAAGCGAGATCACGGTGCGCGTGGGGCTGGGTCGAGGCGACGCCACCGAAACGGTGTGGACCTGTGACTTCAGCCACGAGTATGTGACCATCAACGCTGACTACAGATCGTGAACACCCCCCGGCTTGCTCGCTGCGCGTAGCCGCTTTCCCCCTTGCAGGGGGCAACACCAACGGACCGGCAGAGCCGGTTCCGCGGTGTTTCTGAATTGGTAAGGCCTTCGCTTCGGATACTTGGGTTTTGAATATGGATAAGAAAATTGCCGATTTCTTGGAGCGCGCCGAGTTGTTCATGGCTCGGGTGGAGGCGTCTTTGCCGCACGGGCTGACGGAGCCGGACTGGGGGGCGTCGATTGCGTTCCGTTACCGCCGCCGTTCCAGCGGGCAAGGGGTGATCTCGGCCGTGCACCACGTGGGCGCGATGAAGTTGGCGGACCTCAAAGAGATCGACCAGCAGAAGGAAAAGATCCAGCGCAACACGGCGCAGTTCGTGCGCGGTGCCACGGCCAACAATGTGCTGCTGACGGGTGCACGCGGGACCGGCAAGTCGTCCCTGATCCGCGCTTGCCTGCATGCCTATGCGGACCAGGGTTTGCGCCTGATCGAGGTGGACAAAGCAGATTTGGTAGACCTTCCCGACATCGTGGAGCTGGTGGCCAAGCGGCCTGAGAAGTTCATTGTGTTCTGCGATGACCTGAGCTTCGACGAAGGTGAGCCGGGCTACAAGGCGCTCAAGTCGGTGCTGGATGGCTCCGTGGCCGCCGCCACGCCCAATGTGCTGGTGTATGCCACCAGCAACCGGCGTCATCTATTGCCCGAATACATGTCCGAAAACCTGACCTACACCCATACGCCGGAAGGCGAGGTGCACCCGGGTGAAGTCGTGGAAGAAAAGATTTCGCTCTCCGAGCGCTTCGGTCTGTGGGTGAGTTTCTACCCCTTCTCGCAGGACGAATACCTGCACATTGCGGCCCAGTGGCTGGCGGTGTTGGGTGTTGCGCAAAGTGAAATTGAAGCAGCGCGGCCCGAGGCCTTGCTCTGGGCACTGGAGCGTGGCTCTCGTAGCGGCCGCGTGGCCTGGCAGTTTGCCCAAGACTATGCGGGCCGCAAGTCGGTGTCTGCATGAGCAACAAACCACTGGTTGCCGATGGGCACGCCGAGCGCGTGGGCGGTCCGGACCGACCGGTGACCGAAGTGGCCGTGGGTGTGCTGGTGCGCGCTGACGGAGCCTTTCTCCTCACCTCGCGACCTGCTGGCAAGCCGTACTCAGGCTACTGGGAGTTTCCGGGCGGCAAGCTCGAGGCGGGCGAGTCAGTGGAACAGGCGCTGCGCCGCGAATTGCACGAAGAGCTGGGCATCGATATCGGCGCCGTAACGCCCTGGCGTGTGGAGATGGTGGATTACCCGCATGCGCTGGTGCGCCTGAATTTCTGCAAGGTCTTCGAATGGCAGGGCGAGCTGCAGATGCGGGAGGCTCAGAACTTTTCCTGGGCGCAACTGCCGGTGCAGGTGCAGCCGGTGCTGCCAGGTACGGTGCCGGTGCTGGGTTGGTTTGCCAAGGAGCGCGGCTTTACGGCCGCAACTTATTGCAGCTTGGGGTCGCCGTAGAGCTCGTCTTCCGGGGGCGCTTCGGTTGGCACGCGGAAGGCCTCGCTGGCCCAGGCGCCAAAGTCCAGGTTCTTGCAGCGTTCGCTGCAGAACGGCCGATACGGATTGCTCACCGCATACACGCTGTCGCCGCCACAGGCTGGGCAACGCACGATCTTTCTGGGAGTTTCCGCTTCCATCAAAACCACCTGCCGTTCAGGCGCACAGGGCCAATTCGAACGCGCCGTCTTCGCCTGCGGGATGCAACTTTTCGTCGGCATCCAGGCGCATCAAGCGGATGGACACCATCAGCCGGTTGCCGCTGATTTCGGGAATCAGCTGCAGCGCCGGATCGAGTGCCAGCCGCAGCAACTGGAAGGTGCGGCCCTGTGGCAGGTTCTGCTGAAACTGGCCACCTGCTGCGATCACCTTTTGCGGAGCGCCGGAGTCCCGCAGCATCTTGAGCAGCAGGTGAATGGAGTCCGCCAGTGGCGCCAGCGTGGCGGCCCAGCGATGCAAATCCTTGACGCGCACTTCGGGGCTGCGGTGTTGCCAGGCAAAGTAGGCCGGCAAGTCAAACTCGCAGGTACCGCCAGGAATGCCGACACGGCTGCGGATACTCATCAGCCAATCATTTTCGGTGAGCGACTGTCCTGCCTTGCCCGCAGTGGCGTTGAGTGCCTCAAAGCAGCCTTCCACCTGGGAAATGACTTGCTCCAATGCGGCTTCCGAAATGGCGGGGTTGCCGCGGTAACTGCCAAGCACCTGCTTTTGTTTGTCCAGATCCTTGAGCACATCCGATTTGAGATCGGCGCGCGCGCCCACGTCCATGACTTCAAAGATGGTGGTCAGGGCAAAATGGTGGTCCAGCGGAGCTTGTCGGGAGACCAGCGTGGCCAACCGCAAAAACAGATGTTCGAGCCGCAGGTAAGTGCGAATGCGCTCGTTAAATGGGTATTCGTAGAGAATCACGCTGTACTTTCGTGTGGCCGCATCATAGCCCGAACTGCGGACTGAGTTCAGCCACTTGCGCGGCCAATTCATCCAATGAAATACCGTCGTTGCAGAGCACCACGTCTGCCGCTGCCAGGCGTTGTAAGCGGCTCACCTGGGCAGCGATGATTTTCTGCACTTCAGAGGCAGGCAAGGCGCTGCGGGCGCAGACGCGCTGCACTTGCGTCTGTTCACTGCAGTCCACCACAAGCACACGGTCCAGGGTTTTGCGCCAATGCCCGGACTCCACCAGCAACGGGATGTCGAACACCAGGCATTTCTTGCCGGTTTGCGTGAGTTGGCGCTGCTGTTCGGCAATGGCCTGGCCGACCAGGGGATGGATGATGGCCTCCAGTGCCTGCTTGGCCTGCGGGTTGTCAAATATGTGCTGGCGCATGTGCTCGCGCTGGAGCGCACCGTCCGGGCCTATGAATTCCTCGCCAAACGCCGCACGAATCAACGGTATGGCCGCACCCTGACGGGCTGTGGTGGCGCGTGATATGGCATCGGCATCGATCACACCGGCGCCGTGCTGTGCCAGCAGGCCCGCAACCGTACTCTTGCCACTACCAATTCCACCGGTCAGGCCAAGTTTCAGTGGGCCGGGCATCTCTACAGACCAACGGCGTGCCGCAAAGCGGCAGGACCAACAAACAGTGCACACAAACCGGCGCCCGCCAGAAACGGACCAAAGGGCACATAGCCTCCCTCGCGCAGGCTGGCATTGAGCTTCATGGCGATTCCCACAATCGCGCCGATGATGGAAGCAATCAGGATCATGGGAATCAGCGTCTGCCATCCGAACCAGGCGCCCAAAGCCGCAAACAGCTTGAAGTCGCCATAGCCCATGCCTTCCTTGCCAGTCACCAGCTTGAAGGCCCAGTAGACCGTCCACAACGACATGTAGCCACCAACGGCACCCCACAGCGAGGCATTGAGTGTGACCGGTATCCATTGCAATGCCGCGGCTATCAGCCCCAGCCAGACCAGAGGCAGGGTAAGGTCGTCCGGCAGCAGGGTGGTGTCCCAGTCGATCAGTGCCAGGGCGACCAGAACGGTTGCGAACGCACTCCACGCAAGACCGGAGGCATTGGCACCGTAGGTCCAAGTGCAATAGAAGAACAGTGCTGCTACAGTGGCTTCAACCAGCGGATAGCGTGCGCTGATGGGGCTCTTGCAGGCCGAACATTTGCCACCCAGTGCGAGGTAGCTCAGAACCGGGATGTTTTCATACCAGGCAATTGCATGGCCGCAATGCGGACAACGCGAGCGGGGCACCACCAGGTTGAAGGCTTCCTGCTTGGCGAGCTCCTGGCCCGCCATTTCGGCAGCTTCCAGCTGCCATTGCCGCTCCATCATTTTGGGCAGGCGGTATACGACGACGTTCAGAAAACTGCCGATCAACAGGCCAAGCAGGCCCATCAGGCTGGCGTCCAGCCATTGAACTCCGGAAAGCATCAAACCACTTGACCCAGCTTGAAGATGGGCAGGTACATGGCCACCACAATGCCACCGATGATGGTACCCAGCACCACGATGATGATGGGTTCCATCAGGCTGGAAATGCCGGCCACCATGTCGTCCACTTCGGCTTCATAGAAGTCGGCGCACTTGCCCAGCATGTGGTCGATCGAGCCGGATTCCTCTCCGATGGCGCACATCTGCAGCACCATGGACGGAAACAGGTTGGCGTTGGTCATGGCCGCAGTCAACGCAGTACCCGTGGAGACTTCCTGCTGGATCTTCTGGGTTGCATGCTGGTATACGATGTTGCCGGCAGCTCCTCCCACCGAGTCCAGTGCTTCCACCAGCGGGACACCGGCGGCAAACATGGTGGAGAGCGTGCGTGTCCAGCGCGCGATACAGGACTTGTCGACCAGAACACCAAAGATGGGAAGCTTGCGCATCAGCCTGTCCATGAATTCCTGGACCTTTTCATTGCGCTTCCAGGACTCGAGGAAGAAGTAGATTCCTCCCCCCAGACCGCCGAAAATCAGGTACCAGTACTTGACGAAATACTCACTCATGGCAATCACGACCAGGGTTGGTCCAGGCAGCTCGCCACCGAAGGAGGTAAACACCTGCTTGAACGAGGGCACCACGAAAATCATGATCACAGCGACCACCACAAACGCTACGATCAGAACCGAGATGGGATACATCAGGGCCGACTTGATCTTGGACTTGATGGCTTCGGTCTTTTCCATGTAGACCGCCAGGCGATCCAGCAACTGGTCCAGGATACCGGCCGCTTCACCGGCCTCGACCAGATTGCAGTACAGGTTGTCGAAGTAGATCGGGTATTTGCGGAATGCAACGCTTAGCGATGTGCCAGTCTCCACGTCGTTGCGGATGTCGTTGAGCAGCTTGGTGACACTGGGGTTGGGGTTGCCGCGACCCACGATATCGAAAGCCTGCAGCAAGGGAACGCCCGCCTTCATCATGGTGGCCAGCTGACGCGTGAAGATGGCCAGATCCTTGGGCTTGATGGACTTGCCGGAGCGGGTGCGCCGCTTCTTTATCTTGGTGGGAGTGACACCCTGGCGACGCAAGGCGGACTTGACCTGGTTTTCGCCGCCGGCACGAATCTCACCGCGTACCTGCTTGCCATTCTTGTCCTTGCCTTCCCATTCGTAGACTGCTTCATTGTTGTTGGCAGTTTTAGCTGGATTCGTAGCCATAGCGTCCCTTGGGTAAGCCTTATTCGTTGGTCACAGCCAGAACCTCTTCAAGCGAGGTATGGCCAGTCTGCACTTTCCTCAGGCCCGATTGTCTCAGGGATCGCACCCCTTCCCGCTCGGCCTGCTTCGCAATGTCGAGGGAACTGCCATCCGCGAGAATGATGCGCTGAATTTCTTCCGATACCGGCATCACCTGGTAAATGCCCACGCGGCCTTTGTAACCCATGTTGCAGCTTGAGCAGCCAACTGGCTTGTAGGGCTTCCAGGAACCGTCGAGCATGTCTTCGGTAAAGCCGGCGTCCAGCAGGGCCTGCTTGGGAATGTCGGCTGGCTTGCGGCAGGTGGGGCACAGTTTGCGGGCCAGACGCTGGGCGGTGATCAGGATCACGCTGGAGGCAATATTGAACGGGGCAATGCCCATATTGCGCATACGTGTGAGCGTGGTCGGTGCGTCGTTGGTGTGCAGGGTGGACAGGACCAGGTGGCCGGTTTGCGCCGCCTTGATGGAGATGTCTGCCGTTTCCAGGTCCCGGATTTCACCCACCATGATGATGTCCGGATCCTGGCGCAGAAAGGACTTCAGGGCTGCGGCAAACGTCAGTCCGGCTTTTTCATTCACATTGACCTGGTTGACACCAGGCAAGTTGATTTCGGAGGGGTCTTCCGCCGTGGCGATATTGACACCCGGTTGATTCAGCAGGTTCAGGCAGGTGTACAAGGACACGGTCTTGCCCGAGCCAGTGGGGCCGGTGACCAGAATCATCCCGTACGGTCTGCTGATGGCCTTGAGCAGGCGTTCTTTTTCCTCCGGCTCATAGCCCAGAGCGTCAATACCCAGTTTGGCGCTGGAGGGGTCCAGGATACGGATCACGATCTTCTCGCCGAACAGCGTGGGCAGGGTGCTGACACGGAAATCGATGACCCGGTCGGGGCCGACCTTCAGTTTCATGCGTCCGTCCTGCGGTACGCGCTTCTCGGAGATATCCATGCGGGAAATCACCTTGATACGGGAGGCAAGCTTGTCCTTGATGGCGATGGGGGGGCTGGCAATTTCTCGCAGCTGGCCGTCGATACGGAATCGCACCCGGTAACTGTGTTCGTACGGTTCGAAGTGCAAGTCCGAGGCCCGCATGCTGAAGGCATCCAGCAGCATTTTCTGCAAGAAGCGCACCACGGGCGCGTCTTCCACCTCGGCTGTGACTTGCGACTGTTCCACCGCGGTATCGACGGCGTTTTCGTCGAATTCGAAGTCGCCGCCAATGATGTCTTCCACGGCCTCGGTAGCACTGACCGAATTGGCCTCCACCATTTTCGAAAGCTTGTCGTATTCGGCGATGATCCAGTCCACCCCCATCTGGGTGGAAAACTTGATTTTTTCCGCCGCACGCTGGTCAGACGGGTCGGCTGTAGCTACCAGGAGGCGGTTGTTGCGCTTGCTCAGGACCACCAGGCGGTAGTCCTGGCAGGTCTTGTTGTCCAGCAATCCCTTGGGCAAGCGCTGGGGGTCCAGCGCGTCCAGATTGATCAGAGGGGCGGCAAATGCCTGGGACAGCGTATGCGCCAGGTCCGAGGCCGATACGGCGCCCGACCCCACCAGCTCGGAGATGAAGCTGGTCTTGTTGGAAATCGACTTACGGTAAATGTCCTCGGCGGCTTTTTGTTCAAGCTTTCCGGCGGCCACCATGGCACGCCCCAGGCCGGGCAGCGCTATTGCGCTCGAATCTTGCAGGAATGAATCTACGGGTGCGGCCATTATTTACAGCATAAACAGTGCGTGACAGATTTGACAATCATCGTTGATCGGGTAACCAATGTAAATGTGGCCCATTGTTGCAGGATTGCACTATCGCAGGCAGATTGGACACTACAAAGCTGCGTCGGCAAAGCTTGCACCGTGCAAGTCCTTTTGCGAGAGCAATGGCGTCAGCCCATTGAGCCGCCAGTCGATGGCCAGTGTCGGGTCGTTCCAGATGATGCAGCGCTCTTGCTCCGGCGCATAGTAGTCGGTGGTCTTGTAGAGGAACTCGGCGGCCTCGGAGAGCACCACAAAGCCATGGGCCAACCCGGCTGGAATCCACAGCTGACGCTTGTTGTCCGCACTCAGGATATCACCCACCCACTGCCCATAGGTGGGCGAGTCCTTGCGGATGTCCACCGCCACATCAAACACCGCTCCTTGCGTTACCCGCACCAGCTTGCCTTGCGGATTTTTGACCTGGTAGTGCAGACCCCGTAACACGCCCTTGGCCGATTTGGAGTGGTTGTCCTGCACAAACTGTGTCTTCACTCCGGTGGCCTCTTCAAACACCCGCTGGTTGAAGCTCTCAAAGAAGAAGCCGCGCGCGTCCCCGAACACCTTGGGCTCGAGCAACAGTACATCGGCAATTGCTGTCTTTGTTACCTTCATCAAAACACCTTTTCCTTGAGCAGTCGCAGCAGGTACTGACCATAACCCGTCTTGGCCAGCGGTGCGGCGAGTTTTTCCAGCTGGACATTGTCAATCCAGCCATGGCGCCAGACCACTTCTTCCGGGGCAGCCACTTTGAGCCCCTGGCGATTCTCGATGGTGTAGATGAACTGGCTGGCCTCCAGCATGGATTCGTGGGTGCCCGTGTCCAGCCAGGCATAGCCCCGCCCCATGGTCTGCACATCGAGCTGGCCCTGGTCCAGGTACATCCGGTTCAGATCAGTGATCTCCAACTCCCCGCGTGCGCTCGGTTTGACCTGCTTGGCCAGGCTGACCACCTGCTCGTCATAGAAGTACAGGCCCGTGACCGCGTAGCGGCTCTTGGGCGCTTGGGGTTTCTCCTCCAGGCTGATGGCACGCCCCTGCGGGCTGAATTCCACCACGCCATAGCGCTCCGGGTCATTGACCGCATAGGCAAACACGGTGGCGCCGGTGGTTCTCTGGTTCGCGCCCTTGAGCAGGGACGCAAAGTCGTGGCCGTAAAAGATGTTGTCTCCCAGCACCAGGGCGCTGGGTGCCCCGGCCAGGAACTGCTCGCCGATCAGAAAGGCCTGGGCTAGTCCGTCGGGCGAGGGCTGAACCGCGTACTGGATCTTGATGCCCCACTGGCTGCCGTCCCCCAAGAGCTGCTCAAAGCGCGGTGTATCTTGTGGGGTGGAGATCACCAGCACTTCGCGAATGCCCGCCAGCAGCAGCGTGGTCAGCGGGTAGTAGATCATGGGCTTGTCGTAGATGGGTAGCAACTGCTTGCTCACCACCTGGGTGGCTGGATACAGCCGTGTGCCCGAGCCTCCTGCCAGGATGATGCCTTTGCGGGCTTTGGACTGGGCTGGTGTTGTCGTGTTGGTCATGTTCTTGTTCCTACTTCCCTGATATCTCTGTGAGCATACGTGCCACCCCCGCCTGCCAATGGGGCAGGGTGAGGTTGAAGGCGTCCTGCAGCTTGGCTGTGTTCAGGCGCGAGTTCAGTGGCCGTTTGGCCGGTGTGGGGTAGCTCTGTGTGCTGGTCGGGGCAACTTGTTCGGGGCTCGCCTTGAGCACGGTGCCCAAGGCCCGTGCCGTTTGCAGCACAAAGCGGGCATAGCCATGCCAGGTGGCCTCTCCGCTGGCTACACAGTGGTACACACCGGCCAGATCAGGGTGGCTTTGCAGGCTGCGAATGGCATGTGCCGTCACATCGGCCAGCAATTCTGCCGAGGTGGGGGCACCGAACTGGTCATTGATGACAGTGAGCGCCTCGCGCTCCGAGGCCAGGCGCAGCATGGTCTTGGCAAAGTTGCCGCCGCGGGCTCCGTACACCCAGCTGGTGCGCAGGATCAGGTGTTTGGGATTGTTGGCTGCAACAAGCTGCTCACCTTCCAACTTGGTTGCACCATACACGCTCAATGGACCCGTTGCATCGGTCTCCGTCCAGGGTGTAGAGCCACTGCCGTCGAATACGTAGTCGGTGGAGTAGTGGATCAGCCAGGCACCTAGCTTGTGTGCTTCGGCAGCCAGCACGCCGGGAGCCAGGGCGTTGATGGTACGTGCCAGCTCTGGTTCGGACTCTGCCTTGTCCACTGCGGTGTGGGCCGCGGCATTGACGATCACATCCGGGCGCACTGTCTGTACTGTTTGTGCAAGACCGTCAAGATCGGTCAAATTGCCGCTCAGGCCTTGCGGGTTCTTCTTTGCATCCGAGCCCAGGGCAACGACTTCGCCCAGCACCGAAAGGCTTCGCTGCAGCTCCCATCCCACCTGGCCGTTACAGCCCAAGAGCAGGATTCTCATAGAGCGGCCGCAGCTTGGTCACTGTTGCCGTATTGGAGGCTCACCCAGTCACGGTAGCCGCCGCTTTGCACATTGGCAACCCACTCGGGGTTGGCCAAGTACCACTGCACGGTCTTACGAATGCCCGACTCAAAGGTCTCGGCTGGCTTCCAACCCAGCTCGCGCTCGATCTTGCCAGCATCGATGGCGTAGCGCCGATCGTGCCCGGGGCGGTCGGTGACAAAGGTGATTTGCTCGCTATAAGGCTTGCCGTCTGCTCTGGGGCTCAGTTCATCCAGGAGCGTGCACACGGTGTGCACGATCTCCAGGTTGGGCTTCTCGTTCCAGCCGCCTACGTTGTAGGTCTCACCGGGCACGCCCGCTTCGAGCACGCGGCGGATGGCGCTGCAGTGGTCTTTCACGTACAGCCAATCCCTGATCTGCTGGCCGTCACCGTACACGGGAAGCGCCTTACCCGCCTGGGCGTTGACGATGATGAGGGGGATGAGCTTCTCGGGGAAGTGATACGGGCCATAGTTGTTGGAGCAGTTGGTGGTGAGCACCGGTAGCCCGTAGGTGTGGTGGTAGGCACGTACCAGATGGTCACTGGCAGCCTTGGATGCCGAATATGGGCTGTTGGGCTTGTAGCGGTTGGTCTCGGAAAAAGCCGGATCGGTCTTGGACAGCGAACCATAGACCTCGTCGGTGGAGACGTGCAGGAAGCGAAAGACTGTCTTGGCTGCTGCCTCCAAGCCGCCCCAGTAGGCGCGCATGGCTTCCAGCAGATTGAAGGTGCCTACGATGTTGGTCTGGATGAATTCACCCGGGCCCAGGATGGAGCGATCTACATGGCTCTCGGCGGCAAAGTTCAGCACGGCGCGGGGCTTGTAGTGCGCCAGCAGCTCATTCATCAAGGATGCATCGCCTATGTCGCCTTGCACGAAGATATGGGCGGGGTTGGAGGACACAGACGCCAGGTTCTGCAGGTTGCCCGCATACGTGAGCTTGTCCAGGTTGACAACTTGTTCGTCTGAATGGGCCAGCCAGTCCAGCACAAAATTACTGCCAATGAAGCCGGCGCCGCCGGTTACAAGGATGGTCATGTCTTTTTCCCAGAATATCGCGGCATTGTCGCCTAAGCTGCCGAGCAATTTTTATTGGGAAATGACCAAACACCGTGGTCGGGGTGAGAGGATTCGAACCTCCGGTCTCTACGTCCCGAACGTAGCGCTTTACCAGACTAAGCTACACCCCGCGGTTTGATGACAGTGGGAGACGAATCTCAGTGATCGCGCTCCAACAATTGGGTCGCCAATTGTATCAAACAGTCGGTGTGCGGGGCCTGGGGCAGGCGCTTGGCAGCCGAAATGGCGCGTAATGCCTCTTGTCGTGCCGCGTTGCGGGCAACGTCCAAGGCGCCTGTCTTTTTGACGATGGAGACAATCAGTTCGAGCATGGAAAGGTCGCCGGTCTCGATGGCCTTCTTGATGGTTGCCGATTCCTCTGGTGTGCCACGCTGCATGGCGGCTATCAGTGGCAGGGTTGCCTTGCCTTCGCGTAAGTCGTCTCCCACGCTTTTGCCCATTACCGACGCATCTCCCGCATAGTCGAGCACGTCGTCAATGACTTGGAAGGCCGTGCCCAGTGCCTGCCCATATTCTGCACATGCCTCCTCCAGCGCTGACTCAGCGTCAGCCAGAATTGCGCCAACGCGCGCACTGGCTTCAAACAGCTTTGCAGTCTTGGAGCGAATGACATGCAAATACCCCGCTTCGTCCAGTTCTGCGTTGTGCATGTTCATCAGCTGCATGACCTCGCCTTCGGCAATCACGTTGGTGGCATCCGCCAGCACTTGCATGATGCGCATGCTTTGGGCGTCCACCATCATTTGAAAAGCACGGGAGTACAAGAAGTCGCCGACCAGGACGCTTGCCGGATTGCCAAACGTGGCGTTCGCAGTGGCACGTCCACGACGTAGTGCGGAGTCGTCCACGACATCGTCGTGCAGGAGGGTTGCCGTATGGATGAACTCGACGACGGCTGCCATGTTGAATCGCTGTTCGCTGTCACAGCCCAGCGCGCCGCAGCACAGCAACAGAAGCGAGGGTCTCAGGCGCTTGCCTCCCGCTGTGATGATGTATTGCGAAACACTACCTACAAGGGGAACTCCAGAGTTGAGCCGCTGGGCGATGACGGCGTCCACCTGACGCATGTCGCCCTCAATGATGGAGAGTCCAGATGATGTGCTGCTTGGATTGACTTGCAAGACGATAGGCCGGTTGGTTGTGCGGCGATTATAGAAACTTGCCCTGCCTCCAATCTGACATGACAGGCAAATTTGGAGAAAGTTGGCTTTAGGGCTATAATCCAAGGCTCTGCGAAAATTCGTTCTCAGAGTCTAGATAAAGAGGTCAACATGTACGCGGTCATAAAAACCGGTGGCAAGCAATATCGGGTTGCTGCTGGCGAAAAAATTAAAGTAGAACAGATTGCTGCGGACGTAGGCCAAGAGATTGTTATCGACCAAGTTCTGGCTGTCGGAAACGGCACCGAGCTGAAGGTTGGTACGCCCTTGGTGTCCGGCGCAACGGTTACTGTCACTGTAGTGGCACACGGCAAGCACGACAAAGTGCGCATTTTCAAGATGCGTCGTCGTAAGCACTATCAGAAACGTCAAGGGCACCGCCAGCAGTTCACAGAGCTGCAAATCGGCGCGATTGCAGCATAAGGAGCAAGGGTCATGGCACAGAAAAAAGGCGGCGGCTCTACGCGAAACGGGCGCGATTCCAAGCCCAAGATGCTCGGTGTGAAGTCCTACGGTGGTGAAGTGATCAGCGCTGGCGCGATCATTGTTCGTCAACGTGGTACCAAGTTCCATCCCGGCACCAATGTCGGTATCGGCAAGGATCACACCTTGTTTGCACTGGTAGACGGCACTGTGTCGTTTGCGGTCAAGGGTGCTTTGAACAAGCACACAGTGAGCGTCACTGCTGCTTAATCTGCAGCAAGCTCACCCCAAAAACCCTGCGCTTTCCAAGCGCGGGGTTTTTGTTTTCAGCCCGCCCTGTTTAACTCCGTTGCGCGAAGTTAAGCTCCTACGCAATCCGCAAGCGGGTTGCCATTTGGGAAAATAGCCACCATGAAGTTCGTTGACGAAGCCTATATCGATATCTCTGCTGGAGACGGCGGAGCGGGGTGCGTCTCGTTCCGGCATGAGAAGTACAAGGAATTTGGCGGCCCCAACGGTGGGGACGGTGGTCGTGGTGGCCACGTCTTCGCAGTTGCCGATCCCAATCTCAACACCTTGGTGGACTACCGCTTTGCGCGCCGGTATGACGCCAAGCGCGGAGAACATGGCATGGGCTCCGATATGTTCGGCGCTGCAGGCGAGGACATCACCCTCAAAATGCCCGTTGGAACCATCATCAGCGATGCCGAAACCGGAGAAGTACTGTTTGAGCTGCTGGTTCCCGGCGAGGTTATCACTATTGCGAAGGGTGGTGATGGTGGCTTTGGCAATCTGCGCTTCAAGAGTGCCATCAACCGCGCACCACGTCAGAAGACCCCAGGTTGGCCAGGGGAAAAGCGCAATCTCAAGCTGGAACTGAAGGTTTTGGCAGATGTCGGCCTGCTGGGTATGCCCAATGCTGGCAAGTCCACTTTCATCACAGCGGTTTCGAACGCGCGCCCACGCATTGCGGATTACCCGTTTACGACCTTGCATCCCAATCTGGGGGTGGTCCGCGTGGGCCCCGAGCAGAGCTTTGTCGTGGCCGACCTGCCCGGATTGATTGAAGGTGCGGCTGAAGGCGCTGGTCTGGGCCATCAGTTCCTGCGGCATTTGCAGCGAACCCGATTGCTCTTGCACATTGTGGACATTGCGCCGTTCGATGAGGGTGTGGATACCGTCAAGCAGGCCAAAGCCATCGTCAACGAGTTGAAGAAGTACGATGAAAACCTGTACAAGAAACCGCGCTGGCTGGTACTCAACAAGGTGGACATGCTGCCCGACGAAGAGCGAGAGGCCCGCGTCAAGGATTTCATCAAGCGCTTCAAGTTCAAGGGGCCGGTGTTTGAGATCTCTGCGCTCACACGCGAAGGCTGTGAACCATTGATAAAGGAAATCTACAAACACGTCAAAGCCCAGCAAGTGGCCGAGCAGCCGCATGTAGAAGTAGATCCCCGATTTACGGACGTTCAGGCCGATCCTGCCAAGTCTTAAATCCAGCCAGGCGTGCGCGCCTGAGACTTTCTGAAGCCCACGCCCCAGCCAGCACAGAAAAATGACAAAAAAATCGCAATCTTCCGTACTGCGTAAAGCCAGGCGCGTGGTGGTCAAAGTGGGCTCCAGCCTGGTGACCAACGATGGTCAGGGCCTGGATGAACAGGCCATAGGCGAGTGGTGCCGTCAGATCGCGCATCTGATCCGTGACAAGCGTGAGGTGATCATGGTGTCCAGCGGCGCCATCGCTGAGGGCATGAAGCGGTTGGGGTGGAGTACCCGTCCCAAGGCTGTGCAGGAACTTCAGGCGGCCGCAGCGGTTGGGCAAATGGGCTTGGCACAAATGTATGAAACCAAGTTGCGCCTCAACGAACTGGGCAGCGCGCAAGTGCTGCTCACGCATGCGGATTTGGCAGATCGCGAGCGCTACCTCAATGCGCGCTCCACGTTGTTGACCTTGCTGAAGCTGGGTGTGGTTCCGGTGATCAATGAAAACGACACCGTGGTCAACGACGAAATCAAATTTGGCGACAACGATACGCTGGGCGCACTGGTTGCCAATCTGGTGGAAGCGGACGCGCTGATCATCCTGACGGACCAAAAGGGCCTGTATACCGCGGATCCCCGCAAAGACGCCAACGCCCGCTTTGTCCACGAGGCCAAGGCCGGAGACCCTGAGCTGGAACGGATGGCCGGTGGGGCCGGTTCCAGCATTGGGCGCGGCGGCATGATTACCAAGATACTGGCCGCCAAGCGTGCAGCCGGTTCAGGGGCTTCCACCGTCATCGCCTGGGGCCGTGAACCAGATGCCCTGATACGGTTGACCGCCGGCGAGGCCATCGGTACCTTGTTGGTTGCGCAAACGCAGAAGACCCAGGCACGCAAGCAGTGGATTGCAGATCACCTGCAATTGCGCGGTGCAGTTGTGGTGGATGCAGGTGCCGTCGTCAAGCTGCGTGATGAGGGCAAGAGCCTGTTGCCCATCGGCATGGTACAGGTGGAGGGCGATTTTTCGCGCGGCGACGTCATCGCGGTGCGTGACGACGCAGGCTTGGAAATCGCGCGCGGCCTAGCGAACTATTCCAGTGCAGAAGCCCGCATCATTTGCCGAAAACCCTCTTCACAGATTGAAAAGCTGTTGGGTTATGCGGCAGAGGCCGAAATGTTGCACCGGGACAATCTGGTGATCACCAAGTAACTTGGTCAGCCTTACTGGCCACGCATTGAAGGCCCAACTCGCACACGCACTGTAAGAGCGGCAATGATTTCGCTTTTTGAAGTGGCAAGCCTGTTCTGGCAGCCGCCCTGGCGCGCAAAAGCCAGCGAGATTCCGGAGGGCAAATTGTCACTCACGGGCTTCCAGGTTGGGGACGCAAGAGTAGTCCACGTTCCCGATGAGCCCAGCCGTGCATACGTCTTTACCTCGTCGGTTGTACAGCGAATTCCTTCGTACAAAGCACTGGTGGTGCCGGTCGTATTGGTGATGACCAACACATAGCGAACGACACCGTCAGTTCCCACAACAATGCTGTTGGGATCTGCTCCCACCTTGACGGTCATATGCAATGGCAAGTCAATTGGTATCAGATGCTCCTTTGAAAATGCTGGCGGTGGAGGCGCTTGTTCTTCCACCCATTCATCTTCTTCGGTTACCTTGGTAGTCTGAGCCAAGCTGTTAGTGCTGAGCAATGTGAACGAAAACATCAACGTCCAGGTTGCAAGGACCTTAAGTTTCATGCGAGTCCGATACAGGGTTTCCGGTCCCGCCTTGGGTGTCACCCATGGAGCCGGTTGAATTGTTGGAGATTGGCAGGGCATTGCCCTGTGCGGGCAATTCCTGCTCCCTGGGTCTATGCCCATGGCGTAAATAGCGATTGCGGGCGTCATGGCGCGGCAAAAACCGGGCAAGCTCGGTCAACGCCATTTCGTAGACACCACGCTTGAATTCGACCACGGCCTCCAGCGGAACCCAGTAATCATTCCAGCGCCACGCGTCAAACTCCGGATGGTCGGTCGCGCGCAGGTTCAAATCCCAGTCGTGGCCGGTGAGTTGCAGCAAATACCAAATCTGCTTTTGGCCCTTGTAGTGGCCACGCGCATCGCGTCGTATGTACCTGTCTGGCACCTCATAGCGCAACCAATCTCGGGTACGGGCAACTATCGCAACATGCTCCGGATGGAGTCCGACTTCTTCGTGCAATTCACGGAACATGGCCTGCTCGGGGGTTTCGCCCCGGTCAATGCCACCCTGCGGAAACTGCCACGAGTGGGTTCGTATGCGCTTGCCCCAAAATACCTGATTTTTATGGTTGAGCAGGATGATGCCGACGTTGGGGCGAAAGCCGTCCCGGTCAAGCATAATCAAACCCCAATTCTTAAACTTCGTTCATTATGCACAGCAAGCGGCGTGCATCAAGTGACGAATTGCCCTAGCAGCCTTTGAAGTTGATCGAGTAGTTGTCATGAAAGCCTCCCAGTTCCTCATTTCCACCCTGAAAGAAGCGCCAGCCGATGCAGAGGTCGTCAGTCACAAGCTGATGACGCGGGCTGGGTTGATCAAGAAGCTGGGCGCAGGCATTTACAACTACATGCCCATGGGCCTGCGGGTGATACGCAAGGTGGAGGCCATCGTGCGCGAGGAAATGAACCGTGCCGGTGCCGTCGAACTGACCATGCCCGTGGTGCAACCCGCGGAGCTTTGGCAGGAGACCGGGCGATTTGAAGCCATGGGCCCGGAACTATTGCGTATCAAGGACCGGCACGAACGCGATTACGTGGTGCAGCCGACCAGTGAAGAAGTGGTTACCGATATTGCGCGTCAGGAAATCAAGAGCTACAAGCAGCTGCCCAAGAACCTGTACCAAATCCAGACCAAGTTCCGCGATGAGCGGCGTCCACGCTTTGGGTTGATGCGCGGGCGCGAATTCATCATGAAGGACGCGTACAGCTTCGACCGCGACCAAGACGCTGCCAAGGTGAGCTACCAGATCATGGCCAAGGCCTATCGCAGGATCTTTGACCGCTTTGGTTTGGTCTATCGTGCAGTAGCGGCCGATAGTGGCGCCATTGGTGGTGATCTGTCCGAAGAGTTCCAGGTGATTGCCGCCACCGGGGAAGATGCCATCGTCTACTGCCCGCAAAGCGAATACGCCGCCAATATGGAAAAGGCTGAAGCCTTGGCTCCCGCGGGGCCGCGCCCGGCGCCCGCCCAGACATTGGCAAAAGTGGCCACGCCTGGCATGAGCACTTGCGTTGATGTGGCAAATTACTTGAAGTTGCCGATCGAAAACTCCCTGAAGTCTCTGGTGGTTGCAACAGACACCCGTGATGAAAAGGGTGAAATCGTCAAATCCCAGGTCTGGTTGCTGCTGATTCGCGGCGATCGCAGCATGAATGAGATCAAGGTGGGCAAGGTGCCTGGACTGGCAGGTTTCCGTTTTGCAACTTTGGCCGAAATCGATGAGCATTTTGGCTGCGAACCGGGGTATTTGGGACCGGTTGGATTGAAGAAGCCTTTGCGCGTCGTGGCAGACCGGGAAGTCGCGTTGATGTCGGACTGGATCTGCGGTGCCAATGAGGTGGACTACCACTTGAGCGGCGTGAATTGGGGGCGTGATCTGCCCGAACCGGATGTGGTGGTCGACCTGCGCAATGTGGTCGAAGGGGATCTGTCGCCGGATGGCAAGGGCACCTTAGCCATCGAGCGCGGCATTGAAGTGGGCCACGTCTTCTATTTGGGAACCAAATACAGCCGTGCCATGAACGCCACGTTCCTGGACGTCAACGGCAAGCCGCAGTTCATGGAAATGGGTTGCTATGGCATCGGCATTACCCGTTTGCCGGCAGCAGCCATTGAGCAGAACCACGACGAGCGCGGCATCATCTGGCCGGATGCCATTGCGCCCTTCACGGTAGTTCTGTGTCCCATCAGCCCGGATCGCTTCCCCGACGTCAAGGCGGCAGCCGACAAGCTGTATGGCGAGTTGCTGGAGGCGGGTGTGGACGTGATTCTGGATGACCGCAATGAGCGACCAGGCGCCATGTTCGCCGATTGGGAGCTGATCGGTGTCCCCCATCGTGTGACGCTTGGAGATCGTGGTCTGAAAGAGGGTGTGGTGGAGTACCAGCACCGCCGAGACAAGGCTGCAACCAATGTCGCCGTCGCTGAAATCGTGGAGTTGATCCGGTCACGTTTGAAGGCATGAAGCCAGACGCACAGGCGCTCGGCCTGGGTCGTCGCCGATTGCTGCAATATTTGGCCGCGCCGGGTTTAGCCGGTCTTGGACGGGTGGCGCACGCAGGTGGGCAAATCGAAGAACCCTTGGCAGACGCGGTTCGCAATGCACTGAGTGCAGCAGTTGCCAGCGGCGAGCCGCCTGAGCCACCGTTTTCCAGCACCGAGGCCAAGATGCATTACCTGCGCTGGAAGCTGGAGATGAACGAGCGCCTTGTGGCGCGCCGCTCCGACCTGAGGACCCTGCAGCAGCGCACAGAGTTCCTGCAGACCTTGTGGTACGACTGCAAGCGGGCCCGACTGGATATTGCTCTGGTGTTGGGGCTGATTCAGGTGGAGAGCAACTTTCGCCAGTACGCGGTCAGTAGCGTAGGAGCCCGGGGATATATGCAGGTGATGCCATTCTGGACGCGCAGCATTGGCGATGGTGACGCCAACAGCCTTTTCCGGATGAAGGTCAACCTGCGCTTCGGCTGCGTGATATTGCGCCACTACCTGGACCTGGAGCGCGAAGACCAATTCCTGGCCCTGGGGCGCTATAACGGCTCGCGCGGCAAGGCAGCGTATCCGGATGCGGTGCTGGGAGCCAAGCG
Source organism: Rhodoferax sp. GW822-FHT04A08 (assembly GCF_058801025.1). Lineage (NCBI taxonomy): Bacteria > Pseudomonadati > Pseudomonadota > Betaproteobacteria > Burkholderiales > Comamonadaceae > Rhodoferax > Rhodoferax sp. GW822-FHT04A08. Next base: position 221,492 of record NZ_JBXAMW010000006.1, read on the forward strand.
GCGCTGGGAGTTTGCCGCCTGAATCCTCAGGCCGGTTTGGACGCCAGAGTCTGGGCCAGTTCGCCAGACTCGTACATCTCCATCATGATGTCGGAGCCGCCAATGAACTCGCCCTTGATGTAGAGCTGCGGAATGGTGGGCCACTGGCTGTATTCCTTGATGCCCTGACGGATTTCATCGTCTTCGAGCACGTTGACGGTCTTGATGGACTTGGGGTCCACGCCACAGGCTTTGAGAATCTGGATTGCGCGACCGGAGAAGCCACATTGCGGGAAACTGGCCGTGCCCTTCATGAACAGCAGGACTTCGTTGGATTTAACCAGTTCATCAATACGGTGTTGTGCGTCACTCATGTCAAAAACCTCAAATGGATACAGAAGCGAATTATCCACCTTCGCACATTGGGAGGGATGCCGTCGGCGCATGCTGCCTAGTTCAAGAGGGTTTTTGTCGATAATGCCCCATCCACTCACCCCCAATCTTATGAAAATCGAAAAAAACTCGGCAGTTACCCTGCGCTATACGGTTTCCGAAATCACCGGCAAGCTGCTGGAAGAAAGCAAAGAGCCCATGTCTTACCTGCATGGCGGCTATGGCAACACCTTCGCCAAGATCGAAGAGGCATTGGAAGGCAAAGAAGCGGGGTATCAAGCGACGATTGAGCTTCAACCGGAAGATGCCTTTGGCGCCCGCAATGAAGCGCTCCTGCAGACCATTCCAAAGAAGCAGTTCCCGCCCGGCGTCAAGATCGGCGGTCAGCTGGAAGGCCGTGACGAAAGCGGTCACACCATCGTGTTTACCGTCCTGAAGATCAAAGGTGATACGGTCTACTTGGACGGGAACCATCCCTTGGCTGGTAAGCCACTGCGCTTTGGACTGAAGGTTCTGGAAGTACGGCCCGCCACTGAGGAAGAAGTGGCCCACGGACACGTGCATGGAGCCCACGGTCACCACCACTGACGTTATGTAAGCTTTCCGGTGTAGAGTTTGGCCTTTCCGATTTTATCAAAAAGGCCGTTTTTATGATTTCAATGCTTTTTCGCATTTTTGTCCTTTGTGGCATCAGTGTGGTTCTAAGCATGGCACTTCCTGCGGCCGCGTTGCAGCCTGCCAAAAGCAAAGTCGTATTGACGCTTTCCGGCAATGTCGGCGAAAAGAACGCGCCCAATGCAGCGGTGTTTGACATGGAGATGGTGGAGAAGCTGCCGCAGCGCACGTTTACCACCATGACGCCGTGGGATAAGCAGCCTATCGCGTTCACCGGACCTTTGTTGCGCGATGTGCTGGCGGCCGCCAAGGCCTCCGGCACCCTTTTGAAGGCAGTTGCACTGAATGATTACCAGACATCCGTGCCGTTCGAGGACGCGCAGAAGTTCGATGTGATTCTGGCCCACAAGATGAATGGCAAGAGCATTCCGGTCAAGACCAAAGGCCCCTTGTTCATCGTCTATCCCTACGACTCTAATCCGGAGCTTCGCTCTGCCATCTATTACGAACGCTCGGCCTGGCAGCTCAAGTCACTGACGATCGAATAGACCGGCGATGTCTGGCGGCAGAAATAACCGGGGCTTTTTGCTCTGGCTTGCGTTGGGGACGGCCGCCATGGCACTGGCCATGGCGGCGTTGCTGGTATCCGAGATTGCGCAAATGCGCGCCATCGATAAGAGCAACGCCCTGCGCTCGGATTCACTGACTGCGCTGGTTTTCCAGTTTGAGCGGGAATTTCTGCGTACCAGGCAGGCATTGGGCGAAGCGCTGGTCAGCCGTACGGAGAACGACGCCGACGCCCTGTCGCTGCGCTATGACATCTTTCTCAGTCGCCTGACCCTGCTGCGTGACAGCCCCAGTGTTGCGCTGTTGACGGGACGCGAGGAGTACCGCAAGGTCTTTGCAGGCCTGGAGCCTTTGTTGGTGGAGATGGACGCGGCGCTGTCCGACAGACCTATCCGATTTGCCGGGCTTGCCAACGTTCAGAAAAGACTCAACACGCTTGGGCCCGATGTGCAGGCACTGACTCTTGCAGCAGATTCCGAGGTCGCGTTGCTGCTGGAGCACCAATCGGACGCCATGGGCAGGCAAAACGGCCTCATTGTCTGGCTGACTATTGCACAACTGGCTTTGCTGACGATCGCCTCGGGCGCCCTTGTCATGCGCCACAGGCGCCTGGAGGCCGAGCGGAGGGCCATGGAGCAACTCACCCAGGAATTGCGTGAAGCTCGCTATCGTGCCGAGTCTGCAAGCCGGGGCAAAAGTCAGTTCCTGGCGAACATGAGCCACGAGCTTCGTACCCCGTTCAACGGGCTCATCGGCATGCTGGACCTGCTGCAAAGCACGCCCATGAACGCCGAGCAAACCGACTATGTCCAGATGGCACGCACATCTGCCGGCCATCTGCTGACGTTGTTGAACGATGTGCTGGACTTGTCCGCGCTAGAGTCCGGCAAACTTTCACTGAAATCCACCTATGTGGCAGTTCCGCATGTGCTGGCGGACGTGGCAGCCCTGATGCAGCCGCTGGCCAAAAGCAAGGGCCTGGAATTTCACATCGATCTGCCGCAGGCTGTGCTGCCTCTGGTCTTCGTGGATGAGACGCGTCTCAAGCAAATCCTGTTCAATCTGTTGAACAACGCCATCAAGTTCACCGAAATCGGTCATGTGCACCTGAAGGTTTTCGAGGCCATGCGCATGGAGCAGACCATTGCCCTGGAATTTGAAATCACCGATACCGGCATTGGTATGGATTCCCTGACACTTTCGCGGTTGTTCCAGCGCTTCTCTCAGGGGGATGACAGCCGTACACGCAGGTTCGGTGGCGCCGGCCTCGGCTTGGAAATATCGCAGTCCCTGGCGCGCATGATGGATGGTGAGATCACGGTGCGAAGCGTGGTGGGGACCGGGTCGACCTTCACGGTCAAAGTGCGGGTGCCATTTCATCCAGGGCTGAGTGCTGCGGCAGCCAACTCACCATTGGTTCAGCCGAATCCTGTGACTCAGGAGCCGACTGTGACGGGCGAAGGCGCTACAGCAGACGTGGTCACACAGGATATGCGGGTGCTGGTGGTGGAAGACCACCCGATCAACCAAAAGCTGGTTGCGGTCCTGTTGCGTCGCATGGGCTGTGAGGCCACGTTCTGTGAAAACGGGGAACAGGCACTGGACTGGGTTCAACGCAAACCCTTTGACATGGTGCTGATGGATGTGAACATGCCGGTCATGGACGGTCTGACCGCGACCCGCGCCATTCGTGCTCTGCAAGGTGCAGCTTCCAAACTGACGATTGTGGTGCTTACCGCTGACGTCATGAACGACGCCAATGGCCAGGCTCTGGCTGCAGGCGCCAATGACTTTCTCAGCAAACCGGTAAATGCAGATCGACTGCGTGCACTGGTCGGTAAGTATGCTGGCGAGAAAACGTTCGAATTATCATAAATAATGCTTAATTTTATTAAAAATTGGTAGTTGTTGCCAAATAAATTTGATTTAAAGCATGCATTGGCAATAATCTGCGCACTGCAATGGCATAACATGCTTCTTATACCCGTTCGTAAGTCTTATAAGGAGTTTGCCCGTGTTAGCCAATCCCGCTTCCAAGTACCGACCTTTCCAGGGCGTCCAGCTTGCTGACCGCCAATGGCCTTCCAAAACGCTGACCGCGGCTCCCATCTGGATGAGCAGCGACTTGCGTGATGGCAACCAGTCCCTGTTTGAACCCATGAACGGCGAGCGCAAGATGCGCATGTTCCGCAAGCTGTGTGAAGTGGGCTTCAAGGAAATCGAGGTGGCCTTTCCCAGCGCATCCCAGACCGACTTCGATTTCGTGCGCAACCTGATCGAGGGCGGTCACATTCCGGCAGACGTGACCATTGAAGTGCTGACCCAGTCACGCGAACATCTGATTCGTCGCACTTTCGAGTCCCTCCAAGGGGCACGCCGCGCCATCGTGCACGTCTACAACGCCACTGCACCCGTATTCCGTGAGGTGGTCTTTGGCATGCAGAAGGCCGAGGTCGTGGAAATGGCCGTGCAGTCGGTGCGCCTCATCAAGGATCTGGCGGCCCAGCAGCCGGGCACGGAGTTCCAGTTGGAGTACAGCCCTGAGGTCTTTAGCAGTACCGAGCCCGAATTCGCACTCGAAATCTGCAATGCAGTAACGGCGGAATGGGGCGCAACACCTTCCAACAGGGTCATCCTCAACCTGCCCGCCACCGTGGAAGGCGCAACCCCCAATGTCTACGCAGACCAGATCGAGTGGATGCATCGCCATCTGGCACGGCGTGACAGCATTGTCCTGAGCCTGCACCCGCACAATGACCGGGGTACTGCGGTTGCTGCCGCCGAGTTGGGTTTGCTGGCTGGCGCCGACCGGGTGGAGGGTTGCCTGTTCGGCAATGGCGAGCGTACCGGTAATGTGGATATCGTGACGTTGGCGCTCAATCTGTACACGCAGGGCGTGGCGCCTGGCCTGGACTTTTCCGACATCAATGCAGTGGCGCGCACGGTGGAATACTGCAACCAGCTTCCCATCCATCCCCGTCACCCTTATGTGGGCGATCTGGTCTTCACGGCCTTCAGCGGCTCGCACCAGGATGCCATCAAGAAGGGGCTTGCCGCGCAGAAGAAGGACACGATCTGGGATGTGCCTTACATGCCGATTGATCCAGCAGACCTGGGGCGCAGCTACGACTCGGTCATCCGCGTCAACAGCCAAAGTGGCAAGGGCGGCGTGGCGTATCTCATGGAGGTGGAATACGGCGTGGTCATGCCGCGCCGCCTGCAAGTGGAGTTCTCCAGTGAAGTGCAGAGCTACACCGATACCCACGGCGGTGAGATGACGGCACAGGACATCTGGAGCCTGTTCGATGCCACCTATTTGGACGCCGACAACGCCAGCGTGCGTTACCTGGGCCACCACCTGTTTGAAGTCGCCGGGCATGGCAAGACACCGGCGCAAGGCATCGAGTTGCAACTGAGCATGGAAGGGCGTTCCGTGCAGCTCAGAGGTGTGGGCAATGGCCCCATTGACGCAGCCGTGCATGCGCTGCAAAGCGCAGGTCTGGAGGTGCAGGTGCGCAGCTTTGAAGAGCGCTCCATCAAGGCCAGCCAGCATGCCGGCGATGCGCAGGCCTGTGCCTTCATCGAGTTGGCGGCCGTTGGCAACCGCATGGAGCGCTATGGCGTTGGACTGGACAGCAATATCGTCACGGCCTCGCTCAAGGCATTGGTCAGCGGCGTGAATCGGCTGGGCTTGCAGATCGAGGGCGCGCACGACAAGGTGGAGGAGGCCGTAGCGTGATCTCCCACACGCACATCGGCATTACCGACTTCGATAGGGCCTTTGCCTTCTACGAGCGGGTGCTGTCTGCGTTGGGCTGGGTGTTGAAGTTCAGTGAGCCCGAAAAAGCGTGGGCTGGCTGGATGGTGCCCCACCAGGCGCGACCACTGTTTCTGATTGGCAGACCTTTCGACGGACAGCCCCACGCGGCTGGCAACGGCCAGATGGTGGCACTGCTGGCGCCCACCAGGGCCGTGGTGGACCAAACCTATGCCACCGCCTTAGCCCAAGGGGCCCACAGCGAAGGGGCGCCGGGCCTGAGGCCGCAGTACCACGCCAACTACTATGGCGCCTACTTCCGCGACCTGGACGGCAACAAGCTCTGTGTGTGCTGCCATGCCGAAGAAGCGGCGCCCTGATGGGCGCGCGTAGCAGCTGAAGGCAGGTTCAAAGGTTCAGGTTGTAGGCCAGGAAGACTTCGTCGAGCTGCCAGCCCAAGGAAGCGTACAGCGCTTGCGCCGGCTGATTGGTGCGCGCCGTGGTGAGGTCCATGCGGGCAGCGCCCTGTTGCCTCGCATACTGTGCCGCAAACTGCAGCAGCGCTTTGCCCACGCCGGACTTGCGTTCCCCCGGGGCCACATACAAGTCATACAGCACATAAATCGGGGCTGCAATCACCGAGCAAAAGCTTGGGTAGAGCTGGCTGAAACCCCGTGCAGTGCCCATGGCGTCCTCGGCGATCAGGATGGTGGACTGCCCTTTGGCCATGCGCTCGCCAATGAACCGTCTGGCCAGCGCCAGATCATCCGGCTGTTCGTAGAACTGCCGGTAGCCATTGAACAGAAGAGCTACGGTATCCAGATCAGCTGGCGTTGCCAGCCGTACATTGATGGTCTGCATAGGGTTTTGTGCTTTCTGTTCAAGCCTGCCATTGGCCGCCGCTGCAGCGCTCAATGCCTGGCAGGTCGCGGCGGGATTGGACGTTGTGAAAGCCGGCATTTTGCAACAGGGTGCGTACGGCAGGGGCTTGGTCATAGCCATGCTCCAGCAACAGCCATCCGCCTGGCAGCAAACACGTGGGCGATTGCGCAACGATGGTACGGATTGCATCCAGTCCGTCCTCTCCACTGACCAACGCCTGCAGGGGCTCATGCGTCAGCGCAGCCAGATGCGCATCCTGTGCCGCGATATACGGAGGGTTGGAGACGATCAGCGAAAAGCGTTCTTGCACGTTTTGCAGCCAGGAACCCTTGTGGAAGTGAACGGCAAGCCGCAGTCGTGCTGCATTGCCCTCTGCCACCGCCAGGGCGTCCGTGCTGAAGTCCAGCGCATGGATCTGCCAATGGGGGCGTTGGTGCTTTAGCGCCAGCGCAATGGCGCCACTGCCGGTGCCCAAGTCGATGGCGCTGAGCGCTTCGGCTCCGATCGAGTGCCAGGCATCCATCACCTCAAGCGCCCAGTCCACCAGGGATTCAGTATCTGCGCGCGGATCCAGCACGCGCGCGTCCACGGCCAAATCCAGGCCATAGAACTCCTTGTGCCCGGTGATATAGGCCATGGGTTCCCCGCGCGCGCGGCGTTGCGCCAGGGTGTGCACGTGGTCTTGCGTCTGCGCACTGAGCTCGTCACTGCCATGCGCCAGCAGCCAGGCCCGGTCGCTGGTGGGGCGCTGCAGGGCATGCAGCACCAACATCTGCGCGTCCAACCGATCGATGCCCAGGGACTGGACATGCAACATGGCCTGCGTCAGGTTCACGCGTTGAGCTCCAGGGCTGCCATTTGCTGTGCGGCTTCATAGGCCTGCAGGGCTTCAATCACGTCGCCCAGATCGCCTTCCATGATGGACAACAGCTTGTACAGCGTGAGGTTGATGCGGTGGTCGGTGAGGCGGCCTTGCGGGAAGTTGTAGGTGCGGATGCGGTCGCTGCGATCGCCGCTGCCCACCAGGCTCTTGCGCTCTGCGGCATCCTTTGCGGCGCGTTCGGAACGCTCTTTCTCATGGATGCGGGCAGTCAGCACCTTGAGGGCCTGCGCCTTGTTGCTGTGCTGGCTGCGCCCGTCCTGGCACTCAGCCACGATGCCGGTGGGAATGTGGGTGATGCGCACGGCCGAGTCGGTCTTGTTGATGTGCTGGCCGCCGGCGCCGCTGGCGCGGAAGGTGTCAATGCGCAAATCCGATGGATTGATCTTGATGGCCTCAGCCTCGTCTTGCTCGGCCAGCACGGCCACCGTGCAGGCACTGGTGTGGATGCGGCCCTGGGTTTCGGTCGCTGGCACACGTTGCACGCGGTGGCCGCCCGACTCAAACTTGAGCAGCCCATAGGCGCCACAGGCGCCGGTACTGGTCATCACCGTGCCCTCCACCCGCAGCACCACTTCCTTGTAGCCACCCAGTTCGCTCTCCGACGAGCTCATGATTTCCGTCTTGAGGCCCTGGGCATCGCAATAGCGGGTGTACATGCGGGCCAGGTCCGCCGCAAACAGGGCGGATTCATCGCCACCGGTGCCGGCGCGGATTTCCACAAAGGCAGGTCGCTGATCGTCCGGGTCCTTGGGCAACAGCATGCGCTGCAACTCTTGGTCCAACTGGGCTAGCTCGGCGGTGGCGCTGTCTACCTCTTCTTGCGCCATGGCCAGCATATCCTCGTCGTCGGCAGAGGCCTTCAACATCTCTTGCCCGGCTGCCAGATCGGCCTCGCGCTGCTGGTAACGCGCCCAGCGGCTGGCCACTGCGCCCACTTCGGTGTGTTCCCGTGAGAGCGCCAGGAATTGCTTCATGTCCTGCATGATGTCTTCGCGTGAGAGCAGGAATTCGAGCTCTCCCAGACGGTCGGCGTAGCGGGCAAGTTGTTGGCGCAGAAATGGTTTCATGGTGTTGCAAAAGACAAAGAACAAAGAAACTGCCCCAATGAAGCGGGCAGAGGCGGCGACAGGGCAGGGCCGCTAACGTTCTTTGCGCAGGAAAAAGCGTTGGATGGCGGTGCTGGCACGCTCGCGCGCAGTCACGTCGCCCGCATGCAGTTCGGCCATGGCGCCGTGCAGCATCTTTTGCGTGAGACCCTTGGCCAGTGCTTCCAGGGCTGCGTCCACATCGCCGTCACGCGCCAGCAGCTTGCGGGCGCGCGCCAGTTCGGTGGCACGCCACTGCTCGGCCTGGGAGTTGAGTTGCTGGATCAGCGGCACCGAGTTGCGCTGTTCGATCCAGTGCATGAAGCTCTGCACCCCGGCATCCACGATGGCCTCGGCCTGTGCCACCGCTGCCTGGCGGTTGGCCTGGGCGGTCTGCACCACGCTGGCCAGATCGTCCACGGTGTAGAGGTACACATCGCCCAGCGCCTTGACCTCAGGCTCAATGTCGCGCGGCACGGCCAGGTCCACCATGAACATAGGGCGGTGGCGGCGCTTCTTGAGCGCACGCTCCACGGCACCCAAGCCGATGATGGGCAGGGAGCTGGCGGTGCAGCTGATCACCGCGTCAAACTCGTGCAGGCGCTCAGGCAGGTCGGCCAGACGCATGACTTCAGCACCAAAGCGCACGGCCAGCTTTTCACCGCGTTCCAGGGTGCGGTTGGCAATGGCGATGGATTGGGGATTCTTGGCTGCGAAGTGGGTGGCGCAGAGTTCGATCATTTCGCCCGCACCTACAAACAGCACCTTGACCTTGGCCAGGTCTTCGAACAATTGCGACGACAAGCGCACGGCGGCAGCGGCCATGCTGATCGAATGTGCGCCGATTTCCGTGGAGGTGCGAACCTCCTTGGCCACAGCAAACGAGCGCTGGAACATCTGCGACAGCGTGGTGCCCAGCGCGCCAGCCGCATCGGCAGCACGCACAGCATCCTTTATTTGACCCAGGATCTGGGGCTCGCCCAGCACCATCGAGTCCAGCCCGCTGGCTACGCGAAAGGCATGGCGGGCGGCCTGATCGCCCTCCAGGTGGTAGGTGTGAGAGCGCAGCTCATGGGGAGAAACACCGCCCGACTGGGCCAGCCAGTTCAGCGTTTGTTCCAGTGCAGCTTCGTCACCTGCGCAATAGATCTCGGTGCGATTGCAGGTGGAAACAATAGCGGCCTCCGGGTTGCGGGCCAGGCTTTCCCGCAGGGCTACCAGATGGGGCTCCACCGAGTCCATGGCGAACGCAAACCGACCGCGCAGGTCCAGCGGTGCGGTGGTGTGGTTGATTCCTAATGCCCAGACTGCCATACGTTTATTAGTGGATTATAAAATCCCGGCCATTGCTATACCAAAGTTGAGCCGTTTTACGGACTTCGCCCCTTCCCATGAGTCTGTTTGGCTTGATCGATCACCTGCTGAATTTCCTGCTGCCAGCGTTCACCGTCGGGCTCCTGGTCGCTGTGTTGGCGCCGCTGGTGATCAAGAAGGCGCGCACCCATCATAGCTGGCTCATGCAGGGCGCTATCAATTCTCTAGCATGTTTTATTGCCCTGCTTAGTGGGCTTTGGTTTTTCGGTCACGACGGCAAGATGGCCAGTTATGCGGCCATGGTATTGGCCTGCGCAAGCTGCCAATGGTTGATGGCTGGTGCCTGGCGCAGCTGAAGCTCGCCTTCAAACCGTCGGGGCGGGAACGCTCCACTGCTTGGTGACGTCACTGTTGGCATTGACACTCTCCAGCTTCACGCCGAATCCCCAAAGGCGCGCCGTATGCTTCAGCACTTCCTGCGTGCTGTCTCCTAAAGGCCGGTCCTGGTAGGGGAAATGGCGCAGTATCAGCGTGCGGTCCCCGCGCAGATTGACATTCCAGACCTGAATGTTGGGCTCGCGCGTACCCAGGTCGTACTGCTGCGACAGGGCCTGGCGCAGTTCGGCGTAGCCCGCCTCGTCGTGGATGGCGCCCACCTCCAGTTCGACCTTGCGCTCGTCGTCATGAATGGCAAATAGCCGGAAGTCGCGCATCAGCTTGGGACTGAGAAACTGGCCGATAAAGCTCTCGTCCTTGTAGTTGCGCATGGCATGGTCCAGCGTGGGCAGCCACGGCGCTCCGGCCATGTCGGGAAACCAGCGCCGGTCTTCCTCGGTCGGGTGTTCGCAAATGCGCTGGATGTCGGTGTACATGGCAAAGCCCAGCGCGTAGGGGTTGATTCCGCTGTAGGCGCGGTGCCCAACCGGCGGCTGGTAGATCACATTGGTATGCGAACTCAGCCATTCCATCATCACGCCGTCGCTCAGTTGACCGTCGTCGTACATGGTGTTGAGCAATTTGTGGTGCCAGAAGGTGGCCCAGCCTTCGTTCATGACCTGTGTCTGCCGCTGCGGGTAGAAGTATTGGGCGATCTTGCGCACCAAGCGCACTACTTCGCGTTGCCAAGGCTCCAGCAGCGGAGAGTTCTTTTCAATGAAGTACAGCAGGTTTTCCTGGGGCTCGCTGGGAAAGCGCTGCGCTGCCGGTGCATCTTCCGCCTTGTCCAGGCGCTGGGGCAGGGTGCGCCAGAGATCATTGACCTGGAGCTGGGCATGGGCCTCACGTGCACGTCGCTCCGCCAGCTCCACCGCCAGACTTTTCTTGCTGGGGCGGCGATAGCGGTCCACGCCGAAATTAGCCAAGGCATGGCAGGAGTCGAGCACGGATTCCACCGCGTCCAGCCCATAGCGTTCCTCGCATTCGGCGATGTAGCTGCGCGCAAAGACCAGGTAATCGATGATGGACGAGGCATCCGTCCACATGCGAAAGAGGTAATTGCCCTTGAAGAAGCTGTTGTGGCCGTAGGCCGCATGGGCAATCACCAGGGCCTGCATGGCGGTGGTGTTCTCTTCCATCAGGTAGCTGATGCAGGGGTTGGAGTTGATGACGATTTCATAGGCCAGTCCCATGTTGCCGCGGCGGTAGCGCTTGTCGGTGGCAATGAACTCCTTGCCATAGCTCCAATGCCGGTAGTTGATGGGCATGCCCACACTGGCGTATGCGTCCATCATTTGTTCGGCGGTGATGATTTCCAGCTGGTTGGGATAGGTGTCCAGGCCAAAGCGCTGCGCCGTATCGCGAATCACGTCGTGGTACTGCTCGATGATGTCAAACGTCCAGTCACTGGTATCAGGCAAAGGGTGGTGGGCTCGTGGAGGTGCTGGCAAGGGTTGCTGCAATGTGTGGCGCGCCCTGCGTTCCCCGGCCACAGGAATGCGTGCGACATCATCCATGTGCCGGTTTTCGGCCGTTCGACCACTGACGCTGGTGAGCGGCGTGTTCATGCGTTGGCCCCTTCCTTTTTGAACAGATCCCGGAAGATGGGGTAGATGTCGGTGGGTTCGATGACCTTGCGCATCGCAAAGTTGGCATGGTCAGCACCGATTGCTGCGTATTCTTCCCAGAGGTTCTGTTCCTCCTCGGCAACCTGGATGTAAGCGTAATAACGGCACAGTGGCAGCAGTGTGTCGGCCAGCAACTCGCGGCAGCGGCCGCTGTCGCTGCTGAAGTTGTCGCCATCGCTGGCCTGGGCACCGTAGATGTTCCATTCGCTGGGCGAATAGCGCTGAGAGATGATCTTCTGCATCAGGTCCAGCGCGCTGCTGACTACCGTGCCCCCGCTCTCCGTGGCGTGGAAGAAGGTGTCCTCATCCACTTCCTGCGCCTGGGTGTGATGGCGGATGAAGACGATGTCGATCTTTTCGTAATGGCGGGTCAGGAACAGGTACAGCAAGATGAAAAATTGCTTGGCCAGGTTCTTGCGCCCCTCGTCCATGGAGCCTGACACATCCATCAGGCAAAACATGACGGCCTTGACCATGGGCACCGGCGTCTTCACCACACCGCGAAAGCGCAGGTCCAGCGGGTCCAGAAATGGGATGCGCTTGAGCCGCAGTTCCAGGTCCTTGATCTCCTGACGCAGCGCCCGGATGGCAGCCTCATGCCCCAAGGGAAAGCGCTCCAGCTCCGCTAGAGCGGCAATCTTGTCTTTCAAATCCTGGCGTGCGCCCGCACCCAGTGACAGGCGTCGACCCAGCGCATGCCGCATGGACCGCACGATATGCAGGTTGCTGGGTGTGCCGTCCTTGGTGTAGCCGGCCCGGTGCGATTTCCACTCCGGCGTTTCGCCGATCTGGTTGCGAATCAGGCGCGGTAAAGCAAGCCCGTCAAAGAAGACTTGCATGAACTCCTCTTTGCTCAGGGTGAAGATGAAATCGTCTTCGCCTTCACCGGAGTCGCTGGCTTTGCCGCCCCCCTTGCCACCACCTCCGTCTTGCGGGCGCTTGATGCGGTCGCCACGCAAATGGTCGGTGTTGCCCGGATGCACCAAATCACGCACGCCTCCCGACCCATGGTGAAACACGGGTTCGCTGATGTCTTTCCTGGGAATGGTGACGTCTTCGGCCTGCTCCATGTCGCGGATGCTGCGTCCCGCAACGGCCTTGCGCACGGCCTCCCGAATCTGCTCCTGATGGCGGCGCAAGAACCGCTCCCTGTTGCCGATGGACTTGTTTTTGCCGGCAAGCCGGCGGTCAACAATGTGTAGGGCCATAGGGTGACTTCAGGTTGGGCGACCTCAGGAACTCTTGCGCACCCGCAAATACCACTCACACAGCAGCCGCACTTGCTTGGATGTGTAGCCCTTGGCCACCATGCGTGTCACGAAGTCCTCGTGCTTGCGCGCATCGTCGGCGCTGGCCTTGGCATTGAAGCTGATGACGGGCAACAGCTCTTCGGTATTCGAGAACATCTTCTTTTCGATGACCACCCGCAGCTTTTCGTAGCTGGTCCAGGATGGATTCTTGCCCTGGTTGTTGGCACGGGCACGCAGCACGAAGTTGACGATCTCGTTGCGGAAATCCTTGGGATTGGCAATGCCTGCAGGCTTTTCGATCTTCTCCAGCTCGGCGTTCAGGGCCACACGGTCAAACACCTCACCTGTGTCGGTGTCGCGGTATTCGTTGTCCTGAATCCAGTAGTCCGCGTAGGTGACGTAGCGATCAAAGATGTTCTGGCCGTATTCGCTGTAGCTCTCCAGATAGGCGGTCTGGATTTCCTTGCCAATGAACTCCGCGTAGCGGGGCGCCAACAGCTCCTTGATAAAGCCGGTGTACTTCTGTTCCAACTCGGGCGGAAGCTGTTCGCGCTCGATCTGTTGCTCCAGCACGTACATCAGGTGAACCGGATTGGCGGCCACTTCGGTGCTGTCAAAGTTGAACACCTTGGACAGGATCTTGAAAGCAAAGCGGGTGGACACGCCCGTCATCCCTTCATCCATGCCAGCATAGTCGCGGTATTCCAGATAGCTCTTGGCACGCGGGTCGGTGTCCTTGAGGCTTTCACCGTCATACACCGCCATCTTGCTGAACAGGCTGGAGTTCTCGGGCTCCTTGAGTCGGGTCAAGACTGCGAACTGACTCATCATCTTGAACGTACCCGGTGCACAGGTGGCGGAACCGAGTGACGACTCGCGGATCAGTTTTTCATAGATCTTGATCTCGTCGCTCACGCGCAGACAGTAGGGCACCTTAACGATGTAGATGCGATCCAGGAAGGCCTCGTTGTGCTTGTTGTTCCGAAAGGTCTTCCATTCACTTTCGTTGCTGTGCGCCAGCACCACCCCATCAAACGGAATGGCGCCGAAGCCTTCCGTTCCCTTGAAGTTGCCTTCCTGCGTTGCCGTGAGCAGTGGGTGCAGCACCTTGATGGGCGCCTTGAACATTTCCACGAATTCCAGCAGGCCCTGGTTGGCCTGGCACAGACCGCCAGAGAAACTGTAAGCGTCCGGATCATCCTGGGAGAAGGTTTCCAGCTTGCGGATATCCACCTTGCCGACCAGGGACGAAATGTCCTGGTTGTTTTCGTCACCCGGTTCGGTCTTGGAAATGGCGATCTGCTTGAGCACGTTGGGGTAGCGCTTGACCACCCGGAACTGGCGTATGTCTCCGCCGAACTCATCCAAACGCTTGACGGCCCAAGGTGACAGGATGCGCTGCAGATAGCGCGTTGGAATACCGTAGCTATCCTGCAATATCGGCCCGTCTTCAACCGCATCGAACAGGCCTAGTGGGCTTTCATTGACCGGGGATCCTTTGATGGCATAGAAGGGCACCTGTTGCATCAAGTGTTTGAGGCGCTCTGCGAGCGAACTCTTGCCACCACCAACCGGGCCTAGCAGATACAGAATCTGCTTGCGCTCTTCCAGGCCCTGCGCGGCGTGGCGGAAGTAGCTCACGACCTGTTCCACCACCTCTTCCATGCCGAAGAACTCGGAAAAGGCGGGGTAGATCTTGATCAGCTTGTTGGCAAATATGCGCGACAAGCGTGGGTCGTTGCGGGTGTCCAGCACCTGTGGCTCACCGATGGCTTTGAGCATGCGCTCCGCCGCAGTTGCGTAGGCCAAAGGATTGCGTTTGCACTCGAGCAGATACTCGTCGAGGCTCATCTCTTCTTCGCGGCTACGCGCAAAGCGGGCTACGTAATTACCAATCGCGTCCATAAGAACTCCTGGCAAGTAACAGCAACACAACCAATCACTCCGATGCCGGAAGTGTAGGTATTGTTTCCATACTAATCCAAACGTTTCAATGAAAGTTGGGGTTTACCGAAAGAGAACAATAGACCTAAGGTGAATAAACCCAAAGTGGCTAAAAAAACACAGCGCGCGATGTCGGAAACAAGAAATTTTTTGCGCTATGCAGCAGGACTGAACAAGTCCACCCGGTCCGTGATCACGCCGTCGGTGCCCAAGGAAATCAGACGTGCCGCCTCTTGTGTGTCGTTCACCGTATAGCTCAAGGTTCTGAAGCCGGCTGCCTTGGCTTGCAACACGGTGTCTGCATTCCATAGCGTGTGGTTGCACACGATGGCCTGGCATTGCAGTGTCTGTGCCTTGGAGAGCCAGGCGGACCAGGGCAGCTCTTCCAGCGCATCGATCAACAACCCGCGCGGCAGTTCGGGTTGCGATGCCAGGGCACCTTCCAGTGCGGGAATGTCAAAGGAAGTGAGCAGTGGTGGAATTGCAACGCCGTTGAAATGGCGTGCAGCGTGTTGCGCCACCACTTCACCGGTGCGGTATTCGGTGCCCGGCGTGGGCTTGATTTCAACGTTCAGAAAAAAACTGTTGCGTACGCAAAACCGCGCTATGGCCTCGAAAGTAGGTAGTGGCTCCGCTACAAAAATGCGGGAGTGCCAACTGCCGGCGTCCAACTGGGACAGTGCGTGCCAACCGTGGCTTCCCGCAATGTCACTGACGCCTGGCTGCCCCACACCCAGTCGCTCGGCAGCGTTGGTGGTTCGCTGCAGTTCTGCGTCATGCATCAGGAATGGCACGCCATCGGCGCTGAGTTTCACGTCGCACTCGAACATGCGGTAGCCATGGCCGGCACCGGTACGGAAAGACGCCAGGGTGTTTTCGGGGGCCAGCTTTCCGGCTCCGCGGTGGGCAATCCAGCGGGGATAAGGCCAGGCAGGCAAAGTGCGTGGGTTCATGAGGGATCAAATCGGGCAAAGGTTATTTCAACATTGTGCGTCAGCCGGGCACTGTTGCAGACTGTGCTGCCGGTGTGGCCTTTTCAGAACAGAAACGGTCGCTTTGGTGCACTGCGGTACCATCGCAGGTCTGCCATTTCAGCCTGTGGACTGGCCTTTCAGCTCCTCCGGTTGCCCAGACCCTACCCGATGAACGCACCCACTCTAATCACGCATCTGACCAGCGCCGACCCTGCCGCTCAAGCGGCTGCAGCCCATCCGCACGAGCGCATTCGCGAGATCCCTTACAACTACACCTCCTTTTCCGATCGGGAAATCGTCATCCGACTGCTGGGCGAACAGGCCTGGGAGACGCTCAACAAGCTGCGTGAGGAGCGCCGTACCGGCCGCTCTGCCCGTATGTTGTACGAGGTGCTGGGCGACATCTGGGTGGTCCAGCGCAACCCCTACCTGCAGGACGACCTGCTGGACAACCCCAAGCGCCGCGGCATGCTGGTGGAGGCTTTGCACCATCGGCTGAGCGAAGTGGCCAAGCGCCGCACCCCGGACGTGGACCCGGAACGCGACGCCATGGTGGGCGAGTTGCTGACCGCCGCCAGCGCATCGGTCAAGGCTTTTGATGCCGCCTTTGAGGAAGTCGCCGCGTTGCGCCGCAAGGCACTGCGCCAGCTGAACCGGGTCACGGCCAAGGACAACATCAAGTTTGACGGCCTCTCGCGCGTCAGCCACGTCACCGACGCCACCGACTGGCGCGTGGAATACCCCTTTGTGGTGCTTACGCCGGACTCGGAAGAAGAGATGGCGGGCCTGGTCAAGGGCTGTATCGACCTTGGTCTGACCATCATTCCCCGCGGAGGTGGCACGGGCTACACCGGCGGCGCCGTCCCGCTGACCTGGAAGAGCGCGGTCATCAACACCGAAAAGCTGGAGGCCATGACCGAGGTGGAGATGAAACGCTTGCCTGGCATGGACCGCGAAGTAGCCACTGTCTGGAGCGAGGCGGGCGTGGTGACCCAGCGCGTGGCCGATGCGGCCGAACGTGCCGGCTATGTGTTCGCGGTAGACCCCACATCGGCCGAGGCCAGCTGCATAGGCGGCAATATCGCCATGAATGCAGGCGGCAAGAAGGCTGTGCTGTGGGGTACGGCCTTGGACAACCTGGCCAGCTGGCGTATGGTGACGCCGCAGGCCGAGTGGCTGGAAGTGACCCGCATCAACCACAACATGGGCAAGATCCATGATGCGGACGTGGCCAGCTTCGAGTTGCAGTATTTCAAGGCCGATGGCAAGACGCGGCTGCGCACCGAGCGCCTGGATATTCCCGGGCGGTCCTTCCGCAAGGAAGGCCTGGGCAAGGATGTGACCGACAAGTTCCTGAGTGGCCTGCCCGGCATCCAGAAGGAGGGTTGTGACGGCCTCATCACCAGCGCACGCTGGGTGGTGCACCGCATGCCCCAGCACACCCGCACCGTGTGCCTGGAGTTTTTTGGCGATGCCAAGCTGGCGGTGCCCAGCATCGTCGAGATCATCGACTTCATGTTTGCCGAGCAAAAGCGCAGCGGCGTCCTGCTGGCCGGGTTGGAGCACCTGGATGACCGCTACCTCAAGGCGGTGGGCTACGCCACCAAGTCCAAGCGCGGCGGCTTGCCCAAGATGGCCTTGTTTGGCGACATTGCGGGTGACGATGCCGACGCGGTGGCGCGCGCCACTTCCGAAGTCGTGCGCATTGCCAATTCGCGCAGCGGCGAGGGCTTTATTGCCATCAGCGCGGAAGCGCGCAAGAAATTCTGGCTGGATCGCAAGAAGACCGCAGCCATCAGCCGCCACACCAACGCCTTCAAGATCAATGAAGACGTAGTGATCCCGCTGCCGCGCATGGCCGAATACACCGACGGCATCGAGCGCATCAACATCGAGCTGAGCCTGCAGAACAAGCTGGCCCTGTGCGATGCGTTGACTGAGTTCCTGCAGCAAGGCAATTTGCCGCTGAGCAAGGCCAGCGACACCAACGATGTGCCCGAGCCTGCGCTGTTGCAGGAAAAGGTGGATCAGGCGATTGCCTTGATTGCCGAAGTACGTGGGCAATGGCAGGACTGGCTGAGCAATGTTGCAGACCTGTTCACGCAATTGCAGAACCACAACCTGCGTGCAAGCTGGAAGACCCAGATCCGCGCACCCTTGCAAGGCATCTTCACCGGTGGCGCGTTCGAAGCCGTGCTCAAGGAATGCAATGCCATTCACCAGCGCGTGCTCAAGGGCCGGGTCTGGGTGGCGCTGCACATGCATGCTGGCGACGGCAATGTGCACACCAACATCCCGGTCAACAGCGATGATTACGACATGCTGCAGGCGGCGCACGGTGCCGTCAAACGCATCATGGCCTTGGCCCGCTCGCTAGACGGGGTGATCTCTGGTGAGCACGGCATTGGCATCACCAAGCTGGAATTTTTGAGCGATGCCGAACTGGCACCGTTCAGTGCCTACAAGGCCAAGATCGATCCAGACGGGCATTTCAACAAGGGCAAATTGCTGCGTAGTCCGGATGCCCATGCCGACCTGACCAACGCCTACACGCCGTCCTTTGGGTTGATGGGCCACGAGTCGCTGATCATGCAGCAGAGCGATATCGGCGCCATTGCCGACTCGGTCAAGGACTGCCTGCGCTGCGGCAAATGCAAGCCGGTATGTGCCACTCACGTGCCGCGTGCCAACCTGCTCTATAGCCCCCGCAACAAGATCCTGGCCACTTCGCTGCTGGTGGAAGCCTTCTTGTACGAAGAGCAGACCCGTCGCGGCATCAGCATCCGCCATTGGGAAGAGTTCGAGGATGTGGCTGACCACTGCACCGTCTGCCACAAATGCGAGTCGCCTTGTCCGGTGAAGATCGACTTCGGTGACGTCACCATGAACATGCGCAACCTGCTGCGCAAGATGGGGCAGAAAAGCTTCCGGCCTGGCAACGCTGCGGCCATGTTCTTCCTGAATGCCACCAACCCGCAGACCATCAAGCTGGTGCGTGCAGGCATGGTGGGCATTGGCTTCAAGGTGCAGCGCTTTGCCAATCAGGTGTTGCGATTGGCTGCCAGGGCGCAGACCAACAAGCCGCCAGCCACCGTGGGTACTGCGCCCATCAAGGAACAGGTGATCCACTTCATCAACAAGAAGATGCCCGGTGGTTTGCCCAAGAAGACCGCGCGTGCCCTACTGGACATCGAGGATGGGGATTACGTGCCCATCATCCGAAACCCCAAGGACACCACACCCGAGACGGAAGCAGTGTTCTACTTCCCCGGCTGTGGCTCTGAGCGCCTGTTCAGCCAGGTGGGGCTGGCCACCCAGGCCATGCTCTGGCATGCCGGGGTGCAGACCGTGTTGCCACCGGGTTACCTGTGCTGCGGTTATCCGCAGCGCGGCTCCGGCCAGGCCGACAAGGCCGAGAAAATCATCACCGACAACCGGGTGCTGTTCCACCGCGTGGCCAATACCTTGAACTACCTGGACATCAAGACCGTGGTGGTGAGCTGCGGTACCTGTTATGACCAGCTGCAGGGTTACGAGTTCGACAAGATATTCCCTGGTAGCCGCATCATCGACATCCATGAGTACCTCCTGGAGAAGGGCATCACCCTGGTGCCGCAAGGTGGTACGGGAGACGGTTACCTGTTCCACGACCCCTGCCACAGCCCCATGAAGCTGCAGGACCCCATGAAGACGGTCAAGGCGTTGGTAGGTGATACCGTTCTCAAGAGCGATCGCTGCTGCGGCGAGTCGGGCACGCTGGGTGTGTCGCGCCCCGATATCTCGACCCAGATCCGCTTCCGTAAGGAAGAGGAGCTGCGCAAGGGCGAGGCCGAGCTGCGCGCATTGACGGCAACATCTGGAGATGGCTCCCAGGACAAAGGCAACCTGAAGATACTCACCAGCTGCCCCAGTTGTCTGCAGGGTCTGACACGCTACGGCAATGACCTCAACAACGGCTTGCTGGAGGCCGACTACATTGTGGTCGAGATGGCACGCAAGATTTTGGGTGAGGAGTGGCTGCAGGCCTACGTGCAAAAGGCCAACGCCGGCGGTATTGAGCGGGTACTGGTCTAAGACTGGGCTTTGGCCTTGCGAAGCACCCAGGATTGGGTGCTTCGTACAATGCCCGCATGGCTGGATTACAAACAGGCTCGCCCACTCCAGAGGCGCTCACGGTGCACGCGCAGTCGCGCGTGCTGGAAATCCGTTTCTCTGACGGTGCGAACTTTCGCATTCCGTTCGAATTGATGCGTGTCTATTCTCCTTCGGCCGAAGTACAGGGCCACGGCCCGGGCCAGGAGACATTGCAAACCGGTAAGCGCAACGTGACCCTGACCGGCCTGGAGCCGGTGGGCAATTACGCGGTTCAGCCTAGCTTCTCGGACGGCCACGACAGCGGGCTGTTCACCTGGGATTACTTGTACTTTCTGGGCTCTCAGCAGGAGCAGCTCTGGCAGGAATACGAGCAGAAGCTCAAGGCCGCAGGAATGGATCGTGATGCGCCCATGCCCGAAAAGGCCGGTCATGGCTGCGCCAGCCACTGACTAGATCCTCCCTGTGCATGCACGGCTGCGTGCACAAACACAACGCATATGCGACCGAATGGCAATTCAGGCTGCATTAATCGGGTGCAGGGTGGTGAACTGCATAAAATCAGTGCATGACTACCACCCATTTTGGTTTCGAATCCGTCGACGAGGCGGAAAAAGCGCGCAAAGTGCGCGGTGTGTTTGACTCTGTCGCACCCAAATACGACCTGATGAACGACCTCATGTCGGCGGGCCTGCACCGTGCATGGAAGGCCTACACCGTGATGGTCGCCAACCTGAAGGAAGGGGACCGTGCACTCGACATTGCAGGGGGCACGGGCGATCTGGCCATGGCCTTTGCCAAGAAGGTCGGCGCCAGCGGACAGGTGGTGCACACCGATATCAACGAAGCCATGCTCAGCACCGGGCGTAACCGCCTGCTGGACGCTGGCGTGGTGCTGCCAACCATCGTCTGTGATGCCGAAAAGCTGCCGTTTGCCGACAACTATTTCGATCTGGTCAGTGTGGCGTTCGGCTTGCGCAACATGACCCACAAGGACGTGGCTTTGGCCGAAATGAACCGGGTCCTCAAACCCGGCGGCAAGCTGCTGGTACTGGAATTCTCCAAGGTGGCCAAGCCACTGGAAAAGGCCTATGACTGGTATTCCTTCAAGGTGTTGCCGCGCCTTGGCAAGCTGGTGGCTGGGGATGATGCCAGTTACCGCTATCTGGCCGAGTCCATCCGCATGCATCCCGGTCAGCAGGAGCTAAAGGCCATGATGCACAAAGGTGGTTTCGGACATGTGGACTACCACAACCTCACCGCCGGTGTGGCGGCGTTGCATGTTGGAATCAAGTGCTAAGCAAGTAATTTTTTGGAGTATTCGATGAAGTGGTCAGTCTGGATTTTGGCTATCGCCCTGGCGCTCGGTGCTATGAATGCCGAGGCAGCCAAACGATTGGGCGGCGGCGGATCCCTGGGCAAGCAGTCCAGCAATGTGACCCAACGCCAGGTGGCGCCTGCAGCACCCAGCCAGGGTGTCAACAACACGGCCGCCAAACCCGCACCCGCAGCTGTTCCGTCGGTCGCGCCGCAGCGACGTCCTTGGGGCGCCATGCTGGGCGGTCTGGCCGCCGGCCTGGGGCTGGCCTGGTTGGCGCAGTCCCTGGGCATGGGTGAGGCATTTGGCCAAGTGCTGATGTTTGCCGTGCTGGCTTTGGGCGTGTTCATGCTGCTGAGTTTCTTCATGCGCAAACGCAACGCCGATGCTGCCGTGGCCAGTCCATTTGCCTTCCAGGGCAGTGGAGGTGTCATGCCTCCCACCGTTCCCTACAGGCCGGAGAACGTTGGCAATGATGCTTCGGCACGCCCCTTTGAGCGCAGCGGCATGTCACCGCTGGATGGCAATGGCGCCTCCATCATTGGTTCGGCACTTTCGGGTTCGCAAACCTGGGGTATACCGGCCGGATTCGATACGGAGGGCTTCCTGCGCGCAGCCAAGACCAACTTCGTGACGCTGCAGGCGGCCTGGGACCGTTCGGACATACCGGCTCTGCGCGCCATGATGACCGACGAAATGCTGAGCGAAATCCGCACCCAGTTGGCCGAACGTGAGGCACACGCCGGATCAACTCCCAACAGCACGGAAGTGGTGATGATCGAGGCACGCCTTCTGGGCATTGAGGAGTTGCCCAGCGAATACATGGCCAGTGTGGAGTTCTCGGGCATGATCCGCGAAGAACCTTCCGCAGGCCCGAGCCCGTTCCGCGAGGTGTGGAACATGACCAAGCCCAAGAGTGGCGGCGGTTGGCTGGTGGCCGGCGTGCAGGCGCTGCAATAGACATCAAAGCGCATCACTTTCAGGGAATAATCGGGGACTATGGCAACACAGTCCCCTTTTTCCTTTCTGGAAGATGTCTTTCAGAAGTTTCCCCTTCCCACACCCCCGGCCTGGGCGGTAGACGAGGCACATCGCAAATGCGTGCTGATGCTCAACCATGTGCTGATGCAGGAGCCCCAAGCCATGCAGCGGCTGGTGCGACAGTCGGGCAGGGTGATTCTGGCGCAATGGCGCAGTTTCACGTTCAGGCTGCTGGTAACACCCGCAGGGCTGCTCGATCTGGCCACTGAAGATGCCACCCCCGATCTCACGCTGGTGCTGACGGAAGAGTCGCCTCTCGCACTGGCTGGGTGCCTGATGCAGGGCGAGAAGCCTCCAGTGCGTATCGAAGGGGACGTGCAACTTGCCGCGGAGGTCAACTGGCTGGCAGACAACCTGCGCTGGGACGTGGAAGAGGATCTCTCCCGCATTGTGGGTGATGCACCTTCCCATATGCTGATGGAGGCCGGACGCAAGATCACGGGTGCGCTACGGGATTTTCTGGGTAAAAGAGCGGGCGACAAGTCCGCATCCGACGCAAGCACCGGCAATACCCCATGAGTCGCCTGGGCCGCGGCTTGTTCATTGTCTGGATCGTCCTGCGCTACGGGCTGGACGAACTGGTCCTCAGTAGTTTCCAGAAACCCTGGCTGCACTGGATTGCACGTGTGGTGTCCGTGGGCCGACGTGATGCGCCGCGCGGCCAGCGGCTGCGGGAGGCACTGGAGCGGCTGGGCCCGATCTTCGTCAAGTTCGGTCAGGTGATGTCCACTCGCCGTGATCTGATGCCCGTGGATATTGCGGATGAGTTGGCCAAATTACAGGACCGGGTTCCGCCGTTTCCGGTAGAGCAGGCTATTGCCATCATCGAGCGCACATTGCGCAAGCCTTTGGCAGAGATTTTTGTGTCTTTTGACCAGGTGCCGGTTGCCAGTGCTTCCATTGCGCAGGTGCACTTTGCCGTGGTGAAGGACCGTAGCGGCCAGGTTCGCGATGTGGCAGTCAAAGTGCTTCGCCCCGGCATGCTGTCCACTATCGACAAAGACCTGAGCCTGATGCGCATGATGGCCGGTTGGGTGGAAGGCCTCTCAGGAGATGGAAAGCGACTCAAGCCGCGCGAGGTGGTGGCCGAGTTTGACAAGTATCTGCACGACGAACTGGATCTGATTCGCGAGGCCTCCAGCGCCGCACAACTGCGCCGCAACATGGAAGGCCTGCAACTGGTGCTGATCCCCGAGATGCTGTGGGATTTCTGCACGACCGAGGTGCTGGTCATGGAGCGCATGGTGGGCGTTCCCATCAACCAGGTGGAAAAGCTGCGCAGTGCTGGAGTGGATATCCGCAAACTCGCACGTGACGGCGTCACCCTGTTTTTTACCCAGGTGTTCCGGGATGGCTTCTTCCACGCGGACATGCATCCGGGCAATATCCAGGTCAGCCTGGATCCCAAAACCTTTGGCCGTTACATCTCGCTGGACTTTGGCATCGTGGGCACACTCACCGAGGTCGACAAGGAATACCTGGCACAGAACTTTGCCGCGTTCTTCCGGCGCGACTACAAGCGGGTGGCCGAGTTGCACGTCGAGTCCGGCTGGGTGCCCGCCACGACCCGCGTGGACGAGCTGGAAGCGTCGGTGCGGTCGGTCTGCGAGCCGTATTTCGACCGGCCGTTGAAGGAAATCTCACTGGGCCTGCTGCTGATGCGTCTGTTCCAGATGTCGCGCCGGTTCCAGGTGGAAATCCAGCCACAGCTGGTGTTGTTGCAGAAAACGCTGCTCAATATCGAGGGCTTGGGGCGAGACCTGGACCCGGAGCTGGACCTGTGGGCCACCGCCAAGCCTTTCCTTGAAAAATGGATGCTGGAGCAGGTTGGACCGCAAAAATTCTTCCACCAGCTCAAGGACCAGGCGCCGCACTACGCCAAGCTGCTACCGGAGTTGCCCATGCTGCTGCACAGCTACCTCAAGCGTAGCAACGAACCAGCCATTTCCGACAAGCTGGTAACCGAGCTGCTGCTGGAGCAAAAGCGCACCAACCGCATGCTGCAGATGCTGATTGCAGTCTTTTTCGGCGCATGCTTCGGCGCGGGCGTAATGATGTTCCTGGTCAGAGTACGGCCATTTTAGGCACGGCTTTATAATTTAAGGCTTTGCAACCACTGGTCAAAGTCTCATCCCATGCCTATATACGCTTATAAATGCGAGTCCTGCGGGTTTGCCAAGGACGTGCTGCAAAAAATCTCTGATCCGGTGCTGACCGAATGCCCCTCCTGCGGCAAGTCCAGCTTCCAGAAACAGGTCACCGCCGCGGGCTTCCAGCTCAAGGGTTCGGGCTGGTACGTAACGGACTTCAAGGGCTCTTCCGGCTCGACATCCGCTCCCGCCACGGCACCAGCGACCGGGGAGAGTGCGGCTCCGGCAGCCAGCACTGCAGCCGAGTCGTCTTCCAGCAAGACCGAAACGGCTGTGCCCGCTGCACCTGCCGCCAAGCCGACAGCCAGCTGATACGCCGTACACACCCACCGGAGTTACCGTGCCCTTCAAGAAATACCTGCTCACCGGCCTGATGGTCTGGCTGCCCCTGGCCATCACCATCTGGGTCCTGCTGTGGCTGGTTGGCACGCTGGACTCCGTGTTCTTCGGTGTGCTGGCTGGCTTTTCTGCCGTTGCGCCGACAGCAATGGGTCCGATGGTTGAACGCCTGCACGGTATTCCCGGGCTGGGCGTGGTGCTGGTAGCTGCCGCGCTGCTGTTGACTGGCGCTCTCGTCTCCAACGTGGCGGGTCGCTGGTGGTTGCGCCAATGGGATACCTTGTTTACCAACATTCCCATCGTCAAGTCGATCTACAACAGCGTCAAGAAAGTCTCTGATACGCTGTTCTCCAGCAATGGCAATGCCTTCCGCACTGCCATGCTGATTCAGTATCCGCGCGCAGGTAGCTGGACCATCGCCTTCCAGACGGGTATCCCCGGCGGAGAGGTGCGATCCCACTTGGGTGATGACTTTGTCAGCGTGTATGTTCCCACCACGCCCAACCCGACCAGCGGCTTCTTTTTGATGCTGCCGCGTTCCGAGGTCATCGAGCTCAACATGAGTGTGGATGAGGCATTGACGTATGTGATTTCCATGGGTTCGGTGGCACCTGCCGAGCAGGCCCTTCCGGTCAAACCAAACCCCGTCTCTTCCCATTAATTTTTTAGAAACCAAGCTGCCTCCAGTGCAGTGTCAAGAAAGCAAGCTATGGCCATGCGTTCCCACTATTGCGGTCTTGTGACCGAAGCCCTGATGGGCCAAACCGTTACCCTGTGCGGATGGGTGAACCGTCGCCGTGACCATGGCGGCGTGATCTTTGTCGACCTGCGCGACCGTGAGGGTTATGTGCAGGTCGTGTGCGATCCCGATCGCGCGGAGATGTTCAAGGTCGCGGAAGACCTGCGCAACGAATTTTGCGTGCAGATCAAGGGCCTGGTGCGTGCACGCCCCGAAGGTACCGTTAACGAGAACCTCAAGAGCGGCAAGATCGAAGTGCTGTGCCACGAGTTGACCGTGCTCAATCCGTCGGTCACCCCTCCGTTCCAGCTCGATGACGACAATCTGTCGGAAACCACACGTCTGACCCACCGCGTGCTGGACCTGCGCCGCCCCTACATGCAGAACAATCTGATGTTGCGTTACCGTGTGGCCATGGAAGTGCGCAAATTCCTCGACGCCAATGGCTTTGTGGACATCGAAACACCCATGCTGACCAAGAGCACGCCTGAAGGTGCGCGCGATTACCTGGTGCCCAGCCGCGTGCACGACGGTCATTTCTTTGCGCTGCCGCAATCGCCCCAGCTCTTCAAGCAGTTGCTGATGGTGGCGGGCTTTGACCGCTACTACCAGATCACCAAGTGTTTCCGTGACGAGGACTTACGCGCCGACCGCCAGCCTGAATTTACCCAGATCGATATCGAGACTTCTTTTCTGAGCGAAGAAGACATCCGTGAAATGTTCCAGGGCATGATCACCACCGTGTTCAAGAACACCATTGGTGTGGACCTGGGCGAATTCCCGGTCATGACCTACCAGGATGCGATGCATCTGTACGGCTCGGACAAGCCCGATTTGCGTGTCAACCTGCAGTTCGCGGAGTTGACCGACGTGATGGCCGATGTGGACTTCAAAGTCTTCTCGGGTGCTGCCACCATGAAGGGTGGTCGCGTGGTCGCCCTGCGCGTTCCGGGCGGCTCCAAGGAAGGCGGCGGCATCAGCCGCGGCGAAATCGACGCCTACACCGAGTTCGTCAAGATTTACGGCGCCAAGGGTCTGGCCTATATCCGCGTCAACGAATTGGCGAAGGGCCGCGACGGCCTGCAAAGCCCCATCGTCAAGAACATCCACGACAAGGCGCTGCAAGCCGTGCTGGAGCGCACCGGTGCGCAGGACGGTGACCTGATCTTCTTCGGCGCCGACAAAGAGAAGATCGTCAACGACGCCATCGGCGCCTTGCGCATCAAGATCGGCCACAGCGAGTTTGGCAAGAAGAACGGCTTGTTCACCGCGGGCTGGCGCCCGATGTGGGTGGTGGACTTCCCCATGTTCGAGTTCGACGAGGAAAACCAGCGCTATACCGCTGTGCACCATCCCTTTACCGCGCCCAAGGAAGGTCATGAGGACTGGATGGTCACCGCTCCGGAGAAGTGCATTTCCCAGGGCTACGACATGGTGTTGAACGGCTGGGAGATGGGTGGTGGTTCGGTGCGTATCCACCGTGCCGATGTGCAGCAGAAAGTGTTTGATGCCCTGAAGATCACGCCCGAAGAAGCACAGGCCAAGTTTGGTTTCCTGCTGGACGCGCTGCAGTATGGTGCTCCCCCGCACGGTGGCCTGGCCTTCGGCCTGGACCGCATCATCACCCTGATGACCGGTGCCGAGTCCATCCGTGACGTGATCGCCTTCCCCAAGACCCAGCGTGCCCAGTGTCTGCTGACACAGGCGCCCAGCCCGGTGGACGAAAAGCAGTTGCGTGAGTTGCACATCCGGCTGCGCAATGCCGATCTGACCAAGGCGGCGTAAGCCGGTGGCGTCTAGCTGAGCTTCTGTTTGGCGACATACACTAGTGCACAATGAAAGGGCGCTTATCCAGCGCCCTTTTTTATGGCCCCAACATTCAAGATTGCGCAGTCGGTTCTGGTGGTGATCTACACGCCACAGTTGGACGTGTTGTTGATACGCCGCGCGGATACGCCGGAAGATTTCTGGCAGTCCGTCACCGGTTCCAAAGATGCGCCCGAGCACAGCTATGAGGCCACCGCCATCCGTGAAGTGGGCGAGGAAACTGGCATAGACTGTTCGCAAGGTACGACCCTGTACGCGGGTTTGCAGGACTGGGGGCTGGAGAACGTGTACAGCATTTACCCCCGCTGGCTGCACCGCTACGCTCCAGGCACCGTGCACAACACCGAACGGGTGTTTGGCCTGCGCGTCCCGGCTGGAATACCTGTGCGACTGAGCCCGCGAGAGCATACGGATTACCAGTGGTTGCCTTATCAGGAAGCCGCCTCCTTGTGTTTTTCGCCATCCAATGCCGAGGCGATTCTGACGCTGCCGCGCTTTGCGGTCCCGCTACTGACACCCAACCGCATACCAAGGGCTGAGCCATGACACGTATCCGGGTTGCCACCTACAACATCCACAAGGGCGTTCAGGGGCTCGGCCCCAACCGCCGTCTGGAAATCCACAACCTGGGATTGGCGGTGGAGCAGTTCGACGCAGACATCGTCTGCCTGCAGGAGGTGCGCAAGATCCATAACCGGGGTGCCACCTATTTCGAACACTGGCCACAACAACCCCAGGCAGACTACCTGGCACCCGAGGGATACCATGCCGTCTACCGCACCAATGCCGTTACCCGGCACGGAGAGCATGGCAATGCCATGCTGTCGCGCTGGCCGGTCCTGGGGCACCAGCACGAGGACATGTCAGACCATCGGTTCGAACAACGCGGACTGCTGCATGCCGAAGTGGAAGTGGACGGTCATCACATCCATGTGGTGGTGGTGCATCTCGGGCTGATACGCGGTAGCCGCGTGCGCCAGATGGCACAACTGGCCCGCTATATCGCTCGCGACATCCCTCAGCACGATCCGGTCATCGTCGCCGGTGACTTCAACGACTGGGGGGCCATATTGACCAGGCCCATGGCAACCGTGGGGCTCCACGCTGGTGGCTTGCCGCAAACGCCCACGTTTCCGGCACGACTGCCCATCGTGCAATTCGACCACGTGTTCGTGCGTGGCATGACGCCGCTGTCCCACCATGTTCCGCGTGGCCGTATCTGGTGGCGCATGTCGGATCACCTGCCTTTGATCGCAGAGTTTGAGTTGATGGACCAGCACGGGTGAGCACGCATCCTCTTCATGGCGGGCATTCCGTGCAGTTGCTGGTAAGCGGGCAGCAGTTCTTCCCGGCGCTGATCGAAGCGATAGAGGCGGCGCTACAGGAAGTGCGCTTTGAGACCTACATCTTTCACGAAGACGATGCAGGAGAGTCCGTCCTGGGTGCCCTGGAGCGGGCTGCGCGACGTGGAGTGGCGGTGTATCTGGTGATGGATGGCATCGGCACACCCCAGATACCGAAGACCTGGCAGGAGCGCCTGAACGCCAGTGGTGTGCGTTGGCAACAGTTCTCACCGTTGGGAAACTTCGGCATGCTGATCCCCGGTCGCTGGCGGCGCCTGCACCGTAAGCTGTGCGTGGTGGATTGTGCATTGGCCTTCTGTGGTGGCATCAATGTGCTGGATGACTTCTTCGAACTCAACCATGGTCGCCAGCCCACGCCGCGATTCGACTTTGCGGTCCAGGTCCGCGGTCCTCTGGTGAAGCAGGTTCATGCTGTCATGGAGCAGTTTTGGAGCCGTCTGCAGGTCACGCGGCAAATTGAGCGCGGTCAGTTCGGCGATGCGCGGCGCGAGTTCGAACACATGGGCGGCAGGCCGGGGGCGGACGGGCTCGCACGTGCCCAAGACAAAGGGGATGGCGATGTGCATGCCGGACTTCTGCTGCGCGACAACGTGCGCAACCGCAGACGCATTGAGCGTGCCTACCGACAGGCCATTGCCCACGCTAAATCTGAAGTCCTGATTGCCAACGCCTACTTCATGCCCGGCGTCAAATTGCGCCGAGCCCTGGTGCACGCCGTGCAGCGCGGCGTGCGAGTGCGGTTGCTGCTGCAGGGGCGCTATGAATTCTTCATGCAATTCCACGCCGCCAAGCCGTTCTACGGCGCCATGCTGGACGCGGGAGTGGAAATCCATGAATACCAGGCCGGCTTTCTGCACGCCAAGGTTGCTGTCATCGATGGCAAATGGGCGACAGTGGGTTCGTCGAATCTGGACCCTTTGAGTCTGCTGTTGGCCAGGGAAGCCAATGTGGTGGTTTCCGATGCGGCATTCGCGCAAAACCTGCGTGGGCACCTGAACGATGCGATTCAACGCCATAGCTCCCAATTGGACAAAGCCCGGTTTGAGCACCGGCCACTGTGGCAGCGACTGAAGGACCGCGCGGCCTACATCGTGATGCGCCTGACCCTGTTCCTGAGCGGCAAAGACTACTAAATTGATAGCGCAGCATCCAATATCCATAGGCGCAAATGGCCTATAACCCTATGGCGCAAAGACTGGTAACATCATTCCATGTTAATGAAAATGCAGAGCAGCATGAACCCAACTGATGCCGAAGAGGGGATCCCGGTTTCCGTCAAGATCCGCGAGCGCATTCTGGCCGCGCGCAAGCGCTTCAATGCCAATGACAATATTGCTGCGTTCGTAGAGCCGGGTGAGCTGGCGCTTCTGCTGGACGAAGTGGAAGAGAAGATGAAGGGTGTGCTCAGCAGCCTGGTCATCGATACCGAGTCAGACCACAACACCGACAACACCGCGCGCCGCGTGGCCAAGATGTACGTGAACGAAGTGTTCCGTGGCCGCTACGTGGAGGCGCCCACGATTACCGAGTTCCCCAATGCGGAACACCTCAATGAGCTGATGATTGTTGGGCCCATCACGGTGCGCAGCGCTTGCAGTCACCATTTCTGTCCTGTGATCGGCAAGATCTGGATTGGCGTCATGCCCAACGAGCACACCAATGTCATTGGACTGTCCAAGTACGCGCGTTTGGCTGAATGGATCATGGGCCGTCCACAGATCCAGGAAGAAGCGGTCGTGCAACTGGCTGACCTGATCCAGCAAAAGACCCAACCCGATGGTCTAGCGATTGTCATGGAAGCCAGCCACTACTGCATGGCTTGGCGCGGGGTGAAGGATATGGATAGCAAGATGATCAACTCCGTGATGCGCGGAGTGTTCCTCAAAGACCCTAATCTGCGTCGTGAATTCCTGTCCCTGATCCCTCGGAAAGGCTGAACCATGTTGGTCCGCTTGTTGTATGCCAGTCGTGCTACTGACCCTGCTTGCAGTGCAGTAGAGGAAATCCTGGCGCATTGCCGCCAGTTCAATCCCATCAGCGGAATCACCGGGATCCTGTGTTACGGCGGCGGCATCTTCTTGCAGGCCATCGAAGGCGGACGCATGGCGGTCAATGACCTTTACGGACACATCCAGAAAGACCCTCGCCACAAGGACGTGGTGCTGCTGCACTACGAGGAAATCAATGAGCGCCGTTTTGGCGGCTGGACCATGGGACAGGTCAACATGGCCAAGGTCAATGCCAGCATCCTGCTCAAGTACGCAGAGAAGCCTGAACTCGACCCGTATTCCGTTTCGGGCTCCGTATCTCTGGCCTTGCTGGAAGAACTGATGGCTACTGCTTCCATCATGGGCCGGGCCTGAACCCGTAGATGCCTTTTTCCGCCCTGGTTCTGGTCGTCCTGGCAGGGCTGGTTCACGCGTTCTGGAATATCGCCGCCAAGAAGGCCAATGGCGACGTCCGCTTTGCTTTCTTCATCTCCGCAGTAACCGTGGTGATCTGGTTGCCCGTGGGCGCGTTTCTGGGCTGGCAACAATTGCCTGCTTGGGGACTAGCGGCGTGGATGGGAGCTGTTGCCAGCGGACTGATCCATGTGGCCTATTTTGTCGTACTGTTGCGCGGCTATCGCAAGGCGGACCTGACGGTTGTCTACCCATTGGCGCGCGGTTCCGGGCCCATGGTTTCCTCTTTGGTAGCCATAGCGCTGTTTGGTGAAAAGGTTTCTGTTCTGGGGCTGTCCGGCATTGCCGTGGTGGGACTGGGTGTCTTTCTGATTGCGGGTGGCCCCGGTATCTGGCGCAACGCCCATGACGCTAAGCAGCGCGCCCGTACCCGCAAAGGCATTGTCTATGGGCTGCTCACGGGCTTGACCATAGCCAGCTACACCGTGGTGGATGGCTATTCCATCAAGGCCTTGCTGCTGTCTCCCATGCTGCTGTTCTACATGTCCAGTTTCACGCAGACGGTGCTGCTGGCGCCGACCGTATGGAGGGACCGGCAGCAGACGCGCCAGCATTGGCAGAAGCAGTGGAAATATGCGCTGATCGTAGGGGCCGTCAGTCCGGTGTCTTATGTGATGGTGCTGTACGCGCTGCAGATAGCGCCCATGAGCCATGTGGCACCAGCCAGGGAAGTGTCCATGCTGTTTGCCGCCTTGCTGGGCGGCCATTTGTTGGGCGAGGGGGATCGTTTGGCACGCCTGACAGGGGCCGCCTGCATCGGTTTGGGCGTGGTTGCCCTGTCCCTGGGGTAGCGCCCTATGGTGCAGTTACTGGGGTGCGATTTTTCCAGTAGTCCGAGCCCGCGAAAACCCATTGTGGTGGCGTGGGGCAGGGTGCAAGGCGCTCGTGTTCAACTGGTGGAACTGGAGCAACTGGCGAGCTTGCAGGCTTTTTCGGACATGCTGGTTCGCGAGCCCGCCTGGGTGGGAGGCTTTGATCTGCCTTTCGGTCTGCCGCGTGAGCTGGTTGAAACCTTGGGCTGGCCTCTGGAATGGCAGGACTGCATGCACCACTATGCAAGCCTGAGCCGTGCCGAAATCCGCGACCTGTTTGCGGGCTTTTGCAATGCGCGACCTGTGGGCGGGAAGTTCGCACACCGTGCCACCGACAGGCCGGCACTCAGCAGTCCATCCATGAAATGGGTGAATCCGCCGGTCGCCTACATGCTGCACGCGGGCGTGCCCCGGTTGCTCGACGCGGGAGTTTATCTGCCGGGACTGCAGTCTCTGAGTGCTGCGAAAGAACGTGTGGCGTTGGAGGCCTACCCCGGCCTGCTGGCTCGCGAAATACTCGGAAGCCGCAGTTACAAGAGTGACGATCGCGCCAAGCAAACAGCAGAGCGACTGATTGCCCGCAAGGACCTGATCAACGCATTGGAGCTGGGGCAAACGCGGTTGGGTCTGCGATTGAAGCTGAGCCATGCCCAACGCGATACGCTGATTGCGGATGCCAGTGGCGATAGTCTGGATGCAACGCTGTGCCTGGTGCAGGCGGCGTGGGCGCAGCACCAGCATAGCCTGGGAAAACCGTTGTATGGCTTGCCGCCGGACCTGGATCCACTGGAGGGCTGGATATTAAGTGCCTGAAATCCGCCACACAGCGGCAGGCATTCAGATGCGAGGAATCACCGTTTCCTGAATCTTCTGGGCCAATTGCGTAATGGCCAGCGACGCCGCGCAACCGGGGGCAGACTGGATCAGCAACTGCCTGCGCATGACGGCCTGACGCACCGATGGATCCGCCGGGATATCACCCATGTGCACCAGCTTGATGGGGCGCCCTGGTTCGGTCGTAACGAAGCGGTCCAGCACCTGCTGCAATTGCACGGTGATGGCACGGCCGTCGCCCAAGCGAGCTGTTTGGTTGATCACCATGCGGATGTTCTGGCGCTTTTGCTGTCCCACCAATACCTTGATGGTGGCGTATGCGTCCGTAAGTGAGGTGGGTTCGGGCGTTGCAACAACAATCACCTCGGAGGCCAGGGATACGGCAAACAGGACTACGTCGGAGATACCGGCACCGGTGTCCAGCAGCACGATATCGTAGTGCGGCACCATGCTGGACATAATCTTCAGGAAATCGCCACGCACTTCCGGAGTCAGGCGCGAATACTCCACCATGCCTGAGCCTGCCAGAAGCACGGAGAAACCGCCGGGCGCCTTGATGATGGCCTCTTCAATCTTGGCCTTGCCTGTGAACACGTCATGCAGCGTAATCTTGGGGTACAGGTTGAGCACTACATCCAGATTGGCCAGTCCCAAGTCGGCGTCCAGCACCAACACGCGCAAGCCGCGTTTGGCCAATGCAGCAGCCAGGTTGGCGGAAACAAAAGTCTTGCCCACGCCGCCCTTGCCGCTGGTCACGGCCACCACCTTGCCCAATGGGGTCAGGGGCACCTCCGGTAAAGCGCCTTCTTCAGCGCTCGGAATTACAGCATCAGACATCAATTAACCCTTTGCCCCGTACCACTCGCTGAAACTTCACCCGTTCCAGCTTCAATCCACGCCGGGTCACCCAACGACAGATGTCCAAACAACATATTTTTTT
Source organism: Rhodoferax sp. GW822-FHT04A08 (assembly GCF_058801025.1). Taxonomy (NCBI): domain Bacteria; kingdom Pseudomonadati; phylum Pseudomonadota; class Betaproteobacteria; order Burkholderiales; family Comamonadaceae; genus Rhodoferax; species Rhodoferax sp. GW822-FHT04A08. Next base: position 255,116 of record NZ_JBXAMW010000006.1, read on the forward strand.
CTTCGGCACTGACAAAAATTTCCTGCTGGGTATCCAGGAACACACGATTGCGTCCCTCCCGCTTGGCCCGGTACAGCTGCACGTCGGCACGCTCGGTCCAAAGCGCTGCAGTGGAGCGCACCCATTCCGGGGCGTATGCGCCTCCAATACTGACGGTGATATTGAGTACCTGGCCGGAAGCCAGTTCTATCGGCATGTTCTGAATGGTCTGGCGGATCCGCTCCGCGACCGTGCCACCAAAGAAGGTATGGCAATTCGGCAGTACCACGGCAAATTCTTCACCACCGTAGCGCGACAAAGTATCCATGGGGCGCACGCACTTGGCCAGCGCCATGGCCACGGCCTGTAGAACCTGATCTCCAGCTTGGTGACCATGGGTGTCATTTACGCTTTTGAAGTGGTCTATGTCCACCATCAATAGCAGCGCCGGATCACCTGAGCGTGCCACCATCTCGGTTGTTCGGTCCAGCACCGAGCGGAAGTGGCGCCGATTGGACAATCCGGTCAGTGGGTCCTTGAGCGACAGTTCGCACAAACCATCGATCACTCCCTGAAGATATTCCAAGGGTGAGGCGGTAGGGGAGGGCAAGGCGACCGCACTGTCCCGATCCAAAAGCGCCTTTGCGTCATCGAGACGCAATTGATCTAACGCTAAAAGGGGTGCGGGAGGGGAAGATGCCACTGTCGGGAAATAAAGTTCAGCTCAAAGTCTAACAGCAAGACCCGTATCAGTTACAACTTTATGCCGCGTGTTCCCCCGCCAGTTCCTGCTTTGATGGGCTCGTACCACAAACCGGACAAGTCGGATTGCGCGGCATGCGGATTTCATTCCATTCCATGGCACGCCCGTCCAGCATCAGCAATCGGCCCTGTAGGCTGCGTCCGATTCCAACGATCAATTTGAGCGCCTCTGCAGCCTGCATGGAGCCAATGATTCCGACCAAGGGAGCAAACACGCCCATGGTGGAACATCGAACTTCCTCGAAGGTGGCTTCCGGTGGAAAGATGCAGGCGTAACAAGGGGCATCTGCTTGACCTGAGTCATATACGCTGATCTGTCCATCGAATTGAATGGCGGCTCCAGAAACCAGCGGCTTGCGATGTTGGACACATGCGGCGTTGACGGCTTGGCGCGTCTTGAAGTTGTCACAGCAGTCCAGTACGACGTCAGCATGCTGAACCAGTGCGTCAAGCGCCTTGGCGTCGACTCGGGTTTGCATTGCGTTGACCTGCGTGTGTGGATTGAGCGCTTGCAAGGTGTTCTTGAGTGACGCAACCTTGGGCGTTCCGACCGACTCGGTCCGGTGGGCAATTTGACGTTGCAGATTGGTCAGGTCCACCGTGTCGTCGTCCGTGACCGTGATAGTGCCCACTCCTGCGCAGGCCAGGTACATCGCAACCGGGGAACCCAGCCCGCCGGCACCGATGACCAATGCGTGTGCGGCACGAATCCGCTCCTGACCCTCGATACCGATGTCATCGAGCAGGATATGCCGCGAATAGCGCAGCAGCTCTTCGTCCTGCATACTGCGCTTACTCTTCTTTCTGCTCTTCCTTGCGTTCGACCATGGTCTTGCTGACCAGTACAGGCTTGCCCTTGAGCTGGTTGATGGCCTGCATCAACTGGAAGTCCTTATCGGAGCCGAACTCGGGAGCCTTGCGCTCGGAGACTGGCTTGCGCGACTCCTCTTCCAGGCGCTTGAGTGCCTCGTCCCTGGCCTTTTCCCGTTCCGGATCTTTCTTTTCCTCGCCCTGGCCACTGGTCAGGTGCTTGTCGTAATCCGCTTCGCGCATGCGCAGCACGGCGTAAGGGCTGCCTTCTTCGGTTTCGTCCACCATGACGTCAGGGACAATGCCCTTGGCCTGAATCGAGCGTCCGCTCGGTGTGTAGTAACGTGAAGTGGTGATCTTCAGTCCCGTGTCAGGCCCCAGGGCGCGGAAGGTCTGCACCGAGCCCTTGCCAAAGGTCTGGCTGCCCATCAGGGTGGCCCGCTTGTGGTCCTGCAAGGCGCCAGCCACGATTTCACTGGCGGAGGCCGAGCCTTCGTTCACCAAAACCACCAAAGGCACTTTCTTCAGCTCAGGCGGCAGTGTCTTGATGGCATCCGCACCGGGAATGCCACGGAAGTCTGCCGGCGTGGCCTTGAGCACCTGCTTGCTTTCAGGCGTCTGCCCGTTGGTCGAAACCACGGTCACGTCTTCGGGAAGAAAGGCCGCCGAGATCGCTACGGCCGCATTGAGCAAACCGCCGGGGTCGTTGCGCAAGTCCAGCACAAAGCCCTTGATCTTGGGGTCCTGGTGGTAGATCTCGTTGACCTTGCGCACAAAGTCGTCCACGGTACGTTCCTGGAACTGGTTCAACCGAATCCAGGCATAGCCGGGTTCCACCAGCTTGCCGCGCACCGACTGCTGCTTGATTTCTTCGCGGATGATGGTCACCGGGAACGTGCGGTTCTCATCTTTGCGGTAAATCGTGAGCACCACCTTGGTGGCGGGCTCGCCACGCATACGCTTGACCGCCTCATTCATGCTCAGACCCTTGACGGCGGTATCGTCAATCTTGGTGATCAGGTCATTGGGCTTGAGGCCGGCGCGGAAGGCAGGGGAGTCCTCAATGGGCGAAACCACCTTGACCAAACCGTCTTCCTGGGTGATCTCGATGCCTACGCCTACGAACTTGCCGGAGGTGCCTTCCTTGAATTCCTTGAAGGACTTCTTGTCAAAATATTGCGAATGCGGATCCAGGCTGGAGACCATGCCAGCGATGGCGTCGGTGATCAGTTTCTTCTCGTCCACCGGCTCCACATAATCACTCTTGATCATGCCAAATACCGCGGCGAGTTGCTGCAACTCTTCCAGTGGTAGCGGCGCCATGGCACTCCGCGCAACCGTCTGCAGGGACACAGTTGTCAGCGCACCCGCGAGCGCGCCGACGGCTATCCATCCGGTGATTTTCAATTTTTGACCCATATGTGTTCCTGTCTCGCGCCAATATACACCGTGAGGTAAACACCGGGCAGACCCGGCCCGGGCTCCTCGGATGGAATAGGGTCTTTTTTACTTACGCTTTACCTTGGGATGCCACCGCTGCAGCGGCCTTGGCGGCGGCTTCTGCATCACCCAGGTAGTAGTTGCGGATGGGTTTGAGGTCCGCATCCAACTCATACACCAGCGGGATGCCGTTGGGAATGTTCACGCCCACGATGGCATCGTCCGCAATATTGTCAAGGTACTTTACCAACGCGCGGATGGAGTTGCCGTGCGCAGCAATCAGGACCTTCTTGCCTGAACGGATGGCCGGTGCAATGGACTCGTTCCAGAACGGCAGCACGCGGGCCACGGTGTCCTTCAGGCATTCGGTCAGAGGCACCTGTTCGGGCTGCAGCTTGGCATAGCGCAGATCGCCACGTTCACTGCGGGGGTCGGTCGGCTCCAGGGCGGGGGGGGGCGTGTCGTAGCTGCGGCGCCAGATCAGCACCTGGGCATCGCCGTACTGCTTGGCCATGTCGGTCTTGTTCAATCCCTGCAGGGCGCCGTAATGGCGCTCGTTGAGGCGCCAGGAGTGCACCACGGGCAGCCAGGTGCGGTCCATCTCGTCCAGGCAGTGCCACAGGGTACGGGTCGCACGCTTGAGCACGCTGGTGTAGGCCAGGTCAAATTCGTAGCCTTCGGCCTTGAGCAGTCGGCCCGCATTCTTGGCCTGTTCCACGCCAGTGGGGGTCAAATCCACATCGGTCCAGCCGGTAAAGCGGTTTTCAAGATTCCAGGTGGATTCGCCGTGGCGAACAAGAACAAGTTTGTACATGGTGAACGGACTGTGGTGGAGTGATCAATGGCCCATGCCCAACATGGGCCAGGTTCAGCATTCTAAAATGGAGGGCTAATGCTTTCGCAGGTGCGCAAGTACGAACAAGGAACAAAGTGAAATTTATTCTCGATAACTGGATGTTGATCTCCCTGGCGATGGTCTCCGGCGGCCTGCTTTTGTGGCCGGTGCTGCAAGGTGCGGCCACAGCGGGTCTGAGCCCGGCAGGCGCCGTATTGCTGATCAACCGTGAAAAGGCGGTGGTTGTTGACGTGTCGGAACCCGGTGAATTTGCCGCTGGTCACTTGGGCAGCGCCAAGAATATTCCCTTGGGTGAACTGGAGAACAAGCTGGTGGCCACCGTGAAAAACAAGACGCTACCCCTGATCCTGGTATGCCAGACCGGTGCGCGCTCGGGCCGGGCTGTAGCCATTGCCAAGAAACTGGGCTATGAGCAGGCCCAGAGCCTGGGTGGCGGTCTGACCGCGTGGAAGGGCGCCAACTTGCCCATTGAAAAAGCCTGATTGGCGAGCGAATGCCCATGCAAACCGTCAAGATGTACACCACGGCAGTCTGCCCCTATTGCATTCAGGCCAAACGCCTGCTGCAGTCGCGCGGCGTCACTGCCATTGAAGAAGTCCGGGTGGATGCCAATCCGCAGGAGCGCTTGCGCATGATGGAGATCACCGGCCGGCGCACCGTGCCGCAAATTTTCATCGGTAGCACCCATGTGGGGGGCTGCGATGATTTGATGGCGCTGGATGGCAAAGGGGGGCTGGTGCCCCTGCTGAACGGCGCCTGACATAATCGCCTGCGACAATTCCAATTCCAGCCCGCTGACGTTCTGAAGTGGGCTTTTCTTTACCTAGAAAGACCGTTCCCATGGCTGATCAAGCTCCTGTTTTCCAGATTCAACGCGTGTACCTCAAAGAAGCCTCCCTGGAGCAGCCCAACTCGCCTGCCATCCTGCTGGAGCAGGAACAGCCCTCGGTGGATATCCAGTTGGGTGTGGAGGCCGCACCCGTGGCCGATGGCGTGTTTGAGGTGAGCGTTACCGCCACGGTGCACACCAAGATCAAGGAAAAGACCGTTTTCCTGGTGGAAGCCAAGCAGGCCGGCATTTTCGAAATCCGCAACCTGGATGAAGCACAGCTGGGCCAGATCATGGGCATCGCCTGCCCGCAAATCGTCTACCCCTATCTGCGCGGCAACGTGGCAGACCTGGTGCAGCGCGCTGGCTTCCCGCCCGTACATCTGCAGGAAATCAACTTCCAGGCCATGTATGAGCAACAGCGCAACGAAGCAGCTGGCGCTTCCGATAGCCTGCCGCAGTAAATCCACTGGCAAACGGGCAGAACCCCGTTTGCACAACGGACTGTCATGAATATCCTCGTACTGGGAGCAGGTGCCTGGGGCACTGCACTGGCGTTGAATGCAGCCCAGGCTTCTGGCGTGCACCAGGTAACCCTCTGGGCCCGCGACCAGGGTCAGGCGGCTGCCATGCAAAGCAGCCGCAGCAATGCGCGTTATCTGCCCGGCATTGCGTTCCCCGAGGCATTGCGGATCACCTGCAGCAGCCTGGAGGCGTTGCCAGCATTGTTGGCACAACAGGACTTGCTGGTAATCGCCTCACCCATGGCCGGTCTGCGCGACATGCTTGCCCAATTGCGTGGGTTCCAGAAGCCGGTGGCCTGGCTGTGCAAGGGATTTGAAGCCGAGCGCGAAGACAACTTTGGGTTGCTGGGGCATGAAGTGCAGGCCCAGGTGGCTCCGGCAATGCTGGCCGGAGTGCTCAGTGGCCCCAGCTTTGCCCAGGAGGTTGCCTTGTGCAAACCCACGGCACTGGTAGCCGCCAGCACCCACCCCGAGGTGCGTGATGCGCTGGTGGCGGCGTTTCACAACAGCAGCTTGCGCGTCTATGCCAACGATGACGTGGTGGGTGTGGAGGTCGGCGGTGCCGTGAAGAACGTGCTGGCCATCGCCACCGGACTGTGTGACGGACTGCAGTTGGGCCTCAATGCCCGTGCCGCGCTGATCACCCGGGGGCTGACGGAAATCACCCGTCTGGGTTTGGCGCTGGGAGCCAAGGCCGAGACTTTCATGGGGCTGAGCGGCCTGGGCGATCTGGTGCTGACTGCCACCGGCGACCTGTCGCGCAACCGACGTGTCGGTCTGGCATTGGCGCAGGGCAAATCCTTGGAGCAGGCTGTACATGAGCTGGGCCATGTGGCCGAAGGCGTGTACTGCGCCCACACCGTGTTGCAGCGTTCACGCAGCCTCAATGTGGAAGTTCCCATCACCGAGTGCGTAGTCGCTTTGCTGGAAGGACATATTCAGCCCGCGCAGGCCGTGGCCTTGCTGATGGGGCGTGAGCCGCGCATGGAAGTGCCGCAGGCCTGAGCCTGCAGTACCACTCAACCCGCAGCCACCTTGGCCGCGATGTGGGCCATGGCTTCTTCCACTTGGTCCACCAGAATGAGGCAGAGCTCGCCTTCCTTGAGTTTGTCCATGGCCTTGTCGATGGCCAGAAATTCACCGTAGATTTCAGATGACTCCTTGGTGCGCGGTGCGCCCTTGAGTCCTTCGCGCAACAAGGCAATGACTTCGCCGTCGCTGCGACCACGTTGGCACTGGTCTTCGAACATCACCACCTCGTCAAAGGCGCGGCCCAGAATCTCGGTTTGTTGCCGGATGTCCTGGTCACGCCGGTCGCCAGCCCCGCTGATGACGACACTGCGGCGGGTGGCGGGAATGCTCTCGACGGCTTGTACCAACGCCGCCATGGCATCGGGGTTGTGTCCGTAGTCAGCAATCACGGTGGCACCGCGATGCTTGAACATATTGAATCGGCCCGCCGCGTTGTCACTGTCGTTGGAGAACGAAGACAGTCCGGTTTCAATGGTCACCCAGTCCACCTTCAGTGCCCAGGCGGCCGCTACCGAAGCCATCACGTTCTCAACCTGAAAGCCGATGGCCCCACCCATGGTGATCGGGACTTTGTTGAGGGGAATGTGGTGCTTGAAGTCGCCCTTGGCTGCCACCAGATTGCCTTCATCCACGTAGACCACCGCATGCCCTTGGGCTCGGTGCGTGGCCATCACCGGATGGTGCCGGTCCTGAGTGAAGAAGGTGACCGAACCCTTGCATTTGCTGGCCATGCTGGCCACATTGGGGTCGGCCGCATTGAGAACGGCAACGCCGGTGGGCGCCACGTTCTGCACGATGACGCGCTTGAGAACGGCGAGCTCCTGCACCGTGGTGATGTAGTTCAGGCCGAGGTGGTCGCCGCTGCCCACATTGGTGACCACGGCCACGTCACAACGGTCGAAGGCAAGCCCCTCGCGTAGCACGCCACCGCGGGCGGTTTCCAGAACCGCCGCATCCACGTCAGGGTGCAGCAGAACACTGCGTGCACTCTTGGGGCCGCTGCAGTCGCCCGTGTCAATACACTGGCCATCCACGTAGACGCCGTCGGTATTGGTCATGCCCACCCGCAGGCCGTTGGTCTTGAGCAGGTGCGAAATCAGACGCACGGTCGTGGTCTTGCCATTGGTTCCTGTGACGGCGACTACCGGAATGCGCCCGTTGTCACCATTCTTGAACAGCAGCGAAATGATGGCCTCACCCACGGCGCGACCTTTGCCAAACGAGGGGGCCAGGTGCATGCGCAACCCCGGGGCCGCGTTTACTTCCACGACCCCGCCACCCTGTTCTTCCAGGGGGCGCAGGATGCTGTCGCTCACCACGTCAACGCCGCAGATGTCCAGGCCCACCATGTGGGCGGCGGCGACGGCGCGGGCGGCTACGTCCGGATGCACGTCATCTGTCACGTCGGTGGCGGAGCCGCCGGTGGACAGGTTGGCGTTGTTGCGCAGATTGACGCGCTGTCCCTTGAGCGGCACCGAATCGGCGGTGAAACCCTGGTTGGCCAGGCATTCCTTGGCGATTTCATCGAAGCGGATCTTGGTGAGCGAAGTGGAGTGTCCTGAGCCACGACGCGGGTCCTTGTTGACCTGCTCCACCAGTTGCGCAATGGTGCTCACGCCGTCACCCACCACTTTGGGTGGATCGCGTCGGGCGGCGGCCACTAGACGGTCACCCACCACCAGCAGGCGGAAATCGTTGCCCGGCATGTAGCGCTCCACCAGGATGTCGTCGCTGAACGTGCTGGCAACCTCGTAGGCCTTGCGCAATTGCTCTTCGCTGGTGATGTTGACTGTTACACCCTTGCCCTGATTGCCGTCCAGCGGCTTGACCACCACCGGCAGGCCGATTTCCAGGGCCGCCTTCCAGGCGTCATCCGCGTCGCTGACCGCGCGCCCTGTGGGTACGGGCACTCCGGCAGCGGCCAGCAGCTTCTTGGTGAGTTGCTTGTCCTGCGCAATGGCTTCAGAAATGGCGCTGGTGGCGTCAATTTCGGCCGCCTGGATGCGGCGCTTTTTGCTGCCCCAACCAAAGCGCACCATGCTGCCTGAGGTCATGCGGGCATAGGGAATGCCACGCGCGACGGCAGCATCCACGATGGAACCGGTACTTGGCCCTAAGCGAACGTCTTCATCCAGTTCACGCAGCGCGGCCAGTGCGGTAGCCACATCAAAAGGTGTGTCGCTGAGTGCGGCATTGCATAGCTGCTCAGCGATCTCCAGCGCCTTGCGACCAACCTCTTCCTCGCTGTACTCCACTACCACCTGGTACACGTTGTCGTCCAACGTGGGTGTTGTGCAACTGAAGGTCACCGGACAGCCGGCCTGTGCCTGCAACCCCAGCGTCACCAGCTCCAGCACGTGGGCCAGTGAAATTCTGTCGTTGTGGCCTGTAGGCTGCAGCGGGCTGAGTTCGGGAAAGCGCTCGCGCAGCCGCACCTCAAAGCCGGGCAACTCGTCAATCGAGTTTTCTTGCGGCGCACAGGACACGATGGATTGGATGGCCGTGTGGTGGCTCCACAGATTGGGACCGCGCAGGGCGCGAATGCGTGTGACTTCCATGTGGCGTGCTCAGTAAGGGGTTTTCTTGGGGGCGGATTCGAAGGTGCGCAATCCGGCGCCAATCAATTCGACGGGAATGTTCAATGCCCAGGCTGCGGCTACAGCGGCCATCACCATCTCGGGCTTGGATGCCTTGGCCGGCGTCAGACTGGACAGCGGCAGGCTGGCAGCGATCTGGGCGCCTTGGGCCAGGACGATGGCTTCACCCTGCAGCACCACCACGCGCTCACCGGCTTCGCGATGCGCGGCGATGGCTGGGTTGTCGGCATGCATGCCGTAGAAGATGACCTTGCCATCGCACAGCTCGGCCATTTCCACGGCCTGGTGGTCCGCTGCGTTGAGCACGGCGGTGCCACTGGGCAGCACCACGTCCACCTGGGTGCGAGCCACCTTGTAGGTCTGCTCGTCGTCGTGGATGTCATAGTGGGCCAGGCTTTCATGCCAGTTCACGTCGGTGATCACGCCCACGGTGCATTTGTCGTAGGCCAGTCCTTCACCCAGAATGACGGCTCCCGGATTCTCGAAAACGGCGGCCTGCACCGAGCGGTTGATCAGCACGCGCTGACCCGCTTCCCAGGTGGCGCAGTTGGCTTCGTCGATGCGGCGGCCGTCCAGATACAGGCCTTCGCTGCATGCCAGGCCCACATGCTTGCCACTGATGTGTACCAGCCAGGCCACCAAGCGCGCGATGCGGCCGGTGTTCCGGGTGCCGGTGATGCCGACGATGGGAATGCGGCCGTCCTTGCCCTCGCTGAACAGGTGATCAATGATGGCGCGTCCCACCGGTTGGCCGTTGCCGTTGGCAGGGCGGATGTGGGCCAGCAGACCCGGGCTGGCGTTGACCTCGATGACACAGCCACGCTGGCTCTCCAGGGGCTTGCCGGCGTCTTCCAGCACCATGTCCACACCCGCAATGTCCAGACCTACTACGCGGGCGGCCAGTGCGGCGGCATTGGCCACGCTGGGGTGTACCTTGTCGGTGATGTCGAACTGGACGTTGCCGTTGCGCTGTATCAGCACCTTCTGGCCAGCGGCAGGCACGGTTTCCGGTTTGAGGCCGGCACGCTCCAGCTCCAGAATGATCTCCCCGCTCTTGCTGGGCATCAGGGCGTTGAGCGGGAAGTCTTCACCGGTGCCGCGGCGCGGGTCGATATTGATCTGCAGGTCGGTCAGCTCGTCGATGTTGTGCACGCCGTCGCCGGTGACCCAGAGGTTTTCCCCCGCGGCTGCGGCCACCACCTTCTTGCCCACAACCAGCAGACGGTGTTCATTGCCGGAGATGTATTTCTCCACGATCACGGGACCCCCGCCACCCTTGCGGTGCGCCAGTTCGTAGGCTGCGCGCACTTCGGCCTCGGTGCAGAGGTCCAGTGAAACGCCGCGACCGTGGTTGCCGTCGTAGGGCTTGAGCACCACGGGAACGCCCACGTCCTGCGCGGCCTCCCATGCAGCATCGGCACTGCGTACCAGTTCGCCTTCGGGCACAGGTACGCCACAGGATTGCAGCAGGGACTTGGTCAGATCCTTGTCGCTGGCGATCTCTTCGGCAATGGCCGAGGTCTGGTCGGTTTCTGCCGTCCAGATGCGGCGCTGGGCGATGCCGTAGCCCAGTTGCACCAGGTTGCCGTCGGTCAGGCGGATGGAGGGAATACGGCGTGCCGTGGCGGCGTCCACAATGTGCGCGGTGCTGGGGCCCAGGCACAGGTCATCGACCATGTCGGTCAGGTCGGCCACGGTCTTGGTGATGTCAAATGGCTTGTCTTGAATGGCGGCCAATAGCAGCTCGCGCCCGGCTGCCAACGCGGCGCGGCCCACGTCTTCGTGCCGGGTGCGAAAGGCGATCTTGTAAATGCCCTTGGTGGACGTGCTGCGCGCCTTGCCAAAGCCGGTGCGCATGCCAGCCATGTTCTGCAACTCCAGGCAGACGTGTTCCAGAATGTGGGCAGCCCAGGTGCCTTCTTGCAGGCGCATGAGGAAGCCGCCGCGCACGCCGGGGCTGCATTCATGCTCTATCAGGCCGGGCAGCTGGGCGGTAAGGCGGTCGTAGAAGCCAGGGATGGTGTTGGAGGGATGGTTCTCCAGCTCGCCAATGTCAACCCATGCCTCAATAACCGGGCGATAGGTCCAGATGTTGGGTCCGCGTAAGTGGGTTACCCGAATAATGTCTATATTGATCTTGGCTTGCATGGCACTTTGTGGCATGGGCAGTCCACCGACATGGCGCTGTCCGCGTTGTGTATTCTCGCTCACTGACGGGTTGCCTGTTCAGTGGACCCAACCCTGGGGGTGGTATCTTCAGGAACGCCTGCCAAGGCTACCTGCCCAGAGCGCTGTCTGCGATTCCAAGAAAAATGAATTTTGTTTGCAATGACCACTGATATTTCCCTAGTCCGATCTGTGCCAGGTGAGATTGCCGTACCTTGGCGTTCCGCCTTGCAGGCCCGTCTGCACCCTCAGGAAAACGTTCTTGCCGCCCTGGAGGTTGACCTGGACGCCCGGCTGCACTTCGTCAGGGGACTGGTGGTGGTGACCAATGAGCGCGTCCTTAGCACCGATGGCGGCGCGGCGCATTGGCAGGACTGGCCGCTGACCAAGGGCCTGACCCTGCAGCACCACGACTATGCCGGCGTGGGGCATCTGGAGCTGGTGGACGCCACCGGCCTGCTGGCAAGCTGGCGCTTTACCCTGGGGCAGAACCTGCACGCGATCCGCCTGGTAGACCAGTTCACGCTGCAGCTGGAGAGCGTGGTGTCGGGCAAGCCGCTGGTGCAGGCGCTCAAGAACGTGTGCCCGAGTTGCAAGGCGCCGCTGGAGCCGGGCCAGGAGGAGTGCCCGGTCTGCACCAAGGTGATCCACACGCCACCGTCCACTTGGACCCTGTTTCGCCTGTGGCGCTTTGCCAAACCCTACCGTGGCCAGTTGTTCTGGGGTTTCCTGCTGATGCTGCTGGGCACTGCCGCCAGCCAGGTGCCGCCCTACCTGACCATTCCACTGGTGGACAAGGTGCTGATTCCGTTCCAGAACGGCCAGCATATCGAGCCTTCCACCATCGCCTGGTACCTGGCGGGTCTGTTGGGGGCGGGCTTGCTGGCCTGGATTCTGAGCTGGGCCAAGACCTACATTCTTGCGCTGGCCTCTGAGCGCATTGCCGCGGATCTGCGCACCACCACCTATGAGCATTTGCTGCGCCTCTCGCTGGAATACTTTGGCGGCAAACGCACGGGCGACCTGCTGTCGCGCGTGGGCAGCGAGAGCGACCGTATTGCGGTCTACCTGTCCCTGCACCTCACGGACTTTGCCAGCGACGTGGTGATGATCGTGATGACGGCCGTCATCCTGTTTTCCATGAATCCCTATCTGGCACTGATCACCCTGGTGCCGTTGCCCTTCATCGGCTGGATGATCCACTTTGTGCGCTACCGCCTACGCACCGGGTTCGAGAAGATCGACCGGGTCTGGGGTGAGGTCACCAACGTGCTGTCCGACACCATTCCCGGCATTCGCGTGGTCAAGGCCTTCGCCCAAGAGCAGCGCGAGGCCAAGCGTTTTCGCGAGGCCAACCGCCACAACCTGTTGGTGAATGATCGCATCAACAAGATCTGGTCCCTGTTCTCACCCAGCGTGTCGCTGCTCACCGAGATCGGTCTGCTGGTGGTCTGGGGCTTTGGCATCTGGCAGGTGTCCAAGGGCGATATCACCGTCGGTATGTTGCTGGCGGCCATTGCCTACATCGGCCGCTTCTATGGGCGGCTGGACTCCATGAGCCGCATTGTCTCGGTCACACAAAAGTCGGCTTCTGCAGCCAAGCGCATATTTGACATTCTGGACCACGTCTCCAGCGTGCCCGAGCCCGCCAACCCGGTTCACGTGGACAAGGTGCAGGGTCGCATCGAGGTGCGCGAGGTGGGCTTCCGCTATGGCAACCGGGAAGTCACCAAAGGCATCAACCTGAACATTGCGCCCGGCGAGATGATCGGGCTGGTGGGCCACAGCGGCTCCGGCAAGAGCACCCTGGTGAATCTGATCTGCCGCTTCTACGATGTGTCCGAAGGTGCGATTCTGGTGGACGGTGTGGACATCCGCTCCTACGCCATTGCCGACTTTCGCAAGAATATTGGTCTGGTGCTGCAGGAGCCTTTCCTGTTTTTCGGCACGATTGCGGAAAACATTGCCTACGGCAAGCCGGATGCCTCGCGCGAGGAAATCATTGCTGCAGCACGCGCGGCCCATGCACACGAGTTCATCCTGCGGCTCCCGCAGGGCTATGACTCCATGGTGGGTGAGCGTGGCCAGGGCCTCTCGGGTGGCGAGCGTCAACGCATTTCGATTGCGCGCGCCTTGCTGATCGATCCGCGCATCCTGATCCTGGACGAGGCCACCTCGTCGGTGGACTCCGAGACCGAAAAGGAAATCCAGAAGGCCCTGGAAAACCTGGTGCAAGGCCGCACCACCATCGCCATTGCCCACCGGCTCTCCACCTTGCACCGCGCCGACCGGCTGGTGGTGCTGGACCGTGGCTCGGTGGTGGAAGAGGGCACGCATGACGCGCTGATGGCCAAGCAAGGTGCCTACTACAACCTCTACCAGGCGCAGGCACGCAACATGGATGTGGACATGGATGCCGACCAGGCTTCCGACAACGCTGAGAAGGAGGGCGCGTGATGAGCGTCCCACACACACCTGACCGTACCCCATTTGTGCTGGAACGCAATGCGTTCGGCAAGCTGATCCTGACCACGCCCGAAGGGGATCGCCATGAGGCCGTGGTGCCGGTACGTGCCTTCCCCATCCAGTCGCCGGATGTGGGCATTTCGATTGTGAGCACCGATGGCCAGGAAGTGGGCCGGGTGGACCGTTTGGTCGATGTGCCTGAGCCCACGCAGGGCCTGATCCGTGCTGAGTTGGCAGCGCGTGAGTTCATGCCAGTCATTCAGCAGATCGTGTCAGTGACCAGCTTTTCCACGCCGTGCACCTGGACGGTGGAGACCGATCGTGGGGAGACCGAGTTTGTCTTGCGGGGTGATGAGGACATTCGCCGCATCGGCAAGGACAACGCCTTGCTGATCGCGGATACGCATGGCATTCAGTATCTGGTGCGGGACCAGTTTGCGTTGAATGCGGAGAGCAAGCGGATATTGGATCGGTTTCTGTAGGCTGCTTCTATGCAGGGCAAGCCGTATCAAACTTCCAGGTTGTCGATCAGTCTTGTCGTGCCCAGTCGCGCAGCGGCCAGCACCACCAAGGCGTCGCCGTTGTGTGGTGCCTGCAAGTCGGTGCGACGGCGTGCCGTCACATAGTCCGGCTTCCAGCCCGCATCTGTCAGCGTTTGCATAGCTTGCGCCTCCAACGCGGCATAGTCCGTGCGTCCGCTGCGCAATGCATCGGCAAAGGTCTTCAGGGTTTGCGACAGCAATACCGCGGCCTGGCGTTCGGAGGAGCTCAGGTAACCGTTGCGGGATGACATGGCCAGGCCATCGTCGGCGCGGCGCGTGTCCAGGCCCACGATGTCCACTGGCATGGCGAACTGCTGCACCATCTGGCGGATCACCATCAGCTGCTGATAGTCCTTCTTGCCGAACACCGCCGTGCGCGCCTGCGTGGCGCTGAGCAACTTCATCACCACGGTGGCCACACCAGTGAAAAAACCGGGGCGAAACTCGCCTTCCAAGATGTTGGCCAACTCGGGCGGCGGTTGCACCAGATAGGTCTGGGGCCGCGGATACAGCTCTTTTTCCGCCGGGGCAAACACGATGTCGCAACCCACTTCCTCGAGCTTGGCGCAGTCCTGCTCCAGCGTGCGCGGATAGGTATCGAAGTCTTCGTTGGGGCCGAACTGCAAGCGGTTCACGAACACCGTGGCGACGGTAACGTCCCCCAGCGATTTGGCTGCCTGTACCAGTGCGATGTGGCCCGCATGCAGATTGCCCATGGTGGGTACCACGGCGGGATGACGATAGGCGCCCAGCAAGGAGTGCAGGTCAGAAATGGTGTGTATGAGCTTCATGGATCACCAAGCGTGGACTGCGTTGTCAGGGAAGCTGCCGTTTTTGACTGCGGCAACATAGGCTTCCATGGCGCCGCGCACGCTGCCGGCGTCCTGCATGAAGTTGCGCACGAACTTGGGCATCTTGCCCAGGTTCATGCCCAGCATGTCGTGCAACACCAGCACTTGTCCAGCGGTGCCATTGCCCGCACCGATGCCGATGGTGGCGCAGTGCAACAGTTCCTGGGTCAGCTCGGTGGCAATCTGGTGCGGCACCATTTCCAGCACCAGCATGGCTGCGCCGGCATCCTGCAGTTCATGCGCATGTTTTTTGAGCTGTACGGCACCGGCTTCGGTCTTGCCCTGCACACGGTAGCCACCCAGCGCATGTACGGTCTGGGGTGTCAGGCCCAGGTGGGCGCACACTGGTATGCCGCGCTCCACCAGGAAGTGCACGGTGTCGGTGGTCCAGCCACCGCCTTCGAGTTTGACCATATGGGCGCCCGCCTGCATCAGCACGGAAGCGCTGCGGATGGCCTGTTCGCGCGACTCGTGGTAGCTGCCATAGGGCAGGTCGGCAATCACCCAGGCAGTGGCCTGGGCACGGTACAGGCCGCGGGTCACACTCTCGGTGTGGTAGCGCATGGTTTCCAGACTCACGCCGACGGTGCTGGCCAGGCCCTGGCAGACCATGCCCAGGGAATCACCGATCAGTATGGTTTCCACGCCAGCTGCATCGGCCACTGCGGCAAAGGTGGCGTCGTAGGCGGTGAGCATGCAGATCTTTTCGCCGCGGGTGCGCATTTCCTGCAGGCGTGGCAGGCTCATGGGGCGGCGGCTCGGCATGGGCGACGCCGGGGCAAACGTGCCGTAGGGCGTGGCATGTAAAGCGGCGTTGCCTGTGGTGGCTTCGGTCATGGCAGCTCTCCGACGGGCCGCCCCAAGGAGAGCACGGCCCCCTTGGGGGGCAGTATGTACACGAAGTGACAAACGTGGGGGCTCATAACATCTCCAAGAAGACAGCGAAATTGGCCCGAATACTAACCGCTCTTGTGGAGGGCCTGGATCAGGTGGGCGAGTAGGCTAGGCGCACATAAATCGGCGCAAAGGCCTCGGCCTGGGTGATTTCAATCAAAGTTTCCTTGGCCAGCTCCAGCATGGCGATGAAGGTCACCACCAATACCGGAGTGCCCAGCTCGGGATCGAAAAGGTCTTCAAAACCGACAAAACGGCGGCCTTGCAGCTTCTTGAGCACGATGCTCATGTGCTCACGCACCGACAGCTCGGCACGGCTGATCTTGTGGTGCTGCACCAGCTTGGCACGCTTGAGGATGTCGCGCCAGGCTTCCTGCAAGTCCACCAAATGCACCTCCGGAAAGCGCGGCTGCAGGCTTTGCTCGATGAAGATGCTGGCCTTGAGGAAGTCGCGGCCGAATTGAGGGATGGCATTCAGGCGTGCTGCGGCCAGCTTCATCTGCTCGTATTCGAGCAGACGGCGTACCAGTTCGGCACGCGGGTCTTCGGCCTCTTCGCCTTCGGCCACCTTCTTGGGCGGCAGCAGCATGCGCGACTTGATCTCGATCAGCATGGCCGCCATCAGCAGGTATTCAGCAGCCAGTTCCAGGTTGCGCTTGCGGATCTGCTCCACGTAGACCAGGTACTGCTTGGTCACGCTGAGCATGGGGATGTCGAGGATGTTGAAGTTCTGCTTGCGGATCAGGTAGAGCAGCAAGTCCAGCGGGCCTTCAAAGGCCTCCAGAAACACTTCCAGCGCATCCGGCGGGATGTAGAGGTCCTGCGGCAGCGCAAACAGCGGCTCACCGTAGAGGCGTGCCAGCGCAACCTGGTCTACGACCTCGGGCGTATCGGACACAGCTTAGGTGTTGTCCGTCTGGTACACGTAGGGCTTTTGCGCCACTTTCGCCTTGCGAAAGCCCAAGAGGGCCAAGCGGTCAATGGCTTTGTCCCACAGCAGGGAGCGGCCCTTGCGTTGCTCTTCTTCCAGCGCCGGGCGGGTGGTCTTGAGCTGGTCCAGGAACTGGGTGGTATCGGAACGGTAATCGGGGCGGCGGAAAATCGACATGGTGGAACCTCTTTGCGCTATTTTACGTGGTGGCGGGCGTGTGGGGTGCATCCAGGTGGGCCAGACCGAAACTGGCGCGTATGGCAGTGGCCACGTCCGGGTAGATGTGCTGCGGCCCCACGGCGCCCACAAAGCCGCTGCGCCGGGCAATGTCCAGCGGCTGATGCATCAGGCCGCAGATGACCAGACGCACGCGGTTCTTGTGGCAGGCTCGGGCCAGATCATTGAGCGTATCGGCGCCGCTGGAATCCACGTAGATGACATTCTTGAGGTCCAGGACAATGGTGCGCGCAGGCAGGGTGTCCTGAATCTCCTCAATGATCTTCACTGCGCCAAAAAACAGGGCGCCATACAGCCGGTAGGCCGAGACCTGGCCTTGCAGCCCGGCCAGATCCGGATAGTCTGCTGCGGTCAGCTCTTCCGAGCGCGACAGGCTGGAGATGCGGTAGATGAAGGTGATGCAGGCTGCCACCAGGCCCACTTCCACGGCCACGGTCAGGTCGAACACCACGGTCAGGAAAAACACCGCCAGCAGCGTGACGCGGTAGGGCAGGCGGAACTGGCGCAGGTGCCAGAACTCACGCCACTCGCCCATGTTCCATGCCACGAACATCAGGATGGCCGCCATGGCAGCTAGCGGAATGTTCTGCGCCAGGGGAGCCGCCACCAGCATGACCAGCAGCAGGGTGAACGCGTGCACCACGCCCGCGATGGGTGACGTGGCGCCGCCCTTCACATTGGTAACCGTGCGCGCAATGGTTCCGGTGGCCGGCATACCGCCAAAGAAGGGCGTGATGAAGTTGGCAATGCCCTGCGCCATCAGCTCCTGGTTGGGGTTGTGGCGGTCGTCAATCATGCCGTCGGCCACCCGCGCGCACAGCAGCGACTCGATGGCGCCCAGCATGGCCAGCGTGGTGGCGGGTATGAACAGAAAGCGTACGGTGTCCCAGGAGAAGTCCGGCCAAGCCAATGCCGGCAGGCTCGAAGGAATGCCACCGAACTTGCTGCCTATGGTCTCGACCGGGAGATGCGTGATGGAAACGAATGCGGTAGTCAGCACCAGCGCCAGCACCGAGCCTGGAATCAGCTGCACGCGCTCGTTCCAGACCGGGTCTTTGACCCAGGTTGGCACCAAAAAGCGCCAGCAGACAATCAACGCCAGGGACGCCAGTGCCACACAGGTGGCCGGCAGGTTGAAACTGGGCAGCGCATGGATCAATGTAGATGCCATGCCAAAGAATTCGCCCGGCAGCTTGGCGATGCGCAGACCCAGAAAGTCCTTGACCTGCGAGAGCGCAATCAGCACTGCAATGCCATTGGTAAAGCCGATGATGACCGAGATCGGTATGAAGCGCACCAGGGTGCCCATCTTGAACACGCCCATGGCAAACAGCATCACCCCGGACATGGCGGTGGCAATGACCAGATTGGCCAGCCCGTAGCGCTCCACGATGCCGTAGACGATGACGATGAAAGCGCCCGCTGGCCCACCGATTTGCACCTTGCTGCCACCCAGCAACGAAACCAGAAAGCCCGCAATGATGGCGGTGAACAGACCCGCCTCCGGCTTGAGCCCACTGGCAATGGCAAAGGCCATGGCCAATGGCAATGCGACCACCCCCACCGTGAGGCCAGCGCCAATGTCCTTGGTCAACTTTTGCCGGTTGTAAGCCTGCAGGCAATCCAGCAGACGGGGGTGGAAGAAGCGCTGGGTCTTCTTGCTTGACGCGATATTTGACATGGTGCTTAGTGCGGGTCAATCCAGTTTCTGGCATCGTCCAGTACGGGGCGCATGACCAGCAGCAACAGCAAAATGGACAGGGGAACGGTGGCCACGTAGCCCACGGTCTTGAAGCCGACGGCCCCAGTCAGCGCACCGACGAAGAAACTGCCTACCAGCTTGAAGTGGATGGCCAGCCGCTGCCGGTTGGCTACTACCTTGTTGTCCCGCGTGAGACGGTTGACGTAGAACAGCTTGCCCAGCTCAATGCCCATGTCGGTGATCAGCCCGGTCATGTGGGTGGTGCGTATTTCTGCATGCGAAATCTTGGTGATGACTGCGTTTTGCAAACCCATGATGTAGCACAGCAGCAGCACGGTAAGCGGCGCAAAAAAGCCGGCCCATACATTGATGCCGGCGCCGAACAGGCCAAACACCAGCAGCAACACGGCTTCGAGCAGCAGCGGCCTGCCATAGGCGCTTTGCAGATTGCGGCGCAGCGCCCAGTTCACCATCCAGGCGGTGGTCATGGCACCGGAGATGAATGCCATCACGGCCGCCAGACCTGCCAGAGCCAAGCCCAACTGACCGAGCACCAGATTGTCAGCGACCGATGACACGATGCCGCTCATGTGCGAGGTGTATTGGCCCACCGCGAGAAAGCCGCCGGCGTTGGTGGCGCCCGCCACAAAACACAAAGTGACCCCCAGCCGCAGATTGTTTTGGGCGGTACGCTGTACCGAAGTCCAGCCGCGCAGCAGGGGGATCATGGCGTTCTGCGCTTAATGGATCCGCATGCCCGGCATGGCACCGGGGCGGGGAGTCAGGATGTAGATGCCGGGGTCTTCCTTCTCGTCGGCGTGGCTGGCGGCCAGCACCATGCCTTCGGACACGCCGAACTTCATCTTGCGCGGCGCCAGGTTGGCCACCAGCACCGTGTACAGACCAATGAGCTGTTCAGGCTTGTACATGCTGGCAATGCCGCTGAACACATTGCGCGTCTTCAACTGGCCCGCGTCATCGGTCTCGCCCACGTCCAGCGTGAGGCGCAGCAGCTTGGTAGAGCCTTCCACTGCTTCGCAGTTCACGATTTTGGCAATGCGCAGGTCGATCTTGGCGAAGTCGTCGATGCTGATGGTGGGGGCGATCTCCTCGCCGCCGGGATGCAACTTTTCTACTACCGGCGCGGGGGGGGGCTCGAACAGGGCGTCGAGCTGCTCGGGGGTGACGCGTTGCATCAGGTGCTGGTAGGGCTGGATGGCCTGGACGTCGTGCTTCACCAGATTCCACTCTCCCATGCTGCTGCCGGTGAATTGCTCCACTGCCCGCGCCAGGCCCGGCAGCACCGGTGCCAGGTAGCGCGTCAGCACCGCAAAGCTGTTGATCAGCACCGAGCACACCTGGTGCAGTGCCTCATTGTTGGCCACGTCCTTGGCCAGGTCCCAGGGCTTGTTCTGATCCACATAGGCATTGACCTTGTCGGCCAGCAGCATGATCTCCCGGGTAGCCTTGCCGTATTCGCGGGCTTCATACATCTGCGCAATGCCGTCGGCAGCGCCGCGCAGCTCATGGACCAGTGCGGCGCCTTGCGTGCCGAACTGGTGGGTGAGCTTGCCTTCGAAGCGCTTGGTCAGAAAGCCCGCGGCGCGGCTGGCGATGTTGACGAACTTGCCGATCAGGTCGCTATTGACCCGCGCCATGAAGTCATCGGCATTGAAGTCGATGTCCTCGTTGCGTGCTGACAGTTTGGCCGCCAGGTAGTAGCGCAGCCATTCGGGGTTCATCCCTAAGCTGAGGTATTTGAGCGGGTCCAGGCCGGTGCCGCGGCTCTTGCTCATCTTTTCGCCGTTGTTGACGGTCAGGAAGCCGTGCACGAACACGTTGTCTGGCGTCTTGCGACCGCTGAAATGCAGCATGGCGGGCCAGAACAGGGTGTGGAAGGTGACGATGTCC
Organism: Rhodoferax sp. GW822-FHT04A08; assembly: GCF_058801025.1. Taxonomy (NCBI): domain Bacteria; kingdom Pseudomonadati; phylum Pseudomonadota; class Betaproteobacteria; order Burkholderiales; family Comamonadaceae; genus Rhodoferax; species Rhodoferax sp. GW822-FHT04A08. Next base: position 275,645 of record NZ_JBXAMW010000006.1, read on the forward strand.
TTGCCGATGAAGTGGTACTGCTCCAGCGCCGGGTTGGCCATATAGGCGTCGTAGTTCTCGCCGCGCTTGTCCAGCAGGTTCTTGAGCGAGGCCAGGTAGCCCACGGGCGCATCCAGCCACACGTAGAAATACTTGCCCGGGGCATCCGGAATCTCGATGCCGAAATAGGGCGCATCGCGACTGATGTCCCAGTCGCCCAGCCCTTCGCTCGTGGAGCCGTCCGGGTTGGTACGTACGGTGAACCATTCCTTGATCTTGTTGGCCACCTCGGGCTGCAGCTTGCCGTCTTGCGTCCACTGTTCCAGGAAGGCCACGCAGCGCGGGTCGGAGAGTTTGAAGAAGAAGTGCTCCGAAGCTTTGAGTTCCGGCTTGGCACCGGAGAGCGCCGAGTAGGGGTTGATCAGGTCGGTGGGCGCATAGACCGAGCCGCAGACCTCGCAGTTGTCGCCGTACTGGTCCTTGGCGTGGCACTTGGGGCATTCGCCCTTGATGTAGCGGTCTGGCAGGAACATGTTCTTCTCGGGGTCGAAGAACTGTTCGATGGTCTTGGTCTCGATCAGCGAGCCGTCCGCGCGGTCGCGCAGGTCGCGGTAGATCTGACGGGCTAGCTCGTGGTTCTCGGGGCCGTCGGTGCTGTGCCAGTTGTCAAAGCTGATATGAAAGCCATCCAGATATTGCTTGCGGCCAGCGGCAATGTCGGCTACGAACTGCTGCGGCGTCTTGCCGACCTTTTCGGCGGCGATCATGATGGGCGCGCCGTGCGTGTCGTCTGCACCTACAAAGTTCACCGCATGGCCCTGCATGCGCTGGAAACGCACCCAGATGTCGGCCTGGATGTATTCCATGATGTGGCCGATATGGAAGTTGCCGTTGGCGTAGGGCAGCGCAGTGGTGACAAATAGTTGGCGGGACATGGGGGAAGACTTTCAAAGACAGTCCCCGATTTTAGTCCGGGGGTCAGGCAGAGCTGCGCGAAGGTGGCTTCAGGATGGCCCGCTGGCCTGCGCCAGCAGCGGTTCCAGCAGTTGCAGGGCGTCGTTGAAGGCAAAGTCATCCATGGCCTTGCCCAGGGCCTGGCACTGCCCGGGAAAGTGCATTGCCATGGAATCCCGCACACCGGCGTAGTAGTCGGCGGCGTCCAGGTCGTCGGTGGAAAGCAGGGTACGCAGGGTGAGCAGACGCTGCAGCAGCTCTTCGCGGCTGCTGGCATTGGCGGCAGGGCTGTGCGGCTCCCAGTCGTGCAGCGCGTCCTGCAACGCAGCCATTGCCGGCGCCATCTGTTGCAGTGCATTGGCAACCTGCTCGTCGGAGTCGCCCTGGCGCACATGCCGTTCCGCGTCGGCGGCCAGGGCTTGCAAATCCAGCAGACCGGCTGTGCCTGCAAGGCCCTTGAATGTGTGCAGTGTGCGTTGCGCAGCTGCGCTGTCGCCGGCTTGCAGCTGCTGGCGGGTGAGCTGCAGGTCATTGCCATGGTCATTGACAAAACGCTGCAACAGTCGCGCCAGATGCTCGGCATTGCCCCGGAAGCTGCGCAGCCCGTGCCTGAGGCTGAGCCCCGGAACGCAGTCCAGCTGCCGCATCAAGTGGCCCAGTGCCGGATCGGCGTCCACCTGCTCGGGCCATTGTGAGGTCCATTGGGATTCCTCCATGTGGCTCACCGCACCGGGTAGCCACAGGGCCAGCACATGGGCCAGCAGCTCCGGGTCCACCGGTTTGGACAGGTGGTCATTCATGCCGGCCTCCACGGAGGCTGCCCGGTCTTCGGCAAAGGCGTTGGCCGTCATGGCGACTATGGGCGTGTCGGCATGGCCGCTGAGCTTGCGGATCCGGCGGGTGGCTTCCAGTCCGTCCATGCGCGGCATCTGCATGTCCATCAGGATCAGGTCATAGGCCTTGCGGCCTGCCTTGTCTACGGCGATCACGCCGTCTTCGGCAAGGTCCACATCAAAACCCATGTCCAGCAGCAGTTCGGTGGCCACTTCCTGGTTGAGCGCGTTGTCTTCGACCAGCAATACCTTCTTGCCGGGCAAAAAGCGGGGCACGGTATCCGGCGGGTTCGGATGGTCGTCGGCCACCTGGGCCAGGCCCCAGGTCTTGGCAATGCTCTCCGCCAGCCGCGCGGGCATCACCGGCTTGGCGATGAAGTCGGCGAACTCGTTGTCATCCAGCACGTTGTCCGGACAGCCGCTGCTGCCGCTGACCAGCACGCAAACCGGCTTGAGGCGTAGCGGCAACTGCCGGATACGTTGCCAGGTCTGCGTTCCATTGAGGCCCGGCATCTGCCAGTCGGTAAAAATCATCTGGTAGGGGTCACCGTTGGCATCGGCCTCGGTGACGCGTTCCAGCGCCATGGTCCCGTTGGATACCGCGTCAGCTCGGGCCCCCAGGCTGGTGAGCATGTCCACCAGAGGCTCGCGCGCCTCTTCCATGTCATCGATGACCAATACCCGGGTGCGCGGCGGCATGGCGCCCGCGGCGCGGGATGGCTTGGCGGAGCACACGCCAAATGGGGCTTCCAGCCAGAAGGTGCTGCCTCTGCCTACCTCACTGCTGACGCCCACGCTGCCACCCATGAGGTCGGCCAGGCGCCGCGAGATGGCCAGGCCCAGACCGGTACCGCCGTAGGTGCGGGTGGTGGACACGTCAGCCTGCTGAAACGCTGCAAACAGCCTGGACTGTTGTTCCGGACTCAGGCCGATGCCGGTGTCGCGCACCTCGAAGCGCACGTGGTCGACATCGCCTTCGCGGCGCACCACTTCACCGTGCAGAACCACGCTGCCGCGCTGGGTGAACTTGATGGCATTGGCCACAAAGTTGAGCAGGATCTGCCCCAGGCGCACGCCGTCGCCATGCAGCACTTCCGGCACGTTGCGGATGTCGGCCACCACTTCCAGGCCCTTCTCTTCGGCCTTGTCGTGGGTGAGGGTGAAGATGTTGGCCACCACGCGCTCCAGCTCGAAGTTGGTGGGGTCCAGGGTCATCTTGCCGGCTTCGATCTTGGAAAAGTCCAGGATGTCGTTGATGACGGCCAGCAGGTGGATGGCCGCGCCGGAAATCTTGTCGAGCTGTTGTATATGGCGGTTCTTGGTGGTGTCGCGGCGTATCAGGTGCGTGAGACCAATGATGGCGTTCATGGGCGTGCGGATTTCGTGGCTCATATTGGCCAGGAACGAGCTCTTGGCCCGGTTGGCCTCTTCTGCCACTTCCTTGGCAGCGCGCAGTGCCTCGTTGGTTTTTTGCAGCTCCTGCGTTTGCAGCTCCAGCGCCTGGCTGGTCTTTTCCAGTGCGGCAGTGCGGTCCTTCACCATGGTTTCCAGCTCTTCGCGGTAGCGCGCTAGCTCACGCTCGCTGCGTTTGCGGTCGGTGATGTCCACCCAGACCCCGGTCAGGAAAGTTCCGTTGCGCAGTACCAGCGGGCGCATGGAGATCCAGAAATCGCGCAGCTGGCCGGACTTGGTGCGGCGCCGGTTTTCGAAGGTCTGGCCGGTTCCGTCCATGATGCGGAGCACGCGTTCGTCCACACCGGCGCGATCCATGTCGACCTGCAGGTCGTAAATGGTCAGCTTTGCAAACTCTTCGGCCGTATAGCCCAGCGCCTCATGGGTGGCGCGGTTGAAGCTGGAGAAATGCAGCGTCTTCAGGTCCAGCACCCCTATGCCGATAGGGGCCTGGCTCACGATATTGGAGTACAGCTCTTCCCGATCACGCAGCTCTTCTTGTGCGATCAGGTGTTCCTGCTGGACCCGACGGAAGGCCAGCACCGCGTTGGCCATTTCGCCGATCAATGTGCCGCTGCGTTTGGCCATCGTTGCGATGGCGCTGAAAGCCTGCTCATCGGCAGGTCCGGTGTGTCCCTCGCTCAGGTTCTGCAGACTGTTCTGCAGCAGGTCCAGGCGCCGCGTCAGGGTTACCGAAGCCATCAACCACAGCAAGATCATCCCCATGGTGGCCAATGTGCTGAACGCGCTGAGTTTTTTTGCTTCATAAGCCAGGCGGGCGCGGCCCTCGGCACCACTCTTCATGGCGTGGTCGGTGTAGATGGAGGCAATGTCTGCGATCTGCAGGGCGAAGTCGGCGTAATGCGGATTGGCGTCTGCCAGGTACTTTGCCGCCTGCTTGTGATCCACGGAAATGATGTCCGTGCTCATCAGGACGAACTGCCGGAATTGCAGAAAAGACGCCAGAGCCAGCGACAGTTTGGCCTGCACCAGGACTTGGTCTCTGGCGCTTCCCAGCTCGGAAAGACGCTTTTGCAGCACTGCAACCTGCTCGACGATCTGGCTATGCAGCCTGTACGCTTGGGCTTCGTCTATCTTGCCTTCCTCGGCCTCATTCAGTGCCAACATGACGCGTTGTTGAACCAGCAGCAGGTTGCGGCTGATGTCGGCCGCGTCGGACGCGGTGCGCGCATCCGCGTCAAACTCTGCCGAGAGTGCTTCTTGCTTCTCGCGCAGACTGGACTGTGCCCAACGGTCAAACGCCGCACCGCAACTCAGCGCCACCGCCACCGGCACAAAGAAATACAGCAGAAAGAGAATGCGCCGCAGCTGGCTGCGGTTGGTGTGACTCATTTGAGCAGAGTTGCCCACAAGGTGGGCGGTATGCTGCCGAGGTATTCAAACCGGTCTTGCCCTAGGGGGCGGAGCACGACCACCGTGCCTTCGGGTTTGACGAAGTAGCCCATCAGGTCTGCCATGTTGGGCGCATGCGCCACCAGTACGCGGTTGGTGCCTGGCGCAACAGGGGCGGACACGAGCTTGCGTGTGGCGGCCAGCACCGGTTTCTTTTCCTCGGCCGTGAGGTTGGCGGAATAGGCCAGATTCAGATCGGAGTGCATTTTCCCTTTCATCGCGGGAAAGGCCAGCTCGGCGCTTTCACGGGCACGGCAGAGCGGGCTGAAGAAAACCTCGCCAACGGGAATCCTTGCCTTGACCAGTTCCCGTCCGATGGCTGCGGACAACTTGCGCCCTTCATCGTTGAGCACACGCTGTGTCGAGCAGTCGTTCAGGTCGACGGATGGTGCGCGGTCTGCACGGCTGTTGTCGGTGGTGCCGTGGCGCATGTAGAGCACGTAGCCGCCCTTGCGCAGTTCGGTCAGCAGCTCCGGGGTGGCCATTTTTTCCACAAAGGCAGTCTCAGCGCCTTGTGCCCACACAATGCCGGTGGCGGTCAGGACGGTGGCGCAAGCGGCGAGGATTCGGATCAGTAGCGAATGGCGGGTCATGGTTCAGTGCTCCTGCGGCGGTGGATCTACGTAGCGTTTTGCAATGTCGGCAAACTGGTCCTGTACGGCAATGAAGGCGTCAACAATGTCCGGGTCGAAGTGCCCCCCCTTGCCCTGGAGGATGGTCTCCACGGTTTGCTGCATGGAATAGGCTTCCTTGTAGTGGCGCTTGGAAATGAGGGCATCAAACACGTCGGCCAGCGCCATGAGCCTGGCTGGCAGCGGAATGGCCGCACCCGAGAGCCTGTCGGGGTAGCCGCTGCCGTCCCATTTCTCGTGGTGGCTGCCTGCAATCTGGCGCGTGGTTTCCAAAAAACTCAGCGACTGGGCCCTGAGCGCAGCGTCGCTCGGGGAAACGGCGGGTTCGTCCAGGCTGCGGGCTGCCTGCACGCTGCGAATGGCTTCCCCAATGGCCTGGGCGCCAATGCTGGCGTGGGTTTTCATGATGGCGAACTCTTCGACCGTGAGTCGACCCGGCTTGAGCAGAATGGCGTCGGGTATGCCCACCTTTCCGATGTCATGCAAGGGCGTCGCCTTGGCAATGCGGTCGCGCGCGGCGGGGTCCGCCAGCTCTGCTGAAAAGCGCGGGTGGTCCTTCAGGTGCTGCATCAGGACTTCCATGTAGGCCTGGGTGCGGCGCAGATGGTTGCCGGTTTCGTTGTCTCGCTTTTCGGCCAGGGTGGCCAGGGCATGCAGGCTGAAGTCCTTGATCAGGTCGTTCTCGGCCATGCGTCGGTGGACCTCGGCGTCCAGTTCGGCGTTCTGTCGTGCCAGCGCGTCGCGGGCCGCCTTGAGTTCGAGGTGGGCGTGTACCCGGGCCAGCAGCAGACCCGGCTTGACCGGTTTGGTGACGTAGTCCACGGCACCCAGGGACAGACCGTGTTCCTCGTCTGCATCCGCATCCATCGCCGTGACAAAGATCACCGGTATTGACTGGGTTTGCGGCTTGCTGCGCAGAATCCGCAGTACCTGGTAGCCGTCCATGTCCGGCATCATGACGTCCAGCAGAATCAGGTCGGGACGGGGTTCGGACTCCGCCACGCGCAGGGCCTGCATGCCGGAATTGGCCACCCGCACGTGGTAGTGGGGGCGCAGCAACTGGCCAATGATCAACAAGTTTTCCTTGGTGTCATCTACTACCAGCACCGTGGTTTGCCGCCCTGCAGCGTGCATTGAGAACTCCCTGCCTTGAATTTGGTCGACCCGCCCGGAACGCACACGCGGGGTGCAGCCCTCCGGCGCATTTGATCACTGCCGTTTTGGATAGTAATTGAGCTGGATCATGAAATCACCGCACCCGCAACGGATCCTGGCGACGCTCCTTGCCAGGTCTGGTTTTGCCTGTGTCAGTGGCTGCATGGGGATCGGTCCAGCCAAAGAATGCGCACACTTCGGCCCGCTGTTTCTGTGCGTCCGCGTAGCCCAGCGCCATCAGCTCGCCGGTGTAGCTGGACTCGAATAGCAGGTAGCTTGCCAGGGCAGAGCCCTTGACATCGGCCTTGGCGGACGAGATGCCTACCCCGTTGAGCATGGTGCGCACCGCGTGGGGCAGATCGTCGATGTGGCGTGAGGCAACCACGTCCAGTCGCTGGCTGGGTGAGATCACCAGCAGATCGATGGGCTTGAGAGCGCTCTGCTGGCGCAGGGCTTCGGGAACCAGGTTCAGTGTGTGGTTGATGCGACGCACGCGCTCGACATCGACGGCCAGCGCATCCAGAAAGATGTTGGACAGCGCGTGTCCGGCAATCTGCGCAATGCTCGGGTAGCCATTGGCAAGGGCGGAAGGGGCCTCGCCCTTGGGCTCATTCATGCGCCCGGCACCTACGACCAACAGACGTTCCGCGCCCAGATGGATGGCTGGCGCCACCGGTGCGCTCTGGCGCATGGAGCCGTCCCCGAAGTACTCGGTATGACCGTTGATGTGCAGTTCGGTTGCCGGAAACACAAAGGGAATGGCGCTGGAAGCCAGCAGATGGTCATGGGTGATGTGGTCCCGCACCGATATGCGTTGGGAGCGCACCCACGGCAAGAGGCGCTTGTCCCCTTCAAAAAAAGTCACGTGCTCGCCCGAGCTGTAGCTGGAAGCCGTGACGGCAAGTGCCTGGATGTGGCCCTGGCGGATCAGTTCGGGCAGCCGTTCCAGCGGTACCAGGCGCCGCAGCAGTTCACCCAGCGGGCTGTTGTCCAGCAGGGAGCGCGGTTTGATGCGCCGCCATTTGGCCAGCAGCCAGCCCAGCGACAGCAATGTCATCCATTTCGCACCGGAGCGCAGCATGCTGATGTGGTCGGCGCAATAGACCTGGTCCGCGCTGAAGTTGCGCCAGGTGTGGGCAATCAGACGCACCGCGGCATCAAAGTTGTCACTGCCGCAGGCCAGTGCCGAGGCATTGATGGCACCGGCAGAGGTGCCGGTGATGATGGGAAAGGGGTTGGGCTCCTGGCCGGCTCCGCATTGCAGGCGGATGTCGGCAATGGCTTCGAGCACGCCGACCTGGTAGGCGGCACGTGCACCACCGCCCGAGAGCATGAGCCCGGCGGGTTTCACGGTGGCGCGGATTTCTGCTGCGGCACGATCCATGAATTCATTATGGGGTGTAGCGGCCAAACGCCAAGCATCCGGGCGAAGGGGGTTAACCCTAGAGCGCATCACAAACCCGGTCCGTCGCAGCAGTCTTTGGGCCTGCGCAGCAAAGGGCAAGGCGTGCAGAGCTAGACTCTGGGCTCAGAAGGAGCATTGAATGGCCGTTACCGAGCAAGCAATCATGGGCGCTTTGCAAAGCGTCATCGACCCGAATACGGGCAAGGATTTTGTTTCCAGCAAATGCATCAAGGAGCTCACCGTCAGTGGTGGTGCCGTGCGTTTCACATTGGAACTAGGGTATCCCGCCAAGAGCCAGGAGCAGCAGTTTGCCGATGCACTCAGTGCCGCCGCCCGAACGGTGGATGGAGTACAGAGTGTGGAAGTCACGCCCCGGCTGAATGTGCTGGCCCATGCGGTGCAGCGCGGTGTACAGCTTCTGCCGGGCGTGAAGAACATCGTGGCCGTGGCCTCCGGCAAAGGCGGCGTGGGCAAGAGCACCACGGCGGCCAATCTGGCATTGGCACTGGCGGCCGAAGGCGCCAGGGTGGGTCTGCTGGACGCCGATATCTACGGCCCCAGCCAGCCCATGATGATGGGCATCGAGGGCCGCCCCGAGTCCGAGGACGGCAAGACCATGGAGCCTATGCAGAACTACGGCGTGCAGGTCATGTCCATTGGGTTCCTGGTGGCGCAAGACGAAGCCATGATCTGGCGCGGCCCCATGGCGACCCAGGCGCTGGAGCAACTGCTGCGCCAGACCCACTGGAAGGACCTGGATTACCTGATCGTGGACATGCCGCCCGGCACCGGTGACATCCAGCTGACACTGTCCCAGCGCGTGCCGCTGACCGGCGCCGTGGTGGTGACCACGCCGCAGGACATTGCGCTGCTGGATGCCAAGAAAGGCATCAAGATGTTCGAAAAGGTGGGTGTGCCCATCCTGGGCATCGTGGAAAACATGGCGGTGCACGTGTGCAGCAACTGCGGTCACGTCGAACACATCTTTGGTGTGGACGGCGGCAAGACCATGGCGGCGCAGTACGGCATGGACTACCTGGGTGCATTGCCCCTGGCCATGCAGATCCGTATCCAGGCCGATGGTGGCAAGCCTACGGTGGTGGCCGAGCCCGATGGGGAAGTTGCCGGGTTGTACAAGGACGTGGCACGCAAGGTGGCCTTGTCGGTAGCGGCCAAGAACAAGGACTTTTCCTCCAAGTTCCCCACCATCACCATCAGCAAGAACACCTGAGCGCGTAGCGCTGTTGCAGAGCCTGCTGGCGCGGACTGTGCCGCTGGCGCAGTCCCCGCCATAATTGCGACAGAGGTGCACCATGCACCCGGGAGCGTAGATGTTTGAACCAAATACAAAGGCTGGCAGTGCAGCCCTTCGCAACAAGGGCCTAGGCCAAGACGGGTATGCCGCAGTGCTGGTGGCCAGCGCTCTGCTGGCAGGGTGCGCCAATGCGCCTGCTCCGGTTGCCGAACCGGCCGCACCTCCGGCTGTCGTCCACACGGTGGAGCGTTTCCATGCCGAATTGGGGGACGGCTTTTCGCTGGACTACCAGGTGGAAAAAAAGGCTTCCAAGGTCAATAGCAAGAGCTGCTTTGCCTTCATCACCGGCAAGCTGAACAACCAGTCTGGAAAGACCTTGTCCAGGAAATCGGTGCTGGATGTGGCGGTGTTTGGGCAGGGCACGCAGCTGTATCGCGACCTCTCCAGTCCGTTGACCGATATTGCACCAGGCGGCAAGGCCGACATCGAAATGGTGGTGTCGCCCGTGTTTGCCAATGGCTGCCCGCCATTCGACAAGGTGAACACGGTTCTCAGAAGCGTATTCCAGTAAGCGGCAATCTCCCCACCATGCTGATGGCAAACCCACTCACCCCCCAATGCCGGGTGGGCTTGCGCGTTGCCGTTCAAAGCCTGCGCAGGGTGGCAGCTCTTCGCGCCTTGCGTTGGAGTCTGGCCGCGGCGCTGTTGGCTGGCCTGTTTGCACTGGGCATTGCGGCGCCTGACTTTGACCGCATGCTGATGTTGGCGCAGCAGCAATATGGCGCCAATGCCGCACAAACCGTAGCCGCGTGGCGCAAGTTGATCGAAGAGTCTGCCAACTTGGCGGAGAACGACAAGCTCAACAAGGTCAACACCTTCTTCAACCGTCGCATCCTCTACAAGACCGACATGGAGGTCTACAAGGTGGAGGACTACTGGGCCACGCCGCTGGAGTTCATGGGCCATGGAGCCGGGGACTGCGAGGACTTCGTGATTGCCAAATACATGACGCTGCGGGCCCTGGGCGTGCCGAATGAACGCCTGCGGCTGGTGTACGTGCGTTACCAGACCGGCAACACGGCCCCCATTGCGCACATGGTGCTGGGCTATTACGCCCAACCGACCGAAGAGCCCGTGATTCTGGACAACATGGTCACCAGCATTCGCCCGGCCTCCATGCGTACCGACCTGACCCCGGTGTACAGCTTCAATAGCGACGGACTGTGGGTTGGCGGTGCGACAACCTCCAGTGCCGATCCTACGACCCGCCTGTCACGCTGGCGCGATGTGCTCGAGCGCATGCGCCAGGACGGACTTTGATACCGACCTATAGTTTTTTCAGCGAGACCTCCATGTCACTTATCAAACAACTTTGGGCTGCCATCATCCTGGTCATGGCCATGGCATTTGCCGCCAGCACGGTCACCAGCGTCCTGTCGGCGCGGCAGTATCTGCAGCAGCAGCTGCAGGTGAAGAACGTCGACAACGCCACCGCGCTGGCCTTGTCGCTGTCGCAGTTGCCCAAGGACCCGGTTACGGTGGAGCTGCAGGTGGCAGCGCAGTTCGATGCCGGGCACTACCGCTTCATCCGCATCGTCTCTCCCAAGGGGGAACTGATTGTGGAGCGCGTGTTCGAAGGCAAGATCGAAGGGGCACCCCAGTGGTTCATTGACCTGATTCCCATCGTGGTCCATCCGGGGCAGGCGCTGATCCAGGACAAATGGATCCAGTACGGCACGCTGACGCTGGCCAGCCAGGAGCAGTACGTCTACAAGACCCTCTGGGACGAAACGCTGGAACTGTTGCTGTGGTTTGTTGTGGGCGGCATTGGTACCGGCATTGTGGGTACCTTTCTGCTGCGATTCATTACCCGTCCGCTGGATGCGGTGGTTGGTCAGGCCGAGGCAATCACGGAGCGGCGCTTTGTGCTGATCCCCGAGCCACGCACACCGGAGCTCAAGGCCCTGGCACGCGGCATGAACGACATGGTGGGGCGACTCAAGACCATGTTCAACGAGGAGTCCGCACGCCTGGATGCGCTGCGCAAGAAAGTCAATCGCGATGCGGTGACGGGTCTGTCCAGCCGGGAATACTTTTTGTCGCACCTGCGCGAGGTGCTGACTGGTGAGCAGTTTGGCGCCAGCGGCAGCCTGGTGCTGGTGCGCCTGACTGACCTGAACGATCTCAATACGGCGCTGGGTCGCCAAGGGGCAGACGCGCTGCTCAAGGAGATCGGAACCGAGTTGTATGAAAGCGGGAATGGCCGCATCGGTCAGCGCGCGGGCCGCGTCAAGGGGGCCGAGTTCGCGGTGGTCTGTCCCAGCCATGCCACGGCCGAAGCGGCCGCCAAGGAAATCTACGAGCGCCTGCATGACAAGGTGCTGCCCAAGTGGAAGGACAAGGTGCCTGACCTGTTCCATATCGGTGCCGTGCGCTATGCGCGCAACCAGAATCTGGGCAGCTTGCTGTCCAGTGCGGATGAAGCGCTGGCCAAGGCGGCAGCCAAGGGCAGCAATACCTACGAGGCATTGGACGATGCCAATGCCAAGCCGGCCATCGCGGCCGAGACTTGGCGCACCCTATTGACCGAAGCGGTAGGGGGAGGGCGGCTGGCACTGAGCTTCTACCCCGTGATGTCGGGTGACGGCAAGAGTTCCTTGCACCGCGAAAGTGTGATCCGCCTGAAGATGGACGACGCAGGCACCCTGATGACCGCCGGCGACTTCATGCCCATGGCGGCCCAACTCAACTTGACCGCGCCACTGGACTTGGGCGTGGTCAAACTGGCCATCGAATACCTGCAGAAAAGCAGTGGCGATGTGGCGGTCAATCTCTCTGCCGAGACCATTGCCGACTTCCACTTCCGCAACGAATTGGCCCTCCTGCTCAAGGCCTATCCGGATGTCTGCAAGCGCCTGTTGTTTGAGGTGCCTGAGTACGGTGTGTTCCGTCAGTTTGATGCCTTCCGCGACCTGGCTCGCACGCTCAAGTCGCTGGGCTGCCGCATCGGTGTGGAGTACTTCGGCCAGCGATTTGCCGAGAGCGACAAGCTGGCGGATCTGGCGCTGGACTACATCAAGGTGCACCCCAGTTACATCCGCGGCATTGCCGACAACGTGGGCAATCAGGAATTCCTCACGGGCCTGTGCAAGGTCGCACATGCCATCGGTATCACCGTGGTGGCGCAGGGGGTGGAGAAGAAGGAAGACCTGCCGCTACTGGCCAAGTTGGGCTTTGACGGCGCAACTGGCCCTGGCATCTCCTGAATTCAGGGCACTTCCACCACGAAGGTTGTGCCGCGAATGCCGGCGGTGGAGGTGGGCGTCTTGATCATCGAATTGGCCGGATTGTTCTTGACGACCAACCCGGAGATCATGGCAAAGGTGCCCTTGACCACGCTGACCAACAGGTTGCCGCTGTAGGTGTTGGCATTGAAGCCAAACTTGTCGAGCGACATTTCGCTGTTGGGGCCCAGTGACATGCGGGATGAGTCTTTGAGCATCAGGCCGACGGTGGAGTCCTTGGACGTTTTGACCGTGTCTCCCGCCGATACGGTGCTGCCGACCTCCACGGGAATGGACTTGCCATTGCGAACGATTTCGACGGTGCCCTCTTTCTTTTTCACGACACCGGCCACGGATTGCGCGTGGCTCGCGCCAGTCGCCACGAGGCAAAAGACCGTCAGGCTGGCCAGCAGCATTTTTTTTGCAGGTAGAAAGGTCAGGGAATTCATGGGTAATCCTTTGCGAAACAGGCTGGTTGGCAATTCGCGGTTTTATTGAATCTTGACTTCCACACGGCGGTTGCGTGGTTCGGACTTGGCGCCCTCGGTGCCGGGCAAGGGCTCCTTGTCACCACGCCAGGCTTGCTCAATGTCGGACTTGGGTACAGCCCCATCCTTGGTCAGCAAGTCGTAAACGGCCTTGGCGCGTTTCTGGGACAGCCGCAGGTTGGTTGCCGGATCGCCGACCTTGTCGGAGTGGCCGATGAGGGTGACCTCGGGAGCGGCCGTCTTGCGATAGTCCTCCAGCAGGAATTTGAAGACGGTGGCCGACTCGGGCAGCATCTCATCCTTGCCCAGAACGAAGTTGATGCGGTAGTAGCGTGCTGCTTCTGGCAGCTTCTTCACCATTGCCTTGTAACGCGGGTCTGTGGACTGCCCTGGAGTCACCTTCTGGCAGTCGTCCAGGCTGGCAGCGTAGGCGGTTTCCAGTTTGACCTCGTCACCCTTGCCGTCCTTGACAAAGACACGGCCCACTTTGCCGTCTTCATCGGGCAGCAGGGTGATGCGTCCGCACTTGTCAGCGCCAGCGGGCGTGGGCATTTCCACGGCGGCAGGTGCCGGTTTGGCGCGGCTGGGGATGACTGCTTCTGCCTTGATCTTTTCCAAGGTGTCCACCACGGTCTCTTCAATCGGACAGAGGCTTTCCGTCTGTGACAGGTCGGCAGTGTCCAGACCCGCATCCTGCGGGCTGGGTACGTCATCGCGGTTGGCTCCGGTGGTTACCACCAGCTGACCTATGCCGGCCAGCGTGCGGGCCTGGGCAATGGCCTGGTCGTGCCGGGAGTTGATGTAGGAGCGCGATGCCTCAAAGAATTCGTTCTGGGTATCCAGCAAGTCCAGCAGCGTTCGCTGGCCGATGTCAAATTGCTGGCGGTACGCTTCCCGCGTCTTCTCGGCAGACAGACGGTGCTGGTCAATGTAGATGAGTTGCTCGTTCAATGAGCGTGTGTCGCTATAGGCCACGGACAGCGTCTGGCGCAAATCCCGGCAGGCCTTTTCCTGCAGATTGACCGCCTGTGCTGCGAGGTAGACCGCCTGCTTTTCCTTGGCCTTGTCGGCGCCGCCACGGAACAGGTTGTAGGTTAGCGCAACGGCCGCGCCGGTTGCGCGGCTGTCTCCAATGACGCCACCCGAGTTGTTGCCCTGGTTGGCGTACACCTGAAAATCCACACGGGGCATGTAGGCGGCCTTTGCAGAGTCCACGGCAATGCGGCTGGCGCGGGCATTCTGAATGGCAGCCAGCAGCGTGGGGCTGTTCCTCATGCCTTCCAGCATCAGGGCTTGAGCGGAAGCGGGCAGGGTGACCAGTTTGAATGGATCAGGCAGGCTGGGCAAACTGGCCGGAGGCTGCTCACCCACCACGCGCAGGTAACGGGCACTCACGTCGTGCAAATTGGTCAGCTCGGTCAGAAGGTTGGATTCCGCCAGGGCCAGACGGCCATTGGCCTGCTCTACGTCCACGCGCCTCCCCACGCCGGAATTGGCACGTTCTTCCACCAGCATGGTGGACTGCTTGTGTTCCACGTAGTTCTGTGTGGCCAGGTCCACCAGTTCCCGGTATCGCACCACGTCGGCGTAGGCTTTCGCTGCTTCCAATGCAGCGTTTTCAGATGCGTCCAGCAGTTCGTAGTAGCGCGTCAGCTTGGCAGCACCCAGACGCTTGACTTCATTGACGGTATAGAGGCCGTCAAAAAGGATCTGGTCCAGGGTGATCTGGGCCGAGTTGACGCTGTAGCTGCCCAGATCAACACCGCCGGTGACACGGCTCTCGCTGCCGGCAGAGGCAGACAGATCAACGGTGGGAAAGAAACCTGCCTTGGCCACATCCCGCTGGCTGTCCGCAGCCTTGAAGGCATTCCACTTGGCCTGTACATCGGGATTGGTGGCGACAGCTTTGTGGATCGCTTGCAGCAGGGGTTCGGGTAAAGGCGCCTTGGTCTGCGCACTGGCGGTGAATGCCAACGCCACGGATGCGGCAACGAAGGATCGTTTCAATGTGGTATTCATATTCTTTTCGTCAATTCAGCTGGGGCCTCTAAGACACCGGAGCCATGCCACTCCCAACTGTTGCCGACGATACTACATGCATTCACTGCAATCAACGCATAAATTGACGCAAAGTTCTTAGTTACCTTCTCCGTTGCAAGGCCCGCCTGCACCATTGGCACAAGCGGGCGGGCACAGCCTTATGCGTCTGTCTTCAGGTGGCCGGTGTCAATCAGCTTCTTCAGCAGATCGGCATCACTGATGGAGCTTGCACTAAACGACGCATCCAGCGTGTGCGCCAGACTGGCCTTGGCCACATCTACATTGGCCCCGGTGAAGTTGTCCAGCACAATGGCCTGGGTCACTCCGCTGTTGTGAACCGGATCGTGCGTGACCAGCATCTCCAGCTTGCCGTCCGTGGTGAGGTCGAACTTGACGAACTGGGTCAGGCTGCCAGAGGCTGCCGTGCCACCCATGGCCGCTGCGGAGTGCTCGCCCTGCAGCAGGTCGCGCAAATCGATGGCTTCGCCTGCCATATTGGCTTGGAAGTCCGTGATGTGGTCCACCGCCTTGGCGGAAGAAGTGCCCTGGTCTCCCAGGCTCCAGGCGAACACGTCGGCGCCCACACCGCCTGTCAGCGTGTCGTTTCCGGCACCACCATTGAGGATGTCATTGCCGGATCCGCCATTGATGGTGTCGTTGCCAAAGCCGCCATTGAGGATGTCGTTGCCTTCTTGCCCATAGATGCGGTCATCGCCAGCGTCGCCGTAAATGACATCGTTGCCACCGCTGCGACCGCTTTCCGCACCCAGTTCATCCGCATGGGTCTGGATGTAGTTCACTGTGTCGGTACGGGTCCAGCCGGAGTTGCCGCTCTCCAGCGCCGTGAACACCGCGCTGCCGGAACCTGCAGGGTACAGGCCGGTCAAGCCATGGTCGGCAGCCAGCTTGTCGGTATTCATGGCGTCGCCAAAGATCAGATCGTTGCCAGCGCCGCCGTGCAACACGTCGCTTCCGGCAGCTGTTGCTATCGTTTGTGATCCCGTGAGCGATCCGATGGTGCTGGCCAGTTGATTGGCGGTGGTGATGTTGTCGGCTGTGTGTCCGGTGGTGACCGTGCCGTAGTTGTAACCTTCGAGTTCGCTCAGGAAGCCCAGTGCAGTAGGAGAAGCAGAGGTGCCCAAGCCACTTCCTACGTTGATGCCAACGGCTTGCAGGTCGTAGCCCTTGGCAGCAATGGCGGCCACTTCGGAAACATGGTCGGCATGGATGGAGCCGGAAGCGGAGAGCGTTCCCAGCACGGCCGCAATGGCCTGGTCGCTCGTGCTGGACGATTCGTTGGTGGTCTCGGTGCCATTTCCGGTGTTGTTGTTCAAAGCATTGGGTTGTCCGTCGGAGACGAATACCACCTTGTTCACATCGGCAACCGTCGCGGTATTGATCCAATTCAACGCGGATTGCAACCCTGCTTCGTAGTTGGTGTTGCCGCCAGGGGTAAGGCCTTTCACTGCCGATATGGCCAGATCCAATTTGCCCGGCTCACTCAGGTCAAACGTTCCAATGGAGCTGGCCGTGTCACTGAACTGGTCCAGGTGGACTACCACATGAGCGCCCGAGCTCGCCAATTGCTTCAATGTTGCAATGACGGAATCCTCCAGAGCCTGCAGGCGCGTTTCGGTATGCGTTCCCGTGCTATTTGTGAAGCTGATCGGACTGATCATGCTGCCGGATGTATCAAGCACGAAGACAATATTGGCGCTTTGTCCCGCCTTCAGTGCGGTGCTGCCCGGGTCGCCGACAACGATGTCCTTGCCTATGCCGCCATTCAGGTTGGTGTCATCACCTGTGCCACCAATGATCAGCGTATCGGTAACCGTCAACGTCGCCGTGCTGGTCAAATTCAACTGTTCGAAATTGCCACCAGATGTTTGGCTGGAGTCGATGGAGTACGTTGTCGTGGCAGTGGGCGCCACGAACGCCGTCGAAGTGGCCGACGTGTGGTCCGCATCAAAAGTAATGATTGCACCATTGCTCAGTGTGACCGTCAGTGGAGAACCCGCCTGCGGCGCGTGATCCACCGTTGCCGAGATCGTCGTCAATCCGGTAGTGGGATCTACCGAGATGGCGCCCAAGGTGACCGTGGTGGGGTCAATGGAGTCTGTCACAGACACTGTGACCGGTGTCGTATCGGGAGTCAGGGACTCAGCCTGCGCAGTACCGGCAAGGGCAAGGCCTGTGATGGAAAGCGAAATTGTGGAAGGGTCGTGATAAACGTCATTGCCTTGTACGACCATGTCATGCGTAGCGGTCAAGCCGTTGGCAGGAATGGTGATCGTACTGTTGTCGCTGAGGGTGACAGTAATGGCCTGACCATAGGGATTGCTGGTCACCGCCTCAGTGGTTCCGTCCGATTTCACATGAACCAATGTGGCTGTGTAGGTAACCACGCCGGAGCCCTCAACCACCGAGCTTACGGAGGAGAGAACAACCTTGTAGGCATCAACAGTGTCAGCAACATATGCCGAAGCGGTGGCGCCTTCCACGCTGGTGGCTTCGAAGTTGCCGCCGTTGATGGCGGTCACCGTGGCGGTGACGGTATGGCCGTCCTTGTAAACGTCGGGGTTCTGTGTTTCTACAAACAATGTTCCCTTGCCGTTGGCATCCAGTGTCACCACGTGAGCGACCTCACCCACCATGACGGTGGCCGTGGCGGTGGTACCTGTTTGTGGTGGATTGCTGAGCTGCACCGTGAAGGTCACACCGGCGTCGTTCTCGGTCACATTGCCGCTGGAGGTGATGGTGACAGTGGTGGTGTCAGTCACATCCGTAACTTGAGCCGTGGCAGTGGCGCCTTCGACGCTGGTGGCTTCGAAGTTGCCGCCGTTGATGGCGGTCACCGTGGCGGTGACGGTATGGCCATCCTTGTAAACGTCGGGGTTCTGTGTTTCTACAAACAATGTTCCCTTGCCGTTGGCATCCAGTGTGACCACGTGAGCGACCTCACCCACCATGACGGTGGCCGTGGCGGTGGTACCTGTTTGTGGTGGGTTGCTGAGCTGCACGGTGAAGGTCACACCGGCGTCGTTCTCGGTCACATTGCCGCTGGAGGTGATGGTGACAGTGGTGGTGTCAGTCACATCCGTAACTTGAGCCGTGGCAGTGGCGCCTTCGACGCTGGTGGCTTCGAAGTTGCCGCCGGTGACACCGGTCACGGTGGCGGTGACGGTATGGCCGTCCTTGTAGACGTCCGGGTTGTGCGTGTCGATGACCAAC
Organism: Rhodoferax sp. GW822-FHT04A08; assembly: GCF_058801025.1. Lineage (NCBI taxonomy): Bacteria > Pseudomonadati > Pseudomonadota > Betaproteobacteria > Burkholderiales > Comamonadaceae > Rhodoferax > Rhodoferax sp. GW822-FHT04A08. Next base: position 293,766 of record NZ_JBXAMW010000006.1, read on the forward strand.
GTGCCCTTGCCGTTGGCATCCAGTGTCACCACGTGAGCGACCTCACCCACCATGACGGTGGCCGTGGCGGTGGTACCTGTTTGTGGTGGATTGCTGAGCTGCACGGTGAAGGTCACACCGGCGTCGTTCTCGGTCACGTTGCCGCTGGAGGTGATGGTGACGGTGGTGGTGTCAGTCACATCCGCAACATGGGCGGAAGCAGTGGCACCATTCAGACTGATGGCTTCGAAGTTGCCGCCGGTGACGCCAGTCACGGTGGCGGTGACGGTATGGCCGTCCTTGTAGACGTCCGGGTTGTGCGTGTCGATGACCAACGTGCCCTTGCCATTGGCGTCCAGCGTCACCGCGTGAGCGACCCCATCTACCGTGACAGTGGCCGTGGCGGTGGTACCAGTCTGTGGCGGGTTGCTGAGCTGGACGGTGAAGGTCACACCGGCATCGTTCTCGGTCACATCGCCGCTGGAGGTGATGGTGACGGTGGTGATGTTCTTGATGTCGGTAACCGTGACGGAAGCCGCGGCGCCGGACGTGTCCAGGTTCTCGTAGTTGCCACCCGTGGCGGCAGTCACGTTGACGTTGACCGGGGCAGTCTGGGTCTCGGAGATATCGGCATGCGCCACCACATTGGTCGAACCACTGAGTTGGCCTGCCTTGATGGTGATGGTGTCGGCAACGCCATTGGTGCTGGTGTTGAGCGTGATGACCAGATCGGTCTGCGGAGCATGATCCACATGGGCAGTCACCGTGACGGTGGAACCATTGGCGACCACAACGGCTTCAGAGCCTTCCCCGGAGGACTGGCCGGAAACGCTCAGGGTAACGGTGGTGGTGTCGATGGAGTCACCGACTACGGTCACGACATTGCCATCGTTGACGACCAAGTGGTCAAAGCCGCCGCCTTGCGCCGTTGCAACCGTGACCTTTACATCGACATTGCCTTCGACATAGACGTCATTGGAACGGACATCGATGGGCTGGGAGACACCGGTGGAAGAGCCTGCCGTCACCAGAATGGTTGCGCCATTGCTCAGGGTAATGGTCATGTCCGACGTGACAGGTGCGCCCAACTTCACCGTATAGGTGACATGCCCGCCCTCGGCCACGCTGGCGGGATCGGCGGTCAGTGTCAGCGTGGTGGAGGTAGTGGTTGTCGTGGGTGCAGTCGTGCCGGTAGACGATGCGGTGCCCACGCCGGGGTCGATTCCCGGAGTACCCAGGCCATTGAAATCAAACCCATAGGTATTGCCGTTGACGCCTTCGCTAATGCGCGTCAGCTGCACAAAGCTGGCGCCACCACCTCCTCCGCCGTCACCCAGACCGGCCGCAGTGGCATCGAGCTGGGTGCTCAGATCCTGGCCGTTCTCCAGGGCCTGGATAACGGTGTTGGTTGTCGCTGGCGTGGTGACCGCTGCATCCGCAGTCGTGGGGGTCTGCTCAGACTGGAACACGTTGTCGTCGAGCTTGACGACTTGATCGGGGTTGATGTGCAGGGCACGCATGTCTTCCGACAGGAGCTCCACATTGACATCACCCACGGTGCGTATGGTTTCGCCCTTTTCCAGTGCGTCACCGGCCTTGAGTAGGCGTTGCACGCCCTGGGCATTGACTGCGTAGACGGAACCGGTGCCATTGATGGCGGCGATGGTTGCAATGGTGGCCATGTGAGAACTCCATGTATGTCGTTGGAAGTCCCACGCAATGCCCTGTGGCATGGCGCGAGCTTGGCCCAAGGTTAGGCGCCCGGCGCTTTTTTGGGTATTGGACTAAGGTACAAATTTGCGGTCAAACCGCCTGCAGCAGACCGGCTACAGCAAGCCGCCGTCGCCGTCGCCGGGAAGCAGTTGCAGCGAATCCTTGAGTCGGGCACGGGTCTGACGGCGTGACAGGAGTTTGTCCTGTGCGGCCTCCGGCAGATCGGTGAACTGGATGACGCCACGGGTGATCAGGACATCGATCAAATCCTCCAGCACACGGGCAATGGCGGTGTCGGACTGGCTGAGCAATTCCTCGGCTTGCTGCGCTTCGGGGTCTTCTGGCAGTTCGGGCATGGATTCGCTCATGGGGATGTGTCCTTGATAACCCGGTTTTCAACGGGGATGGCTGCCACCAGCAGGGCCAGCTGCAACCGGTCGCGCACGCCCAGCTTCTCGAAGATGGAGCCCAGATGGGCCTTGATGGTGCGTTCCGAAACAAAGAGCTGGTCCGCAACTTCCTTGTTGGACTTGCCTTGGGCGACGTGGCTGGCTACCTGTGCCTCGCGGGCAGAGAGGGTAGCCCAGGCCTTTGCGTAGCCCTGCGCCACGGTGCCGGGGCCATGGGCGGGTTCCGGCAGGCGCGCCAGGGCGGCGCTGGTGGATGCCACCAAGCGTTTGATCAGGTCCGGGCCGGCCCACAGGCCACCGTGATCGACCACCATGGCCACCTCGCGCAACAGTTCGGGCAGGGCATAGGAATGGGTATAGCCCATGGCACCGGCATCCAGCGCACTCAGGCCCTCGGCGGGCTCCGGGGAACCACTTACCACCACAAACCGTGTACCGGCATGTGATGCCATGGTCTGCTGCAGCGTCTGCCGCCATTGCGGGTTATCCGTACCCAGCCAGACGATGTACGAGGTGGTTTTCCCATCGGCGATCTGTGCATTCAGTGTCGCGGCATCGACCTTCCTGCCCTGAGGAAAGGCTTCCAGCCAGCGCGGGCTGGGCCGGCTGGCGTTGGCGCAAAGAAACAGGTGTTGCGTATTCATCGTTCGGTCAGGGCATTGGCGCGGGCGCGCAGCACCGGTTTGAGCAGGTAGGACAACACGGTCTTCTTGCCGGTCAGGATGTCCACCTGGGCCACCATGCCCGGAATGATGGGCAGGCCGGGGCCCAGGCTGGGTTTGTGCGTGCGCACACGCACGTGGTAGAACGCATTGCCTTTTTCGTCCAGCACCGAGTCGGCGCCGATGTTGATCACATCGGCAGTCAGCCCGCCATAGATGGAGTAGTCATAGGCGGTGAACTTGACCGTGGCCTGTTGGTTGGGCCTGAGGAAGCCGATGTCCTTGGGCGCGATCTGCACTTCCAGAATGAGGGCGTCATCCAGCGGCACCACTTCCACCAGTTCCTTGCCGGGTTGCACCACCGCACCCAGCGTGTTGACCAGCAGACGCTTGACCGTGCCACGCATGGGGGAGCGCACATCGGCCTTCTTGACCTTGTCTTCCAGGGTCTTGCCACTTTCGTTCAGGGCGGCAAGCTTGCCCATGGTTTCAGACAGCTCGCCACTCATCTGGTTGCGGCTGGTCAGCGTCACTTCCTCGATCTTGCGGGAGGCTTCCTGAATCGCTGCCTGCACGCGTGAAATCTGCGCCGTGGCCTGCTCGCGGTCACCCTTCATGCGTGCGATTTCGCGCTCCAGCCGCAGTACCTCCACTTCCGAGACCGCGCCGGTGGCAATCATGGGGCGGGTGGCATTGAGCTCCTTGGTCATCAGCTCCAGGGTGCGTTCGGCCTGTTCCTTGCGCGCCTTGACCTCATTGAGCTCCTGCTGACGCTGGGACAACTGGTTCTGCGAGATGGATACCTGTGCACTGATTTCGGCGCGGCGCGATTCATACAGCCGGGCCTCCTGGGCAACCGCTTCAGGCGCTTCCTTGATCAGGTCGGGCGGCGGGTTGAAGGCGGTACCGCGGGTGAGCGCTTCCAGCCGCAGCACCTTGGCCTTGAGGGCGGCCTGGCTGACCTTGCTTTCCTGCAGGTTGGAAACGAAGCGGGTGGGGTCCACCCGCATCAGCAACTGTCCGGCTTCGACAATCTGCCCCTCCTTGACCAGCAGCTCTTCCACCACGCCGCCATCCACGCTTTGCACCACCTGCACCTGGCTGGTGGGCACCACGCGGGCTTCGCCCCGGGTCACTTCGTCCACCTTGGCAAACGCGGCCCATACGATCAATCCGATCAAGGTGATACCAACCACCCGCATGAGCAGGCGCGCGCGCATCGGGTCCTGCTGCAGACGGGCCCAGTCGGCCTCGCCAGCCCAGTCGGTATCCACCTCGTCCTCTACCGGCGTCAGCCGTTTGACAAAGGGGCCAAAGGTTGCGGTGCTGGTGGCAGCGGTTTTTGCCACCAGTTTGCCGGTGCGGTTGAATGCTTTTTCGCCAAACCAAGCCATCATGCAGCCTTTCCAATGCGGCCCTGGCGCAGGGCGGTAACGACCTGTTCCTTGGGACCATCTGCAACGATGCGACCACCGTCCATCACGATGATGCGGTCCACCAGATCCAGCAGCGCGGTGCGGTGGCTGATCAGGATCACGGTCTTGTCGTGCGCAAACTCGGTAATGCGGCGCTTGATGTCCTCCTCGCTGGAGTAGTCCATGCTCGAGGTGGGCTCGTCCAGCAGCAATATTGGTGGATCGTTGATGACGGCGCGGGCAATCGCCACGCCCTGGCGCTGACCGCCGGAGAGGGACTCACCGCGCTCGCCTACCAGCATGTCAAAGCCTTGCGGGTGCTGGTTCACCAGATTGATCACGCCACCAATTTCAGCGGCGCGCACGATGTCCTGGTGCGAGGCCAGTGGTGCGCCCAGCGTGATGTTTTCACGCAGGGTGCCGTAAAACAGCATGATGTCCTGCTGCACATAGCCAATCTGGCTGCGCAGCTCGGCCGGGTCCAGTTGGCGCAAGTCGATGCCGTCTACCAGCACCGCGCCTTCGGTGGGCTGGTACAGGCCCAGGATGAGTTTTTCCAGCGTGGTCTTGCCCGAACCGATACGGCCCAGAATGGCCACTTTTTCACCCGGCTTGATCCTGAAGTTCAGGTTCTGCAGGGACGGTGTGGTCTGGCCGGGATAGGTAAAGCCCACGCCGCGGAAATCGATGGCGCCCTGCAGACGGCCCCGGTTGATGTAGTTGGCGTCTGTCGGGCGTTCGACGTCGCGCTTCATCATCTCGTCGAGCGAGGTCAGCGCGGTGGAAGCGGTATGGAACTGCACCAGCAAGCCAGCCACCTGGCCCACCGGCGCCATGGCGCGTGAGGCCAGCATGGTGCAGGCAATCAGGCCGCCCATGGTGAGTTCCTTTTCGGAGATGGCATAGACGCCAATCACCACAATCGCAAGGTTGACCAGTTGCTGCACAAAGGCCGATGAGCTGGCCGCCGTGGAGGACAGCAGCCGCAGCTGTGCGCCCACACGGGCCAGCAGGGCGGCACTCTTTTCCCATTTGGTCTGGATATTGGACTCGGCCGACAGCGCCTTGATGGTTTCAAAGCCGACCAGGCCTTCAATCAGCGTGGCGTTGCGCTGCGCGCTGGCTCGGTAGGTGGTTTCCGCCAGCTCATGCATACGGTCCTGCACGGCCAGCGAATACAGCAGCATGATGAGCGAGCCCACCACCAGCGGTATCAGCATCATCCAGGAGATCCAGGCGATGGTGACCATGAAGATCAGCGAAAACGGCAGGTCGATGAACGCCACCACGGTGGCCGAGCCAATGAAGTCCCGAACCGATTCGAATGCCCGCAGGTTGGAGGCAAACGAGCCTGCCGAGGCCGGACGCTGCTCCATGCGCGTGCCCAGCACCCGTTCCATGATGAAGGCCGACAGCTTGACGTCCACCCGGCTGCTGGCCAGGTCCACAAAGCGGCTGCGCATGGTGCGCAGCACCAGGTCGCCCAGCAGCATCAGCAGCAGCCCGAAGGCCAGCACCCACAGCGTCTCGAAGGCGTGGTTGGGCACCACCCGGTCGTACACGTTCATGGTGAACAGCGGCATGCCCAGCGCAAACAGATTGGCCAGCAGGGCGGCAAACAGCACGTCCATGTAGAGCGGGCGGCTTTCAGCCATCACGCTCCAGAACCAGTGGCCCTGGCGCGCCTTGCGCACCTGCGGCGTGCGCGCGTCAAAGCGGTGCGCTGGTCGGGCGTAAATGGTGGTTCCCAGGTACTGGGCGTTGAGATCGCCCAAGGGCACGCTGACCGGCGCGTCCGGCAGCTCGGGATACACCACCTGGGCCTGGCTGCGGTCTTCGTTGAAGCCCAGCAACACGCAGGCTTTTTTGTGCTGCAGCAACACAATGGCCGGCAGCAAGCCGTCCTTGAGTTGCTCCAGCGGCGTCTTGGCAAGCCGGCTGCTCAGGCGGGCGCGCTTGGCGGCACGCTCAAACAGGGCAGGGCTCAGGCGGGCATCTTGTGCGGGCAGACCGGCCATCACCGTTTCGCGGGTGGGCGATTCCCCGTGGGAGCGGGCGACGATCAGCAGGCATTCCAGCAGCTCATCTGTGCTGGATGCTGGGGTCACGAACGTTTCGCTGGCTTCGGTCATGTTCTGCTCCCACCATTGCTTTGCAACAGGGCATACATGCCGGGTCCGTGATCGATAGATAACTTCATTATTGTTGAATCCTCTGCGTGGCTGGCAACGGTTGCCCCCACGCCTGTCCTTGCTGAACCGCTTCACAGCGGCATTCTGCCGTAATGTCCGGGCGCCCCGGCGCAAGAAATGCTGCGCTACATCACTTCTCCTGCATTTCCCACACGCCGGACCATTCTGCACCAGGTGGGTTAATGGCAAAGAACCGGCAGCGCTCCAGATAGAGCGGCGCGAGGTTGTCCAACGGGTTCAGGTCGAGCAGGCGCTCGAACTCTTCAATGGCCGAGGCCCAGCGTGCTGAGCGGTACTTGCCCAGAGCCACCCGGTACACGTGCAACGCATCGGCCAGATTGGGGTAACTCTGCGGCGTGTGGTAGTCCATCACTTCGTACACAGCCACGGGCTGCGTCTTGCCTTTGACGATGACCAAGTCCACCTCACGGCAGTAGTAGGTGCCACGGAGCTGCTTGTAGGTGTACTCGCTGATCAGGATATGCGTGCCGTACATCTTGCATGCCGACTCCAACCGCGCGGCCAGGTTCACACCGTCGCCGATGATGGTGTAGTCCATGCGCTTTTGCGACCCGATGTTGCCGGACACCACGTTGTCGGTGTTGATGCCTATGCCGATATCTACCGTGAGTTTGCCTTGCGCGGCACGGGCGCGGTTCCATTCGGCCAGTTCGCGCATCATCTGGATGGCTGCACGCACGGCCCGGTCCGGGTCGTCGTTGTGCTCCATCGGAATGCCAAAGGCCGACATGATGGCGTCGCCGATGAACTTGTCGAGCATGCCGTCTTCGTTCTTGATGCAGGCCACCATCAGCGAGAAATACTCGTTGAGGAGCGACACGGTCTCCTGCGCGCCCAGCGCCTCGGTCAGTGTGGTGAAGCCGCGTATGTCCGAGAACAGCACGGTGGCCATCACGCTCTTGCCGCCCAAGGCCTCGGCCCCATGGGCCAGCATCTGGTCGGCAATGCCGGGGTCCATGTAGCGCGCCATGGTGGACTTCAGGCGCTTCTCGTTGGAGATGTTGTCCAAGAGGGCCATGGCGCCCATGCGCTGCCCTTCGGCAGACAACAGAGGCTGCAAGGTCAGGTTGACCGAGACCTTGTCGTCGCCCAGCTTGAACTCGGCATCCATCAGTGCCACCACGCTCTTTTCACCCACCAGCAGGCGCAGCCGTTCCACAAACCAGGCGTTGTCGGTACCAAAGAAGTCGGCTGCCGGCTTGTGCAGTATCTGCTCCGCCTGCACCCGCAGAATGCGCAGCCCGGCCGCGTTGCAGGTGACGATGCGGTCTTCTGCATCAAAGGTGATCACGCCGCTGGACATGGACTCCAGCATGGACTCGTTGTAGTTCTTCATCGCCTGCACGTCGGCAAACAGCTTGGCGTTTTCCAGGGCGATGGAAATCTGGGCAGTAAAGGCGCGCAGGCGCGACTCGTCCTCGTCGGTAAAGGCACCGCCGCGCCGATTGAGCACCTGGGTGACGCCAATGGTCATGCCGCGCTTGTTGACGATGGGCACGCACAGAATCGAGCGGGTAAAGAAACCGGTCTTGCGGTCGAACTCGGGGTTGAAGCGCAAATCGGCGTAGGCGTAGGGGATGTTGATGGACTTGCCCGAGCTGAACACCGCACCCGCAATGCCGACATTGTTGGGCAGGCGGATCTGCACGCTCTCCAGACCTTGGCCCACTTCCGACCACAGCTCTCCGGTCTTTTCGTCGTTGAGGAACAGGGTAGAGCGCTCGGCATTGAGCAGCCGCGTGGCTTCGCCCATCACCCGTTGCAGCAGGGAACCCAGCTTGATGTCCTCGGTCATCTCCGACACCACGTCGATGAACTGCATCTCCTGGCGGCGCTTGGCCTGCATGCTCTCAATCAGCTGCGCGCCCTGCAGTGCCATGGTGCCCTGGCGCACGATTTCTTCCAGCAACTGCATGTCCTGCTCGGTAAAGTTGCCGCCTATCTTGTTCAGCGCCTCGGCCACGCCCATGATTTCGCCGGTAAAGGTGCGGATCGGTAGGCACAAAATGCTGCGCGTTCCAAAGCCGGTCTGCTCGTCCACCGAGCGGTTGAAGCGCATGTCGGCATAGGCGTCGTCAACGATGAGGGGCTGCCCCTCCGTGAACACATGACCGGCAATGCCCAGGGAATTCAGGATGCGGATCTCGCGAAAGGCACCGTGCAGCAGGATGCGCGAATACAGCTCGCTGGAATTGGGGTCATTCAGGAACAGGGAGCCGCGCTCACAGCGCAATTCGTTGGAGAACACGCTCACCAGGGTGTCGATGATTTCGTCCAGGGTCTTGCACTTGCTCAGGCGAAAGCTCACATCCAGCAGCATTTCACAGCGCTGCAAGCGCTCGCGCGCAGCCTCCCAGTCTGCTTCGGTGGTAAGCGCCGGGGCTGCAGACCTATCAGGCATGGGGCGCAACCGTTTCCAGTTTGGAGCGCAATTCGCGAATGGTTCGCATCAGTTGCGCCCGTTCGTCTGCATACTGCTGATTGATCTTGCGTTCCATGTTCAGGTTCTGCTGATTCAGGCTTTCGATGGAAATGCGCAGACCGATGATGGTGCCCTTGAGCTGCTCAATCTCGCTCTGGTAGCGCGAACTGGAGGACTGCTCCACCTTGTAGTTGTCCGCCATCATGTTTTCCAGAGCCTGACGCAGCGCCGCAATGGTTTTCTGGAGTTGGTTGGCTTCGTTGGTCTGGGTGACGCGTTCGTTCTGGACCGCCTGCTCGCGCTCGAAACTGGCTTGCTCCAGCTTGCTGCGCAGGATGGCTACCGCTGTCTTGAGCTCCCGCACCGTCAACTGGGCCTGCAGCAGCTCGTCTTTCAAGGCATTTTCAGCGGATGACATGGGGACGAGCGATGTGGCTTGGTTTGGACGTGCGATTTATTTGGAAGCTAAGTTACCACATCCGCACGTTAAGCAGAAGACATTTGCGCGCAAGGTCGACCGCCTCACTTATCATGGGTCCGCCATGAAGCCTGCTGCCCACCCATGAACCTTCTTTCCTCCCTGCGCTATCTGGTTGCGCTGCAAGAACACAAGCATTTTGGCCGGGCAGCGCAGGCGTGCCACATCACCCAGCCCGCGCTGTCCAATGCCATACGGGCGCTGGAGCGTGAGTTCAATGTGGTCATCGTCAAGCGCGACCGCAACTTTGCCGGGTTGACGCCCCAGGGCGAGCGGGTGCTGGCGTCGGCCCAGCTCATGCTGCACGAGCATGCCAACTTGCAGCAGGAATTGCAGAGCGAAACCATGCTGCCCCGCGGCGCGGTGCACATTGGCGCCGTGCCCACAGCCATCCCGATTGCCGCGCGTTTTGCCGCCATGCTGCACACGCGCCACAACGGCATTCAGCCAGTGGTGCTGTCGCTGAGCTCCAATGAGCTGGAGCAGGGCTTGGAAGACCTATCCATTGACATGGCCCTGGGCTACAGCGACCGCATGAAGGTGCAGGGCGGCAAGCTGCGTGTATGGCCGCAGTATGTGGAGCACTACTTTCTGCTGCGCAAGGCGGCAAAGCCCGGTGCCAACGGCTTGCAGATCGGCAAGCCCATGTCTTGGAAGGACGCAACAATGCTACCCCTGTGTCTGCTTACGTCCACCATGCACAACCGGGCCATTGTGGACGCGGCCTTCACCACGGCAGGTGTGCGGGTCATCCCGGCCATAGAGACCAACTCCATCATGACCATGATGCTCAGCGTGGTGGAGGGCAGCGTCTGCAGCGTGCTACCCGGCTCCTTGGTGGACACGGTGCGCGGCTACAGCGAGCTGGAGGCGCTGCCCCTGGTGGAGCCTGACGTCAAGACCCGCATTGGCTTCATTACCCACGCCCTGGCGCGTCCCTCCCGTGCCCTGGAGGCGGGCCTTGTATTGGCGCAAGACGGAGCCTGGCTGCGCCATGCGGCTGCGCACAGCGGGCTGCTGATGGCGTGATCTATATGGTCCGCACACTCAGGGGACGGCCGCCTGTTTTTCGCAATTCGGCTGGTAAAGCTGCGCGTCAGAGGTGTTCTTCATGTTCTCTGCAGCAACCACAATGTTGAGAATCAACGACTGGACTCCCCAATCTGGGTAGCCAGCCGATTCGTATATGCACGAGAGAAGCTTGCTCGCTCGCCTGAACTCTCTCCCGCCATTTTTGTACGTCATAAGACTGTTTCCCCAATAAGGGACAGGACGTCTCTCAAGAGGATCGTATTGAATCCAGAAGTTGGAGCGAATATGCTGCGGAAGCTCGGCAACTGCCTTCTCGTAAGCACCAATCCCCACCATGGACCGCCAGCGGCCAAAAGACTGGCGCGATGCGCGCTCTACATCTTGTGTGTCCCTATCGCGTGCCATGACGATTCGCGCAGCGACTGCGAAAGGATTGTGCATCTTGCGATCGATGGAAATCTGTATGGTTGACCAGTTATCGTGTGCGGGATCGAATTGCTCGCTATAGAAAGCCAACGCCCTTCTCTTTAGTGCGCGATCAAAGAAGTGAACGGCGTGGTCGTTGACAACCCAAACTCCTTGAAGGTCTGGGTCAACACGCATGATCCCCGATTGGCTATCTATTAGGTCTTTGCGAATGGGGGCCAGGCGGCGTCGGCTTGTGACATCAATTAGCAGGATGCCGACGCCGGGGGAGTCACCATATTCACCCGGGTAGGTCGTGCCAAACCATAGTTTCCCGTCAAAAAGCACAGGCTCCAGCAGCGCCATGCAGTTTGGTATCCCCGTGGCGATTTTTTTGCCATCTATTCGTAAGCTGTGCGACTTGCGCAAGTTTTCTGCACAGTAGGCTCGTCCGACTTCAATTTTTTGTTTGCCAAACAGCCAGGTGTTCTCATCTGGTCGCCTGTTGTCTTCAACGACTTTCAGGTTCGAACGTGAAGCCTGGATCGAATTCCAAATATTGGAGGTCGTTGTTTCGAATTCGGTTCGTCCTTCCAGCAGAGCGGCTTTGTCGATGCGCACGAAATCGTTGTCTGATCCGTGTTCATTCGTACCAGTCTTGAGGTAGAGGTAGTGTGGGTCCAGGCGCAGATCGACGACCTTTGCGCCGTCGGGCGTTTGGTGTGGCTTCTGGAGGGGAGTAACGTCTATCGCAAATGCCACTGAAAAGGTGATTTGGATGGCAAAGGCAAAGAGCAGCTGTTTCATGTCTCGGTATCTGTCAAACGGGTATGGGATCGACTTCACGCATCCTGTCTTTGGGTCATTGCAAAGCGATTGCGTCGGCAGAATCTTCTCTGGGTTCTAAAACAGTCACTTGATCGAATCATGATGTGTAGACATCACTTGGTGCGCCGCCACATTCAAAACTTGTATCAAACCATGTGGCGAATCAATTGGACGCCTATCGCGGCCCAATTGCATACTCCGCCCACGTCGCAAAGACGTGGTTTCAATGTCGCATTGGCGTTGGAAATCAAAAGACAAATACGTATGGAGACAACATGACCACTGCTTCCCCTGGACTGCTGGATAAAGAGCGCATCATTGCCGGCCCCGGTTTCAACCGCTGGCTGGTACCTCCGGCCGCCCTGGCCATTCACCTGTGTATCGGCATGGCCTACGGCTTCTCGGTGTTCTGGCTGCCTTTGAGCAAGGCGCTCGGTATCAAGGAGGCTATCAAGTGCGGCCCAGACGTTGGCTTCATCGGCCAGCTGTTCACCACCACCTGCGACTGGCAGATTTCCACCCTGGGTTGGATGTACACCCTGTTCTTTGTGCTGCTGGGCACCAGTGCGGCCACCTGGGGCGGCTGGCTGGAGCGGGCCGGTCCGCGCAAGGCCGGTGTGGTGTCGGCGCTGTGCTGGTGCGGCGGCATGCTGATTTCTGCCCTGGGCGTGTACCTGCACCAGTTCTGGATGATGATCTTGGGCTCCGGAGTGATCGGTGGCATCGGGCTGGGCCTGGGCTACATCTCTCCGGTGTCCACGCTGATCAAGTGGTTCCCTGACCGGCGCGGCATGGCCACTGGCATGGCCATCATGGGCTTTGGCGGCGGAGCCATGATCGGTTCCCCTCTGGCGGCCGACCTGATGAAGTATTTCGCCTCTCCTACCGACGTAGGCGTGATGCAGACCTTTGTGGTCATGGCGCTGATCTACTTTGTATTCATGATGGCTGGCGCCTTTGGCTACCGCGTACCCGAGACCGGCTGGACACCTAAAGGCTGGGTGGCACCCCAGGCCCAGGTGAGCAACGTGATGATCACCAAGCACCATGTGCACGTGAATAAGGTCTGGGGCATTCCCCAGTTCTGGCTGATCTGGATGGTGCTGTGCATGAACGTGAGCGCCGGCATTGGCGTGATCGGCATGGCGTCGCCCATGTTGCAGGAAGTCTTTGGTGGTTCGCTGATCGGTGTGGCCAAGAAGTTCGGGGAGCTGGACAAGGCGCAATTGGCGTCCATCGCCACGGTGGCGGCCGGCTTTACCGCGTTGCTGAGCCTGTTCAACATCGGTGGTCGTTTCTTTTGGGCCAGCCTGTCCGACAAATTGGGCCGCAGAATGACCTACGTGGTGTTCTTCGTGCTGGGGGGCGCCATGTATTTCAGCGTGCCCGGCAGCGCTGCGGCTGGCAGCATCCTGCTGTTCGTCTCCGCCTTCTGTGTGATCCTGAGCATGTACGGCGGCGGCTTTGCCACCGTGCCTGCCTACTTGGCCGACATTTTCGGCACGCAGATGGTGGGCGCCATTCACGGCCGTCTCCTCACCGCCTGGGCTACGGCCGGTGTGTTGGGTCCGGTGGTGGTGAACTACATGCGTGAATACCAGCTGGGCCTGGGCATTCCACGCGAGCAGGTCTACAACCAGACCATGTATATCCTTGTCGGCATGCTGGCTGTGGGTCTCATTTGCAATCTGTTGGTTCGCCCGCTGGACAATAAATGGTTCATGACCGAAGCAGAATTGGCTGAGGAAAAGCGCCTGGCGCATGACAAGGCGGTCTCCAATGAGCTGCACCGCGCCCAAGGTGGTGGTGCCGATGCCGTCAGCCCGGCGGTTGTGGTGTTTGCCTGGGTTGCAGTAGGCCTTCCCCTGTGCTGGGGCATCTACCGCACCATGCTGAGCGTTGCCAAGTTCTTTGCCTGAAAGTCCATGGTTTTTTGAATGAGTG